>JAJDTX010000182.1 GCA_022826925.1 Bryobacterales bacterium
CCAGCGCGTCCATGTTCGTCGCCAGGAAGCAGCGGTAGGCATGCTCGAGCGTGCAGACGATCGGTTCGCCCCGCACGTTGAAGCTCGTGTTGATCAGCACGGGACAACCGGTCTTCGCCTCGAAGGCCCGCAGCAGCGTCGCGTAGCGCCGATGCCGCTCGGCGTCCACGGTCTGGACCCGCGCCGAGTAGTCGACGTGGGTGACCGCCGGAACGTCGGACCGCGCCGCCCTCAGCTTGTCGAGCCCGCGCAATCCGTTGCCGCCCGCGTCGAGCGGCGTCCGATGGGACTCCCGCACCGGCGCCACCAGCAGCATGTACGGACTGTCCTCCCGCGGCCGCATCTCGAAGAAGTCGTCTACCCGCTCGCGCAGCACCGACGGCGCGAACGGGCGGAACGACTCGCGAAACTTGATCTTGCGGTTCATCACCGACTGCATGTCGCGGCTGCGGGCGTCGCCCAGGATGCTGCGCGAGCCGAGCGCGCGCGGGCCGAACTCCATGCGCCCCTGAAACCAGCCCACCACCTGCTCGCGCGCCAGCAGGTCGGCTACTGCATCGCACAGGGACGCATCGTCCGCGTACTCCTCGTAGACCGCTCCGGTGCCGTTCAGGAAGGCCCGGACGTCGTCGTCCGTTGCCCGCGGGCCGAGCAGCGAGCCGTGCTGGGCATCCGGCGTCCGCGCGTCCCGTGGGCGGTCCAGAAGCTGGTGCCAGATGAAGAGCGCCACGCCGAGGGCACCGCCCGCGTCGCCCGCCGCCGGCTGGATCCAGATGTCGTCGAACGGGCCCTCGCGCAGCAAGCGGCCGTTGCCGACGCAGTTCAGCGCCACGCCGCCGGCCAGGCACAGGTTGCGCATCCCTGTCTCGGCGTGCACGTGGCGCGCCGCCCGCAGCATCGCCTCTTCGGTGACGGCCTGAATCGACGCGGCGATGTCCATCTCCCGCTCGGTGATCAGCGCCTCCGGCTGCCGTGGCGGCCCGTCGAACAGCGCCTCGAACCTGCGCGACGTCATTTGCAGGCCCTGGCAGTACTCGAAGTACGACATGTCGAGGCGGAACGACCCGTCCGGCTTCAGATCGATCAGGTGGTCGCGGATGCGGTCGACGTACTTCGGCTCGCCGTACGGCGCCAGTCCCATCAGCTTGTACTCGCCGGAGTTGACCTTGAAGCCGGTGAAATGGGTAAAGGCGGAATACAGCAGCCCGAGCGAGTGCGAAAAGCGGATCTCGTGGGTCAGCTCGATGCGGTTGCCGCGGCCGGCGCCATAGGTGGTCGTCGCCCATTCGCCGACCCCGTCCAGCGTCAGAATGGCTGCCTCGTCGAACGGCGACGGAAAGAACGCGCTCGCGGCGTGCGACTCGTGGTGCTCCGTGAAAACGATCTGGCGCCGGTAGCCTGGCAGCCCGCGCGCGATCTCGCGGGGCAGGTGCAGCTTCTGCTTCGTCCAGAGCGGCACGAACCGCAGGAACGACCGGAACCCGCGCGGGGCGTAGGAGAGGTACGTCTCCAGCAGGCGCTCCAGCTTCAGGAACGGCTTGTCGTAGAAGCCGACGTAGTCGAGCGCCTCCGGGGCGATCCCCGCCTCGTCGAGACAGTAGCGAATTGCGTGGACGGGGAACGCGTGGTCGTGCTTCCGGCGCGTGAACCGCTCTTCCTGGGCCGCGGCCACGATGTCTCCGTCGACCACCAGCGCCGCCGCCGAGTCGTGGTAGAAGGCCGAGATGCCCAAGATCGTGGCCATGCCGTATCGCTCAGCCGGCGGCGCGGCGCCCGGGACGGCATCGCGCCCGATACGACACGCGGATACGGCGCCGGAGGGAACCGACCACTCGTCCCGCGCGCCAGGCGACGGCCCTGCTCAGCCGCTTCAGCAACTGCCATGCCTGCCTGAGACCGTGAACGAGTCTCAACTCGTCGGCGAGCGCGCGCTCGCCAGCCGCGGTCAGATGCGCCGCCGGCGCCTGCACGGCCTCTATCGTGACCACGTACGTCGGCACCTTTGTATCCATTTATTGTTTCGCATTGCGGCTATCGCTATCTCCTTCGGCACTCAACTGCGCGGGCCCCGCTATTGGATCTCGGGCATTTCCGTCATCTTGCCCTTGTCCAGATAACGGCTCTCCTTGGCGTACTGGCGGGCTCGCGGATCGTGGGTCACCATGATGATCGTCTTGGCATGATTGGCGTTCAGCGTCTCCAAGATAGTCAGCACGTCCGTGGCGGACTGCGCATCCAGCTCGCCGGTGGGCTCGTCGGCCAGGATGATGGAAGGATCGGTCACGATTGCCCTGGCGATCGCGACTCGCTGCTCCTGACCTCCGGACAGTTGCTGTGGGCGATGGCCCATCCGATCCCCGAGGCCGACGATCTCCAGCGCGCTGCGGGCTCGCTCGCGGCGCTCCTTCTTCGACAGGTGGGTGAGCAGCAGCGGCAGTTCAACGTTTTCTGCCGCAGTCATCACCGGCACCAAGTTGAAACTCTGGAAGATATAGCCGATGTTCTGGCTTCGCCAGCGCGCCAGGCTGCGATCGTCCATCTCGCCGATGGCAGAGCCGAGGACCTCGACCGTGCCGTCGGTAGGGCGATCGATTCCGGCGACTAGGTGTAGCAGCGTGGACTTGCCCGAGCCTGACGGTCCCATCAGGCAGAAAAACTGGCCGGACGGGATGTCCAGCGTGATGTGATCCAGCGCGCGCACGGAGTAGTCGGCGCGCTGATACTCCTTCAGGACGCCCTTCAGGGAAACAGCGGTACTGGCGCTCATGATTCGCTCATCCTCTGGACGTCATCGCCGTCCTCAAGCTCGTCCGGCGGCGAGAGGATCACGTCCTCCCCGCCGCTGAGACCTTGTTCAATCTCGACCCCGTCCGCTGTCGTGCGCATGACGCGTATCGGCCTGCGCACAGCCTTGCCTTCTACGTAGAGGAACACGCTGTTGCCGTCCACCAGGGCCTCGGCCGGGACGCTCACCCGCGCGCTCGAGACGCCCTGGCTGCCTTCTCGTTCTCCCTCGGCGGGTGCCAGGAACGCTACGTTCGCATTCATTTCCGGGCGGATCAGCCTGTCAGGCTCCAGAACTTGAACCTTGACTTGGACCGTGGCTTTCTGTCGATCCGCTTCCGGGGAGATCTCGACAACCGCGCCCGAATAGTCCCGGTCCCTGTAGGCATCAGTGGCGACGATGGCGCGCTGGTTCATGAAGACTCTCGCGAAGTCGTTCTGGCTGATGTCCAGCTCGACCTGGATATCGTTCAGGTCGGCCATGGCCACCACGTACCCCTTCGCTCCCCGCTCGCCCACGAAACCGGTGGTGACCAGTTCACCCACCTCGACGTTGCGCTCCAGCACCGTGCCGGTGACAGGAGCCCGAATTACCGTGGCATCGACCAGGGTACGGTTGTAGGCGACGCTCCCCTCGGCCCGCTTCACCTCGGCCTTGGCCGAGTCAATGTCCTCTTGGCGCGGCCCGAGCCTTAGCAATTCCAACGTCTTCGTCAGCGACTCGACTCGGCTGACCAGCCCGTCGCGGCGGAATTGCGCTTGGTCAAACTCCGCGCTCGCGATCAGCTCCTGGTTGTGAAGCTCCGTCGCACGCCTGAACTCGATCTCGGACTCCTGGAGCTGGGCTTTGGCTTCCAGCAGGTCCGCTTCCGCCCGATCGATCTCTTCAGGGCGAGAGCCGGCTTCCAATTCCTGGAGGCGGGCCGTGGCCGCCTGCAGCGTGCCGACCGATTCCGTCAAGCGAGCCTGGTACTCATCGTCCTCGAGTCGGACGATCGCCTCTCCGGCGTTGACATGGTCACCCTTTTCGACGCCCATCCAGCGGACGCGGCCGACGACCTTGGACGCGACCTCGATCCTGTAATGGGGGATCACGTAGCCAGCTGCCTGCAAGACGATGGCTTCGCCCGAGGCACCGCTCCGCGGCGCGCGTACGCGAAACGTCTCGATTTCCGGGGCTGCGAACAGCGCGACGGCAATGCGCCAGGCGGCGAGCGCGCCCAAGAGGGCCACGCCGCCTACGATCCATGCGGTAGCGGCCCTAGACCGCCGCCTCCCGCCTTGACTCGAGCGGTCGATCTTGAGGCCTTCGAGGGCCTGGTCAAATGAGCGCTGGTCAGGCATGGAGCACCGCTAGCGGTCGCCCAGCGACTGCAGGACCTCCCGTCTGGCGGCGAGCCATGCCGGCAGCAGACCGCCCATGACGCCCATCGTCGCCGCAAAGATTAGGCCGCCGACGACGTAATCCAAGGTCAGACGGAACTGAAACGTCGACTCGGCAAAGGTCATGAAATTGCCGATCCGGCCCTCGAGTCCGTTCAAGGGCAGAACCAGCACGCAGCCCAGCAGGCCGCCCAATAGCGAGAGCAATACTGATTCCAGCATGAAGCTGGCAAGGATGCTGGTCCGAGAGAATCCCAACAGGCGTAGGATTCGGATCTCCGGCGCACGATTCGCCACTGCCGCAAACATCGTGTTCATTGCGGCGAAGCAGCTTCCGATGGCCATGATCACCGCCACGAACATGCCGAGATAGCGGACCGGGTCGGCAGATACCATCTGCTTGGCGTAGTACTCGCTCTCGCGCTCGGCTTCGAGTCCCAAGCGCTGGTCGTCCCCTACTAGGTTCTGCAGGGCCGCCGCGGCCGCGCTGTCCTGGGCGCGCACCAGCACGCTGCTGAGTGAGCCACCCCTGCCCAGATCCGTGCCGGCCAAGTTCACGTCGACCCAGATCTCGCTGTTGAACGCCGACTGGCCCGCTGAAAAGACGCCGACCACCTCCCAGTCGCCGCGACCGTAGAGAATCTTCTCGCCAATGTCCGTGTTGGCACGCTTGCCGTGGACGCCCTGCCCGACGACCATCTCGCGCTTGCCCGGCGTGAACCAGCGGCCTTCGATCAATTCGACATCGTGCCTGAGCTTGATGCCCATGGTGGCGAGGCCCCGCACGCTGACGTTGGCTTCAGAGGTCGGATCGTCGCGCAGCGGTAGCTGTACGACCGATATGACCTCGTGAGACGCCATCGGCTCCCCATCAAGTTGGGCAATCCCGGGACTGAACTTGATGACGTCAAAGTCCTCTTTCGAGACAATGCTCACCAGTTCCGCAGTCGAGCCCTGTCTCATTACGATCAGGTGCAGCGGATCGCCGCCGGCTACCAACGAGGTGCGCAGGCCCTCTACTAGCGTTCCGACGCCGAGCATGACCGCAACTGTCAAGGCGACGCCGAGCGCGGTCATGATGGTCGTTGTCTTGCGGACCAACAGGTTCCTGAAGTTGTAGGTGATCGGGATCAGCATGGCCAACCTACCAGTTACCCGGTATGACGCAACGCGTCCACGATGTTGGCCCGTGCCGCGATCGTGGCGGGTATCACGGAACTGCCCACGCTGAGAAGCATTGCCGTCGCGAAACACGCCAGGACGCCCCAAGCTGGAAGCCTGAATCCCGTGATGAACTGTACGGTTACCTCGGACAGCGCTTGATTTACGAACACCGTCAGCAAGATCCCGACCGTGCCCCCTGCAAGCGAAATCAGCATCGCTTCTCCGAGAACGATGCCAAGCACGGAGCCGGGCTGGAAGCCGAGCGTCTTGAGAACGCCGATCTCCCGAGTTCGCTCTCTGACGGACATCGCCACGGTATTGCCAGTAACCATCAGCATGCTGAACATGATGGCGCAAGCGATCGACAGCAGGAACAGCTTGATGTTGCCCAGCTGATTGATGAAACTGAGCTGGAACGCAGCCTCCGTCTCGGTCTTCGTCGGCACGGGCGAATTCCTAAACATGTCGTCGATGGCCGTCGCCACTCGCGAGGCGTCCGAGGCTGAACGCAGCTTGATGGCGAAGACCCCGACCTCGGATCCGCGCTCGGGCCCGACGGCCTCTTCCAAGTACTTGAGGTGGAAAAAGGCCTGCATGTCATCTGGGCCCTCGAAGATGGCCCGAATAGTCAATTCCGGATCGAACGGGTAGATGTCTCCCTTGATCGTGATTCGCTGCCCGATCTCGAAGCCGAGCTTGTCCGCGATGGTCTTCCCAACAGCGAGGCCCTGCCGGTCGCGCTTGAACGCCTCGATTTGCTCGGGCGGAGCCTTGAACTCGGGATACATCTCAAAGACGGCTTCTTGATCGACCGCGAAGCGCGCGAACATATGCTCCGGCCGCTGGTCGATATACGTGCCGCCGAACCAGTTCATCGGACAGATCCCGGCGACACCGTCGGTTTCGGCGATACGAGCCCCGTAGTAATACGGCAACGCCTGAGTCAACGAGACCCGGTGGCGGGTTACCAGCCGCAGAGCGGACTCCTCTCGGACCTCGTTGTCGAAGAAGACGGCGTAGACGGAGATCAGCGACCCGATCAAGAAGACTGAGATGGCCGTACTCAGCACGGTCAGCACCGTCCGACGGCGATTCCGGCGCAGATTTTTAAGGACGAGGTGTAGCTGCTTGCCCATGGCGAGTCGATATGAACCGGGCAGCCGGTTAGGCGAATCGGGCGGACAACCGCTCTAATCGATCGACCGCCGCCAAGCTGCGGACGGGGCGCGGGATATCTGCACTCATTGTGGCACGTACGATGGCGACTTACAATTCCGCGGAGTCCTCGACTGCGATGCAATTCTGGGCGAACTTCTGGTGCCTGCGACACGTGGCTAGGCCGTTGCCACCGCACGTCTGCAGATTGCGGTACGGACGGCATCCATCTTCAGGAATCTCAAGCTCTGCCGGGTCCTCCGCGGCGCTGACTTGGAGGCGCTCTCCCTCACTCAGGCGGCTTAGACCACCCACCACGGGCGAGGGTAGCGTATAGGCCGTTGCTAGCTCGGGGCTGCCGCGCTCACCCGGCAATCCGCAGCGGCTAGCCAAATTGACACAATGTGGATTCTGATCCCGACGTATTGAATACGCAATGGCTCTGAATATTCGTAACGCCGAGGCGGAGCAACTCGCCGAAGCTCTGGCGCGGCTGACCGGCGAGACAAAGACGCGCGCGGTCACGGTAGCGTTGCGAGACCGGCTGAATAGGCTCCGGCGGGACCGGTCCGGTCGCAGCCTCGCGCAGGAACTGGAGGAAATTGCTGACCATTGCTCATCTCTGCCAGTCCTGGATTCCCGCGATCCGGACGAGATCCTCGGATACGACTAGATCGGCCTGCCGTCCTGATGGTGATCGACACTTCGGCATTGGTTGCCATGCTCCGAACCGAGCCCGAGCGCAGGGGATTCGTTCTTGCAATCGAGCAAGCGGAACACCGCGTCGTGTCCGCGGTCTCATTCGTCGAGACCTCGATCGTCATCGGCTCCCGCTACGGGCCTGAAGGGTTGCGTGATCTCGACCTCTTTATCGGCAAGACCCGCATCGAGATCGTTTCGGTGGACGAGGAGCAGGCTCAGATTGCCCGTCGGGCTTTCATGCAATACGGCAAGGGACACCGTGCAGCACGGCTGAACCTCGGCGACTGCTTTGCCTACGCCCTAGCGAAAGTGCTCGACCAACCGTTGCTGTGCAAAGGCGGCGACTTCGTGCGCACGGACATCGCCGCTGATCTCCGCTCGACCAGCTGACGAACGCGGTCTGGACCGAACTCTCGAACACACATGTGCCTGCGTCCGGAGCTCATACCGGTTGCTACGGCGGGGGCGCTCCCCAAGACGGCAATTTTGCCGTCGAGTCCCATCCCAGCACGGGTAGATCGAGCAAACCGCTCGCTGTTTGCGGAGTGCGGACATTGGTCTCTCTGCCCACATTGCCTGCGCCACGCGGAATGGCCGCTCCACACGCTGAGAAACTCTTCGCGAGGGCCTATTGTTGAGGCTCCGCTGGCATTGCGCGGAGCCGGTCTCATAGCTAGATTCCGGAACGGCTCGGGGTTATCCTAGGTCAGCGCCGGGGGCGCACATGATGTTTCGCTCAGTTCTCTGCGGCGTTGCGCTCTGTGTCGCGGCGCCGCTCGCGCTGTGGTCGCAGGCGGAGATTGCGCTGCAGCCGCTTGCACAGCACACTCGTCGGCTCGAGCAAGCGTTGGTCTATCTGGGCCAGCCGCTTGAGTCCAACGCCGCCAAGGCCATCAGCACTGCGGTCGGACTGCCGGACGAGTCCGCGGCGGTTCGCGAAATCCAGCGGGTCCTGGACGAGCTGGTCCTGGTCCATGTCGAGATCAACCCGGAGAGCCGGGTCAAGGTGCGGCAGGGTGCCGCTAAGGCGACATTGGTGGAGCAGGGAACTAGGCTCTTTCTCGTCAAGGTGCACAACCAGGCGGGCGTAACTGCGCCGCTGCGGGTGTTCAGCCCCAACAGCGGACCGACCTCGCTGCGCTCGCGCGGAGAGCACGAGCCGGCTATGGAACTCGGCCAGCAGCAGGTGCGCGACCGCTGGGCCGAGATCTCGATCTACTCCGACCCACCGATGGCGCCACGGCTGACGGGACTGCCGATCGAATACGAGATCTTGCAGGTCTACAGCCGCGACCGCGGGCAGCGGTCGGCCAAGATCGCGATGGACGTAGGGCAGGGCAGCCAGGACATCGGCTTTCGCAACGACATCCTGATCGCATTCGACATCGCTCCGAGCCGCTCCATCCCCCTGCGCGTGCGCAGCGAGTCCGGCGAGTCCGGCGTGGCATCGTTCCTCTTCAAGGACAGGCAGGGCAGGGTTTACCCCAATCCCTCGAAACGCCTAGAGCCGGACTTCCCGTTCCAGCAGCATGTCTATCGCTTCGATGGCGAAGACATCCGCCTGCCGGACGGGTACTACACCGTCGAGTACGGCGGTGGGCCCGAATTCCGCACCCGCACCAAGGAGTTTCCGGTCTCTGGCGACAGTCCTGCGGCGATCTCGGTCCAACTCGAGCGCTGGATCGACCCTTCGAAGTACGGCTGGTGGTCGGGTGACCATCATGTCCACGCCTCGGGTTGCGCCCACTACAAGAACCCGACCGAAGGCGTCGGGCCGATGGCCATGCTGCGCCAGATTCTCGGCGAAAACCTGAACATCGGCGCGGTGCTGACATGGGGACCCTCGTGGTACTTCCAGAAGCAGTTCTTCTCCAGCACGGACCACCCCCTATCACGCGACGAGCGCGTCATGCACTACGACGTCGAGGTCTCGGGGTTTCCGTCGAGCCATGCCGGGCACTTGGTGCTGCTCGGCCTCAGCGAAGACGACTATCCCGGCACAACGCGAATCGACGAATGGCCTTCATGGGACCTGCCGGTGTTGCAGTGGGCCAAGGCGCAGGGCGCTGTGACCGGTTTCTCGCATTCCGGCTGGGGGCTCCAGATCGGCGCCGAGGAGCTTCCCTCGCTCGAGATGCCCGGGTTTGACGGCATCGGCGCGAACGAGTACATCGTCGACGTGACCCACCCGAACACGATCGACTTCCTCTCCGCGGTGGACACCCCCTACTACTGGGAAATGAACATCTGGTACCACGCTCTCAACGTTGGCTTCCGGACGCGCATCTCCGGAGAAACCGACTTTCCCTGCATCTATCAGGAGCGGGTCGGCCTCGGACGCAGCTACGTGAAGCTGGACGAGCTCTCGTACGCAGGATGGGTCGAAGGCATTCGCCGCGGCGCGGCCTACGTCAGCGATGGCAAGAGCCACTTGATGGACTTCGAGGTGGGCGGGGTGAGCCTGGGGTCGGGCGAGCCGGACCTTGCCGTCGGAGCGAACGAAGCAGTTACCGTGCGGCTCAAGGCCGCGGCGATGCTGGGCCGGCATCCGGATCCTCGGTTTGACGGGCTCGCGGCCGACGAGAAGCCGTACTGGGATGTCGAACGAGCGCGTGTGGCCGGAAGCCGCAATGTCGCTGTGGAACTCGTCGTGAACGGCCGCGTGGCCGAGCGTGCCGAGATATTTGCCGACGGGACGATCCACGACCTGGAGTTCTCGCTTGAGCTTCCGCGCAGCGCATGGGTCGCGGCACGAATCCCGATGTCGTCGCACACCAACCCAATCTTCGTCTCGGTCGATGGCGAGCCGATCCGAGCGTCGCGGCGCAGCGCCGAATGGTGCCTCGCCGCGGTCGATCAGTGCTGGTCTCAGAAAGCGCCGCTCACACGCGCCAGCGAACGGGAAGAAGCACGGGCCGCATACGATCACGCTCGGCGCGCCTACCGGCGCTTGATCGCGGAGTCGCCCGTTCCGTGAGGTCTCCCTTCGGTTCGCGGCAACCGGCAGACCTCTTACTGGCCTGCGAGCACTCGCTAGGATTCTTACTATAGTTTGAATTAAATAAGTGTCGCTCTCTTCGGGGCATCGATGACTGGCGGGGTTTCGTAGGCAGGCGTGCTAAGCGCTCGTGGACGAGACCGTGTCCAACTCCCAACACTCGGTAGCGAGCATAGACCCGTGCTCTCGGATGTCAGCCGCAAGTGAGCCCGCCCAGCCAACCGCCGGGTCCGATCGCTGCTTTTCTGCCGCGGCTGTCGCAGCGGAGCGCAGCCGCCGGCGGCGCGCTTTCCCGCCAAGCCACGAGTGCCTCCGGTGGGTGTGGAGGCGCGTTCCTCAGAGCCTGCCCGAAGCGATGCTGTAGATTTCGTCCGCGCACGTCGTAAGCGCTTCCTTCAGTGCAGGATACGGTTCGCCGTAGCCGTCGAGCAGGCCGGAATGCTGCCGCTCCCGCTTGCCCTCTACGCGATTCGATCCGTCGATCAAGCCGCAATAGTGCCAGCCGACAAAGTCGGGACGTGCGAACGCGCTCCGGAAGAACTCCGTCGTCCAGTCAGCGCGCTCCTTGAGGCTATCGGCGATTGGCCCGTATGGCCGTGGCATGGTCTCGGTGATCATGGTGAAGGCCGAGTCGCCATTGATCAGCGGCTTGTCGGCCAGCTTCGACCAGCGGTCCAGTCCCGGTTCCTGCACCTCGTATCGCGCGTACATTTGGTAGAAGACGAGGTCCGTGAAGCGGCTCGTGACGGGCAAGACGGTGTCTAGCGAATCGGTGTTGGCGTTGATCTTGTCCCCTACGAACAAGTGATTCGGATCGTGGCGCATGATCGCGGCCCGGGCCGTCCGGTAGTACCGCGCCACAACGCGCTTGAGGAATTCGATGTTGTCTCGGGTCTCATTGGCGTTCGATAGGTCTGTTCGGGGACGCCATTGCTCGGCGGAGGCTAGTGCTCCGAACGAGTCGAATCGCGTGCCATAGGTCGCGTTGAAGTCGTTGATCTCGCCCCTGTAGAGCTCTCTCACGGTCTCCACGTAGGCTGCCTTCCCAGGGCTTCGCGGGCCTAGGTTCCGGAGGCGGCGCGGCCAGCCGATCCTAGAGGGCCGCCGCGCGCCGCCGATTACGTCCGGGCGCTCGCGGCAATCCTCTTCTGTCAGAAGCGGGCAGTCCGTCATGGCATAGCCGAGGAGGAGTGGATCGTCCCGGGCCGGGGCGGCTACCTCCCTTGCCAGGCGGTCACAACGGCGGCCAAAATCGTCATCGAAAACGTCTAGGAAATTGTCGTCGGGAATCGCGGTCTTCCAGTGAGGGATGTCCACAAAAACGATCGGCTGCACGTACGGGATGGCCGGTCTCGGGTCGTTCAAGACCGGCAGCCCGGTGTGGACTCCAGCGGTGTTGAATCCGTACTCCCGGCACGTCTCAAGAAACCAAGCCCTTAGTGCCGTTCGAAACTCGGGGCCTTCCAAATCGCTCAGCTCCAGCCGGGATTGCCATGCCTCTCGGTTGTATTCCTGGTTCCACCAATTCGGATGCAAGTGGTTGATTCCGAAGCTGAGAAACGCGTTTCCTTCCGGGGTCACAAGCCACCAGCGGTCATCCTTTTCGACCCTGAAGAACCCGGTGGCTTGGAACCGCTTGCCCGTCCATCCGCCGAATCGGTCCCGGCCCTCGGCGGCAGCCGCGCCGCCCGTTGCCTTGAGCTCAAGGAGTGGGCCGAACGCGAGAGCCGGCAGGGAGCTGCGAATGAGCTGGCGCCGGTTCATCGCCGCTGCCATTCTCGCAGGGCGGCCGGCTATCCCGCAATCGAGAAGGGTTTCGGAAGGAGCGCCGAAGCCCGGACAGCGGCAAGAGAGTTGGTTCGAATAGGACCACGCTCAGCACACTTATGGGTGCCTGATCGCTGAATTCCCCGTTTGCGGATGTCTTACTCCGAAGCTATTGCCCTGAGCTGGCTTAGCGGGCCGTCGCGCCGCCATCAATGACCATCGTCTGGCCCGTGACCCACGTTGACTCATCCGATGCCAAGTACAGCGCGATGCCGCCGATGTCGCTGGTCTCTCCGAGCCGCTGGATCGGCTGAGTCGGCGGATACGGGGCGTCCTCGTCCAAGTTCTTCCAGAAGAACGAGCTGAAGTCTGTACGCACCAACCCCGGCGCGATGGCATTGACGCGCACGCCGCTTGGCCCCCATTCGTTGGCCCAGGTTCGGGTCATCATGATCAGACCCGATTTGGTGAAGCTGTACAGCAGTCCCTCCCTTTGGGGTCGCAGGCCCGCGATGGAAGCCACGTTGATGACGGACCCGCCGCCCTTTTCCATCATCTTGGGCACTACCAAGCGCAGGAAGCGCACCGCCGACAGGACATTGATCTCGACCATTTTGAGCACTGCGGCGTCGCTCACGTTGAGCGACGGGCCCTGTTCGAGGTTGGTCGCGCCGTTGTTGACCATGACATCGATCGTGCCGAACCGCTTCTCAGTGGCCGCGACCGCGGCTTCGACCTGATCCACCTTGCCGATGTTGCAGGGAACCACGTCGATGCGGCCCGGAAGTGACGAGAACTCGTCCGCGGTCTGTTGGAGATTCTCCAGCTTGCGGCTGGCGATCATCACGTCCGCGCCAGCTTCGACGAAGCGTCGCGCGATCTCCTTGCCGATTCCCCGGCCGCCGCCGGTGACCAAAGCAACCTTGCCTTCTAGGCTGAAACTCATTTTCTCGCGAGCCTCCTTTGCTGGGAATTCAACACAGTATCACGCCGAGACAACTCGCTGCTCGCAGCCCGGCCGCCTGCCGTCCAGCCAGCGGCAGCATGGCTTGGGATGTGCCCGTTCGCTACAATCGCTGAACCGCGCAAGCCGCCGTGATCAGCCCGGAACCGATCACCACTCCGGTCCGTGAGGCCCACCGCTTCGACGAGCGGTCGCTTGAGGACTATTTGGCCGTCCACTTGGAAGGCTTCGAGCGTCCCTGCGTGATCCGCCAGTTCGAGGGCGGCCAGTCCAATCCCACCTTCTTGCTCGAGTCGAACCAGAGGCGCTTCGTCCTGCGGAAGAAGCCGCCCGGGCAGCTGCTGCCCTCCGCCCATGCGGTTGAGCGCGAGTTCCGCGTCATGCAGGCCTTGGCCGGCACGGCGGTTCCGGTCTGCTCGATGTTGCTGATCTGCGAGGACAGCGACATCATCGGGACGCCGTTCATCGTGATGGAGCACGTGCCTGGCCGCGTCTTCCACGACCCGACACTGCCCGGCCTGCCATCGAGCGATCGATCGGCGGTGTACGCGCATTCCTGCGAGGTGTTGGCCGCCCTGCACGCGGTGCACCCGGATGATGTCGGCCTCGAGCGCTTCGGGAAGCCGGGCAACTACTACGCCAGGCAGATCAGCCGCTGGTCACGCCAGTACCAAGCTTCCGAGACAGAGACCATCCCAGCCATGGACCGCTTGGCGGACTGGCTGCCGCGGAGCATTCCGGACTTCGAGGAAACCCGGATCGTTCATGGGGACTACAGGCTGGGAAACATGATCCTGCATCCCACCGAGCCGCGCATCCTAGCCGTGCTGGATTGGGAACTGTCCACGCTAGGGGATCCGCTCGCGGACTTGGCCTACAACTTGATGACGTACTACCTCCCCAGTCGTCGCCACAATACCCTCAAGAACAACGTGCCTAGCGAGACTGGGATTCCGTCCCACGAGGAGCAACTGGATCGATATTGCGAGCTTAGCGGACGTGATGCGAAGAAACACTGGAACTTTTACTTGGCCTTCTCGATGTATCGGTCGGCAGCGATCGGCCAGGGCGTATACAAGCGAGGCCTGGATGGTAACGCCAGTTCGGCCACTGCGCTGCAGCTGGGGCGCGAGGTGGCGTCTACGGCTGAGATTGCGTGGTCAGTCGCCTGTAACGAGCATCCGGTCGGAGCGTAAGCCGCGGGCTCACCGACCCTGACGCCGCGACCCTTCTGCGCCTGTGCGGCCCGCTGCCGCGGAGACCGGTTCTCCTCGGTGCCGGTCAATCAGTGCGGGATGTCTGCGCTCGTCCTACATCCGGCCGTCAGCGTTGATGTGATACACCGGTGCGTCGCGTCCGAAGTCTGCGGGCACACCGTGCGTTGCCATGTCGATCCAGGCTCCGTCGAAGTGTTTCCAAGCGGCCTCCTCGGGCTCGTCGGTATGGCTGACCGGGAGCGACAGCGTCTCGCACGGGCACTTGAGGTGGGAGATGATTGCCAGCACTGTCTCCGGAGGCACGACGATGTCCCGGCGGCCATATCCGGCCAACGTGGGGCACTCAATGAGCGGCGCGAAGTTCATCGAATCGAAGTAGCTGAGAGTGTGCATGACGCGATCCCGATCACGGGGCCGGGCCTCGAGATAGCGGCGGACTTCGACGGCACTGCCGTTGACTACTAGCTTGAGACGCCCCTCGTGCCATCCGAACGTTGGCACCCCCATGACCAAGACGTTCGCCGCGCGCGTGACCGCTTGGGACATCAGCGCCAAGGCACCCGAGAAGCTGAAGCCATGGAAGATCGTCCGCCTGGTTCTGTCGCCGAACATCTCTGCGCCGACCTGGCTGGCCCGGATGTAGTCGCAGACCGCTCCGCGCAACACGTACTGGCGGGAGTCGTCGATCCCGGTCAGCATCCAGCCCCAATCGGAGCGGTTCGGCAGGGCCGCCAGCGACTCGCCGAATCCCCGGACGTCAAACCCCACGACGTTGAAGCCGCTGAGCGCCCACAGCCATTGCTCCGCGGCCCGACCGCCGTAGCCGTGGGCGTGGATCACCATTGGGCGCGCGGAGTTGTCTTTCCAAGAGATCGAGTAGCCCCGCAACTTCACCCGTCCAAGCGACGAGAAGCGTAGCTTGTGACCCTGCAACTGGCGATAGACCGGATAGCTGAACGATTCGGCTTCGATGTCCGCGGGCGTCGCCCGCAACTCGTCCAAGGCTTCGCCCCAGAAGTCGCCGAACCCTGGCGGGGTGGTCAGCGCCGGGCGTGCTGGGGGTTGCGTGTCCATGCGAACGGACTAGCCCGGAAATCCAGTCGGCGGGCCACGATCGTCAAAGATTCATTTGATCGGCCCCATAACGAGAGGCCCAAATCCCCTGCAATGCTAGCATTCTGTTGCGTCAAGGGCGGCCCGGGCGAGCCGCGCGCCCCATCGTGAGGGGAAGGACGCAAGCGCGCTCATGCAAGCACCGCTGGAGTTGCTGCGGGACTCGGCATTCTTCGACGTCTTCGAGGACGAGGACCTGGTGGCGCTCGCCAGCGAAGCCGAGCGGATGAGTTTCCGCAAGGGCGATCGCATCGTAGAGGAAGGAGAACCCTCGGAGCGCCTCTATATCTTGGTTTCCGGGACTGTCGAGCTCTCGCTGCTCGCACCGCATAGCCCGGACGAGATGGATCCTCGCCTTGACGCATCTCATGAGAGCATCAAGATCCACCGGATCAACGAGCCGGGGGCGCTCATCGGTTGGTCGGCTATGGTCGAGCCCTACCGCTGCCGCGCAACGGCCACTGCCCTTGAGATAACGCGAGTAGTAGCTTTCGATCGCAAGCTTGTCGAAGCCCAGTGCCAGCAACGGCCGCGCTTCGGAATTGTTTTCGTCCGCCGCATCCTGTGGGCCTTGGGGGACCGGCTCGGCAGCAGCCGAGCTCAGCTAGCCTCTCGGAAGCACTCGCCCGAAGCCGATCAAGTTCGCCTACTGCTGGCGAAGCGGGGCGGAATGCTCGGCGTGAACTCGCCGCTGTACAAGATTCCGATCTACTTGGAGAGTCGGCTCACGGCCGCAGACGCCTTCGAGATCCTGGACGGTCTGGTGCGAGCCGACGACGGCGCGGAGCGGGAACTGGCTCTAGAGTGCCGGCGGCTGGCCGCCGGGGCAGAGCGCGAGGCACAGGTCTTTCGCCAGTTGCAGAGGATCTACGACACTGTGGCGGAAGCGCCGGACGCCAACGCTCCCGAAGAGGTCCGGCGAACCTGCTGCGATGAGTTCCGGAAGCTGTACAACTTCACCGACTACCGAGTCGAGGGCTGGGAGAACTTGCCTGCGGAGGCAGGCTTCGTCGTGGTGATGAATCACCTGTCGAATCACCCGGAGAACACGCTGCCCAATGAGTTCCAACTCACGCTGGACACGCACTTCGTCAGCGCGATGATCCTGTACGAGCGCTACGGCGCGGCTCCAGTGCGGGTGGTTCGACAGGCCGAGCCCGACGAGGAAGGGCACAGAAGGTACTTTGACCGGTTGGGCTACATCACGGTGACTTCCGGCTCGGTTTCTGCGAGGGGCGAGCAGACACGTGACGAACTGCAGCGGGTGCGCGAACGGTTCCTCAAGGATGCCCGGGCAGTGCTTGGCGCCGGGCAGAATCTTGTGATCTGCCCGGAAGGCGGTTCGACCCAGACCGAATCGTCGCCAATGCCCTTCCGGGCGGGTGCCTTCAGGGTGGTGCGCGGCACCGAGCCCGAACCTCTGATGCTTCCCATCGCCGTGGCCAATTTCGACAAGCAGATCGCTAGGACTCGCTTGGCGGCGAAGATCTTCCCCCCGGTCCGGCTCTCGGAATCTGTGTCGCCGACCGCCGCCGACGCAGTGCTCTATGAGTTCATCAACCGGTTCCGGGACCGCTACCGGGGATTCGTGCGCCAGGCCGCCGAACTTGCTGCGTAGCTCTGCGACCGCCCGGGTCCGACCGCTCGTTCGCCCGCTTGGCCTGCCCAAGCGGCTTGCCGCGAATCGATCTGCCAGATCCCCGTCCGTAGCTAATGCGCCACGCGCCGCGCATCTTTCCGCAAGCGCGGGCATGTTCTCTCGCAGCGAGGCCAGCGTGTCGCAGTTGCCGCGACACCGGCCTGATCGCCAAACCCAGCCCTGGGGTGTTCTGGCATAGACTCAAGGGAGCGGACATGCGCTACACGTACCGCCAATCCGGGATGTCATCAGGCTTCGGCATGATGCCCCCGACACCGCGCGCCATCAAGCAATTGCTGTGGGCGAACTTTGGGGCGTGGTTCGCGTTCGCAGTTGCCTTCGCGATCGGGATCGGCCCGATCATCGGGCTGTTTCGGTGGCTGAGCCTCACCCCGGACATGTTCGTGCGCGGCGCCCTGTGGCAGCCCGCCAGCTACATGTTCCTGCACGATCCCGGCGGGCTCTGGCATGTCGGCCTCAACTTGTTCGCCCTGTGGATGTTCGGCGGAACCCTTGCGCGTGACTGGGGCGGCCGGCGATTTCTGCACTTCTATTTCGTCTGCGGCGCGGGAGCGGCCCTTGTGGACGTGATCATTCGTCTCGTGACGGGCTCGGGCGGCGTGGCGACGGTCGGGGCATCGGGTGCAGTGCTGGCTGTAGTCACCGCCTTTGCGGTTACGTATCCCAACACGCCCATCCTGATCTCGTTCATCTTGCCGGTGCCGGCTTGGGTGGTGGCGGTGGCTTATGCCGCGATCAATCTTCTGGGCGCGGTTCAGGATTTCTCGCACGGCGGAAATCCGACCGGCACGGCCTTCACTGTCCACTTGGCGGGCATGGCTCTGGGATACTACTTCGTCCGGCGCCGGGCCGGGCTGCCAGAGCTGTCGCTGCCGTCGTGGAATCCGCAGGCGCGCTATCGCGAGTGGCAACTCAGGCAGGCGCGCAAGAAGTTCGAGGTCTATATGCGAGACCGAGACAAGCGCAACGGGCCAAGAGTGCAGTAAAGTCGGGATACAGCCGCGACTGCGCCAGCAGGATGGGGGTCGAAACGTCTCGGCGCGCCAAAGGGTCTGCTAAACTGGGGGCACAACGATATGGCACACCTTGAACCAACCATGGCTCTCTTCGTGGGGCCGCTTGGCATGCAAGAGCTGCTCATCATCCTGATGATCGCTCTGATCATCTTCGGCGGCAAGAAGATCCCTGAGCTTGCGAAGGGGCTGGGGCAGGGCATCCGCGAGTTCAAGACCTCGCTCAAGGCCGGCGAGGAAGAGGGCCAAGGGACCAGCCAGGCGGGCGCCGCCAAGGACAGCTAGCTCGACCCTCCGCACACCGCGGGCGAATCGCGTTCGCGTCGTAGCCGCGCTGCCCTCTCATCCACTCGTTCCGCGCCGCGCCGCACCAAGCGCCGTGGATTCTAGAACCAGCCTAGGCTAAAATGTTTTCAATAGCGAGCCGGTCGTGAACCGCGCCATGTGTCGGCGAGTGGCCGTAGTTGGCCGTGGGTTCGCTGCTGGCTAGCGACTCCGGTGCCGCGATGCCGCGCCCAATCCATATAGTCGGAGCAGGGCTGGCGGGCTCCGAGGCTGCCGTCCAGATCGCCCGCCACGGCGTGCCGTGCGTGCTGCACGAGATGCGCCCGGGCAAGCCGACCCCGGCTCACAAGACCGACGCCCTTGGAGAGTTGGTCTGCAGCAACTCCCTCAAGACCGAGACGGAGGGCAGCGCTCCGTGGCTCCTGAAAGAGGAGCTGCGCCGCATGGGTGCGATGTCGATGCGAGTGGCGGCCGAGGTGCGGATTCCGGGCGGGACCGCCCTGACGGTCGATCGCAGCTTGTTCGCTCGAGGTGTCACCGCCGCGGTGGAATCCGAGCCGCTGATCGAGATCGAGCGCGGGGAGGTTACCGATCTCGCGATTGACAGCGACGAGATCTGGATCATTGCTACCGGGCCCCTGACGAGCGACGCCTTGGCAGAGGCGATCACCGAGCGCACGGGGAACGACCGCCTGTACTTCTACGACGCGATCAGCCCGATCGTCGACGCGGAGACGATCGATATGTCCGTCGCTTATCGCGGTTCGCGCTACGGGCACTCGATCGATGGCAGCGCTGACTACGTGAACTGCCCGTTCACCAAGGAGCAGTACGAGAGCTTCCTAGCCGCCCTGCTGGCCTCCGAGCAGCATCATTCCAGCGATTTCGACAATCCCAACTACTTCGAGGGCTGTCTGCCGCTTGAAGAGATCGCGAGACGGGGGCCGGACACGCTGCGTTTCGGACCGATGAAGCCGGTTGGCTTGCGCGACCCGAGAACCGGGCAGGGTGCCTACGCCGTCGTGCAGCTCCGCCAAGAGGACGCCCGGGCCGGCTCGTACAACATCGTCGGATTCCAGAACCACCTCAAGTACGGCGAGCAGAAGCGCTTGTTGCGCATGATTCCCGGCTTGGAACGCGCCGAGTTCTTGCGCTTCGGGCAAATCCATCGAAACACGTACATCAACGCGCCGGCCCTGCTGCTTCCGACGCTGCAGTGGGAGGAGCACGCCAACATCCTGTTCGCGGGGCAGATCTCCGGCGTCGAGGGATACGTGGAGTCCATTGCGACGGGCCTGATAGCCGGTTGGAACGCTGTCCGCTTGTCCCTCGGACAATCCGTCCTGGAATGGCCGCCCGCCACGGCCCATGGATCACTCTGCCGCTACATTTCCGGGGCTGACCCTAACAACTACCAGCCGGCAAACATCACGTTCGACCTGTTGCCGCCACCGTCAGCTGAGCTGAAGCGGAAGTTTCGACGACAGAAGCGGGAGAGGCGCCGGCAGCAGTGCGCGCTGGGGCTAGCCGCGCTTGACGAGTTTCTCAATGTCCAGCAAGCAGCAGCCTGACGACAGCATCTCGGCCGCGGCGACGAGATTCTTGGCGTCTCTGCGGGCGCGCAACGCATCGAAGAACACGATTGCAAGCTACGGAAGGGACTTAGGCCTGTTCGTCAGCCATTTCAGTTCCGGCCAGGAGTCGGCCCCGCCGATAGGGCGAGTCACGCGGCTGATGATTCGCGAGTTCATGGCCGAGGGCCGGTCGAAGGGGCTGTCGCCAGCGACACTGGCGCGCCGCTTGGCGGCGCTGAGGGGTTTCTTTGACTATCTGGTGCTAGAGGAGGGCTTGCCCAACAATCCGGCCCGCAGCCTCGCTGCTCCCAAGATTTCCCAGAAACTGCCGCCGGTCATGAGTGCGGAGGACACCAATCAAATGGTCAACTCCGTGCAGTTTGACAGCGAGCGAGACCGCTTTCCGGACAAGGTCGTCCGGGACCGCCTGATCTTTGAACTGCTCTACGGTGCCGGGCTGCGCGTCAGCGAACTGGTGGGCTTGAATCTGGATGACATCGACAGGGCCGAGCGCTGGATCGAAGTCAGGGGCAAGGGCCGCAAGGAGCGCCAGGTGCCGTATGGAGCGCGGGCCGACGAAGCGCTGGAACGCTTCTTGAAGGTGCGGGCGGGGCTCAAGGCCCCGCGCACGGAGAAGGCCTTGTTCTTGCACCGCTGGGGAGGGAAGCTCCGACGCCTGACGACTCGCAGCGTCGGACTGGTCGTCAAGAAGTACGCACGCTTGCTGAGTGGCGACCCGTCCCTGCATCCGCACTCGTTGCGGCACGCCTTCGCCACCCACTTGCTCTCCGAAGGAGCGGACCTGCGCGCGATCCAGGAGCTGTTGGGCCACGCCAGCCTATCAACCACGCAAAAGTACACCCAACTGTCCATGAACGAGTTGATGAAGGTCTACGACGCGGCGCACCCGAAAGCCTAGTCGCGGGGTCAAGTTTCCCGTTCCACGCTAAAGTGGTTGGTCAGCAGTCGGCCGGAGCGTCCGCCGCGAGCGCAGGGATTCATCGCAACAATGCCGAAACGGACGCTCTTTCTCAACCCTCCGTCCTACGAGAACTTCGATGGCGGCGCCAGTTCCCGCTGGCCGGCGACGCGCGAGATTGAGTCCTACTGGTACCCGGTCTGGCTATGCTACCCGGCCGGGATGTTGGAGGACAGCACCGTTGTCGACGCGCCTCCGCACAAGCTCAAGCCCGCCGACGTGAGGGCCTTGGCGAGCTCCTACGAGTTCATGGTCCTGTTCACCTCGACTCCCGGGTTCGTCAATGACTGCGCCCTGGCGGAGTCGATGAAGGCGCTTAACTCCGACCTCGAAATTTGCTTTGTCGGGCCTCACGTCGGCTCTCGCCCCGCTGAGAGCCTGCAGGCGTGCGGGGCCATAGACTTCGTGATTCGCAAGGAGTTTGACTTCCAAGTCGTTGATTTCGCGAATGGTAAGCCCTTTCGCGAGCTAGGAGGGGTCAGCTATCGAAGTCATACGGGCGAGGTGGTGCACAACCCGGACGTGCCTCTGATCGAGGACCTGGACGCGCTGCCTTGGGTGACTCCGGTCTACAAGCGCTGCTTGGATGTCGAGCGCTATAACGTCCCCTTTCTCAAGCATCCGTACGTGTCGTTCTACACCGAGCGCGGCTGCCCCGCCTTGTGCACGTTCTGCCTGTGGCCGCAGACCATCTCGGGCCATCGCTGGCGCACGCGCTCGGCGGACAGCGTGGCTGCTGAAGTGCGCTGGACGCTCGATAACTTCCCGGATATCAACGAGATTTTCTTCGACGACGACACCTTCAACATTCGCAAGGACCGCGTGCTGGAGCTCTGCGCGAAGCTCAAGCCGCTGGATTTCACTTGGTCCTGCACTTCCCGTGTCAATGTCGATTACGAGACGCTCAAGGCAATGAAGGACGCAGGTTGCCGACTGCTGATTGTCGGCTACGAGTCCGGCGATCCGCAGATCCTGAAGAACATCAAGAAGGGAGCCACTGTCGAGCGGGCTCTCAAGTTCACCCGGGATGCCCACCGCGTCGGCCTGACGATCCACGGCGATTTTATCGTCGGCTTGCCGGGCGAGACGCGGGAGACGATCCAACGCTCGTTGGAGTTTGCCAAGAAGCTCGACACAGAAACGATCCAGGTCTCTGTGGCACACCCCTATCCAGGCACTTCGTTCTTCGACGAAGCCATGGCAAACGGCTGGCTGACCGACGGGTCCATGACTGACGCGGCGGGCCACCAAGTGCCCAACATCCGCTATCTGGATCTGGACCAGAAGGAGATCCTGCAGTGGGTCGAGCGCTTCTATGACGAGTACTACTTCCGTCCGCGGGCGGCGTGGCGCATCGTCAGGAAGGCGATGTTCGACGCCAAGGAGCGCCGCCGGCTGGCGAAAGAAGCCCGCGAATACCTGGCTCTGCGAGCCAAGCGCAAGGAATACGCTCTCGACACCCACGCATGACCCGTCGCTCGCGCGATCGGGTCGCCCGCTCGGCATTGGCAGATGCGCTGTCCGGGCACAGATTTTCACAAAGTTGTTGGAAAACTAGCATTGCAACTGTGGAAACCCTGTGTGCAGAGGTTGGAAATCATTGTCTAACGCACAGTCAGGCCAGCACTTCTGAACCGTTCTGGCCAAGCTGTGGAAATCTTGCCCAGACGCCGACGACTGCGCGGCGCGGCGGCCGACTGCTGTCGCTCCCCGCGACGGATCCGAGCCGGAGCGAGCAGTTTCCGGCATGTGCCACCACTCCGCAGTGGATGGAATGCCTCCTGTCCGCTGGAGACCCGGCAGTTGTGGGTCGAGATTTCCACACGCCCGGTGAGATTCGCGTGAAATGTTGTGGAAATCTGGTGTGCGCTTGTTGGAAAAGAGTCCGTAACTCGTGCACCTGGATATATTTCCGGCGAAGATCTAACTCAGTGTGGAAATCTCGGCGGCAGTCGGCGGGCAAGCGCTACGCGGCGTCGGAGTCTCTTGAAGCGAAACGGTCGATCAGGAACATGACCGCTGCTAAGGCCGCCACCGATAGCCACAAGCTGTCGACCAGAGGCACGGGAATCTCGATGCCCGTGAAGAGCGTTTTGGGAATCGCGATCAGTATGCCTGCGATCGCCTCTCCGGCGATCAGTCCGGAAGCGATCAGCAGGCCCTTGTGACGTGCTCCCTCCGAGCGCTCCTGTAGGCGCTGCGAGATCAGGCCGCCGAGGAAAATGGGCACCATCAGCGAAATCGGCAGGTAGATGCCGACCGCTACGGGCATCACGTGCGCGCGAAAACGGCTGCCGGAGCGCTGCAGGAAGCCGTCGAACAAAACGATGCCGATCGCGATCAGCGCTCCGATCCAGACCATGTTCCAGGGGATGTTGGAGTCTCCGAACAACCCCTCCGCGATCGAGGCGAAGAGGGTGGCTTGCGGTGCCAGCAGGGCATTGGGTTCGCCGGTGCCGATGCCGTAGGCCCTGTGTAGCAGCGTCAAGACCGGGGCAATGGTGAAGACGGGCACCAGAATGCCGATGAGCTGGCCGGTCTGCTGCAGGCGCGGAGTTGCCCCTACCAGCTGGCCGGTCTTGAGGTCTTGCGACGTGTCGCCGGCAGTCGCGGCCGCGCAGCACACGATGCTGGCCACGCCCAGCGCGCCGAGGATTCCCGCGCTGCCAGTCATGCCCAGGATCAGCAAGATGACCGAAGAGAACATCAGCGCACAGATTGTCGTGCCGGAAATGGGATTGTTTGACGATCCCACCAAGCCGCAAATGTAGCTTGAAACTGCCACGAAAAAGAGCGAGCTGACGAGCATCACGACCCCGGCGGTCAGCGCAACCGGCAGGGAACCCGTGACGGATTGGTACAGCACGAACGTACCGATGGCGGCCACTGCGAACCCCGCGCCGACCAACGAGTTGGGGAGGTCTTGGTCGGTGCGTTCGACCGATCGGCCGCCTCGACCGATGCCGCCGAGCAGATGGCGCACGGCCTTCCCTATGCCACTGCGGATTTTCCACATCGAGGCCAGCCCGCCGACGATCATGGCCCCCACGCCCATGTAGCGGACTTGGCTGCTCCACAGGCTCCACGCCGCGTCCAGGGCGGACTGTTCGGGCAGCGGGCTTACCCAATAGAAGATGGGAATCGCGAACAGCCAGGCGATCACGCTTCCCGCCAAGGCGGCGATGCCAATCTCGACACCGACGATCACGCCGACTCCCACTAGCGCGACCGAGACGTCCGTGCCGCCATAGAGCACGGTGCCCGCCACCCTCCACGCGGCCTCTGCCGTGCCGCGGAACACCGCGACCAAGCCCACGAGCGATTTGAACACCAATCCACCGGCGAGAGCGGAGAGGATAGTGCGCATGGGGCTTCCGCCCGACTCTCCCGCCTCGAGCACTTGGGCGCAGGCAACCCCTTCCGGGTAGATCAGCTCCTTGTCCTCGACGATCAGCACTCTCCGCAAGGGAACCATGAAGAGCACGCCGAGCAGGCCGCCCAGCAAGCCGATCAGGGAGACCTTCCAAAAGGAGAACTCCAACCAGACTCCGGTAATCAACATGGCGGGCACGGTGAAGATGATGCCCGCTGCCACGGCCTCGCCGGCCGAGGCGATCGTCTGCACGATATTGTTCTCGCGGATGGTGCCGCGGCTCAGCAGCCCGCGCAGGATGCCCATCGAGACAATAGCCGCCGGAATGCTGCCGGTAACGGTCATCCCCGCATATAGCCCGAGATAGGTGTTCGCCGCCGTCAGTACCGTGCCGATCAGCAGTCCGATGACGACTGCCCGAACGGTGAGCTCACGCACTTGGTTGGAAGGCTGCATCTGTGGTCGCAAAGAGCTTGAACAAAGGGCGTACCATATCACAGCAGCCAGCCGGTGCGGCCGGGTCGCGCGCTTCGCGTCACCGCTGATTCCTTTTCAGGATTGGGGGCTTTGACGCACACTGGGGGCCAAAAGGTGGTTTCCAGAGCGAGATGCTGAGCAAGATAGGGCGTCAGGCCCAGCATGGATGGAGGTTTGACGCCGCCGAACACAGTGCTGGGCGGTGCCGATCCACGGCCCGGACGCAATGCGGCCGCCACTAGGCCGCGCTAAGCCGAGCGAGGGCGCAGGAGAACCCGCCTAGGCGGGGTCTAGCAGC
>JAJDTX010000145.1 GCA_022826925.1 Bryobacterales bacterium
GGACGGACCCGGACCTCGCCTAACGGGATGTGCTGCGGTCCCACTCTGCGAGTTATCGCACAACCACCGCGCGTTTGTCCAGCCCCTCTCCTAACTCCTTATGCAATCCGCCCCTCGCTATCTGACATTGAAAAGCCCTGATAGAACGCAGTTGGGCCGCCCTTGCGATCCGAAAATGTTAAACATGGGCTACGACCACGAAGACGAGCAGGAGCCCTTCCAGGCCGTTGGAGACGAGCAGATCGATGCGGCTCCTTAGCTGCTGTGCCTCGTCGCTCGACGTGGTGATCGAGACTCCTTCGGGCAGCACCGACGCTTGCGATCCGACATAGGCGCGAACTGCCTCGGACACGTCCACAGCGGCCTGATCGCCAATCCGGTAGACCCGCACGACAACCGCCGGCCTTCCGTCGAGTGTCGCCGAGACGCCGACCTCTTCAAGCCCGTCGACAATCGTTGCGACGTCCCTGAGGTAGACCTTGGTGCCGTCGCTGTTCGAACGAAGAGGAACGTTGCCGTATTCTTCCTCCGTATACGCTTGGGCCTTGGTGCGCAAGAAGATCTCCCGGCTGTCGGCAATGATCGATCCGCCCGGCAGGTCGAGCGAGAAGTTACGAATCGCGTCGGCAATCTCGTCAAACGTCAGCCTCCAGCGCCGCAGCGCGCCTTCAGGCACCTCGATCGCGATCTCCCGCGCGGGGACGCCCTGCAGCTTGGCCAGCGAGACACCCGGCAGGGAAGTGACCTCGTCCCTGACCCGCTCGCCCAGAGCTACAAGGGTGACGGTGTCGGTGTCCGCTGAAACGATCACGCTGATCACCTGAAAGAGAGATCTGACGCGCTCGACGACAGGCTCTTCCGCCGCGTCGGGGAACCTGTCGATCCTTCCCACGGATTCCTTGATCTCGTCAAAGACGCGGTCGACGTTGTAGCCGGAACGAACTTCGACCCTCACCGAGCAACGGGCCGGGTCCGCCCTCGACGCAATCGTCTCGATTCCCTGGACGCCGACCAGGGCTTCTTCAATCGGAATGCATACAGCCCCCTCCACCTCCTCGGGAGTGGAGCCGCGGTACAGGCTCTCCACTGTCACGCGGTCCGGCGAGATTTCGGGAAAAATCTCCTGTCGCGTGTTCTTGACCGCGACCATGCCGGAGACTAGGATCGCCACCATCAGCAGGTTGGCGACGATTCGGTTTTCGGCGAGCCAGGCTATCACGAGGGCCACCGGTCTCCGATCGATACGTCGAGAGCCCTAGCGGCCGGCGGGCCGCCCCGACGGTTCGCGGAATCGTTCCACAGATCCCATCCGCCCCCGCCGTGCTGATAGCGACGATTGTCGATTACCTCGGCGTGACGGTGGCGTTCGTTTCGGTACTCGCCGCGATTCTGCCCCTGGAGTCCGCTGCGGCGATCTCGAGGCGGTCTGATGCAAACATTGTCCACAGGATGAGCGGGAAGCCTAGCGACTGTACACAATTGACACAGGACGGCTATGTTCTGTCTGTCGACTATACACAATTGACGCAGTAACTTTGCGTCTTGTGCTAGCTCTGGGACACAGTTGACACAGGGCAAGGGTTCTGTGGAGAAAGAGGGAGTGCGGATCGGCCTCCGCGTCTTGAAGCCGGACACCTTGAATCCGGAGACGGTGAAGTGCCTGGCGTTCGACGCGGCGTCCCCTTTCGGGCAACGATGCCTCGCGGCGGGCTTATGTGCATCCGCAGATGATGGTTCGCATCTCGCAAGCAGCCAGAGCACGCCAGCCATACCCTGACCTGCGCCTGTGTCAATTGTGGCCAAGCGCTAGGCGGGAAGCGCCGGGATGGCAATTCTCGGGTTCACCCTCATCGCCGCTATGCCGTCTCGCACTTGGCCATCAAAGGCGCGTCATCGTTGTCCCGCAGCGAGGATGCGAGGACTCCGGCGCCAAGATTCTGTGCGTTCTCTCGAAGCGGTTGGCAGTGCAAGACTTGGGCCTCGACGGGGGCAGTCGGGCGTGCCGGCTGCTGTCGCTGTGCAAGATCGCTCTGCGGGTCCGGCGCAGTCGAGCGTCGGAGCGGCCTTGCCAGGACTTGACCGCGCGGCGGCGGGCGGTTTCCGCTATAGAAAGGAGTGACGATCATGACCTTTCCGTTCGACTGGGCGGCGGCGGCACTGCAAGGGGGGATCTATGTCGCAGCGCTGGCCGGCGGCCCGAGCGTCGGGCGCTTCGCCCCGGGCCCAGTGCATATGGTCGTTGGCTTCTTGATCGTCCAACGCCTTTTCGAGCTTGCAGTCAGTAGGCGAAACAGCCGTCGGCTCAAGGAGCAAGGCGGGGTTGAGTACGGCGGCCGGTGGGATTACCGCCTGATGGTGGCGCTCCATGTCGGCTGGCTGTTGGCAATCCTCGCTACGGTCGACCGAGCAACGCCAGCTGCCCCCGTGCTCGTCGGAGTTTTCGTCGCTCTGCAGATCGCGCGCCTATGGGTGATAGCTACGCTCGGGCCTATGTGGACCACGCGAGTTATCGCCGTGCCGGGCGCCTCGCGCATCGTTACGGGGCCGTACCGCTTCGGGCGGCATCCCGTTTACGTGGTCGCGGCGCTCGAGATCGCCGTGGTCCCCCTTATGTTCGGAGAGTGGGCGCTGGCCCTCGTCGCGGCGGCCCTCAAGCTGTTGGTGCTCCGCATTCGCATTCAGATCGAGAACCAAGCGCTGGCCGAGGTCTACGGGGACTAGGGAGTTCGCAGCGCAAGCAAGCGGGAACGCCTGCCTTCGCGGGCTGCAGCGACAATGCCCCGGCCTTGGTCTCCGGACCAGGCACCTCCCGACTGAAGCTCAGCCGCCTGCTTATCTTGTGGCACCGGAATGCTACGTGCGGAGCCTTCGAAATCGTGGAAAAGCCCTGTGCCTACAACGGGTTGCCGGCCAATTGACCCTTGTGAAGTTCCGGTTGGCGATCAGGTCACGAGACGTGAATCGCGAGTTTCGCTCCGGTGAGCCCGAGATGGCGATCGGTCGACCAGCACACCACGGTCTTTCGTGTGCCGATCGCATGCAGACCGACCGCGTCGACGAGGGTTAGGTCTTGATCCGAGAAACGACGCATCAGTTTGGTCGCCGCTTCGATGTCGCGTGCGCCTGTTGGAATCACACGCAAGGCGTCGATGGATTCAACCATCGCAAGGAACTGCAGCGCCTTCGTGCGGTCATAGCGCTTCAGGAACCAGCCGTGTCCTTCTGCTACGACAAGCGGGCTGGTGATCAGCCGCGGTGGATCCGAAAAGAGCCTGCAGAAAAGCGCGTGCCAAGTGTCCGACCGATCGGCGAATGCGATCAGCGCTGACGTATCCACGTACGCTTCAGGGCTTTGCCGCATAAACGATTTCGTCAATGCGCTGGCTCGAACGGGGATCTCCTGTCTCGACCATGCCGGCGTAGCGCATCCACGGCTTCGAGTCGTCCGGAGGGATCATTGCTCGGAGCGAGCGACGCAACAGTTCGGCAAGTGAAATGCCGAGTCGGGCGGCTTCCTGCTTGGCCGCGTCGTAGTCCTCTTCGGAAAGACTGATTTGCGTCCGAATCATGATAACATTCTACACCTAATCGTTATCATGGGCGGCGTCGCGTTTACATCGTCGCGGCGCTCGAGATCGCCGTGGTCCCCTTAGTGTTCGGAGAGTGGGTGCTAGCGCTCGTAGTGATTGGCCGCGCGACGCACCGTCCGGTCGAAACCCAGCTGCCCGCTTTCGTTGCTTGGAGATAGTCTCGTTGGGGCGATTGAAGTTCTGATTGCGAACGCTGCTCCGGCTGCCTTGCCTCGCCTACCTCGAATTTAGCCTCGAGACTCAGGCCGTGCCGCAGGGTAGGACGTGCGGAAGGCAGCGCCGGGCTGGAAGGGCGGGGCCAAGTGGCGGCCGTGGTGAGCGTCGGGCGGGCTGCTCCCGGACACCAATGACCGCCTTGCTACACTCGGCGTTTTGGTCATGCAGATAGCAAAGCGAATCGGACGGATGCGGGGCGAGGGCGCGTTTGAGGTCTTGGTCCAGGCCCGGGCGTTGGAGGCCACCGGCAGGGATGTCGTCCACATGGAGATTGGCGAGCCGGACTTTCCAACGCCGCCGCACATAGTCGCCGCCGGCCAGAAGGCCCTCGCCGACGGCTACACGAAGTATGGTCCGACGCAGGGCGATCCGGAACTGCGGCAGGCCATTGCCGATTACGTTTCGTCGACCCGCGGCATCCCTGTATCCGAGTCGCAAGTGGTGGTCACGCCGGGGGCGAAGCCGATCCTGTTCTTCTCGATGCTGGCCCTGCTCGAGCCCGGCGACGAGGCGATGTACCCGAATCCGGGATTCCCCATGTATGAGTCGGTGATCGGTGCTAGCGGTGCCAAGCCCGTGCCACTGCCGCTCTTGGAGAGCCGCGGGTTCTCCATCGACTTGGACCGGTTCGCGAGCCTGCTCTCGGACCGCACCCGCCTGATCATTCTCAACTCCCCCCAGAACCCGACTGGGGGCACCATTCCCCCTGAGGACCTGCAAGCAATCGCCGACATGGTCCGCGATCGCGACCTGCTCGTCCTCTCCGACGAGATCTACAACCTCATTGCGTTCGACGAGAAGCCCACGTCGATCGCTTCGCTGGAGGGAATGGCGGAAAAGACGATCATCCTGGACGGGTTCTCGAAGGCGTACTCGATGACCGGCTGGCGCATCGGCTACGGCGTCTACCCCCAATGGGTGGTCGATGCAATCTGCATGCTGCAGGTCAATTCCAATTCGCACACTTCCAGCTTCACCCAGCGCGCTGCCCTCGAGGCGCTGCGCGGGCCGCAAGACAGCGTGGGCGTGATGGTGCGCGAGTTCAAGCGGCGGCGCGACGTGATCGTCTCCGGCCTCAATTCGATCCCGGGCGTTCGGTGTGCGAAGCCCGGCGGGGCGTTCTATGCCTTTCCGAACATTACCGAAACAGGGATCGACGCGACTGAGCTGGCGGGGCGGATCCTGCAGGAAGCTGGCGTGGCCTGCCTGGCCGGCAACTCTTTCGGGTCATATGGCGAGGGCTACCTGCGATTCAGCTATGCGGCAGCGCTTGACCGTATCGAAGTCGCGCTGGAACGCATCCGGGATCTGCTGAGCTAGTTCCGGCTGGGGCCGGGCCGGACACAGCGGCGGCGGCCTGTCTTGACCGCGCCCGCGAGCGGTCGCCGGGGTGAGCTTTGGCGCGCCGCGCGGGTTGCTACGATGTTGGCCGGCGATGGCTCGGCGCGCGGCACTCATCACCGTGACGGCGTCCGCACTGCTAGCCTAAGTCCCGGGTACTTCTGCCCAGCCCGCGGAAGATCGCTGGGAGCATATGCGCAGGCGCATGGTACGGCAGCAGATCGAGGCCCGCGGCATCCAGTCGGCGGCGGTGCTCGACGCGCTCCGCAGGGTGCCCCGCGAGCGCTTTGTTCCCGCCGAGGTTCGCGCGTTTGCAACGGACGACACCGCACTGCCGATCGGCCATGACCAGACCATCTCGCAGCCGTACATCGTTGCCTTCATGACCGAGCTGCTCGAGCTCGAGCGGCATCACAGGGTCTTGGAGATCGGCACGGGCTCCGGCTACCAGACTGCGGTCCTAGCGAGCCTGTGCGATTCGGTGCACAGCATTGAGATCGTTCCCGAACTGGCTGCCAGAGCCGCCCGCGCCCTAGCCGACCTCGGGTACGCGCATGCCACGGTCGAGCAGGGAGACGGTTACCAAGGCTGGGCCGAACACGCCCCGTTCGACCGCATCATCGTCACGGCGGCGCCGCGAGATATCCCGCAAGCGCTGGTCGATCAGCTGGCGGCGGGCGGACGCTTGGTGGTGCCGATTGGCCCGACTCTCGGCACGCAGGCACTGACCTTGGTGACCAAGGATGCCGCGGGCAGGCTGCGCCGCCAGCGGCGGCTGGACGTTCGGTTCGTGCCGATGGTTCGCGCCGTCGACAAGAACTGACTGCGAAACCGGTCTCACGCAGTGCCGCCGAAGCCCGGCGGCGGGCTCGGTGGCGGAGGCTTGTGCGGGCGAGCCCTGCGCGCGGCCAGGCCGATGCCGAGCAAGACTGCGCAGAAGCCCGCAACCAGGCGGGCGGGCAGCGCCTCGCCGAAATAGGCGGAACTGAGCGTCACGCCGCTGACCGGAGTGATGAACGAGAACGCGATCACGGTGCCGGGAGTGTGCCTGCGGATCAGATAGACCCAGGCGAGCTGGCCCGCCCCTCCGACGACCAGCCCTTGAAACAGCAGGGCAGCCCAGGTCCTCCAGTCGTGGTCTGCGCGGGACATGTAGTCAGGGATCGCCTGCCAGCCCAGCAAGAAAATCGGCAGAGCCCCCACCAGCGGCCAGAAGACCGCCTTGACATAGTCGATGCGCAGCGCGAGCTGCCGGGTGTAGACCATGCGGATCGCCAGCAGCGTCGCCGCGGTCAGCACGAAAGCGTTGCCCAGCAGGGGATTGGGGGCAAGCGGGCTCTCGGTGCGCGCCGTCAGCACCCACGCCACGCCGCAGAACGCGATCACGAGCCCGGTTGCGCGCAGGAGGTTGAGCCGGTCCTCGGGCACGACCACGGCCGAGATCAGATTGGTGGTGATGGGATAGGTGTTGAACAGAATGGCCAGCAGGACCGGGGAGGTGAAGTCGGCCCCCGTCTGGTTGGCGCTGATCTGCACCGCGAAGATCACGCTGAGCAACGCGAGCGGGATCAGTTCCCCGCGCCGCGGCCGGAGGCTGATCCCTTGGACTGCGGCGAACCCCCAGATGCCGGCGCTGGCCACGGCGACGCGCAGGAAGGCGCCCAGCAGCGGCGGCATCGACAGCAGCACGACTTTGATCGCCACCGGGTTCAAGCCGCGAATCGTGGCGATCGACACGCAGGCCAGAACGGAGGCCAGCCCCAAGGGCTGGGAATTCTCGAGGTGCCTGGCTGCCATCTTGGGCCGGCGTGTTCGGCGAGAGCGGGTCTCGCCGGCCGCGACCAGACCGGCGGTGCGGCTGCGCCGCCGGCCCGATGCCTAGGTGCGCCCCCAGAGGTCGCGCAGGAACCGTGTCCCGTCGATGGCGATGTCGTCCATGGATGCCGCTAGGTCGCGCCAGATCGCGGTCGCGGCGGACAATTCGGGAATGTGCGAGTTGAACGACTCGATGGTCAGCCAGCGGTCGTAGCCCAGCTCCTTGATCGCCTGCAGGACGCCGGGCCAGTCCACGTGCCCGGAGCCCGGCGTGCCCCGGTCGTTCTCGCAGGTGTGGACGTGCATCAGATGCTTGCCGCACGTGCGGTAGGCGTCTCCGACTTGCTTGTCTTCTATGTTCTGGTGGAAGGTGTCCAGCAAGATGCCGATGCGCTCGCAATTGACCTCGTCGACGAAGCGGTAGGCGTCCGCCGCGGTGTTGAGGAAGTACGTTTCGAAGCGGTTGAGCGGCTCGACTGCCATGGTCACGTCGGCGTCGGCGAGGTCGTCGGCCAGCGCCTGGTGAAATTCCACTCCCCACTTCCACTCGTCCTCGGTGCGGCGCCGCCCGGGCAGATAGCCGACGGGCGAATGGGTCGGGCCCGCGATTTGGTCCGCGCCTGCTTCGGCAGCGGTCTGGATTACTGTCTTCCAGTGCTCGACGGTCTTGGCGCGTACGGTCGCGTCGTCGCTGATTGGATTCATGCCGTCCGGGTTGACCGAGCAGAAGTGGACGTTGAGCGCGTGCTCCGAGCAGGTCCTGCGCACCGCCGCGGTGTCGAGCTCGGAGGGCACGAAGACCGGGATCTCAATGCCGTCGACGCCAACCTCTTTCAGCTCCTCCAGCGGGTACTTGTCGGGCTCGAACGAGCCGGACCAAATGAGCGTGTTGACTCCGAATTTCATGGCTTGCGCATACTCCTGACGGCGTGAGCCGCCATTATCTCAGACCGTGGCTGCCTTCCTTGGGCGCCCAGCTGCGGGCCGAGACCACGCCGCCGTTGAGGCCCAGCGCGGACAGCCCGCCGAAGAAGCGGGCGTGTTCGACCTTCATGCACTGGTCCATGACGACTTCCAGACCCGCCTCGCGAGCGCGCCGCGCCGCATCCTCGTGCACGATGTCGAACTGCATCCAGACGACCTTGGCCGCGGTCTCGATCGCTTCCTCGACGATGGCCGGCACGAATTGCGGCGGACGAAAGATGTCCACCACCTCGACCGGCTCCGGGATTGCGCTCAGGCTGGGGAAGCATGGCCTCCCTAGGACGGTCTTGGCGCGGGGATTGACCGGCACGATGTCATAGCCGCGATTGGCCAGATAGACCGCCACGAAATGGCTCGGCCGCAAGGGATTGGCCGAGACGCCGACTAAAGCGACCCGGCGGTAGCGGCGCAGGATGGCGAGTCGTTCCTGCGGGCCCGCCGACAGGGCTTTCCACGAGCCGCCGCTGGTGGAGCCCACGCTGCCGCCGGCCAAACTGCACACCAAGCCAGACATGCGCCGACACCGCGCGCCCGGCGCGGTCCTGCAATCGTAACAGGTGCGGCAGACTGCGAGCCGCGCCGTCACAGGACGCGGCGCTTGTTGCCGTCGCGCAGCGTGACCTTCTGCTTGTCGAAGTGTTCCAGCAACGGGATCGCGTACTTGCGGCTGACATTGGCGAGCGCCTTGAACTCGCCGACGTCGACGAGCTGGCCCCGCAGCGGGGCCAACCGGGCCAGCAGCGCGTCGACCGCCTCGCTGTGGAACACCAGGTCTGCATTGATTCGCACCAAGATGCCTTCCCGCAGCAGCGCCGCCAGAATGCGCCGGGCGCGGGCCGCGTCGATCGGGAGAGTGGGGAGCAGATCCTTGAGCAGCGGAACCTCCAAGCCGGCCTGTGCGAAGGCGGCTATGAGCCTTTCCTTGGCTTCGCGCTCGTCGCTGCCCAGGCGTATCTCGTGATCGGCCGACTTGACCAGCTCGCCATCCAGCTCCACCTTGCGCTCGGCTTGCAGGCGCTGCAGGATATGATCCGCGAAGAACTCCGGCGCATCGCCGAACTCGCCGCTTCGCAGAGCCTCGACGGGGACGCCCGACTCCAGCGGGCTGGCCTTGTGAAACCGAGCCAACGCCTTCAGCAAGCGGTCTTCGGCCGCCTTGGCGCGGCTCTCGGCGCAGACCCAGAGCGGGTTGTCGCGGAGCACTCGGACCGACTCGCAGGCCCGTGCGGCAGAACGCCACTCCGGTTCCCGGCGGCCTGTGATCGCGGTCAGGTCTGCACCGGCCATGCCGAACGCCTGTCCCGCGCAAAGCGCTTGCAAGATCGTGACCGGGTCTCCCTCCCGGAACGCCTCCAGAGCGGGCCGCCAGTCGTCCTTCTTGCGGTGCCGACCGGCGTGTGGGTGCAGCACGGTGCCGCCCGCGATCGTGGTCAGAGGAGAGAACTGCCGCAAGATGAAGCGGTCACCCGAGACTGCCACGAGCGCATGATCTAGGCGCAGTTGGACGAAGGCCGACTCGCCCGGCTTGAGGCTGGACTGGCGTCCCGATGCTTCGAGCAAGTACGCCTTGCCCACGGTCTCGGCAGTGCCCAGATGCACGTGTACCGGGGCCGCGTGCTTGAGCGGCTTGGCCGACGGCAGCAGTTCTATGTGAGCGTCGAACCGCTCTGTCGGCGCGAACAGGCGCGGCTCGGTCAGGCACATGCCGCGCCCCAGGTCCGACTTGGCTATACCGCCGAGATTGATTGCCGTGCGCTGCCCGGCCCGTGCTGTCTCGACCGACTCTCCATGCACCTCCAAATTGCGGACCCGGGCCTGCCGCTGGCCGGGCAAGATCTCCACGGCATCCTCGACCCGCAGCTGGCCGCTGGCCAGCGTTCCCGTCACCACAGTCCCAAAGCCCTTCATGGTGAACACCCGGTCCACCGGCAGGCGCAGCGGTTCGCTGTGGCCGCGTTCCTCCACCTCGTCTGCGATTTTGCGCAGCGCATGGCACAGATCTTTGGTGCCCGCGCCGGTAACGCTGCTGACCGGGATTAGCGGCGCGCCATCGAGGAACGAGCCGGCCACGAATTCCTCGACCTCCAGCCTGACAAGTTCGAGGATTTCCGGATCGACCGCATCAGCCTTGGTCAGCGCGATCAGGCCGTGCCGGATTCCCAACAGGCGGCAGATTTCGAAGTGTTCGCGGGTCTGCGGCATCACGGACTCGTCCGCGGCGACGACCAACAGGACGATGTCGATCCCTCCAACGCCGGCCAGCATGTTCTTGATGAAGCGCTCGTGGCCGGGGACGTCCACGAAGCCGACGCGCAAATCGTCGCCTAGGTCCAAGCTGGCGAAGCCGAGATCAATGGTGATGCCGCGCCGCTTTTCTTCTTCCCACCGGTCAGTGTCTGTTCCGGTCAGTGCTCGGACCAGCGATGTCTTTCCGTGGTCGATGTGCCCGCTGGTTCCGACGATGACGTTTTGCTTGGCACTAGCCATTGAGGCGTTTGCTCCACTGTAGCGTGCAGATTCGTCCGGCTGCCCGTGCGCTGTTGGTTCAGAATGAATGCAGTCGGTCTTCCATGCGTGCGCGAGTCCTTTGTGCGCCCCTGCTGGTTGCGGCGGCCGCCGCCCAGCCCTTGGAGATCGTCAATCTCCACGGCGACATCCACGTGGAGGTCGTCCTCGGAAACCGCGTCCAGATGTGGCGCTCCGGGTCGCAATCGCGCGATTCGCAGGGCATTGCCGTCAGCCGCTCTCCCGCTCGGTTGTTGGTGCAGGCCCTGCCTCCGGAGGACGAAAGCCCGCATATCGAAGTGCGCGTGCCTCTAGCCGTGCCGTTCACGGTCACCACCGATGCCGGCGACATCAGCATCACCGGGATGGTCAAGCGGGCCGATGCGCAGTCGGCGCGGGGCTCGCTCTCACTGGCCGTGCCGCTGGATGTGACGGTCTTGAACCTGGAGTCCAGCCAACGTCCGGAGGAAGTAGACACACCCCCTGGGCGCGCGCTGCCCCTGCTCTCCTATGCGATCGGTCGGAACTTGCGGTCATGGAGGCTGACCCAGAAAGGGCGCTCTCACGGCTTGTCCTACGGAGTTGTCGACGCGCAGCTCCATTCGCCCCCGGTCCTGCGCGTTCGCGATTGGGAGATCCCCCGCGAGTGGCCGCTCAGGCCACACACCGAATCGAGAGACGTGGTGGCCCGGCTGCTGGCCCAGTCCGAGCGACGCCGAGGGGCCCGGCCAGCCCCGCCGCCTGAGAGGCGGACCGGTCCTCCGAGCGATGCTCGCTCCGACAGCGGCAGCGCGGGGTCCCTATTCCGGTCGGAAGTTCGCATGGTGAGCATGAGCGTGGCTGTCAGTGACAGCGGTGGCCGTCCCATGCTCGGCTTGGGCAAGAACAGCTTTGTCGTCGAAGAGCGGGGCCGGCGGCAGGATATCCGCGTGGCTGATCCCGAGGAGTCGCCCTTCAACCTAGCCGTGCTCTTGGACCTTAGCGGCAGCACGGCAAGAGACCTGGAGCACATGCGCCAGGCGACCCGGCGCCTGATCGATTTGGCCCGGCCGCACGACAGGGTGGCTCTGTACGCTATGGCCGAGGGCATGTTCCATCGGCTCACTCCGCTGACTTCGGATCGAGAAGTGCTCATCGAGCGCCTCCGCAAGCTGCCGTACCCCATCGGCGGATCGCCTCTGTGGGACACGATATTGCTGGCCTATGACGACGAGCTTGCCGCTCTTGCAGGGGAGCGCAACGCGCTGGTGGTGATCAGCGACGGGATCGACAATCGCATCAGCGGCCACGACGCCCCTTCGGTGCTGAGCGCTTCGCGCTTGGTTCAGACGGCCGGCGAGATGGATGCCCGCATCTATCCGATCTTCTTGCTCTCGGGGGAGCGCTTCGGGCGCAACTGGTCCAACAGGGCACGCAAGCGAATGGAGTCGTTGGCGCAGAAGACGGGCGGGAAACTGTTCACGGCCCGCTCCGTGGCAGACATCGATCCGGTCCTGCCGCACCTTGCGCAGGAAATGCGCAGCGTTTACGAGATCGCCTACTATCCGGCCGACCAAGAGTTCGACGGGAGCTGGCGGCGCGTGACGATCAAGGTCGACGCTCCAGGCGCACAGGTTCGGGCCCGGCCGGGGTACTTTGCGGAATAGGGTCGGTACCACTCGCCCTCAGCGCATGCATCGTCCTGTGAAGGACGTGATGGCAGGCATGAGGATTCCAGGCTGCCCCGAAGTCACAGCCACACTCAAAGCGGGGAACATTCGCCGATCAGGCGCCTGATTTGATTAGCATGAAACACCTGCTTGATGCATACTAAGCATCTGATCAGAAACGAGTTAACTATGTCTAAGGATCGTGTCCAATTCCAGCCGGGACAGAGCCTGCGGGCCTTCCTCAAACGCTGCGGAACGGACGATCAATGCGTCCAGGCGTTGTTCCAGGCGTGCTGGCCACAGGGATTTCGCTGCCCCGTTGCGGCTACCACTAGCATTGCCAGCTGCGTAGGCGCAAGGCCCTGCAATGCATCCGCTGCAAGCAGCAGACCTCGTTGGTTGCCCGCACGGTATTCGAAGACACCAAGCCGGGGGTGAGCTACAACAGCGCGATGCAGACGATGCGCGAGCGGGAGGACAGCCAGCCGCTGCGCGGCATTGTGGAACTCGATGACGCCGATCTGGGCGGGGAGACCAGCGGGGGCAGGCGGCGGCGCGGCACGGGCCCACCGTGGAGGGCGACGATCAGACGCCCCAGAGAACGCAGAAACCGTTGCGCGGGAGCCGCGTGCTCGTCTATGATCGGCGCGTTGGGACGGCCAAGGCCAAGATCCCAGAGCAAACAGAGAACGCTCCACGCTCGCCAGCATTGTCCATGAAAAGAGTCCGCCACATCTTCCTCTTCTCCCTCCTGGCTTCGGCCCTGTGCGCTCAGTCCAGCGCCGATCCGCGGAACCGCCGTAACAAAGGAACGAATCTCAAGCCTGCAACCGTGGCCGAGTTTGCTCCTGAAGACTTCTACGGGATGCCCTATCGGCTGATCCAACCGCTAGAGATCAAGGATGGTGTTCGCTACCCCGTGATTCTGAACCTGCACGGCCGAGCCGGTATCGGGGACGATAATCTCAGCTCGCTTCGCCCCTGGTCAGCCACCTTCGCCGATCCGGAATGGCGCGCCGCGTATCCCTGTTTCGTGGTCACGCCGCAATCTTGGTCATCCTGGGCGGCATTCAACGAACGCCCTCCGGAAATGACACCCGAGATCATCGCGCAGTTTCCGAAGATCTGGCAGCGCTTCATGCAGGCGCGACTCTCTGACCGAGCTGAGTTGTCCACCGGCAGTCTGACCATGACATTCCTACTGCTGGATCAAATGGCGAGGGAGTTCCCGATCGATACCGACCGGGTCTACGTATTGGGACATTCCATGGGAGGCTTTGGCAGCTGGAATGCGATCTGGACGGATCCAGAACGGTTTGCCGCAGCCGTTCCAAGCGCAGGCGGGCTGCCTCCGTGGAAAGACCCGGCGAAATTCAAGGACGTTCCAGTCTGGGCCTTCCATGGGACTGACGATCCGACCGTGCCGTACGCGTTCAGCCAACACATCTTTGACCGACTCGCTGAAGTCGGCGGCAACCTCAAGCTGACCGCCATGGACGGCGTTAGGCACGGCTCCGCCGCCCACGCCTTCGTCTATGAAGGCGATGAGCCGGAGAAAGGCTGGATCACGTCCAGCGCCAGCGAGCAATGCGACCCGACCCCTAGGATCTGGGACTGGCTCTTCCGGCAGAAACGATGAAGTTGGTCGATCTCGTGCCGCGTCTCGCCCACGTCGCCGCGGGCACTCCGCCGCTGCCCTAGCGGGGCTAACTCCATCATTTCGGATAGGGTGCTTGCGCAGGTGCTTGTATGGAGCATCCCCGCCCTGCGATGCCGGAGTGGCGGTGGGGTTCTCGTCGGACCACGTTGCCGAATTCTAAGGCAAACACTCGCGTACGTGAGCCCTTGCTAGACTGTTGCTCGCAATGCGGTCTCGGCGATCGTTTCTAACCATGCTCAGCGGCGCATCGCTCGTGCCCCAACTGGCCCTGCCCCAAACCAAGGGAAAACTGAAGATCACCTCGGTAGAAGCGGTGCCGGTGCGCCTGTGGTCGCGCTCTTCTCAGGGGCGCTTGCCAGAATTCAAGGGACCGTACGATCCGGCCCGCTGGCGCTACAGCGGACCGTATTCGCAGCTCGCCAGCGCGATCGTGGTCGTCATCAAGACCGACCAAGGCATCACCGGCTACGGATTCGGCGCTGGCGGCGGGGCCGCCGCCGAGATCATCCACGGCCACCTCCGGCACCTGTTGGTCGGCAGTGACCCGCTCAACGTCGAGCTGCTCTGGGACCAGATGTACTCCTCCGGCATCTACTACGGCCGACGCGGCGTATTCGTGATGGCTTTGAGCGGAATCGACAACGCGCTCTGGGACATCGTCGGCAAGTACGCAGAGACGCCGGTCTACAAGCTCATCGGCGGCGCGACCCAAGAGAAGGTGCCTGGCTATATCACGAACTCCGATCCCAGCGTGGGCCTGGGCCTGGGCTTTGAGAATTTCAAGCTGGGCATCCCGGAAGGGGTCTTGAACGGCGCCGCCGGCATGGACCGGATTGAAGCCAGGATCAAGCGCGCGCGCGACGCGATCGGGCCGGAGCGCACGTTGATGATCGACTGCGGCTGCCGCTGGAACGACATCGGCTACACGCTGGAAATGGCCGAGCGGCTGGAGCCGCTGGACCTGTACTTCATCGAGGAGCCGCTCTCGCCCGACAACATTCTCGGCTACAAGCGGCTCGTCGACGAGATCGACAGCACGCTGATCGTCAGCGGCGAGCACGAATACACGCAGTACGGCTACCAGATGCTGCTGCACCATGGCGGCACGGAGATCCTCCAGCCGGACATCAGCTGGTGCGGCGGCCTCACCGCGCTGCGCAAGATCGCCGTCATGGGCGCCGAGCGCGGCCTGCCGATCATCCCGCATCGCGGCAGCAGCCTGTACGGCATGGCGATTGTCCTGACTGCGAATGCTCCGCTGGCGGAGAGCTTCGGCACGGGAGACGACGCGACAGACCTGATGCTGGCGATGTCATCGCCGTTTGAGGGCGGTTACTACTATGCGAAGGACAAGCCTGGGTTCGGTACAGACCTCACAGACAAGTTGGTCCGCGACCACGCGGGCAGCAGCGCGCTCTAGCCTGGCAGGCGGCCAGCCCGGCCTGTCGCGCCGCCAGTGGCTGGCAGCGCTCGCGCTCGCGCCCGGACTGCGGGCGCTGGCCGCGGAACCGGATGACTTTCGAGGCATCTACCCGATCGTTGCCACGCCTTACCACGACGATGGCAAGGTGGACTTGCAGACCCTCGCCAAGGAGGTTCGCTTCCTGGATCGGGCGGGCGTTCACGGTATCGTCTGGCCGCAATTGGCGAGCGAGTATGCATTGCTGACCTTCGAGGAGCGCATCGCGGGTGCCGAGGCGATCATGGAGGCCTCCAAAGGGCTGCGGCCTAAGGTCGTGATCGGCGTGCAAGCCGCCGACACCGAGACCGCGGTGCGCTACGCCGAGCACGCCAAGTCGATCGGTCCGGATGCCATGATCGCCCTGCCGCCTCGCAAGGGCCGCCAGACGGAGTTCGATCTGGACGCCGTGGCCCGTTACTACCAAGCCGTCGCCGAAGCGGGCGGGTTGCCCATGTTCATGCAGGCCATCGGCAACATGAGCGTCGAATTCGTGGCGCGCATGGTGCGGGATATCCCTAACCTGCACTTCGTCAAAGACGAGGCCGGCCATACTCTCAGCCGCTTGACCGAGTTCGCCGAGCTAGAAGGGCCTGATCGCCCGCGGGCCTTCACGGGCGGCCATGGCCGCACGCTGATCGAAGAGATGGCGCGCGGATCGGCGGGCACGATGCCCGCCGCATCTTGGGTAGACCTGTACGTCAAGGTCTGGGACCTGTGGCACGCCGGGCAGCGCAGCGATGCAATGGAGATGTTCTCCAAAGCGCTGCTACTGATCGCCAAAGCCAGCGCCCACGGCCTTCCCGCGCTGGCCTACGTGCTGCACCTGCGGGGAGTATTCCCCAACTGGAAGGTGCGCACTGCCAGCGCGCGCGAGTTGGACCGGCACGCTCGCGAGCAGCTCGAAGCGACGCTGGAATTCGTGCGACCCCACCTGACCGCATGATGGCGCTGGGCAAGTTGCTGGTAGTCGCCGGTTTGGCGCTGCTGGTGCTGGGCGCGATGATTCTGCTTGCGCCGAGGTTGGGCCTGCCCGCGCCCGGCAAGCTGCCGGGGGACTTGGTCTACAAGAGCCCGCGCTTCACCCTTTACTTCCCGTTCGCCACATGCGTCGCCATCAGCGCGCTTCTCACCGCGCTGTTCTACTTTGCGGGGCGTCGCTGAGAGCACCTGTCGGACGTGTGCGAACGGACTACTGCAGCCTCGCTGTCTGGAGCTATGGGATGATGTAGCCGTCATGCGCGCCTTGGCACTAGTGTTCGGCTTCCTGGCCACCGTTTTTTCAATCCCCGCCCTTGCTGGGGGCCCTTCCGCGGAGATTCCGTTCAAGAAGCGGGTCATCGATCTGGGCAGGAATGAGCCCTGCGCGGTGGCAGATCTCAACGGCGACGGCTACCTCGACATCGTCTCCGGCGAGAACTGGTTCCGCGGGCCGGAATTCCAGCCCAAGAAATTCCGCTCGTTCTATTTCTTCAACAACTACATCGACGACTTCTCCGACATGCCGTTCGATGTCGATCGCGACGGCCACGTTGACGTGGTGAGTGTCTCTTGGGGGGAGCGGAAGATCGCGTGGTGGCGAAACCCTGGCCGCGCAATCGGCGAGTGGGTCGAGCAGCGCATCCACGAAGGGCTCCCGGTCGAGTTCGCGCTGCTGGTGGACTTGGACGGCGATGGAGTGGCCCGAGAGGTGCTGCCGCAGTTCGGGGGCAGGCCAGCCGACAAAACCTCTTGGTTCGAGTCGCCCGGACCGGATGGCAAATGGGTCGAGCACGGGGTGAAGCTCGCCGCCGACGGGCACGGGATCGGGGCCGGCGACGTGAACGGGGACGGACGCATGGACATTCTCACGCCCAAGGGCTGGCTGGAAGCGCCCGCGGACCCGCGCAAGACTCCGTGGGACATGCATGCCGAGTTCGAAGTCGAGGAGCACGCCGGCTTCCTGCACGTGTTGGACATCGATGGCGACGGCCTCAACGACATCATCGTGCCGCACGCCCACAGCTATGGCATTTACTGGCTCAAGCAGATTCGCGGGGACTCGGGCCAGCGCGCTTGGGAGCGGCTCACGATCGACGATTCCTGGTCACAAGCGCACGCCTCGACCATGGCCGACCTAACCGGCGACGGGCGCCCGGAACTCATCACGGGCAAGCGGTTCTTCGCGCACAACGGCCGCGACAAGGGCGGGCGCGAGCCCCTCGGACTGTATTGGTACGAGTACGCGAACAACGGCCAGCAGTGGGAATGGCTGCGCCACACGATCCACTACGGCGGCCGCGTTGGCGCCGGCATGCAGATTCCGGTGGTTGATATCGACAAGGACGGCGACTTGGACATCGTCGTCGGCGGCAAGGGCGGCGTCTTTCTGTTCGAGAACCTCACGCACTGAGCGCCGGGCTGCGTCCGCGCTGGGCTCAGGAGATCGCTGCCAGCGCGATATCGTCGAACGTGAAGTCCGGCCGGTCCCGAAGCGCGCTGCCGGAACCGCGGTACCACTGCCATGTCTGGCGCAATCCATCTGCCAGCGACACCGGTTCGAAGCCCAGCTCTTCGCGTGCACGCGTCACGTCCAGGGTGATGGGCGGCATGTCGAAGTACTGCCCGAAGTAGTACGGCGGCTGGAAGACCTGGCCGCCCAGCTCCTGCGCCGTATCGCGCGGGAGGTAGCGCAGGTCGGGTTCGATGCCAGCCGCCTCGCCGAGCATCCGCACGAAGTCATCCTGCCGCACGGGCCGGACGTGCGCGACGTTGTACGCTCGGCCGGCCGCCACTGGGGTTTCGGCGGCCAGCAGTGCGGCGTCGACCAGATCCTTGACAAACACGAAGTGCATCAATCGGCTGCCGTCCCCCGGCACTAGGATCGGGCGTCCCGCGGCCAGGCGGTCCCAGAAGAACGCTTCGCGATAGAACGGATTGCGCGGGCCGTAGACAAACGGCGGCCGGAGCGTTGCGGTCGGCACGCCTCGCTCGGCATACAGCCCCAGCAGGGCCCGCTCCGAGTCCGCCTTGTTGCGGCAATAGATATCGGGACAGTCGGGCGTCGCCAGCGGTGCGTCCTCGTCACGGTCGAGGCCGTCCCCGTAGGCCGCGCAACTGGAGACGAAGACGTATCGGCGCAGGTTGTCTCCGCAGGCCGCAGCTGCTGCGAGGACTTGGTCCCCGGTGGTGCCGCGCTGCCAGTCGTAGACGTTGTCGAACACCAGGTCGTAGCCGCCCTCTACGGCCTTCGCCACGGCAACAGTGTCGTTGCGGTCGCAGTGGATTTCCCGCGCACGGCCGGCGAACGGATTGTGTCGGCCGCGATGCAGGATGGTGACATCGTCGCCGCGCTCGAGCAAGCGTGTGACGAGTGTTTGGCCGATGAACAGCGTGCCGCCGATCACCAACACGCGGTCCATGCTCGGATCCCGGGATTTGCCCTGAGGCCCTGCTAGGCCTTGGCGCGGACCCGCAATGCGATGCCCACTTCGGCCAGATTTCGGTCCGGCACCGTATTCGGCGCTTCGCACATCAGATCGGTGCCCTTGGCGGTCTTGGGGAAGGGAATCACGTCGCGGATCGTTGCCTCTCCGGCGAGCAGCATGACCAAGCGGTCCAGTCCCAGCGCGATGCCTCCGTGCGGGGGCGTGCCGTACTGCAGCGCTTCCAGGAAGAAGCCGAAGCGATGGTTCGCTTCCTCGGCAGCAAGCCCCAGAGCCTCGAAGACCGTCGATTGCACGTCTTGGCGGTGGATACGGATCGACCCCGAGCCAAGCTCGACTCCGTTGAGGACCAGATCGTAGGCCTTGGAGCGGCACGCTTCCGGATCGGCGATCAACTTGTCGATATCCTCGTCGTGGGGCGAGGTGAACGGATGGTGGGCCGGCGTCCAATCGCCCTCGTTGGCGTCCCACTCGAACATCGGAAAGTCGGTGACCCAGAGGAAGCGCAGGTCATCGTCCTTGAGCAGGCCGTGGCGATCCGCGAAGGCCGCCCCTATAAGCTGCTTGAGACTGCCCGCCGCGGCCAAGACCGCTTGGTCGGGGCGCGGCCCGGAGACGGGTTTTGCGCCGGTGACGAGCACGAGGAAATCCTGCTCGTCGGCTTCCAAGCGATCCCTGACCGCCTGCATCTGTTCCGGCATCTTCTTTGACAGGCCCCGGAAATCGTCGAATATTCTCAGGTTCTGCTCCGCGGCGAATTCGCGGAACTGTTCGCGTTCGCGCCGGGTCAGCTGCCCCACTGCGGGAGTGCGGATTGCGATCAGGGGGCCCTGCATCGGGAGGTCCTCCGGAGCCAACAGGTCCGTCACCACGGCCATCGGCGGCAGGCGCAGGTCGGGCTTGTCGCTGCCGTAGCCATCCATCGCCTCGGCGTAGGTCAGCCGCGGCAGGGGCAGGTCCGGCTCGCGGGCCCCGGCCGCCGCGCACACGCTTGTCATCAGCCCCTCGACGACGGCCAGCACGCCGTCTTCGTTGACGAACGACATTTCGACATCGATTTGGGTGAACTCCGGCTGGCGGTCGGCGCGCAGGTCCTCGTCGCGGAAGCAGCGCACGATCTGGAAGTAACGGTCGTAGCCGCCGACCATCAGCAGCTGCTTGAACAGTTGCGGAGACTGCGGCAGGGCGTACATCGAGCCGAGCTGGATGCGGCTTGGCACCAGGAAATCCCGGGCGCCTTCTGGCGTCGAGCGGGTCATGAAGGGCGTCTCGATCTCCAAGAACCCCCGGTCGCTGAGTGATTTTCGAACCGCCGCGTTGATGTCGTGGCGCAGCTGGATGTTGCGCTGCATGCGAGGGCGGCGCAAGTCGATGTAGCGGTACTTGAGGCGCGTGTCCTCGCCAACGCTCGTGCGGTCCTCCTCGTCCAGCTGGAACGGCGGCGTCTTGGAAGTGCTCAGAACCGTCAGCTTCTCGGCGACCAATTCGACCGTGCCGGTGTCGAGATTCGGGTTATAGGTCTCTTCGGAGCGGCGAATGATAGGGCCCTCCACCGCGATCACGTACTCGCTGCGCAGGGCCTCTGCGCGTGCGTGGGCCTCCGGGTGGGTCTCGGCGTTGAACACGACTTGCGAGATTCCGCTGCGGTCGCGCAAGTGCAGGAATAGCAAGCCCCCGAGGTCGCGCTTGCGGTGAACCCAGCCCATCAAGACCGCGCTCGTCCCGATGTCGGAGTCGCGGATTGCCCCGCAATAGTGGGTGCGCTCCAGCGGCCCCAGTGGCTGGGTCTGGAGGGATTCTGGCTCTTGATCCGGCATCAGGTCTCGTCCAGGTATTCGCGCGACAGCTCGACGTAGTGCTCGGCGTTCGTGCGCGTGCGTTCCAGCTCCTCGTCACTCACGCTGCGTTTGACCTTCGCGGGCACCCCTGCCACCAAGCTGCGGGGCGGCACTACTGTGCCGCCGAGGACCACCGCTCCGGCCGCAACGATCGAACCGGCTCCGATGTGTGCCTTGCTCAAGATGGTCGAGCCCATGCCGATCAGGCAGTCGTCTTCGACCACGCAGCCGTGGACCGTGCAGGAGTGTCCGACGACCACGCGGTCGCCGATCGTCAGCGGAGCGTCTGCGTCCTCGTGCAGGCAGCTGTTGTCCTGGATGCTGGTGTCTTCGCCGATGGCGACCTTGGACGTGTCGGCGCGCACGGTGACGTTGCACCACACGCTGGACTGGCCGCCGACGCTGACATCCCCGATCAGCACGGCGCTCGGGTCGATATAGGCGCTGGGCGCGATTGCTGGCCGAGCGCCACGAAGACTTCGAATCATGGCAATCCGAGGATCCGCTGCGGCCTGGGGAGAAGAGGTGAGGGGCCGGATCAGGCTGTCACATCACCGAGCGGCGAACTGACTTCAAACATAGCACCACGAGGCAGGCGTTGGAAAGGTCGGAACCAGCTCGCGCGTCGAGTCTCGACCCGCCCGCATCAATCCCGGCAGCTTCGAAGGGGTCGGGACCGGCCATTCCTGCCCGGCTGTCCTCTTTCGCTTCGGGGTGCCACGCACGTCTCCGTTCAGGTCGCGCAGGAATGAGCTGCGACGGGCCTCCCTCCGCTGGCAGGGAGAGGGAGCTGCGAGCCGCCGCCGCGCCGGCTCACCCCACCTGCGGCACTGCGGAGAGAGGGTCCCGGAAACCGGCGGCTTCCCTCGGCACGTCCCTGACATAAGAGCAGTGAACGGAGCGCGCCCCGACATCGCTCGCGCACCACTCGCGGTGCGAGAGGTCCGCACCGGCCCTCCCATTTCCGTGCGAGATCGTGCCCCGTGGCAGCACAGCCGCTTCATGTGCTGGATTCCGCAGTAGATATGCGGAAAACATGGAATTATCCGCATATGATGTGCTGAAAATGTGAATCGAATGGACTTGCTGCCGCGCTGTCTCGACCTTGGGCGGGATCTGAACAGCCGTTCCGTATTCCTCTTCGGGCCGCGACAGACCGGGAAGACCACTTGGCTGCATCAGCGCTTTCCCGACTCTCCGTTGTTCGACCTGCTGCACGGCGAGGTCTTTCTGCGCCTGTCGCGAGTCACTGGCGCAGCCGAAACAACCCTGAAGCGGCAGTTCTTGGTCTGCCGGGAGTCTGGCCCTCGGCTGATTGGCCCTATCCAGATCCTACCGGTCAAGGAATTTCTTAAGCGCCTTTGGGACGGCGAACTCCTCGCCTAGACTGCCACAGCTACCACCCCGTTTCGTCTGAAGAGCCGCGAGCGCGACCCGCCCAGACGAGGAGGTGGATCCCCGCCAGCGGCTCCACGGGTGTCAGGCTTGGCCCGCCCGAGGCGTGCTGACGGCGATCCGGAGTAATGCCGGGCACAATTGCCGAGGCTGACGCCCGACGTAGCGGCTGGCATGGCGCGAATCTCCACCCTCGAAAGCTCGGCACCCAGCCCGCCGTAAGATGGGAGAGCGAGTCCATGCCGGAACAAATCGTCAAGCAGCGGTCACGAGGCTTCATTTGTGTGAACGCCCATCCTGCGGGGTGCGCCCGGAACGTGGAACGGCAGATCTCGCATGTGCGGAGCAGCATGCCTTCGAGGCCGGCGACTGGCTTGCGCAATGTCTTGGTCCTAGGATCGTCGACCGGCTACGGGCTGGCCACGCGCATCGCGACTGGCTGGGGCTTGGGGTGCCGAACACTGGGCGTGTTCTTCGAGAAGCCTCCTGCCGGGCGGCGCACCGCAAGCGCCGGCTACTACAACTGCGTTGCCCTGCATCAAGCCGCCGAGCGCGACGGGTTGTGGGCGCGCAGCGTCAACGGCGACGCTTTCTCCGACGAGACCAAGCAAGAGGTCGCGCAGGTCATCGAACAGTCGATGGGCAGGGTGGACCTGGTCGTATACAGCCTCGCGTCGCCCAAGCGCACGAATCCCAGGACAGGTCTCACGCACACTTCCAGCCTCAAGGCCATCGGGTCGCCGTTCACTGGAAAGACCGTCGATCTGGGGAACGGGACGGTGGGCACTGCATCGGTCGAGGAAGCCGCACAAGCGGAGATCGACGAGACCGTGGCGGTCATGGGAGGCGAAGACTGGCGCTGGTGGGTCGAAGGGCTTGCCGACAACGGGCTGCTGGCGCAGGGGGCGCAGACGCTGGCCTATAGCTACTACGGGCCTGCGGTGACGTGGCCAATCTACAAGGACGGCACCATCGGCGCGGCTAAGCAGGATCTCAAGGCGACTGCCGACAGCCTGAATGCCAAGCTGGAGCAGGAAGTTGGCGGAGCCGCCTGGGTGGCGGTCAACAAGGCCGTCGTCACGCAAGCGTCGGCAGCGATTCCGGTCGTGCCGCTGTATATGAGCCTGCTGTTTGGAGTGATGAAGGCCAAGGGTGTCCACGAAGGCTGCATCGAGCAGATGACTCGCTTGGTCAGGGACCACCTTGCCGCGGAAGGCGGGCCGCAATGTGACGCAGACGGACTGATTCGCCTCGATGATCTGGAAATGCGCGCCGACGTCCAGGACGAGATTTCCGGGCTGTGGCCTAGAGTGGAGACCGACAACTTGGCGGAACTGGCGGACTTTGCGGGATTTCGCCGGGACTTCAACAACCTCTTCGGTTTCGACGTGGAAGGCGTCGACTATGGCCTGCCGGTCGAGACCGAGTTGTACTTGCCCTAGAATGGGGGATCTCTACCATGACGCCTGAGAGCAACGTGGAGCACCGCGCGCTCGCCGCAGAGGGGGGGCCGGTGACGCTTGCGGTTGTGACCGTCAGCGACACCCGCACTCCCAAGACCGATGCGAACGCGGCATTCCTCGCAGAAGCCATCGAACAGTCCGGCGACCTGCTGCACTCGATCCGCATCGTGCCGGACGAGCCCGATCAAGTGGCGGCGGCGCTGGATGAGCTGGCGGCCGAGGAACAGGTGCAGGTCGTGCTGTTCAACGGCGGCACCGGCATCTCGCGCCGGGACCGGACCTATGATGTTCTCAGTCGCGCGATGGACAAGGAGCTGACCGGCTTCGGCGAGCTGTTTCGGATGCTCAGCTATGACCAGGTCGGTGCCTCCGCGATGCTTTCGCGGGCCACGGCCGGCGTCTACCGAGACACGGTCGTGATCTCCGTGCCGGGCTCTCCCAACGCTGTGCGGCTCGCGTGGGAGAAGCTGATTCAGCCGGAAATGGCCCACCTGGCCTGGGAAATCACCCGCTAGCAAGTGGCTATACTCGGGCTAGGGCCGGAGGCAGCGTGAGATCCCCGCATCTTCGTGTGTTCTTCACGCTGATCTCATTGCTAGGGCTGGCTTGCTCTGACGAGGCGCCCCGGTCGGCGGCCGAGATCGAAGCGGCCGTAGAGAGCTACTTGGCCGAGCGCACGGACCTGCGGCTCGACCAAATGCAGGTCAAGGCGGATCGCATCCGCTACGACGGAGACCATGCCACCGTTTCGGTTTCCATCGTGGCTTCGGACGATCCCAAGGCGGCCATGAAGATGCTGTATCAGCTGCGACGCGATCCGGATGGCTGGAAGGTCCTGCCGCCCGAACCCGCCAGCAGTTCGTCTGCGGCGCTGCCGCCGAACCATCCGCCCACATCAGGGCTCCCGCCGGGACATCCCCCTACTGTCCAATCCAGCCAGGACCTTCCTCCGGGGCACCCGCCATTGGACGGCGGGCAGCAGTAGGCAGGATTCGAAACGGAACGGACTTATGCAGCATGATCTCTCCAGCGCCTTGTTCCAAGAAGCTCAGCGGGTCATTCCCGGCGGCGTGAACTCGCCCGCCCGAGCGTTTCGGGCCGTAGGCCGCGAGCCTGTCTTTATTGCGCGCGGAGACGGATGCCGCCTGTGGGACGTCGATGGGAACGAATACGTCGACTTCGTGGGGTCTTGGGGGCCGTTGTTTCTCGGTCACCGCCATCCCGAGGTGATCGCTGCCCTGGAAGGGGCCCTCGACACCGGCACGAGCTTCGGGGCTCCGACCGTGGCCGAGGTCAAGATGGCCGAGCTGATCTGCGAGATCGTGCCGTCCATCGAGATGGTGCGGCTGGTGAATTCCGGCACAGAGGCCACCATGAGCGCCCTGCGGGTGGCGCGCGGCTACACGGGGCGCGACTTGGCGATCAAGTTCGTCGGCAACTACCACGGGCACGTCGATTCCTTGCTGGTCAAGGCCGGCTCGGGGCTGGCCACATTGGGCATCTCCGATTCCGGGGGCGTGCCGGAAGGCTTTGCCGCGACTACGCTGCCGCTGCCGTACAACGACGCAGCCGCCGTTCAGCAAGCGTTTTCGGACTATGGCGACAGGCTTGCAGCCGTGATCCTCGAGCCGGTCGCGGGCAACATGGGCTGCGTGCCGCCCCGGCCCGGCTTCTTGCAAGCTTTGCGCGATCTGTGCAGCGAGAACGGGACGGTGCTGATCTTTGACGAAGTGATGACCGGGTTCCGAGTCGCGCTCGGCGGAGCACAGTCCCTGTATGGCGTCACCCCCGACATGACCACGCTGGGCAAGGTCATCGGCGGCGGCCTGCCGATCGGCGCGTTCGGCGGGCGGAGCGAGATCATGCAGCACGTCGCCCCGCTCGGAGGGGTCTACCAAGGGGGGACGCTTTCGGGGAATCCGCTAGCTGTCGCAGGAGGTCTGGCGATGCTGCGCGCGCTCCGCGACGACCCTGGAATCTATGATCGAGTCGAGGCTTCGGCCGCCCGCTTGCAGGCCGGCGTCATGTCCGCTGCCGAAGCCGCGGGAGTCGAGCTGGCTAGCAATCGGGTCGGCTCGATGGTGACCTTCTTCTTCACCGACCGGGCCGTGCACGACTGGGACGGTGCGGCCAGCTGCGATACCGAGTTGTTCGGGCGTTACTTCCGCGAGATGCTCGCGTGCGGGATCTATCTGCCGTGCTCGCAGTTCGAAGCGGTGTTCGTCTCCGACGCCCACGGCGAAACCGAGATTGATCTGGCGATCAACGCTGCAGCCAAAGCGTTGGCAGGCATCGCCGAGATAAAGCTGGCGAGCCCGTCGCAGGGATGAGTTCAGCCCTGCGGCACCCGCGCATCAGCGATCACGAAACGCCCTTTCTCGCGACCGTTCCAAGAGTCGAGTTCCACCCTTCCGGCCACTTCGGCCCGGCCGTCGCGCGTAGCGTTTGCCGCGAGACGGTCTTGCCAGTCGTCCGGGGCGCTCCACCAGACGGCCTCGAACCGGCTCCCCGCGCACTCCAGTGTCGCGAACAGGTGGCCGTTAGCGGTTAACTTGTGGCGCGCGACCGAACACACTCGCACGCCGAACTGCGGAAACTCCAACCCCGGGCCCCACGGCTCGAGTTGCTGCTGCGCTTGGGCGAGTGCCAATAGCGCGTCCGCGGCTAGGTGGTTCGGCCTCAGGACGGCGTCGATGACGCGGCTAGGCTCGCACGGAATGGCCGCATTGGCCGCGTGCTCCTTGAATCGCTCCGCGAGAAATCCCCTCAGGTCTTCGAGTCGCTGGGGTTCGATCTCTATGCCGCATGCCGACGGGTGCCCGCCGCCCTTTCGCGCGATGCCGCTCCTGACGGCAGCGACGACTGCCTCTCCGATGTTGAACTCCAGTGCCGATCGCCCCGAGCCCGCCAATGCACCGTTGTCGCGCTGGGTGAGCGCGATGGCCGGCCACCCGGCCAGCCTGACGAGCTCTGACGCCACCAGCCCGACCGTTCCCGGTGTGGCTGACGAAGCTACGAACACATTCACCGGCCCGTGATCAAACCCCGCCAAGTCTGAATGCGAAGCCAGCTCTGCACGAGCCTTGTGGCCGAGCTCCTTGCGGTCTTGGTTGTGCTGGTCAAGCCGACGGGCAAAGTCCCGTGCGGCCTCCCGATCCGATTCGCGCAAGCAGCGCGCCGCAAGGTCCGACTCTCCCATGCGCGAGCCGGCGTTCAATCTGGGACCGATCCTCCAGCCGAAGTCATCAGCGGAGCAGGCCGCTCCTATGCTGGCGAGCTCGCAGATCTCGGCCAAGCCATTGCCCCGGGAGGCGGTGTCGCCGAGCAAGCGGACCCCGTGGCGGATCAGCGCGCGGTTGAACGGCATGTCGAGCGGCATCAAGTCGCATGAAGTGCCGAGGGCAGCGTATAGCGTGATGCGCTGCCGGATGGCCTTGGTTTCGGCCTTGGACAGGCCCGCTTGCCGCAGAATCGAACGTGCCACGAACCACGCCAAGGCAGCGGTGCAAAGCGTGCCTTGTTCGCCAGGGGCTGCCGCAGAGGCGGCCCAGGGATTGAGCAGCACTCCAGTGGCCGGTGTCTGAGCGCCGTGTGCGGGGTGGTGGTCAATCACCACCACATCGATTCCTGTGGCTTGGTGAAATCCATCCAGCAGGCCGCCCGCCGCCGTGCCACAGTCCAAGACGGCGATGCAGGTGACGCCCGCATCGGCAAGCGATTTGAGGCAGCGTTCGTTTGGACCGAATCCCTCTGTGTTGCGCTCCGGCACAGAGACGGCGGGCTCTCGGCCGCTTGGGCCGCCGGCGAGTCGGAGCGCTTCGACCAGAATCGCCTGGGCCGTAGCTCCGTCGACATCGAAGTCGCACAGGATTCCGACGCGGCCCGTGCGGGCTGCATGAAGCAGTCTTTCGGCCGCTTGCGCTGTGTTGTGGGGCTCACCCATCGCGGCAGTGCAATCTCCTAGAGATCGCAGTGCCAATGCCTGCGGGTCGAAGCCCTCCGGCTTGCGACCGGCTAACGCCTCGCCGATTACATCGGGTACGCCCAAGGCGCGCGCGAACTCCTCACAGCGCCGTGACTGGGCGGGGGAATCATCCGGCCAGCGCCAGGATTGGGTCCTCAACGCCGGAACTCCTCAGATGCTGACACAACGTGGGAATCTCCCCAGTTCGGAAGTCACTCGCTAGGTGCCGTAGTGCCGGAGGCCCGGTGCAAGCGCTCCGCGATGCCGATGTCGCGTTCGGGTCGCAGCAGGGGGAACAGGATCACATCCCGGATGGTTGGCGAGTTGGTCAGCAGCATGGTCAGGCGGTCAATGCCGATTCCCTCGCCGGCGGCCGGCGGCATGCCGTAGCACAGCGCCCGGATATAGTCCTCGTCGATTCCGTGAGCTTCGTGATCTCCGGCTGCCCGTGCCTGCGCCTGCTCCTCGAAGCGCCCCAGTTGTTCCAGCGGATCGTTGAGTTCGGAGTAGCCGTTGGCGATCTCCATCCCGCCGCAGAAGATCTCGAACCGCTCCACCCAAGCCGGATCTTCAGGCTTCTGCTTGGAGAGCGGGGACGCTTCGACCGGGTAGTCATAGATCACGGTCGGTTGGATGAGGAGGTGCTCGCAAGCGGCCTCGAACAGATCGAGCAGGGCCTTGCCGGCCGATACCCCCTCGGGCAACGCGATGCCCTCTCCGGCCTTGCGTTCGTGAATCGCTGCCAGCTCGCGGATCTTGCCCACGTCAGCTAGGTCGCCGACGTCTGGCCGCGAATCCTTGTAGGGCCAGTACTCCGCGATCACCTCGGGAAAGGTCAGCCGTTCCAGCGAGCCAAACTCGATTCTGTGCTCGCCGAACTCCGCAACAGTTCCCCCATCCAGAGCCGCCTCCGCGCTCGCCTTCAATAGCTGCGCGCTGAAGTCTATCAGGGCGCGGTAGTCGCTGTATGCCTCGTAGAACTCCAGCATCGTGAACTCGGGGTTGTGCTGCTTGGACAGCCCCTCGTTGCGGAAGTTGCGATTGATCTCGTACACCCGGTCTAACCCGCCGACAGTCAGGCGCTTCAAGTACAGCTCCGGCGCCACTCGCAAGAACAGGTCGACGTCCAGTGTGTTGTGATGCGTTTGGAAGGGCCGCGCCAGGGCGCCGCCGTAGACCGGTTGCATCATCGGCGTCTCGACCTCGATGTAGCCGCGCTGCTCGAGGCTTGTGCGCAGCTGTCGGATGATCCGGTCCCTGGTCACGAACGTCCGCCGGACCGAGTCGTTGCTGATCAGGTCGAGCGACCGCTGCCGGTAGCGGACTTCGACATCCTGCAGGCCATGGAACTTCTCAGGCGGCGGCAGCACGCTCTTGGAAAGGAACGCCAGCTCGGTCGCTCGGACCGTGAGCTCTCCAGTCCGCGTGCGAAAGACCCTGCCGGCAACACCGATCACATCTCCCGCGTCAAGCAGCTTGTAGAGTTCGAAGTCGCGCTGCGAGACCTCGTCGCGGCGCACGTAGATCTGGATTTGAACGCCGCCTTGCTTCAGGTTTGCGAAGCCCGCTTTGCCTTGGCGTCGCTTGGTCACCAAGCGCCCGCAGATGCGCGTGCCGGGCTGCTCCGCCTCGAGCTTGTCGCCGTCGCAGGGGTCGAAGAGGTCCCGCAGTTCGGTGACTGTATGGGTCGCATCGTATTTGTGCGGGTAGCGCTCGAAGCCTAGCTCGGAGATCCGCGCGATCTTCTCGAAGCGCTGCTGGAGAATGCGATCTTCGGGAGACACGGGGAGGACTCGACCCCAGAGCAGGGCCGGAACTCTTATTGTAGGAGCGCAGTCGTCGAACGCATTGAAGGGTTCAGGGGGACGTTGACGAGCTAGTAGTAGTCCGAGCAGTCCATGAAGTAGCCGCAGCGATCGCAGCGCAACTTGCAGCTGCGGCTCTCCAAGCGTTGGGAGCAGTTCGGGCAGTAGAGCATCGCGTTCTGCTCCGCGCTGGTCGCGGGGGTACTTGGCGTAGGCCGCGATGTGTTCGCCCGCTCGTCGGACGGCGGTCTCGTGTCGCCCCGTTCGCGGTTCACACTCCGACCTCCCGAATCACGTCCAACTTCTCGTCGCTCAGGTAGCCGTAGCGGTTCACCCAGTAGCCATGCTGGCCCGCCTCGCGCGCCACCACAAGGCGCTTGCGGAAGTCGTCCAGCGGCCCGTAGCCGTGGGCCAAGACGTAGACCGGCGTGTCGCCCGCGTCGCGCTGGGCTTGGTGGATCTTGCGGGTCTGCGCAGCCGGACCGACAGGGTGCGGAACGTCCGGCGGCGGATACGAGTAGTCCTCGACCGTCGGGAGGCCATCGTCATCGGCGATGTCGAGCCAGCGCACCAATGCGCGAGCAAGCAGTCTGCTGGACAGGCCGGGATTCGCAGCCAAGATCTGGTCTCCGTAGAAGCGCAGCATCATCGGCCAATGCATGGTGTAAAGCTTGCAGCTGATGGCCGACGAGTGCTTGGCGACGCGCCGGAAGTCCATGCCGGACGGAATCGTCCAAGGCGGCGGGAAGGCATTCGGCAGCAGTTCCATCGACTGCCCGCCCGCCTCGTTGATCGTGGAGCGGAAGCCGGCGATCATGTCTTCGACCAAGGCTGCCTTGAAGCGCAGCCAAGCGGCCACGCCCGGATAGTCCGAGAGCAGCCGCAACAGGTGGTAGCGACCGCCGTCGGCATCTTCAGCCCACGCAACGAGATCGGCGTCGGTCAGGCCGCCGTGCAATTTCTCGTAGAGCCTGCCTACGTCCCGGCGCATGCGCTCGAAGGGGAAGCCCATGCGCTCCGCTGCCCGCTCGGCGTGGTAGGAGAAATCCAGGAATACCGAATCGAGGAAATACGGGGGGTACTCCGGCCAGTCGACGCGCAGCCCGTCTAGGTCCGGATACTGCTGGACAATGTCTCGGAGCAGGGCGTGCTCGTAAGCCAAGATGTGCGGGCTGGCCAAGCTACCGTTCTTGGCTAGCCGGCGCGGCGGAATCGTGCCGTTCGGCAACAGCGCCCTGTCGGAATCGACCGGGCCGCCGAACTGCACTCGATACCCGGGCGGAATTGCGGCTTGCACTTGGCAGTAGACCCGAATGCCGCGCTTCTTGGCCGCTGGTATGAAGTCGTGCAGTAGGTGTCCTTGGCTGCGCGTCAGGTCGGTCGGCTCGGAGGGGCGGTAGCGCAGGCCGGCGTAGAGCGAGAGGTTCGGCTCGAAGCTCGGCGCCGTCTTGACCCAGACCTCGCGTTTGCCGAAGAGCGGGCGATCTAGCAAACGCACCGCGCCGGCGTTCGCGTCGGCTGGAGGCTCGCGCTGACCGGTTTCCCGGTCGGCCTCTTCCATCAAGTACGGCGATGTCGCGACGGCGTTCGCGCCGATGTTGCTGAGGTTGTCTAGCAGCCCCTCGATGCCCTCGCTCTGGATGTATTCGGGTAGGACCGTGACTCCGAGCAGTTTGCCGTCCGCCATGGGCGCACTATATCAAGTCCGATGCGACAAGACCCTAGCTGAGGTGAGTCTTGCAATGGCGCGACGTCGACTGGGAGGCCATCGGCAGCACGGCTGGCGAGCTTTGCGCGAGAGTTCTGGTTCGCGACGCGCTTCAGCCATAGGTGACGCAACGACCATTGACGGGCTGCGCCGATCGCGCGATTGGCTCATCGGGAGTGTGATAGGTTAAGAGAAATACTATAGAGCGTGGGCCTGTGGCGCAGTTGGGAGCGCGCCTCCATGGCATGGAGGAGGTCGAGGGTTCGAATCCCTCCAGGTCCACCATCCTGATCAGAATTGTAAATTGTTGAATCTAATATGCTTAAACAGGAATGAGGACATCTTCTACTGCTAGAGATACCCCTTTGGGATTTGATCAAATGCCAGATTTCGCCGGGTAGGCCACGCTTACGCCGCTCGATTTCCGCGGACTTGGGGCGAAAGCCCACTGAAGACGTCGGCCACTCAGCTGTCTTGCGGGCGGCACGCTCGGCCCTCGGGCCCGACGCGAACCACTTAAGGAGAACCAACAGCATGCCATCCACCACAAGCCTGTCGCGCAGGAGAACGCAAGCTCGCAATGCCGTACTGGGCCGGACCTTGCCAAGTACGATGTCCACCTCGTCGATATGGACGCAGCTGGACGCGCCGTCTTGCGCCCCTACCTCACCGAGCTCGCCCTCTTGCGGCTAACCGCCAACCTGCCTGCGTGGCCGATCGGCATGGAGGCCTGCTCCGGCTCCCACTATCTTGGCCAGACCTTGCTGGCGCAGGGGCACGAACTCTGTCTGATGCCTCCCAACTACGTGAAGCCCTATGTCAAGAGCGAGAAGTCCCGGGTTTCACAATGCACCTCTTTGTGGTTTATGGCCATGAACCGGGCTAGGACCTCTTCAACCAGTCGGACTAGGGCTCGGACGACCTCTACCGGCGCGCCTCCGAAGACCTACGTAGCTCGACGAACGAGACTATAGTGGTCTCAATGACCACCGCGTCGATTTCGGAACTGAAGGCAAATCTGTCCCGCTATGTCAGTGAAGTTCGGCGTGGGGGCGAGGTCCAAATCCTTGATCGCGGAAGGCCCGTCGCAAGGCTTGTGCCTGCCGCAGCCGGGAATGATCGAGAAGCGCGAGACAGGCTTGTCGGTCGGGGATTGCTCCGGCCAGGAGCCGGCAATTCGGCTGTGATTCTTGAGGAACCTCCTTTAGAACTTCCGGTAAGCATTCTGGACGCGCTGCTCGAAGATCGGGACGACCGGTTGTGAACTATTGCGATGCATCCTCGCTTGTACCTCTGCTCGTGTCCGAACAGGGCAGCGACAGTTCTCGCGAATGGCTGGGCCGAGATGAGCCGATTGTGACTTGGTCGTGGACGCGAGCCGAAGTTACTTCTGCGATCGAACGCCGGACGAGAGGCGGCAGCCGCTGGTTGGTGAGAGTCTGCCCGCCGTCCAGGGTATTGCAGCTCGCGTCCCCGCCGAGATGCCCCAGCAGGATCGCTAGGTTGATGGTTGTTGCCATGCCCCCAAAGCTAGGCCACGTCCGCTCGCCGGGCAAGGCGCGGCCGGCTCGATTTGCCCGCAGCGGCGATCGGTCTCGGTTATCCTAAGAATCGCAATGGCCACCTTCGACACGCTAGCGGCCGCGCGCGGCCTGCGCGATGCCGGGATCGATTCCAAGCATGCCGAGGCGATAATCGACGCCATGCGTGCCGCGATCAGCGAGCAGGTCGCCACGAAAGCGGATCTGCTCGAGCTTGAGCAGCGCTTGCTGATCCGGCTCGGCGCGCTGCTGTTCGCCGGACTCGGCTTGCTGTTCGCCGCGCTCAGGTTCGTGGCATAGGCCCGCCCGATTCCGCGCCGCATCCGACGCTATGCTGGCTGGGATGGGCGAGCCCCCCTCTTTGGTCGAGTCATGAGGGTTAGGCACGAAGGACGAACCATGTCTCAGCGATCTCTCGGTCACGCTCGGATCGAACCTTCGCGCCTAGCTCGAGCTGCTCTCGAAGGTTCGCTCTCCCCTGCTCGTGGATGAAGCGTCTCACGGCTTCGTCAATTAGCCGCGAGCGCTGGCCTCGCGACACAGCGCGATCAAGCATGCTGACCGTCTGTTCTGGCAGTGTGATGTTGAGCCTTCGGTTCATTGGGGACCTCGCGTAAGGCAACTCCGACTCTCTGACAATACACACTCTCGTTGTGTGTGCAGATGTGCCCTCATCAGTGTCGGGCAGTGCCTGAGGTATAGGAAAGCACGGCTTGGACTCTCGGGATCAGGCTTGGCTATTAGGTAGACCTCTGTTTGTGAAGTTTCGTTTGCGTAAACCTTGCTGCCCTTGCACTTCTACAGGAAAAACGACTAGTATGGAGTTGTAGAAGCGCAAGGGGACGTTTTGTCGCACATCGACCTTCCGCAGGGCACTCTGGACCTGCTGATTCTCAAGACCCTTAACCTCGAGCCGCAGCATGGCTGGGGGATCTCGGAAAGGATCCGGCAGATCTCCCGCGAGGTTCTCCAAGTCCAGCAGGGATCGCTGTATCCGGCGCTTCATAGACTGGAACGCCGAGGGTGGATTCAGGCGAAATGGGGCGTGTCTGACAACAATCGGCGCGCCAAGTACTACGAGCTCACGCCCGCGGGGCGGAGGCAACTGGACGATGCATCCGCCTCGTGGCGGAAGCTGTCCGCCGCCGTGGAGATCATTCTTGACACGGCCTAGCCGGAGGAGATGTTGCTTAGGGACCTGCTATATCGAGGGCGTGCGCTATTGCGGCGCAAGGCCATGGAGGACGATCTCGACGCGGAGTTGCAATTCCACCTTGACCGACTGACGGATCAGAATGTTCGCGCCGGAAAGGCGCCAGGCGAAGCCCGGCGGCTCGCGAGGATAGCCCTGGGAGGCGTTTCTCAGGTCAAGGAGCAGTGCCGTGAGTCCTGGGGGGTGAGCTGGATCAATACGCTCGCTAGGGACCTTCGCTCCGCGCTGGTCCGCATGCGGCGATACCCTCGCTCTGCAGCCGTGGTCGAGAGCAGTCTGGCGCTCGGCATCGGAATGAGCGTCGCCATGTTTTCGCTGGTGGACGCGGTTCTGCTGCGACCCCTGCCGTTCCCGGACCAGGATTCGATTTATGTCATCCAAAAGGCAGACCCTCTCGCGGGAACCCATGTCGAGGAACTCGCATACCCGGAGCTGGTTGATCTCCAAGAGAGCATCCCGGGATTTGAGTATGTAGCTGCCACTCCAACCTCCCTTTACGGCTACGCCAGGGTGTTGGAGACCGGGACGGCCGATCCGGTCCAGCTGGAAGCCTCTCCCGTATCGCACGACTTCTTCCGCGTCCTCGGTGTCACCCCCCGCCTGGGTCGGGGATTCATCGATTCGGACGAGCGGGTTGGCGCACCGCCGGTCGTTGTGATTTCGGATCGAACATGGCGCGACCATCTAGGTGCGGATCCCGGCATCATCGGCCGGACGGTGCGTCTGAACGGCCAGGGCCACACCGTGATCGGTGTCATGGCGCCGGGCGTCGAGTTTCCGCGGGGCGCTGCCCTTTGGGTTCCGCTCGGGATCGTGCAGCGAGTCGTCGAGAGTCGCGGCGCGACTTTCCTGCAAGCGCTGGCGCGCGCCAAGCCCGGCTATTCACGTCAACAGGTCGATAGTGATGTGAGCGCGCTCTTCAAGCGACTCGCAAGCGAATACCCGGAATCGTACAAGGTCTCGCAGCGGGGGGTCGTGACGCCGCTGGTCAACTATTGGACCGGATCGGCAAGGATTCACTTGTGGATCGTCCTCGGGGCCTCTCTACTCCTACTGACCGCGTCCGCGATCAGTTCGGGGGGACTTCTACTCTCACGCGCAGTGTCACGTCGTTCCGAGATCGCCACGCGTCTTGCGCTGGGAGCTCCGCCGAGGCGAATTTTTGCGCAGATGGCCGCAGAGGGGGCAGTCGCGGGAGGCATCGCCGCGATCGCCGGACTGGGTATCGCGTACTTGGTAATTCGCTCGTTGGTGAGATGGCCTCCGGCCGATATTCCGCGACTGTCCGAAGCCTCCTTGGATCTAAACTCATTTTGCTTCGCTGCGGGAGCGACGGCCTTTGTCTCTGTCGTGTGCTCGCTTGCGCCTGGATGGGCGGCCTCGCGAATGCGCCTCGAATCCGCAGTCAGGGAAGGCGATCCTCGATCTTCGGTATCGCACCGCGCCAATCGGGCGCGCGACCTATTCGTTCTTGCCCAGTCCGCGGTGACCTTCGTGCTGTTGGCAACGGCCGTTCTGCTCGTGCTGAGCTATCGCTCTGTGGCGTTCGTTGAGACCGGTCTAGCGAATCGCGATGCACTGACGATGGATGTCTCGCTGCGCGGCCCGGGCTTGTTTCCCTCCCAAGCCTTCGACCCAGGTACAACTGACGCATTCTACTCGCGTCTCTTGCAACGGTTGCGCGAGGAGCCAGGTGTCACCTCGGCAGGCGCGATCCTGTTGCGGCCGCTCGCGGGCCCCATCGGATGGGATATCCCCTACGAGTTCGAGTTCGAGGCCGCCAGTTGGGATGGCAAGCAGCGCCCGAAGGCGAACTATGAGGTCGTAACTGCCGACTACTTCGAGACCGTTGGATCACCGTTGCTGCAAGGGCGCGACTTCGACCGTCGCGATTCGGAGGAAGCGGAACCGGTCGCGATCATAAGCGAGACACTAGCCGACCAAGTGCGATCCGCTGGCTACGCGCCGCTTGGCCATCGCGTCAGGCTTACGACCCGATGGAGCTCAGGCTGGATGCGAATCGTTGGCATTTCCGGAGACGCCCGCTACCGATCCGGCACCCACTCGGGCGCACACATTTTCGTGCCAATCCTACAGGCAGGGCAAGCGACTCGGCACGTCGTGATCCGCGGCCCGCGGCCCCGACAGGAGCTCTCGGCGCTGGTCCAGCGCGCGGTGAGGGAGATCGATCCCAGCCAGAATGCGGGCGACCCGCTGACAATCGGTGAACTGATCGATAGGGACACGGCACGACATCGATTCAATGTGATCCTGCTGCTTTGGTTTGGCGCGTGCGCGGTGATCCTTGCCGTAACCGCGGTCTATAGCGTGATCGCTGAGACGATGGCGGCCCGTCGGACTGAGGTCGCGATCAAGTCAGCGCTGGGTGCTCAGCGAAACCGAGTTGTGCGCGATTTGGTGGTGCGCACCATACGCTTTGCTGTCTTCGGTCTCGCGGTGGGCACGGCGGCGGTGTCTGTGTTCGGCAAGCTGAGTCCGGATGTGTTTCGCGGCACTTCGGCGCGGGATCCGATTGTCCTGATCTCAGTAGGGGCCTTCCTCTTTGTTGTTTCTCTGGGCGCGGCGGTCTGGCCAGCATGGCACGCGACGCGAGACAATCGCCGGACTTTGCTGCGTGAGAGCTAGCTGCCTGCAGTGCAACAGCATGCGAATCGCCATTGCCTCGAACCGGAATCCTAGCTGATGGCTTATCTGCCCCGTTGGTACGACTACCCGCCTGAGGGCCTTTGGCTGGCCGTACCCTTGCGGGTCGACCCCGTCACCCATACTGATTCCGTCGCCAGGTCTGAGCATGGCATCGGCACGGAAGCCCTCATCGGAGCCCTTGAGCCAGCAAGAAGTCTGGGAGACCGGTCGGTCGCACCGCACATGTTTGGCTCGACTGTGATTGGTTTGCTCTCGATGCTCGCGCTCGGCTTGGCCTAGAAGGACTGCAACGTGGACAAGGCACGCATCGGATACGCGCGGAGGAAGCGCATCCGACGGATCGTCGTGGGATCCCTTGCGGCGACGGTGTTCTTGGCAGTGGCTTGGGTGGTGTCCCGCATTGAGCCCGCCGCTCCTAGCGTGGACGCTGCCGTGGTCTTCACGGACACCGTCGAACGTGGCGAGATGTTGCGGCAGGTTCGGGGCATCGGAACGCTCGTGCCCGAGACAGTGGTCGTGATCGCCGCAAGCGACGCTGGCCGCATCGAGCGGCGCCTCGTCCAGCCCGGCCAGTCCGTAGCACCGCACACCGTGCTGCTCGAGCTCAGCAGTCCGCAGGTCGAGCAGGAGTACCTCGACGCCGAGGCGCAACTCAGGGAGGCCGAGGCCGACCTCGCCAATCTCCGGGCGCAGCTCGAGGACCAGCGTCTCACTCAGGAGTCCGTGACCGCCGACCTGGAAGGGCAATACCTTCAGGCCAAGGCACAGTACGAGGCCGATCTCGCACTGTCGAAGGAGGGTCTAACGGACCAGGTCACCCTGATGAAGTCGCGCGTCTCGATGGAACACCTGCGCAAGCAGTTCCAGCTGGAGCGCGCCCGCGAGGACGCCCGCAAGCCCTCGGTCGAGGCACAGTTGGCGGCGCAGAGGGCCCGCATCGCACAGATGGAAGCACTCGTGACGCTGCGCGAGGAAAAGGTCGACCGACTCAGGGTTCGGGCCGGGATGAACGGCGTCCTCCAGCTCATGGATGTTGAGGTCGGACAGCTGGTCGCCCCTGGCGACGAGCTGGCACGGGTGTCCGATCCCACGCACCTCAAAGCGGAGCTCAAGATCCCGGAGACGCTGGTGAACGACGTGGCCGTCGGCCAGCGGGCGGAGGTCGACACCCGGAACGGGCTCATCGAAGGAGTAGTCTCGCGCATCGATCCAGCTGCGATCGAAGGGACTGTGCTCGTTGACGTCAGGCTGCTCGGCGACATGCCCCGCGGCGCTCGGCCCGACCTTAGCGTGGACGGGACGATCGAACTGGAGCGGCTCGAGAATGTGCTGCACGTGGGCCGTCCCATCCATGCCAGGGAGGACAGCCTCATGGGCCTCTTCAAGCTGGAGGAAGACCAGACCCACGCCTCGCGCGTCCAAGTACAGGTGGGCAAGGTGTCGGTCAGCACGATCGAAGTACGTTCCAGCCTGAGCGAGGGCGACAAGGTCGTCTTATCCGACATGTCCGCGTGGGACGCCTACGACAGGATCCGGCTCGAATAGGCAGCCAGTTTGGCAGCAAAAGGAGACACGAAATCAGGCAATGGCAGGTTCAACAAACGGCAACGCACCACTGATCCGCTTGGAAGGCGTGGCGAAGGTATTCTTCACCGACGAGGTTGAGACGCACGCGCTTTCGGGCATCGACTTCGAGATCCGTGATGGCGAATACATCGCGATCTCAGGTCCCTCGGGCTGCGGCAAGTCGACGCTGCTGTCGATCCTTGGACTGCTCGACACTCCCACTGCAGGCGTGTACCGGCTGAACGGCAAGTCAGTCGAGGATCTGAATGCAAGGCAACGGGCCCGCATCCGGAACCGCCAGATCGGCTTCATCTTCCAGGCATTCAACCTGATCGGCGATCTGACGGTGTTCGAGAACGTCGAACTACCGCTGACCTATCGAGGCATGCCGACCTCCGAACGCAAGAAGCGGGTGGGGGAGGCCCTAGAACGGGTCGGCATGGCGCACCGCATGAAGCACTATCCGTCCCAGCTGTCGGGCGGCCAGCAGCAGCGGGTGGCGGTTGCCAGGGCTCTCGGCGGCGATCCGTCAGTGCTGCTGGCGGACGAGCCGACCGGGAATCTGGACTCGAAGAATGGTGAGGCCGTGATGGAACTGCTCCAGGATGTCCATCAGGCTGGGGCCACCATCTGCATGGTGACCCACGACCCGCGGTTCGAGGCCCATGCGGAGAGAGTGGTTCGGCTGTTCGACGGGAAGCTCGTCGCATAGGGGCTCGCTGGCTGGCGGTGAAATCTGCCCTCGCCCAGCATCCCCCAGAATGAGATTAGTGACGATGGCTGGGAGGTAGCTGGACCGGGTTCAGGGCGGGTCATGGGTCTGCACCGCGGGCCGGAAGCCCGCATGACTCGAGCGTGGCAGCGTCGTCGCGCTAGCAGGCCCGTCGATGCCCAGCCGCCGTCTCGATCGCAGTCCGGTGATCCTCCACAAATAGTTCACTTCATGTCACGCCGGATGCCCAGTTCCCCGAACCCGTCCGCCGGCGTACCGGACTTCCCAAGAAATGTTCTAGGTCGGACGGAATCCACGGCTAGTATCCGAGCGCGATAGCTAAGTTCATGGGATCGCCGTCGTCAGCTTGGAGGGGCTCGATGGGGCTGTTGCACTCGACCGCGCTCCAAGAGCGTTGGTGGGCAGTCGCACTGCACGTGACTCTGGTCTTCTGCGCTGTCGCCAGCGCTCAGGACACAGTCGGAACTGGTGTGGTTCGGGGAGAAGTCGTCCGGAGTGACGGGTCTCCAGCAGAGTTCCTTCAGGTCTGTATCGCAGGCACGGGGCTGTGCTCCCCCAGCGACCAGAACGGCCGGTTCCCCCCTATCGACGCGCGACCGGGACTGGTCCAGCTCGAGGTCAGGATCGAATCTGGTGAGACCCTGCCTAGCGGAACCGTGCAAGTCCGCGCCGGGCAAACCAGCGAAGTCCGCTTGGAACTGCCGGACGTAGCTGCCATCGAGACATCGGTGACCGTCAGCGCCTCGGCGCTGCGCGTGCCGGACGAAGTGATCAGCTCGGGGGTTGCTATCCAGAGTCGCGAGATCGCCAAGACAGCGGGTGTCCTTCAAGACGTCTCAAGGTACGTCTCGACTCTCCCGGGAGTCGTAACCGGCTCTGCCGATTTCAGGAACGACATCATCGTCCGTGGAGGAAGCCCGCTCGAGAACCTCTTCGTCGTGGACAACATTGAAATCCCGAACATCAATTCGTTTGCCAATCTCGCTTCCGCCGGAGGCACTGTCAGTCTCCTAGACGTTCAGTTGATCGAGGATGTGACGTTCCTCACCGGAGGCTATCCCGCGCCCTACATCAACCGTCTCTCGAGCGTCATGCAAGTGGCGCAGCGCGAAGGTAGCCGCGACAAGTTCCATGCGCGTGCAACGCTTGCATTCGCCGGCGCCGGCGGCGTGGTCGAAGGGCCGTGGGCCCGGGGCAAGGGGTCTTGGATCGTGTCGGCGCGTCGGAGCTTTCTGGATTTCTTCACGGACGACCTAGGGACCGGCGGCGTGCCCGTCTACTACTCGTTTACCGGCAAGGCGGTTCGGGACTTCGGGAACTTTGACCGGGTATGGGTGACCAGCATCACGGGCATTGATTCGATTCGACTGGGCCTGTCGGAGAAAACCAAGCCCACCGACTCGCTCGGAGCCTTCGACATTCGATACGCCGGTCGCCGGAATGCGACAGGCTTCAACTGGCAGCGGATCCTTGGGACCCGGGGAGTCGGCCTGCTCGGCCTCACTCACTCGACCGCGACAGTGGACTCCACAGTCAAGGATCTTGTCCGGTCCGGCCCCATCCCGCCCCAGCAGTCGGTAGGGCAGGCCATCGCCGCCGGAGCCTTAACGTTTCGGCAGGACTCGACAGAGGACGAGACCACGATCAAGTACGACTTCACCCTTCATGCCGGTCGCGCTGGGGAATACCGCATCGGAGGGGCTCAGAAGTTCTTCGTCAACGACTACGTCACTCTCTCGCCGCTCGGGTACGACGGCCCGTTCGCCATCGTCCCGGACTTGAACCCCATCGACTTGCGAGAGAGCTTCACCGCGACGCAAGGCAGCGCCTACATCCAAGGCACCCACCAGTTTGGCCGGCGAATGCGCGTCACCGTTGGCGGCAGACTTGACAGGTACGCGCACTTCGGCGCGTCACACCTGCGCATGAGCCCGAGGGCGGGAGTTTCGCTCGCAATCTCTGAGAACCTGTCGTGGAACGCCAACTGGGGAATCTACCACCAGATTCCGGTCTACTTGTTTCTGGCGGCCTTTCCGCAGAACAGGGCCCTGATTCCCGCGAGGTCGGACCACTGGATCAGCGGGCTCGCTTGGACGCCAAAGCGAAATCTTCGGGTGACCCTGGAGGCGTATTCCAAGCGCTACAAGGACTATTCGGTCGCAACGCAGTTCCCGGCGCTGTCGTTCGCGAACGTCGGCGACACCTTCGATGTCCGCGACATCTTGTACCCGATGACCAGCGCGGGCCGCGGCAGGGCCCACGGCATTGAGCTGTTTGCAGAAAAGAAGTTCTCCGCAAAGTGGTTCGGTCAGCTCAACGTGGCGTATTCTAGGGCGCGCCACGCCGGGCTGGACGGCAAGCTGCGGCCCGGGGCATTCGACAGGCCGTTCGCGTTCAATGCTGTCGGGGGGCGTCGAATCGGCCGCAAGTGGGAAGTGGCGTTCCGAACGGCCTACCTGACTGGCAGGCCGTACACCCCGTTCGACATCGAGCGTTCTGAGTCGCAACGCCGCGGAGTATTCGATCTCGACAGAGTAAACACCATGCGTTACGACGCGTACTTCACCCTAGATCTCAGGCTAGACCGCACATTTTCGATCCGGGATCGGGAGGTCATCGTGTATGCCGGCCTCCAGAACGTGACCGGGCGCAGGAACCAGACCACGCTGCTATGGAATCGTGTGACAAACCGCCCGCGGTTTCCCAGAGGGCTTTCCCGGTTTCTGCTCGTCGGCTGGGAGTGGAACTTCTAGGCCAAAGGCGCGGGCTGCGCCGACCTGGCCCCGGCGCAGAACTGGCTATGCCGCGCGTCGCGCATACCCCATTAGCGACTGTCGGCAGGCCCATCGCTTCGTCGGGCGCCTCAGGCTTGCCCTGTATGCTGCGACAGGCTGGGTTTTCGGCTCGGCACCTGATCCTGATCGTGACCACTGAGTTGCCAGAAGCACTTGAGTTGGGTACGATCCTAATGCAGCCTCGAGTGTCAGGATATGACTCGCCAGCAATCCAGAGACCGCCGACAGTTCCTTAAGGGAGCGAGCTACGCGCTCGCTTTGCCGCTGCTTCCCTCCCTGCCGGGAGCGGTGGCGGCCACCCCCGAGCCATCGAATGGCAAAGCCAAGCGTCTGGTGTGTGTCGGCACGCAATTGGGTTTCTACAAGCCGGAGTTCTTCGCCGACAGCGACGCGCCTCGACTGATGCAGCCGATCAGGGACGCCGGTCTGGACGGCAAGTTCACCACCGTTTCCGGGCTGGATCACAAGGGCCCGACCGGCAATGGCCACGAACTCGTGTACACGCTCTATACCGGTCACGTCATCCGCAGCATCTCGCTGGACCAGTTCGTCGCCCCCACGCTTGGCAGCGACACGCGGTACGAGTCGTTGCAGCTCTGCTGTGGCGAAGCTCAGCAGAAGGCGTCGTTGTCTTTCTCAGCCTCCGGCCTGCCCCTGCCGGTAACGCTCCGTCCCAGCGCGCTGTACGCCCGTGTGTTCGGGGCCGGCTCGGTAGCGCTGCAGCGGCAAACCTATCTGATTGATTCCGGCAAGAGCCTGCTGGATGAGTTGACGGGCGAGGCGAAAGTTGTCAGCGCGCGCGCCAATGGCCGCGACCGCAGGAAGCTGGACGAGTACTTCACCTCGATCCGCGCCGTGGAGGAGAAGCTCAAACGCCGTCGGGATTGGCTCGACAGGCCGTTTCCGGTGCCTCCCGAAAGTCTCGAGCTTCCGGTCGAGGAAAACGTGGACGGTTCGTTCCTGCTCGACAACGAAGACTTGATGTGGGACTTGATGGCGCTGGCGATCACGAACGATTCGACGCGCGTGATCTCGATGACCATTCCGATCACCGACCGGGCCCTCATGATCAACGGCAGCTTTATGAGCGAGGGGTACCACCGCTTGTCCCACCACGGCAACAAGCAGGAAAAGATCGGTGGCTTGTTGACCATCGAGGAGCGCCACATGCGGGGCGCGGCCCGCTTCCTGAAAGCCCTCAGCGAGGCGGAGGACGTCGATGGCAGGTCCATGCTGGATTCCACAGTCACGCTGATCGGCAGCGCGATGGGCGACGCCGCTGCCCATCGCCGCACCAACTACCCGCTCTTCGTGGCAGGCGGTGGCTTCAAGCACCGGCGCCATATCTCCTGTGGAGACGGCGCCGTTGCGAACACGATGGCGTGCGACCTGTATGTGACCGTGCTGCAGCAGTTGGGATTCGAAGTCGATGAATTCAGCACCAGCGAGTCCGATCTCAACGGCCTGCTGACATGATGACCGCCGTGCGGATCGGCCTTGCGGCCGGACTCGTCGCGCTCGCTCCTGCGTTCGGCGCAGACGCGCCTGAAGCATTCCGCAGCGAATTCACCGCAACGTATTGCCAGGCGTGTCACGGAAGTGACAACCCCAACGGTGGGTTTCGTGCCGATCCCTCGGCGCACGAGTTCCAGGACGAAAAGTCACGGGAGCAGTGGGCGCGAGCCGGCGCCCTTGTGAACGCCAGGCTCATGCCGCCCCCGCAGGCTCCGCAGCCAGCCGCGGACTTGAGAGAGCGGTTCTTGTCTGAAGTGCAGGTTCTGCTGGCATCCGGCCAACCGGAGCCCTCCGACGGCTTGGTGCGGCGCATGAATCGCATCGAGTACTTGAACACTTTGCGGGACCTTTTCGGAATCCGCGAGATCAGGTTGCCGGTGACGTATCCGGACGATCCGCCGGGCCAGCACTTCGACACGATGGTTGAAGGCATGCACCTCACGCCCGGCCACTTGGATGCATACCATCAGGTCGCGATTGATATCGCCGATCGCATGGTGCCGCTGCCCGGCATGCCTGTGGCCAAGGTTACATCTGTCCGGGCCAGCATCGGCCAGGACCCGTCGCGGACCAAGTTCTTTCTCCGGGACGGCGATGAGACAGGTCTTTACTTCACCGGGGTCAACATCGCGGGATGGTCCGGGGCGCTGTGGGACCGGGCGTTCATCGCGCAGGCGTCGGGCGTGTACCGCGTGCGCGTCAAGGCCAGCGCCGAGGCCGAGGCCGGGGCCGATGGCAAGCCCTTGCGGTTGGGATTCTATGCCCTCAATCCCGGTGACTACCTCCTGCCCAAGCGGGCCCTGCGCGTCGATCTGCCGCGTGTGGGCGAGCTGATCGTCCGCAATCGCGAGCCGGAGATTTTGGAAACCGAAGTCCACTTGGAGAGGGGCGAGAACTTTCAGATCTACTGCGAGAACCGGCTGCGCAAGCAGTACCCCCCGGCGCTGATCCGCACGTCCGGCAACACCTTAGACCTGCGCAGGCTCCTCGCGACCTACCTCGAGGAATCTTACGAATCTCCCGAGCCCACGATCCGTTTCGAGAGCATCGAGATTAGCGGACCGATCGGGCCGCTGCCAAGGCAGGTGCGATTCCTGGGAGGCCGAACGCCGCCCGACGGGCGCGCCGCCGCCGAGGCGATCCTGCTCCCGCTGGCGGAGCGTGCTTTTCGCCGCCCTTTGACGACAGGCGAGCGCGAAGACCTGATTTCGAGCGCGCTTAGCCACGCGCGGGAGGCGGCCGATCCGGCGTATGGCATCCATTACGGTGTCCGCAAGATCCTGCTCTCGCCCCAGTTCCTGTACCGCGAGTCAGGTTCAGGCGCATTGGACGACTACGGCCTCGCTAGCAGGCTGTCGTATTTCCTGTGGAGCAGCATGCCGGATGCGCGCTTGCTGGAGCTTGCGGCCGCCGGCCGGCTCAAGCATGCGGATGTCTTGGATGCCGAAATCGTTCGCATGGTCCGTGACGCCAAGGCGCAGCGGTTCGTCAAGCACTTCACCGGCCAGTGGCTGGGCAACCGCAAGGCGTCTGCCGTCATGGTGTGTGATGTGCGGCATGTCTGGAGTGAGCTGATCCGCCACGGCATGGTGCGCGGGACCGAGATGTTCTTCGACGAGATCCTGCAACACAACCGCTCGATCCGGACATTTATCGATTCCGATTTCACGTATGCGAATGAGCCGATGCGGATCGCTTGGGGCATGCCGGGCAATGAGGTTGACTTGAGGCGGCTGGAGGCAGATCAGAGGCAGAGCCTGCTGTGGCCGGAGCCCGAGCGGTTGGAGTTTGCCTCCCTTGGGCCGGATGTGCCGGCCCACGTCAAGACACGCGGCGGCGTGCTGGGCCTCTCGGGTGTGTTCACCGCGACCGGGGATGGCGTGCAATCGTCACCGATCCTGCGCGGCGTGTGGGTCTTGGAGAACCTGCTTGGCCGACCGCCCCCACCCCCGCCGAGTGATGTTCCGGCTCTGGTGGCCGACATCTCGCAGGCCAAGACCGTGCGGGAAGTCTTAGCGGCGCACCAGAAGATCGAGTCATGTGCGATATGCCACTCCGCAATCGACCCCATCGGCTTGGCGCTGGAAAATTACGATGCGGCTGGCGGCTGGCGGACGTCGTACTACCGAGAGGAGGACTCGGCAGTCCCGCGAACGCCCGTGCAGACTGTGAGCACGATGCCGGACGGTACAAAGCTTACGGGCGCGCAGGACCTTAAGGACTACATCATGGCCAGTTCCGGAGACTTCACGAGGACCCTGGCTGGCCTGTTGATCGAGTACGGCACGGGCAGGGAACTGACCGCGCGCGACCGGCGGACGGTCCAGCGAATCGTGTCGGACGAGCCAGAGGGCGGCTACGGGTTTCGGGACCTGGTCGCACGCGTCGTCTCGAGCGAGTCATTCGCGACCCGACACTAGGGCCAGGCCCTCTTTAGTGAGTTAGTAGGGAATATCCAGCGATACAATTCCCCAAGCAAGACACACCCTTCCTAAGATGCTGGAATCGGCCGACTACCAGTGTGTTGTCCACAACTCGCGTCCAAACACCCCATCGGGTCGTTCTCCGGTCTGTGGAGCGCTTCCCGCGTGGACCGCGCCTGCCGGCGGCGCATACTCCTGTCAGAGCGGTGGACGAACTCCCCTGGGAGCCATCGCCTCGCGCGGGCCGATCAACGCACCTAGCCTCGCCATCCCTCGCCGCTAGGGGTGATGGAGGCTCATCTCCCATCATTCGGCCGGCTGGGAACATATTCGCGCTCGACTTCCCGGTCACTGCGCCGAGCCCGATCCTGATTTAGCTTGGTGAAAACACCCGCTTCGCGCTTAGCATCCTCCATGCGTCCGGTGGCCCGGTAGGCCTGCGACAGATACAGATGCAGCGAAGCCAACTTGGGGCTCGTCTTGATGGCTCGTTCCATTGCCGGAATGGTCTCTTCATATCTCCTCAGCTGGATCAGTGCTTTACCGAGCCCGGCATGGGCCTCGGCCGAGCCAGCATCGCGCGCGAGAGCTCGCCGGAAATGCACAAGGCTGCCCTCCGCATCGCCGAGCCTCAAGACGACCTCGCCAAGCAATCGGTGTGCCTCTGCGAATCCGGAGTCGATCGCCACCGCTCGCTCCAAGTGTCCCTTCGCCTCCTCGAACCGCCCCATGTTCTCCAGTTGCCACGCAACTTGGTAGTGACTGTTGGACAGCTCTGGGAACTTGGCGAGTGTCGCCTCTGCTTCCGCCAGAGCCCTCTCAAAGTCATGTTTCTTGTGGTGCGCGTCGACAAGCAGGAATCGTAGGTCCGCATTGGCAGGATCAAGGTCGACGGCTTTCCGAAAGCTCTTGACCGCCTCGTCGTAATATCGGCCCTGAAGGTATTGCAACCCAAGAAAAGCGTGCAGCTTGACACTCTCCGGGCGAATTGTCAGGGCCATGCGCAAGTGCGGGATCGCATCTTCGAACTTGCCAGCCTGAGCCAAGAGATTGCCCAGCAACGCCCGAGCCTCATAGAACTCCGGACGCACTTCTACCGCCCGCTCGAGGTTCGGGACTGCATCCGCGGGCCGGTCCATGGAGACATAGGCAAGGGCCATGTTGTAGTGCGCTTCGGAGTATCGAGGCCGGATCTCCACCACCTCTCTCAGGATGGGAAGGGCCTTGTCGTGCAGTCCGTTGCTCCCTAGAGCGATGGCGGCGCTGAGCATGACATCTGGATCGCCAGACTGGGCCAGCGCCTCCGCCCTCAAGGCCGCTTCGTGCAGCTGCTTGTTCTGCAGCAGCATCCGCAGGTCGACGAGACTCCGGATCTCGTCCTGTAGCTTGTTCTTCCATCTCTGGGCTAATTCAAATTCGCGCCGGGCGTCTGCGGTGCGGCCCAGACGCTGGTATGCCTGCCCAAGCAGATAGTGGTTCTCGCCCTGTTCGGGCCATCTCCTGACGGTCTCTTCCAGCAGGTCGACCGCATCCGCAAACCGTCCAACCCTCAGGTACCCACTTGCCAGCCGGCTGCGGACATCCAACACCGTTCCGATCGCTACCACGCGTTCGAAGTACCCGACCGCTTCGTCGGAGTTGCCCTCCGTCAGGCTGATCCGCCCCAAGTAGTAGAGCGAGAAGGCATCGGGAGGCTCGAACTTCAACTCCTCGAGGAACGCCTGTTTGGCCTGCTCCATGTTCTGGAGGTGCCAATGCGCCAAGCCAAGCTGGTAATAGGCTCCCGGAATGTTTGGGTGGATTCCAATCGCCTGTTCCAACTCGCTGACTACAAGTTCGTACTGCTCGGCGTCCAGGTACACCTGCGCCTGCTGGAGGTGCTGATTGAGCGTCGCTCCGGGATCTTGGGCCAGGATCGCGGGCAATACAATCGCAAGCATCCCGGCTAGGACCGCGCGCGCGGTCGCGCCGTAGCTGAGCCGTCGGATGGCACACACGCCGCGACGCGTGTGACGGAGCCTCTCGTTCTGCCAGGTGGTCCCGGTTGGACTTCGCTCCGGGCTTGCCGCGTGACGGATCTTGGGAGCGCGCGCTACGGATTCCAGCAATCGCCCCAGCATGTCGTATCCGGAAGGCCTTCTAGCAGTGATACCGGCTATAGGGGGAGCGAGCGCGGTCTGCCGCAACGACGACCGAGCCGGATGGTAGGTCCCCGTGCAGCATTGGGGCGTGCGCTCCAGCCCGCCTCACAGTAACATAATCCATGTTCGGGCCAGGTATGCACGCAGGAGGAGTTTCGCGGCCTACAGGCGGCTTCTGGCCCAAGCGGTTGGCATCAACCAGCTTCATTCTGCTTGGGCTCGCCGTAGCTGCCCAAGGCCAGGAGTCAATCGAAGCACGAGTTGCATCCTACCTTGAGGAAGCCAAGCGGGCGGAGTCTGTCCAGGACTATCTGGCCGCAGCCGAGCAGTACGAAGCGATCCTCGAATTGCGGCCTGAATGGGCACTCGCCCACCAGAGTCTCGGCGTCACCTACCACCTCGCCAAGCAGTATTCGGAAGCGATCGGGCATCTGGAGCGAGCTGTTCGGCTAGACGATCAACTCTGGGGAGCGTACCTGTTCCTCGGGATGGACTACTACCAGACGCACCAGTTCGCAGTCGCGCTATCAGCACTCGAGAGGAGCCTGGCGCTCAACCCCGAAATAGCGGAGACCAGCCGCTGGCTAGGACTGAGCCACTCTGCGCTAGGGAACTACGACGAGGCAGTCGATCACTTGCTGAGCGTAATCGCGTCGGACGCTGAGGATGTCGAGGCGCTGTTCCATCTTGCGCGAGCGTACGATAGCCGCGCCGCGCAGCTCTTTCGGTCGATTGGTGAGAGGGACCCCGATTCTCCATTCGTGTACATGCTGCAGGCGGAGCGCTTCGCGTCGGAAAACGACCTTCCTAGGGCAAAGGCAGAATACCGAAGAGCTCTCGAGCTCCGGCCCGATCTGGCGGGGATTCTCGACCGGATTGAACCAGCCTTGGTCAGCCCCAGTTCCCCACCCGTGCAGTCGCAAAACACGTTTGCCGGGATTCGGTCGAGCTTCACGGCGGGCCGGTTCCAAGACGCAGCAACTGAAGCGAAGGGCTTGCTTGCCTCGCAACCTCAGAATGCCGAAGCGACGTATTGGCTCGGCCGGGCCTATCAATACCTCGCGGCAGGGACTGTGGACAGCTTGACGGAGGTGGCGCCGGAGTCCTACAGGGTCGACCAACTCGCCGGAGAACTCCACGAGGAGAAAACCGAATACGAAAGAGCCGTCGCAGCCTACCGGCGGGCGCTCCGAAAGGCACCTGAGGTCCCCGGGCTGCGCTATGCCATAGCAACGTCCTATTGGAAGATGGGCAACTTTGCAGACGCGCAGGAGTGGCTTGAGGAGGAACTGGATCGAAACCCGCACCACGCACGGGCCCGGTACCGGCTTGGCAACATCCTCGTTGACCGTGGCCGGCCGGCAGATGCGATTCCTCACCTGCTCCAAGCGCTTGCAGCTACGCCGGACCTAGCCGAGGCGCGCTTCGACTTGGGCCGGGCCTACCTCGAAGGCCAACAGCATGCGGCGGCGGCCGCAGAACTCGAAGCGTACGCCCAATTCAACCCAGCCAACGACCGCGTGCATTACCTGTTGGGCAATGCTTACCGCGGCCTAGGCCGTCTAGAGGATGCCCGCAGGGAGTTCCAGACCTATCAGGAACTGAGCCGGCGGCGACTCCGCAAGGTCCAGCAGGACGTGAAAAGCGTCGCCGAGGACATCAACCGCGCGGACCCGTAGCGCGGCAGGCGATTCGTGGCCCTATGGCGCCGGTTCCTCGATCCGCAAGACTTGATCGGCGGGCACTGCTTCCAGAACCTGTTCCATGCCGCCCGGCCAGCGGATCGTTACGGTATCGGCTGATCGGTGTTCGCCAAGCCCGAAATGAAGGCGTAGATCGCTGTGCGACTGGTAGCTGCCGCCGCTTCTGACTTCTCGCACCTGCCTAAGGTCGCCGGCCACTACGGTCGCCCGTGCCCCGATAGCGGACCGATTCGATGTCGTCCCTCGCAAGTCGAGCAGCAGCCAGTTCCCGGTTGCAGCGCTCCCCCTTAGCAGCGTGGGTGGCGCATCGAGGTTTGCGATCAGCAGGTCAATCCGGCCGTCGGAGTCAAAGTCACCGGCTGCCAATCCTCGACTCGAATGCGGCCCCGTCGGGCCTTGAGGTACGGCGACCTCTTGGAACGTGCCGTCCCCGAGGTTTCGGAAGGCCGAGTTCGGCTGGCGGTAGCGGATGCCGATGTCGTGCCGGTCGACTTCCGGGTACACATGGCCATCCGAAATCACGAGGTCCAAGAAACCGTCGAGGTCGAAGTCGACAAATCGGACCCCCCAGCTCAGCTTCGACCACGTCGGTTCCCCGACGCCTGCCTGGAGGGAGACATCGCGAAACAGGCCGTCGCCGACATTGCGGTAGAGAGTGTTGTAGTCGTCGGAGAAGTTAGTCACCACCAAGTCCATCCGGCTGTCATTGTCAAAGTCACCGAAGTCGACCCCCATTCCGGCCTGTTCCTTCCCGTCAGCGCTCAGCGCTATGCCGGCCAGCAACCCGATCTCGCTAAATGTCCCGTCGCCGTTGTTCTGGAACAGGTAGTTGGCCGTCGAGTCGTTGGCGACATAGATGTCTTGGTCGCTGTCGTCGTCATAGTCGGTCCAAACGACACCGAGGCCGTAGGAGGCCGGCACGGCCCCGATGCCGGACTCGGCTGTCGCATCTCGGAAAAGTTTGTCGCCCAGGTTCTCGTAGAACCGGTCCGCGGTCGGGATCATGCCGCGCGGCCCGCATTGCACGCGGATGCCGCGGTAGCGGCACAGTTGGCTGTCCTCGGGGAGATCTTGCGGATCGAACTCGAGATAGTTGGTGACATAGAGATCGACGTCGCCGTCGGCATCGTAGTCGCCAAAGGAGGCAGACGAGCTCCACTCGTCTCCCTCAAGTTCGGCGATGTCGGCGTTCCGAAACGTGCCGTCGCCGCCGTTGAGGTACAGATGGTTCGGACCGTAGTTGGTGACATAAATGTCGTCGTACCCGTTGTTGTCCACATCCGCAACGGCGACTCCCATGCCCCAGCTCGAATCGCCCAGCCCGGCATCCGAAGTCACGTCGCTGAACGTTCCATCCCCGTTGTTTCGGTACAAGCGATCATGCGGGCGGGGCACGCCGCCTCCGGGGGCGTCGAGAGTCCCGCCATTGACGAGGTAGATGTCGATCCAGCCGTCGTCATCGTAGTCGATGAACGCGACGCCGCCGGTCATCGATTCAAGGATGTAGGGCTTTTCCTCCGATCCGGAGATGAGCTCCGAGCCTAGGCCGCTCCCCGCCGAAGCGTCCTGAAACTGGGCATCGACCGCCAGCGCCGAGAGTGCCGCCAAGGCAGGGATCAGCAGGAATCGACCCGAGTGCATCTCTCGTTCCTTAGTCTCTGCGGAGACTTCGCCTGCGAACGCGGCGGCTGCCCCTCGGTGCTTTCGATGTTCTCCCTTCTGCCGTCATGCTTCGCAGGAGGGTTGGAATCGGCCTGCGTCTCATTCGGATTCGGGTTCCTCGATGACGAGGACTTGGTTCAGCTCGATATCGTCCAGCGAAAGCGTTCGGCCCGACGGCCAGCGGACCGTGAGTCGCTCGAGGCTTTCGTCCGCGCCGAATCCAAAATGTTGCCGCAGGTCGCTCGCCGAGAGGTAGCTCCCGGAGGAACGGACCTCGCGCACTTGCGTCCTGCCTCCCGAGGTCGCCTGCACGCGTGCCCCGATCGCGGATCGGTCGCCGGCAGAACCGCGAACATCCACGAGAAGCCAAGGATTGTGGTTGCCGCCATCATTGCGCAGCAGGGTCGGCGGTCCGTCCAGATTGTTCACGACGGCATCGAGGTCGCCGTCGTTGTCGTAGTCCCCGAGGGCGAGGCCTCGGCTCTTGTACCGCTTGCTGAGACCGAAGTCCTCGCCTCGCTCTGAGAACTGCCGGTTCCCTTGGTTCATGAACACGAGCCAGCGCTGTTCGTACTTCAGGCCCATTTCGAACCGGTCCGCCTCTGGGTACAGGTGCCCGTTGACCACAAAGAGGTCTTCCCTGGAATCGTTATCCAGGTCGCCGAACGCCACTCCCCAGCCCACGAACAAGTGCGTGCTTCCCCCGTGTCCCGACGGATACGTTAGATTCGTAAAGCTCCCGTCCCCGTTGTTCACCAGCATGGAATTGCTCTCGTAGGACGAGTTCGTGTAGTAGAGGTCCAGCCAGCCGTCGTGGTCAATGTCTGCGACATCCACGCCCATCGAGCCCTCTTCCACGCCGTCTTGCGAGAAAGCCGTTCCGGCCAGCACCGCCAATTCCTCAAACGTGCCGTCGCCGTTGTTTCGGTAGAAGAGATTCGCGGTCAGATCGTTCGCCACGAAGATGTCGGGCCATGAGTCGTTGTTGTAATCCGCCACCAGCACGCCGAGCCCGTACAGCTTGGCTTCATCGATCGAACGCTCGGCTGCAACCTCCTCGAAGTGGCCCTGCCCGTCGTTGAGGTACAGTGAATCGCGCAGGCCGGTGAGGCCCCGCGGGCCGCAGAAGACGTCGAATCCCCGATAGTTGCAGTTGGCGTCACGCCTCGGCAGCCGGTCGAGCGGATACGCCAGGTAGTTGCTGACGTAGAGGTCTAGGTCCCCGTCACGATCCAAGTCCGAAAACGACGCGCCCAGGCTCCATCTAGACTCCGCAATCCCGGCGCTTCGGGCGACTTCCTCGAACGTGCCGTCCCCGAGGTTCCGATAGAGTGCGTTGCTTCCATAGCCGGTGAGGAAGAAATCGATTCTTCCGTCGCTGTCAAAGTCTCCAAGCGCGACCCCCTGTCCCCAGCCGCGAGCCGAGAGCCCTGCTTGGAGAGTGACGTCTTCATACCCACCCTGACCGTTCCCGCGATACAAGGCGCACATCAAGTCTCCGCCCAGCTCGAACTGTTCGATCGTCGATCCGCGCACGAGCAAGATGTCGAGGTGCCCGTCGGCGTTGTAGTCGAGGAATGCGGCACCGCCGCCCATGACCTCGATGATGTGCTCCTTGGTCACGCTTCCCTGCAGGCCGTCAAACGCTTGCAGGCCCGAGTTGGAAGTGGCGTCGACGAAATGGAGACCCGCCGGCTGGGCGCATGCAAGTGCCGCGCCGAGCGTAGCAGTCGCGGCGCATCTCCGCAGACGCTTGAAGTCCGATCGAAACTGGCGTCGATATCGAACCACGGCCGAGAAATCGGAGCACGCGGCAGGCGGACCGATTTCTAGCTCGACTCTGGGGACGCGACCTGCCGCACGGACGATTTCACGCCAGGGCGGCGACAGCGGGCAACGGGCTCGAAGCGTGTGTCCCATCCAAGCGCGCTGCTCTCGGTTGCCTAGAGTTCACTCGGCGGGGATCGGACTGCGCCGCTAGGGCCGGCCTAGGTGCGGAGCCCGACTCTCGCCCTCAGAAGATTATCTTCAGCCCGAACTGGATCTGCCGCGCGAACTGCTGCGGTGCCAATCCGCCGATGGAGCCGAACACCCCGGCCCCAGCGTCGAAATTGCCGTTAGGCTTCCCGAAGTTCACGTTGTTGAATGCGTTGAAATACTCCGAGCGGAACTGCAGGCCCACGCGCTCGTTGAGCCTGAAGTTCTTGAACAGCCCGGCATCGAACTGGAACAAACCCGGGGCGATGAGTACGTTCCGCCCGAAGTTGCCGAACGTGAAGGGTGCGGGCTCGGCGAAAGCGTCCAGGTTGAAATACTCTTCGGGTGCGCCGCTCACTCCTCCGTAGGGGTCGCCGACCAAGTTCGGACGTTGCGCCAACACGCGTCCTCCGATATTCGCGATGTCCCGCGGCACGGAGGTGTTTACTGGCGGTCCGGAACTGGCGGTGACGATGCCTGTGAGCTGCCAACCGCCAAGGACGGTGTCGATGGCCTTGCTCCAGCCCGAGCCAATAGCTTGGTTTCTCCCGAACGGAAGCTGCCAGACGTAATCGAATGTGAACGTATGGGCACGGTGGAGATCGGAGAGCGCCCGGTCACCAAGGATGTCAAGCGGGTTTTGGGCTGTCTGGCTTGCCGAGAAGCCAGCTCCGAGGACATCGATCGTCTTGCCCCAAGCGTAGTTGCCGCGAAACGACAGTCCGTCGGAAAAGCGCTTCTCGATCTTGAACTGCAGCCCGTGATAAATCGAGGTGGCTTGATTGCCCATCTCGCTCAGGGGGCCGTATTGTGGCAAGGGTCGCCGTGGCTGGACCTCGCCCGGCCCAGCCGGTGCGGTGTTGACATTGGAGAACGTGGACAGCTTGACGCCCCGCGTACCGACGTAGCCCAATTCGACCATCAAGTCTTCCGCCAACTGGCGCTGGACGTGGAAATTCCACTGCATGGTGTAGCTGGTTCGGTTGTTGCGGGGCACGATGTGCTGGGCGTTGGGAGCAACAGTGCTACCCATCTGCACGTCCAAGTCAGGAGTGAACGTGGTTTCGACTAGGCTCACCGGTCCGCGGTCGTTGAGGTTCGAGAAGTTCTCGCTGATAGCGAACGGCCAGTTGCCCCGGACCCCCTGGGCCTCCCAGAGGTAGTTGGTCATGTAGAAGACGCCGAACCCGGATCGCACGGTTGTCTTTTCGCCCAAGCGGTAGGCCATGCCCACGCGAGGCGCGAAGTTGTTGTTGTCCGGCTCGACGATCCCGCGGCGAACGTTCGGCCCCTCCCCTGTGATCGGGTTCACTCCGTCCCACAGGAACTGTCCCGTCAAGAGGTCGATCGAGGCCAGCAAGTCATCGCGGTGCTTGGGCCATTCGCTGTTGTCATAGCGAAGGCCTAGGTTAACCGTGAGGTTGGACGTCGCTCTCCAATCGTCCTGAAAGAAGAAGCTGTAGTCTTCCTTGCGCATGATCGCTGTCGTGCCTTGGCCAATGTTGCGCTGTGCCACAGTCGGCAGCCCGAGCAAGTAGGAAGCGACCGCGTTGCCGGTGGCGGCGGCATTCTGCGGATCCTCGGTGGGAACCTTGTTGAACGTCATATTGCCTGTGAAGTAGCCGTCGTCCAAGTTGCGGTTGTGCTTGAATTCGAATCCCGCCTTGATGCTGTGAGCGCCGGCGATCTTCGTGATGGTGGCGTACGCGCTGTATGAGTCGTCGGGAAACGGAAATCCCGTCTGGCTAGGGCTTGCAAAGCCCGCGATCCGCCAAGCCGGGAAGAGCGGCACCGCTTCACTCTTCAGGATCGGAATCCCTTGGATCCCGTTTCCGTTGATGAAGGCAGCGATGGCCTCCTTGCCCCCCGGGGCGCTGTCGGCGATCTGCAAGTTGTTGCGGTGATAGGAGATCTTCGTGTCGATGATCGTGGTGGGATTCAGCGTGTGCGTGTCGCTGATCATGATGTTCGTGAAGCTGTTGACCAAGAGGTTGTCCACCGTGAGGTGAGCTGTTGGCCGAGGGCTCACTGAATCCATGAAGTTGAAGCGCCCCGTCAGCAGGTTGTTGTCGCCAAAACGGTGATCGACCTTGCCCATCCATTGGTTGTTGTCGATCCTTGAGGCGTTTGTGTTGATCAAGTTCAGTGCTTGGCCCGGCAGGTTCGGAGCAGACCAGAGGATTTCTTGGAGCTGCTTCGTCGACGGGTTAATCCTGCTTGCGGGAACTCTCATATTTGGCATCAGCTGGCGCGACAGGCTGCCATCGTCGTTCTCCACGGTCGTCCAGGGATCATAGAAGGGAACCGCCGGTCTGCCCTGGGTGTCTTGGGACAGGTCGCCGCTGAACATTTCAGTCGTCGGAACGACGTTGAGCAGCGTCGACTCGCGGCGTCGGCGCTGGCCTTCGTACATGAAGAAGAAAAACGTCCTATTCCGTGCGATCGGCCCGCCAACCGTGGTGCCGAACTGGTTCTGTCCGAACTCGGGCCGCGGCGTGCCGGAGCGGTTCGCGAAGAACTCGGAGGCGTCCATGTTGTCGTTGCGCAGGAACTCGAACGCTGTGCCGTGGACCTCGTTGGTGCCCGACTTGGTGACGATGTTCACGTTTGCTCCGGCAGCTGTGCCGAACTCCGCGGAGGTGATGTTGGTCTGGATCTTGAATTCCTGGATGGCATCGATCGAGGGCTGCAAGCCGTAGGTCTTGAAGAAGCTCTCGTTGTTGTTGACGCCATCGAGCGTGTAGTTGTTGGCCTCGCTCCGCAGGCCGCTGATAGAGACGGCAGTGCCTGATGTCTGGAAGGCCGTTAACGCACCTGCCCCGGCCACGGCACCCGGCATGAGGATGGTGAGCTGGGTGAAGCTGCGGCCGTTCAAGGGCAGTTCGACGACCTTTTTGTTGTCTACGGTCGAGGCGACTGTGGAGGTGTCAGTTTGCAACTGCAGTGCAGCGGCGCTCACCTCGACGACCTCCGTGACCTCGCCGATTGACAAGGTGAGATCGACGCGCAGCGTCTGGTTTACGGCCAACGTCACGCCTGTTTGCTGCGATTGGCTGAAGCCCGGCATTTCCGCCGAGACCGAATAAACTGCAGGCGGCAGGGAGGGTACGGCGAACCCCCCTGATTCGTTCGTGCTGACGATGCGGGCATTGCCGGTGCCCTCGTTGGTCACGGTCACCGACACCCCGGGCACGACGGCGCCGCTTTCGTCGGTGACGTCCCCGAGGATGGTCCCGAATGACGTTTGGGCAGCGACCGGCGAGGTCCAAACCAGCGCAGCTAGCAAAAACAGGTAAAGGGTTTGCAATCTCATAAGTCCTCCCAAAGACGGAACTTCCGTGCAAACGTAGCCCACAGAGGAACTCGTTGCGCCTGAAATTGTATTGCGCCCGTCGTCGGGTGTCAAATCTGTCCAATACGTGCTCGCTCAGGCACGCATTGTTGCCCGCACGTCATGTGCCTGACTGGAACCGCCCCGATCGCACGTCTTGTGAAGTCGCCAAGAATCACCCCAAGAACATCTCGCAACGGGGCCGAACAGGCCGCCAGAGGCCCGGCGGAGCCGTGCTGGCTGGTGCCGACAAAGCGGGTCCGCGACGACTCACACGGCGTACCGCTGTGAGCTGGAGATAGTCGGTCGCGGGCTCGAGCCCGGGCGGGTCGATAAGTACGGCGAGGGGCTCTGCGGCACGCGCTGAGGAATGGAGGTTGGCCCGGACGCAAAGCGGAATTGCAGCAGGCGGCGGATGATCGAGACGGCCGCGTTTGTCAGGGCTGGCCCGTGCCGCTTTAGAAGCACTCTGGATTCTCCGATCTCCGGCACGTGCTCGGGAGGGATCGAATGATCCAGATCTTTGATCTCGCATCCGGTCCAATTGAACGAAAATAGGAGCCGTCGTGCCGCGTTGCGCCCTCAAGCCGTCTATCGGACTGTTTGTTTGGGCCAGCTGTCTGGCCATTCCCACGGCAACACTGGCGACCGACAGTAGCGGGCTCTTATCGCTTGCCCGGGCCCAAAGACAGTCCGGCGACCTGCCGGAAGCGGCCAAGTCGTTCGAACGCTTGCTGACTATGGCGCGGAGGGGAGAGGCGGCCGGGGCGGGACTTGCGGTTCTCCACCGGGAGCTCGGAGAGATCTATGAGGCTCTGGAGCGTCCGCGCGATGCCGCCGAGGAATTCGAGCAATCCCTGACAGCGGACCCCGCGCAAGAGATCCTCCGCTACAAGGCGGGCATTCTCTACAGACAGCTCTCCGAACCGTCCAAGGCGGCCGAGCACCTCTCCGAGGCGTTCCAGCAAGGCTTCCGAAATACTGCCGTGAGGTTCCATCTCGCCGCGTCGCAGTTCGCTTCGGGACAGCTTGCGGCGGGTCTTGACAACGCTCGTGCGATCTTGCAGAAGAGCCCTCCGAGCAGTGATTTGGCGTTGCGTATCGGCCGACTCCTGTTTGAGCACCACTTTTATCGAGATGCACTTGGAGCATTCGAAACTGCGTTCGATGGAGTGAGCCAGTCGCCGAATGCACGGGTCTATCTAGCGCTCACTAACCACTTGTTGAACCGCCACGAGCGAACCGTTGAACTGCTGCAGCCCCTTTCTGCTCCCAACGGTTCAGGGAATGCCGAGGTGCTGACCCTGCAAGCGGCGGCGCTAGCATCGCTGGAGCGGTTCGATGAGGCCCAGACATTGCTTGAGCGAGCCATCGCCAAGGAACCGTCGAGCCCCCATCCGTACCTGAACCTTGCCCTCGTCTTGCTCGAACAAGGCAAGGCGGAACTTGCCGGAGATTGGTTCGGCAGGATGTTCCTCGCGGCAGGATCGGCAAGCCCAAAGGTCTTCTACGCGATTCAGCGCAACTCCTGCGCCGACGCGTACCGGGAAGTCTCCGCAGGGTTAGGGAGTGAGACTGCGGGTCGAAATCCCGAACGAGGCCTGCAGTTGTTTGAGTTCGCTCGCTCTCTGAGCGCACGCCACCACCATGGAACCGCCGTCGAGCTGCTGCGTGTCGCCGCCCGCGACACAAGCGACGGCGAACTGCTTCGCTCACGATTGCACCGCGAGCTCGGATTCAGCTGCTTGAATCTGGAGCCTGGGAGCGAGACTGCGGTCCAGCTGCTGGAGCGATCGATCGAGCTAGATCCGCTCGATCACCAAGCGCACTTCCTGCTCGGCCGCGCTCATCAAAGGAGGCACAGGCCGGAGCAGGCCGTCAGGTCCTTCGAGCGGGCGATCCAGCTTCAGCCCGATGCCGCGCCTTACTACACCGAGCTTGCCCGGTCGATGATCGCAAGTGGGTCAGATGTCGACCAGACTGCGCGAGCTGGCTCGGCCCTCGCCAAGGCAATCGAGATCGATTCCTCCGATGCGTCGGCGCGCTTCGAGCTGGCAAAGCTGGAGATGGGACGGGGTCGGCTGGATGACGCTGAGCAGCACCTTCTAAAGGCTCTCGAAGCCGCGCCGGAGTTCTTTGAAGCCTACTACGTGCTAGGTCAGGTATATGCACGGGCGAAGAAAACCGCCGAAGCACGGGAGTGCCTGCGGTTGTTCCAAGCGAAAAAGTCCGCCATCGAGGCCCGCTCGACGATATGGAAGGATGCCACGGTCAGGGTAGACGCCGAGTAGTGCAGTCGATCGCTTCCAGGTCCCGGCGGCGCAAGGCTTCGCCGCTCAGAGGTGAGGAAGGGCGCCTCAGTTGAGGCTGATCGACAGATGGAGGCCCAGTCCTTGGGCCCGACCACAGCCGTCTTGCCGACCGCGGCGCGTCCGGTCGTTTTCTCGCGCTTCGGCTAGGGCATCTTCTTCCGCTGGCGGCTACGGGTTTCGAGACTTGATCGCCCGCGTGGTCTCGAGCTAGCCATTCGCAACCAGACAGTAGCGTCGGATTCTGCCCCTTGAATTCAATCCGTGTTGGACGCTCGCTTGGAGCTACAAATTTTCCTGCAAAAAATCCGTGATGACGAATCCCTAGCAATTTATTGAAAATAAATACCTTATAAAGAAAACTTGCCCGTATTCGAGGCATCTGATTGCAAAAAATCTCACCCAAAATACTTATCGTTCGTGCGCTTGCATCGTAGCTACGAACACCAAGCCCGTGAACGAACCCTAGCTCCTTGCGCAAATGGATGGCGGCCTCCTGCATGCTAGAGTGGGCTTGCCAGAGCGACCTGCGGATCGCCTTGTTCTAGAGCCGTCTGCCCATCTGGGGATCGAGGACCCGACCCTCCAGGACTGCTCTGTACCTTCGATTGAGAGACACCATGCGCACAGCCACGTCAGTCGCCCTGCTTGCCGCGGGAGTCCTTTGCTCCTGTACGGCGGAACAGCCCGAGAGGGCTCCGAACATCGTGCTGATTCTGGCCGACGACTTCGGCGTCGGAGATATCCAGGCCCACTACCCGGAAAACAAGATCGCTACTCCCTATCTGGACAAGCTCGTTCAAGAGGGCATGAGCTTCACGGATGCCCATAGCCCGTCGGCGGTCTGCACTCCGACCCGCTACGGCTTGCTGACCGGAAGATACTCTTGGCGCACACGCCTTCAGGAATGGGTGTTGGCGGCTTACGAACCGCCGTTGATCGCCGACGATCGTCCCACGCTGCCGGGGATGCTCCGAGAGCATGGGTACGAGACGGCCTTGATCGGCAAGTGGCATCTCGGCTGGGAATGGCCCGGGCCGCAGCCGAGCCGCATGACCAAGGCGCGCAATGGCCAGAAGACCCTCGAGTGGCATCTGGAAAAGCCCGTTCTGAACGGTCCGACCACCAGAGGCTTTGACTACTATTTCGGCGTGGACCTGCCCAACATGCCGCCGTTCTCATACGTGGAGAACGATGTCGTAACTCCGGCCCCGACTGCCGCCTATGTTCATGACCAGTCCGAGGGTGTCGTGCTGCCCCGAGGCTTCGTAGGCAGCCCCATGGCTCCGGGCTGGCGCTTGCGCGAGATCGTTCCCGAACTCACGCGCAGGGCAGTCGAGCAGATCCGCTCGCGGGCCCAGGGCGACAAGCCATTCTTCCTGTTCTATTCAATGACCTCGCCACACGAGCCGATCTCACCGTCACCAGCCTTTCAGGACAAGAGCGGCATCGCTCCTATAGCGGACTTCGTGATCGAGACCGACTGGTCGGCAGGGCAGGTCATCCAAGCGGTTGACGAGGCGGGAATCGCCGACGACACCATCGTGATCTTCACGGCGGATAACGGTCATTCGCATTACACGGGGTGGGAAGCGCTAGTCGAAGCCGGTCACATGCCCAGCGGCCCATATCGCGGGCACAAGGGCGACATCTGGGAAGGCGGGCACAGAGTCCCGTTGGTCATTCGCTGGCCGGGAAAGATTGCGGCCCATTCCCAAAGCGACCAGCTAGTCAGCTTGACGGACATCTTCGCGACAAGCCTGGCGATAGTCGAGGCGGACTTGCCACAGGACGGCGCCGAAGACAGCATCAGCTTCTTGGATGCTGCGCTTGGTCAGCAAGCAGTCGAAGGGCGCGCATCGTTGGTAAGCCACTCCAATCACGGTGAGTTCGCCTACCGCGACGGGCCGTGGAAGCTTGTATTTCGCAACAGCGAAGCGAACTTGGAAGAATCCCGTGGCCTGCCGACCGTCCCGGAACTCTACAATCTCGCCGAAGACATCGCTGAATCGACGAACTTGGCCGAAGAACGCCCCGAGGTCGTCGAAGAGCTCCGTGCCAAGTTTGACGCGATGATTGACCGGGGCGCCACCCGCGCTGGGATCGCTTCCCGGAATGACGCAAATGTGCGGTACGACATGACGCAGGAGGTGCGCTGGGTGCCCGCTGCAGAGTAAGTCTAGCGAGGCGCGCCTCAGACCAAAGGCACCGAGATCTCGAATTCTAGCTCAAGCGCCTACGCAGCATCGATAGCGAGACCGGCGATTGCGCGTCTGTTTAGGATTTCAGGGGAAGGAGCTGACGTGCAATCCAGCGCCAATCCCCAGCTTCGTGGCGGGCGGCCGGTATCGCCGGGTGCCTGGGCTTGGCCGCTAGCAGTCACGCTCGGACGGAGTGGTGCGGGCCGTGAGGGCGCGGAGTTGCTCCTCGAGGGCCCGCACTCGCTCGTTCGCTGCGCTTGCCTCCTGCTTCGCCGCGGTTTCCCGCTGCTTCGCTGCGCTGGCCTCCTGCTTCGCCGCGCTGGCCTCCTGCTTGGCCGCGCTGGCCTCCTGCTTGGCGGTCCGCGAATCTCGCTCCGCGATCCGCCGCCGCCGCTCGGCTTCTTCCAGCGCACCGTCGGTCTCTTCCCCCGTGCAAGGATCCCGGAACACCAGCACCGTCGCCCGGGCTTGCCTCTGGCTGCGCAGTTCCAGCCCCAGCACCCGGCTCCGGAACCACCGATCCTGGCCGCTGCTCGCCACGGGCTGCACCGGCTCGTACTTCCCCTCGCTGGCCTCGTAGCCCTCTAACGCTGACCCCATCAAGGTTCCCTCCGGGTCCAGCCTCCAGTACTCGCGAACCCCCATCCGGGCGTACTCCCGCCGCTTGTACTTGGCATCGTGTTCCGCTGTCGCCGGCGACGCCACCTCCAGCACGAAATCCGGTGCCTTGCCCTCTTCCCATATCCGGTACGAACGGCGATTCTCAGGACTCACCCCGAACACCACCTGCACGTCCGGCTGCAGCCAGAGATTGTCATCGCCACGCCGGTAGTACACCGCCAGTTCCATGGCCACCAGCACGTCCGTGCGGTCCCGGAAGTGGTTCCGCAAGGCCGCCGCCGCTTGCAGCACAGCATCGCCGTGCGAGATGCTCTGCGCGATCCAATTCCGTTCTGGGTATTCGATTTTGTCCGGCTTCGCAGGCGCCTCGGCAATGGCTGTGGCCGGCCCGGCAGATTCGGTGTCTGTGGCGGTCGTGAAGGCCATGTCGCAGCGGACAGCGCTCGCCCGCGCCGCCTGGAGATGATACTAGCACCGTGCCAGGGCTCCCTGACCCGCCGCTGTCGTGACGCGAGTTTGCTTGCCAGCCCTGCTCGCGCCCAGAGCGACGCGGTGCGCAGCAGCTTGCCAATGCGATCTGACCGGAGCGCCTGCTGTGCGCCAAGCTCAGCCCGCAATCACACCCGGCGCGAGTGGATCCGCGCCTTGGAGGCAGATGCAACGAATCTTGATTGTGCTGGTTCGTGCGAACGGAACCACCGAGCGAACGGCGGTGAGTGGTGGAATGTGTCTTCTGGCCCACTATCGTCTTGGCTGAAACACGTGGGTCCGTTAGTCTGTGCTGAACGAGGCCCCAGTCAAGCTCTGTAGCGCCCTTGCGCGGGCATTGCTCTGTGATTCGGAATGAGCTCTCGAGGCGGTCCCCAAAAGCCCGAATCCGCGAGAAGCGGTGTAGAATGCACGCTGTGCGCGGCCCCTCCGGGCCGCTAGGATACCTGCCGTGCCCCCCAAGACTACCCACCGACGTCACTTTCTCCTCGGCGCCGCTGCTGCCAGCGCTGCGAGCGCCCTCGCCTATCCAGCCAACGAAACCATAAACATCGGCTGCATGGGCACCGGCGGCCGATGTCGCGGACTGATGAAGGATCTCGCCGGGGTACCCGGCACGCGCATCACGGCGGTCTGCGACATCTGGGACGAGTCCCTCGAACAGGCAAGGCAGATTGCCGGAAGCGACGCTTTCGTGACGAGGGACTACCACGAATTGTTGGCACGCAGTGACGTCGACGCTGTCCTGATCGGCTCGCCGGACCACTGGCACGTTCCCATGACCGTCGACGCTTGCAACAGCGGCAAAGACGTATATGTCGAGAAGCCCCTGACGCATGACCTCAGCGAAGGCGACGCTGTGATTCAGGCACAGGATGCGAACCAGAGGATCGTGCAGGTCGGCACGCAGCAGCGCAGCATGCCGCAGTTCGAGAGGGCCCGGGAAATCCTCGGCGGAGGTGGGCTCGGGACGGTCCACAAGGTGCGCATGACCTGGAATCGAAATCGGCGGTCCGGACGCCCGGGAGCGGACGAGATCGATTCGTCCACCGTCGACTGGAAGCGTTTTTTGGGAAACGCGCCGCTCCAGCCCTTCGATGGCTATCGCTTCAGGAACTGGCGCTGGTTCTGGGACTTTGGCGGAGGCATTCTCACCGACCTCATGGTGCATTGGATCGATGCTGTCAATTGGCTGCTCGACCTGCCCGATCCGGCTCTGGCCACCACGATAGGAGACACGTTCGCCATGGATCGCTGGGAGGCCCCGGACACGATCCAAACCCTGCTCAGCTACCCCGATAGGAACCTTCAGGTCCATTTCGAGGGCACGTTCGTGAACCAACGCGACAAGGCCATGGTCGAGATCATGGGCACAAAGGGCACGATGTACTTGGATCGCGGGCGGTACGAGATCCTCCCGGAACCGGGGAGCGGCATAGAGGCCGAGCTATTTGAGCCTGGGACCGGGGAGCGGGGGGCCGACTTCGACGTGGATGGCGAGACGCCGCACCTGCAGAACTGGATCGACGCAGTGCGTAGTCGCAAGAAGCCCAACACGCCGGCGGAAGAGGGCGTCCGCGCTTGCGTAAGCGCGCATCTGGCGAACCTCGCATTCCGCACCGGGCAAGTCGCGCGCTTGGAAGACCTCAAGCAGGGCGGTCTGGCCGGGTAGACCCCTGTTTGCTGCCCGCGCTTCGTCCGGCCGCCGCCGCCCGGAGATGAGCGCCGCGCTGGGTGCCGAAAGTCCCGGAGCAGGGCCTAGGCGAGCAAGTCCCGCACGACTTCCCCATGGACGTCGGTCAGCCGGTAGTCCCGGCCAGCGTGGCGGAAGGTCAGCCTCGTATGATCCAAGCCGAGCAGGTGCAGGATCGTGGCGTGCAGATCATGGAAGTGGATCTTGTTCTCTACGCCGTAGTAGCCGTACTCGTCGGTCTGGCCATAGGTGATGCCGGGCTTGATCCCGCCGCCAGCCAGCCACATCGTGAAGCCGTGCGGGTTGTGGTCGCGGCCATCGGCGTTCTCTGCTGTCGGCGTGCGGCCGAACTCGCCGCCCCAAATCACCAGTGTCTCGTCGAGCAATCCGCGCGTCTTGAGGTCCTTGATGAGAGCGGCGATCGGCTTGTCCACTTGGGCGCACATCTTCGTGAGCGAGTTCTTGAGGTCGAAGTGGTGGTCCCAGCCGTTGCTGTTGCACTGCACGAAGCGCACGCCGCTCTCGCTGAACCTGCGGGCCATCAGGCACTGGCGCCCGAAATCTTCCGTGACCGGATCGCTCAGGCCGTACATCGCCTTGGTCGCGGCGCTCTCTGAGCTGATGTCCTGGACTGACGGTGCCTCCGCCTGCATGCGGAAAGCCAGCTCGAACGTTGCGATGCGGTCTTCCAACTCGGGGTCGGGACCGCTGCGGGCCAGTTGGCGTCGCGAGACGTTCGACAGCATGTCGAGTTCTAGGCGCTGCAGGCGTTTTCGCTGCCCGTCGCCGATAAACGGGAAACTGGCCTCCTTCGCCTTGGCGTTTCCGTAGCCTAGAGGCGTGCCTTGGTGGGCCGCCGGCAAGAAGGCCGAGCCGAAGTTGTTTGCGCCGCCCTCGGCCAACGCTTGGCAGATGGTGATGTAGCCGGGCAGGTTCTGGTTCTCAGAGCCGAGACCGTAAGTCAGCCAAGACCCCATGGCCGGTCGGATGAACGTATCGCTTCCGGTGTGCCATTCGAGCACGGCCCCGCCGTGCCGGGGGTTGGTGCAGTGCATCGAGCGGACGATCGCCAGATCGTCGACGATGCCCGCAACGTGCGGAAAGAGCTCGCTGACGTAGGCACCGCTCTGGCCATGCTGCTTGAACTCGAACGGCGAGCCGATCAGGTCGCCGGCGCGGCGCGGGAACGAAATGATGCGCGGCTTGGCGAACGGCAGGGGCTTGCCGCTGTCGCGGTTGAGGAGCGGCTTCGGGTCGAACGTGTCGATGTGCGAAGGACCGCCGAACATGAAGAGCATGATGACGCGCTTGGCGCGCGGCGCGAAGTGCGGCTCGCGCAGCGCTAGCGGGCCGGATGCGGCGGCCTCTTCGGCGAGCAGCGAGGTCAGCGCCAGCCAGCCGAAGCCCGCGCCCATCTGCTTGAGAGCCTCGCGGCGGGACGCTCTCGCTTCGATGCCTTCAGACCGCATCGCCGACCTCATTGTATGTAGAGGAACTCGTTCGACGCGATCAGGATGCGGCACATTGCCTTCCAAGCCGCGTCCCTGTCCCCCGTGGCCGCTTCATAGCGGTCCAAGAAGGCGCGCCAGCTCTCGGTCTCGTCGGGCTCGGACGGACGCGAAAAGGCGATTTCGTGTGCCAGCACGATGCGGTCGGCGTCGCCCCCGGGGATTTGGCCCGCCAGTCTTGCGGCGAAGCCGGCGGACGCCTCGTCCACCGAGTCGGAGTTCAGCATGAAGAGCGCCTGCGGCGCGACCATGGTCGCGCCGCGATGGCCGTTGGAGGTGGACGGGTTGGCAAAGTCAAAGGCCGCGAACATCTCGTACAGGGCGCTGCGCAGCACCGGCAGGTAGACGCTGCGCCGCCGCGAGTCGTAGAGGGCCGGATCCCGCGAGCGCGACTGGGCGTTGAGATTCACAAAGTTCTTGTGCGGGATGGTCTTGCCCCCGGTCGCGAGGTCCAAGCGGTCGGAGACGGCCAGCAGCGCATCGCGCAGTGTTTCAGCTTCCATTCGCCGGCGATTGGCGTGGCTGAACTGGCGGTTGTCTGGGTCGGATTCCGCATGCCCTTCAGTCCATCTGGAAGAGCGCTGGTAGGCGTCCGAGAGCATGATCCGGCGGTGCATTGACTTGACCGACCAGCCGCTTGCTTGGAATTGCAGCGCCAGCCAGTCCAGAAGTTCCGGGTGGTCCGGTGGTTCGCCGAGCTTGCCAAAGTTGTCGGGCGTGCGCACGATGCCTTCGCCGAAATGCCACTTCCAGATCCGGTTGACCATCACGCGCGCTGTCAGCGGATGGTCCTTGGAAGTCAGCCACTGCGCTAGCTCCAGCCTTCCGCTGCCTTGCGACGCGATCGGACTCTGCTGCTCCCCGGCCAGGATCGCGGGAAAGCGGCGCGGAGCGATCGGGCCGGGCGTGAGGTGGTTGCCGTTGATCATGAGCGGAAGGTCGGCGGCATCCCCCTCCGCTACGGCCATCGCCTTGGCGATGCTGTAGTACTCGGCGAGAGCGTCGTCCTCGGCTGCCCGCTGCGCCTCCACCACATGCTTGGGAGTGGTTGCCTGGTTGTAGTTCGTGACGAAGTCGCTGTGGTAGTCGAAGCGCTTCTCGATCTCGGACAGTCGGCGGTTCTCTTCCGCGCTTGCCAGCGCGGTGGCGTTGAGCTTGGAGGTGACCCGGTAGGTGAGCACCGTCTTGGTGCTGGTGAAGATGCCCAGCATGGAGTAGTAGTCGGCGCTGCGAATGGGATCGAACTTGTGGTCGTGACAGCGGGCGCAATCGATGCTCAGCGCCGTGAACGCGCGCGCAGTGGTGGCCAACTGTTCGTCGGCGAAGTCCAGCTTCTGCTTGACAGGGTCGTCTTCGCCAACCATCTTGGGTCCGAGCATCAAGAAGCCGGTTGCGATCAACCCCTCGGCGCGGTTGGTGTCGCTCCAGTCCGTGAGGATGTCGCCCGCCAGTTGCTCGCGCACGAACTCGTCATAGGGCTTGTCTTGATTGAACGCCCGGATCACGTAGTCGCGGTAGCGCCAGGCGTCGCCGTGGACGATGTTGTCATCCATTCCGTTGCTATCCGAATAGCGCGCCACGTCCAGCCAATGTCGGCCCCAGCGCTCCCCGTAGCGAGGCGAGGCCAGCAGCCGGTCCACCACGCGCGCGAAGGCGTTGTCTGACGTATCCCCGAGGAATCTGCGGACTTCGTCCGGGGTGGGCAGCAGGCCGTGCAGATCGAGCGTAGCCCGCCGGATCAGCGCCCGCTTGTCGCTGGCCCCTACCGGCCTCAGCCCCGCCCGTGACTGGCCGATCCCGAGCAAGGCGTCGACGGCCGAATCGCCCGGCGGCATGGCCGGGGCTTGTAGCGGCTGGAAGGCCCAGTGCGACCGTTCGTCGGCTGAAAAGCCATCAGACCGCGCGATTGCCTCCGGCGCGGGGGCCGGCTTGTGCTCGGGCCAGTTCGCGCCCGTATCGACCCACTTGGTCAGCACCGCGATCTCGCCAAGCGGCAGCTTCGACTTGGGCGGCATCTGCAGCAGTGTGTCATGATTGATCGCGTGGATCAGCAGGCTCTGGGTTGCGCTGCCCGGCACCACGGCTGGCCCCGAGCGACCGCCCTTGAGAATGCCAGCCATTGAGTCCAGCCGGAGCCCGGCTTGCCCCTCGCCAGCGTGCGGGCCGTGACAGGCAAAGCACCGGTTGGCCAAGATCGGGCGGACACGCTTCTCGAAGAATGCGTGGTCTTGCGCCGTGACCGATATCGGCACAAGTCCAACCAAAGCCGCGATCCACAAGACTGTCCGCCGCGAGGCCATGGTTTCAGGCAAAGCGTAGCATGAGTGCCATCGATTGGACCATCGTCGTCGCGCTCAACGCTGGGATCATCCTGTACGGAATTGTTCGCGGGCGCGACACCAAGACCAGCTCCGATTGGTTCTTGGCGGGGCGGAGCTTGCCGTGGTGGATGATCGGGCTTTCGCTTTACGCCACCGCTATCGATGCAAGCGATCTGGTGGCTGATGCCGGCGGCACGTACGCCGTCGGTATGAGCTACCTGGTCACCAATTGGGTCGGCGTCACTCTGGGCTGGTTCCTGCTTGCCAACTGGATCGCGCTGCCGATGTACCGCGCTGGCATGTACACCAATGCCGAGTACCTCGAGGCGCGCTTCAGTCTCTCCGCTCGTGTGATTAGCGCCTTGGTCCAGGCCCTCTACCGCACGTTGGTCTTGGCGATCATCGCTACCACGCTCTACCTCCTGCTGGCGATCGTCTGCGGTTTGGGCACAAATGCGTGGTGGGGTGTCGTGCTGATCGCCGTGCTGGCAACCGCCTACACGTCGCTGGGCGGGCTAAAGGCGGTGGCCATGACGGATGCGCTGCAGAGCGTTGTCATGGTCGTTGCGTCGTTCGCTCTGTTTGGCACGGTCTGGATGGCTGTTGGCGGTTGGGGCGGAGCGGGTGAGCGACTGGAGAGCCACGAACCCGGCTTGTCGGCGCAATTGCTGCATGCCGGCACCGATGACGTCGCCGTCCAGAGCGTCGCCGGCGGGTCGCCCGAGACGGTAGCGAGGCGCCTGCTCATCGGTGGCGAGCTGAGCCCGGACGGGGAAGAAATCGTCACGCGGAGCCCGGCTTGGCTGGTCTCGCTGGCTTGGCTGATCATCGGCCTGGGCTACGCCGTGGTCAACCACACGCAGTCCATGCGCCTGTTCGGGGCGCGCAGCGAGTGGGACTTGCGCATGGCTGTAGTCGTTTCGGGGCTCGTATTGCTGGTCCTAAACTTCACCAACCTGTCGGTCGGCATCTTCGGACGGGCGCTTTTCCCCGACCCGAGCTTGATGCCGCTGGCTGCGGAGTTGCAGGTGCGGGACTCGACATTCCCTCTGGTCGTGCGGGAACTCACTTCGGCCGGACTGCGCGGCATGATCGTGGCGGGCGTGGTCGCCGCTTGTTTTTCGACTTTCGACTCGATTGGCTCGACCGTGCCGTCCCTGCTCGTCCGCGACGTCCTTGCGCGCTTGTTCGTCAAGGACCGGCCTGACAGCTACTTCGTGTCGGCCAGCCGCTGGCTCACGCCCGTCGTAATCTTGGGGGCCTTCGCGTTCGTGCCGCTGATGATGCAAGAGCGGGGCATGCTGATGGTGTTTCTGGACTGGGTAGGGGCGTTTGTCGTTCCGTTGCTGGCGGTCTATCTGATGGGGGCGTTCACCCGAGTTCACCGCTCCAGCGCGACTTGGGGGCTTGCGGTGGGAATCGTTTACGGAACGCTCAAGTTGTTGGCCCCCGTGCTGGCCCTCAGTTTTGGCGTTGTGCTCTTGCCCGCTGTGCTGGTGAACAACTATGCCAGCACCGTCATCAGCCTGTTGCTCACAGTCGCCGCGATGCTAGCTGTATCGGCCGTGCGCGGCTGGGAGCCTTCCAGCCAGCCCCGGGATCTGGCATCGGAAGGCTGGCTGCGCGACAGCCGCGCCGCGATTGCCGTTACGGAAGGCGACCAGCGTTCCACGACAGTGCCGGTGCTCTTGGCTGGAGCGATCGTCGCCCTCGGCGCAGCCTTGAGTTTCGTTGTGTTCTGGTAGGCCAATAGCACGAGACGAGCGATTGCGCCATGAAGATTCGCGACATCGAGGTCATCAACCTGAGGTTCGAGTACGCGCCCGAGCGACGATTTCGTTATGCCGGCGGAACCTGCACGGGCCGCCTGACCACTCTGGTCAAGGTTCGCACCGACGAGGGCGTCGAGGGGCTGGGCTCGGTCTATTCGCATCCGGACTTGGTGCGGACGATTATCGAAGGCCAATTGCGGCCTCTTCTGGTGGGCGCTGATCCGCTGGAGATCGAGGCCTGCTGGCAGCGCTGCTACGCGCTGACGCGCTGGTACGGGCGCAAGGGTGCCGCGGTGTCAGCCTTGGGCGGCATCGATATCGCTCTGTGGGACATCCGAGGCAAAGTCGAGGGAAAGCGGATCTGCGACCTGCTCGGCCCAGCCAGGGCGGCAGTTCCGGCGTATGCCAGCGGGCTGCTCTGGCAGCGCGAGATCGGCGAACTCAGGGACGAGGCGCAGCGACATCTCGCACGCGGTTTCCGCGCCGTCAAGATGCGGCTGGGAAAAGATCCGAACTATGATCGGGCAGCCCTGGGCGCCGTGCGCGACACGATCGGTCCGGAGGCACGGTTGATGGTCGACGGCAATGCCCGCTATTCGCTCAGCGAGGCGCGCCGGATGGCTCCGGACTGGCTCGCGGCCGGGGTGTTCTGGCTGGAGGAGCCCTTTACCCCGGAGCAGCCCGAAGCGTTCAGGGCCCTGCGGCCCAGCATCCCGGGGATTCCGCTGGCCGCCGGGGAGAACGAGTTTGGACGGCAGGGTTTCAAGGAGCTGATCGATGGCGGAGTGGTCGAGATCGCGCAGCCGGATTGCTGCCGTTGTGGAGGGCTGACCGAGGCGCTGCGCATCGCGTCGGACGCGGCCAAGCGAGACGTCAGGATCGCGCCGCACACTTGGAGCGACGCGGTGGCGCTGACAGCCAACATGCACTTGGTGGCGGCGACTCCGCATGCCCTGACCGTGGAGGTGGATCAGACCGGGAATCCGTTCATCGAAGAACTACTCGTTGGCGGGCCGCGTGTCACGGAAGGTCAGGTCGAGCTGCCGCAAGGGCCGGGCTTGGGTATCGAGCTGAACCAGGACACGGTTCGCAAGTACACCGTCCCGCGCGGGCAGGCCACTCCACCCGGAAACTACTCCGACATGGTCTTCATCAAGCTGTAGCGAGAGTCGACGTAATCACCGAGTCGACGAACCGCGATCACGAGCTTCCCAAGCTGCCATCGGCCCAAGGCTTGACTCAGGTTCCATCGTGGGATATCATGGCCATGGTAATTCACATGGCCATGTGAATCCTTGTGGCCATGTTCTTGGACTCGCATGGCCTCTACGGACCGTCATTTTGGAGTTGCGTTAGAGCGCATCGTGGGGGATGTGTTCCGCAAAGCTGGTTGGAAGGTTCGTAGGCAGGCCCCCGGGGGGGGAATTCGGGCAGTCATCCTTTCTGATGCCGGCGGGCGACAGTACCTCGTCGAAGTAAAGAGCCTCTCGGAGGGCCGCCGCGATCGCCTGATCCCGCTCCTAGCCCAAGCGATCCTCCAAGCCAAGACCGCCGCTGCGAAGTGCCCGTCCCCTACCGTGCCGGTCGCCGTTGTCGGGTCGAGCCGGGTTTCGATCTCGGTTGCGGAAGAGGCTCGACGATTCGCGGCGCGCCACGCCCCGGAAGTCGGCGCGGGCGTGGTCGACGCAGAGGGACTCCGAGTGTTCACGGGTCATGGGCTCGAGCGGTTCAATGCAAGTCCGACTCCCCCGACCGCTGCAGCCGTGACCCCTAGAGCAAAGCCAACCCAGTTGTTCTCAGATCTGAACCAGTGGATGTTGAAGATCCTAGTTGGGCAAACTTTGCCGCAATCGTCCATGAGGGTACCGAAGGGTGATTTCTGGAATGCATCTCAGCTAGCGGCGGCCGCCAATGTTTCGATCATGAGCGCCGTTCGTTTCGTGCGCCGTCTCGAGGATGAAGGATTTCGAGACGAGAGGAAGGATTGCATCAAGCTCGTCCGGATCGAGGAATTGTTCGAGCGCTGGGTGTCAGCCAACCGTGAGGCATATGCTCAATTTCCGGCGCGCTGGATCATAGAGCGGAGCAGGGAGCAGCTCGATGCGTCGCTCGCGGAATATTCAGGCGAGGGGAACGATCTGTCCCCCCCCAAGACACGCGGGGCCAACCGCGCTGTTCGAGCTAAGCTCCGCTGCTGTTTGGGTCTCTTTGGAGCAGCCGAAGCTCTCGGATTCGGATTCGTTCGGGGAGTGCCGCCCTATATCTGGATGGAGAGACTGGATCCCGATGTGCTAAGGCGTTTCGGGTTGAGGGCAGACGATTCTCCTGGCCCCCCTGACGTGTACCTGCGCGTGCCCTCCAATCGAGAAGCGGTTTTCCGGGCAGCCACCGCCGTCGACGGCGTCCCCGTATCTGACGTTCTCCAGACTTGGCTGGATGTTTCCACTCACCCTGCGCGAGGGCGAGCGCAAGCCGATGTGATTCAGAAGCGTGTGCTTGGGAAGCTGCTATAGGAGCCGGGGCAAGATGGCCGCAGTCTCTGATCTTGGTCTATTCGGTGAACTTGCTGCAGCGCTCGAACCGTGGCTGGACCAAGTCGTCATCGTAGGCGGTTGGGCTCATCGGCTCCACCGTTTACATCCCAGCGCGCGATCCTTGAGCTATCCACCGCTGGTAACGCTTGATGCCGACGTCGCTGTTCCCCGATTGCTGCCAGTCGAAGGGCAAGACATCCGCGAGCGACTCATTTCGAGGGGCTTCACCGAAGAGTTTCTCGGCAGGGATCACCCTCCAGTAACTCACTACCATCTGGGCGACGCCTCTTCCGGCTTATATGTCGAATTCCTGACTCCACTGGTCGGAGGCGAATATGATCGAAAGAACCGACGGAGGGCTACTCTGCGGGTTGCTGGCGCAACATCGCAGCAGTTGAGGTACATCGGCCTACTCTTGAGTCGCCCTTGGATGATTGACCTTAGCGAGGGAGCGTTCACAGGTCGTGTTCAGGTGGCCAACCCAACAAGCTTTGTGGTCCAAAAGCTTCTGATACACAGGCGGAGAAACGTCGACGACAGAGCAAGGGACATCTTGTACATCTACGACACGCTTCAGCTGTTCGGGTCGCGTCTGCCCGAATTGAGGACTGAGTGGCGCGTTCACCTAGCGCCGCAGATCCCAGACCGGACGCTAAAGGCGCTTACAAGAGGTTCGCGGACCCCGTTCCTGAATCTGAGCGACGACATACGTCGAGCTGCCAGGATTTCCCCGGAGCGACAGCTCACGCCAGAAGCGATTCGGGAGGCATGCGCCCATGGCCTGGAGCAACTGCTCCCTTAGAAACTGCGCGAGTACAGGAAGAACGGCCGGCATTGGCGAGCGTGGCTGTCAACGGTTGAGTGCTGTCGAGCGTGGCTGCGCAGGATACTCCCGTGGCAAGCTCCTGCAGCGCGTTGCAGCATGATCAAGCACGCCGCATCGCACTAACGGGTGTCAGCGGAACGTTACCAGGTCCGGAGACGACACTAGGTGCGGCGTCTCGTTGAAGGCGTCCACAGAGAAGCGCGGCCCGCGGAACAGGAAGCTTGTCAGGGACGAATTGCGCACCCGCCAGTTGATGTCCAGAGCGGCACGCGCCGGGGCTCCCAGGCATGATTGCAGGGCTACGCCGATCGGCCCTCCCGAAGTGAACGCGACTAGACGCAGCCCCGGTCCCGGCGTCGCGCGCAACTCTGCCAGCGTCGTCTCGACGCGCTCCCTGAACTGCTGCCACGGCACCAGGCCCGGTTCCCGCATCTTCCCTTCGACCCAGCGCTCCATCACAGCTTCGAACATTCGCTGGAAGGGTCGGTTGCGGTCCGGAGTGTTCCTGCCGTCCAGCCACGCCTGCCACAGTGGCGCGAAAGAAGGGTCCGTGGCGGCCAGGCGCGGAGCGATTTCTGCTATTACGTCTTGGGCCTCGTATTCGTCTAGGCCGGGTAGCTCGCTCGCCGCTGGGAAGCTGGCTCCGCGGCCTCCGTACCCTTGGGCTGCTGCTTCGTAGGATTCTCGCTGGCGTCGCAGGGTGCCGTGAAACGCCAGATCAAAGCGGATGCCGCGTGACTTCCAATAGCGCCCGAGAATCCGGCACTGCTCCCAGCCCGTTTCCGATAGCCGGTCTGGGTCGTCGGTAAACGCGCACGCTTGCCCGTGGCGCACCAAGACTAGTCTGCCCATGGCTTCGTCTGCGCTCGTTCCTCGACGGGTGCCGTGTCGGCCTAGGCCAAGAGCGGTTGGATGATATTCCCGCCGACGTCGGTGAGTCGAAAGTCCCTGCCGCGAAAACGGAACGTGAGCTTCTCATGGTCAATGCCCAGCAGGTGCAGGATCGTGGCTTGGAGGTCATGCACATGCACGGGATCCTTGACGGCCGCGAAGCCGATTTCGTCTGTCTCGCCGATATTCTGTCCCGGCTTCGTGCCGCCGCCGGCGAACCACATGGTGAAGGCATCGATGTGGTGATTCCTGCCAACGGTGTCGCGAACCTCGCCCATCGGCGTCCGGCCGAATTCGCCGCCCCAGACCACCAGCGTGTCTTCCAGCATTCCGCGCTGCTTGAGATCCATGATCAGCGCCTTGCACGCTTGGTCGGCCGACAGGCAGACCTCATCCAGATCTTTGTCCAGGGTCTCGCCGGGACCGCCGTGGTGGTCCCAGCTCGAGTGGTAGAGTTGCACGAAACGCACGCCGCGCTCGACCAAGCGCCTGGCGAGCAGGCAGTTGTTGGCGAATGACTGCTCTCCGGGCTTGACCCCGTACAGGTCGAGAGTCGCCTGCGACTCGCTGGAGAAGTCAATCAGCTCCGGTCCGCTGGTTTGCATTCGGTGCGCCATTTCGTAGGCGGAGATGCGAGTCTCGATTTCCGGGTCGCCGGCTTGCTCCAGGTTGAGCCGGTTCAGGTCCAGGATCGCGTCGACGGTCGCGGCCTGTCGTCCGGACTCGAAACCGGCCGGGCTGGTCATGTTGAGGATGGGCGCCCCCCCGCCGAGGAACGGCACGCCTTGGTGCGCGGTCGGCAGAAAGCCGCTGGTCCAGTTCATCGCGCCGCCGCGCGGCCCGCGCGGCCCGGACTGCAGCACGACGAAGCTCGGCAGGTCGTCGGCTTCGCTGCCGATGCCGTAGCTGACCCAAGCTCCCATGCTGGGACGCCCGAAGAACGGCGTGCCCGTGTTCATGAAGATCTTGGCCGGGGCGTGGTTGAAGTTCTCGGTGTGGACCGTGCGCACGAAGGTGAGATCGTCGACGATCTGGGCGGTGTGGGGCAGGCACTCCGACACCCACTGGCCCGACTCGCCGTGCTGGGCAAACTCGCGCCGCGTGCCCAGCAGTTTCGGCGGGTTTCGGGTGAACGACTCCATGAACGCGAAACGCTTTCCCTCCATCAACGATGGCGGCAGCGGCTGGCCGCTGAGCTTCTGCAGTTCCGGCTTGGGCTGGAACAGCTCGAACTGGCTGGGGGCGCCCGCCATGAACAGGTAAATGATGCTCTTCGCCCGCGGGCTGTGATGCATGCCGCGCTGCTCGGCGGAATTGGCGAACAGCGCATCGCCGACGAAGAGAGAGGTCAGCCCCAGCTTGCCCAAGCCGACGCCGCAGTCTTGGAAGAGCTGGCGCCGGGTCCGCTGTCTCAGCGCTGCGCGGGGGACGTCGGTCGGGTGGGTCATCGGTCTACTGCCTCGTCACAAATTCGTCCAGATTGAGCATGACCCGGGCGGCGGCCGTCCAGGCCGCCCCGCCGGGCGTGTCCGCCCCGGTGTTGCGCAGCGCTTGTGCGTCCGTGGCGAACGCATCGGTCATGTGGCTCAAGAAGCCTGCCAGCCGCTCCGCCTCCGGCGCCCGGGGCTGTCGGGCCAGGCAGATCTCGAAGGCGTGCCGAATGCGCTCTTCGCGATCGTCCGAGTGCTCGCGAATGCGGGTCGCCAGGGCGCTTGCGAATTCGGTCTGGGACTCGTCGTTGAGCAGCGTCAGGGCTTGCAGAGGCGTGTTGGAGCGATTCCTGCGCGTGACGCTCTCTTGGGCGATCGGGGCATCGAACAGGATCAGTCCGGGGTGCGCTGCGGACCGGATGAAGTACGTGTACATGCCGCGCCGGAAGCGGCTCGGTCCCTCGTCCGCCTCCCAGTTCCGGTCCACCTGCGTGAACTGTCCGGCGCCAGCGGGTTGGGGCGGATACACGCTGGGGCCGCCCACCTCCGGCGCCAGCAGGCCGGACGCCGACAGGGCGGCGTCGCGAATGATCTCCGCCTCGAGGCGGAGGCGGTTCTGCCGGGCCAGCAGCCGGTTGCCCGGGTCGACCGCGGCGGCATCGGCGCGATGGGAGGATGCCTGGCGGTAGGTGGCCGAGTTCAGGATCAGTCGGTGCATGTGCTTCAGATCCCAGCCGCTGCGCACGAATTCCGAGGCGAGCCAGTCCAGCAGCTGCGGGTGGCTGGGCGGATTGCCCTGCGTGCCGAAATCGTTCTCGGTCTCCACGATTCCGATCCCGAAGTAGCGCTGCCAGAGTCGGTTCATGGTGACCCGGGGCGTGAGCGGGTTGTCGTCGGCGACCAGCCAGCGCGCCAGGCCCAGCCGATTGCGCGGCAGATCGGGCTGCATCCCAGGCAGGACTCGCAGGGTATCCGGCTCGACCGGATCGCCGCGACGGGTGAAGTCCCCCTGCACGTGGATATAGGCATCGCGCGGCTCGGGCAGGTCGCGCATGACCATCGTCCACGGGATCTCGGGCAGCTTCTTTCTGAGTTCGCCGATCTCCTGCTGCTTGGCCTTGAACTCGGGCACGCGGCTGGCGAACACCCGCTGCAAGATACTGTCTTGGACGGACGAGCGGTCCTTCGGATCCAGGGCGATGATCTCGCGCGCTCGTTCGATGTCTTCCATCTCGCCAGGCGGGAAGCGTTCGTTCCAGATTGCTTCCAGAGATGCGCTCAAATCTTCGAGCTCGCCCTCCATGCGGTCCAGCTCGCTACGCACCGAGTCGCGCTCGGCCAGCGCGGCAGGTGCGGCCAGCTCGAGGATCGGATCCATCATGCGTCGGCGGCCCTCGCGCTCTTCGAGGTTTCCGCCGATCTCGTCAACGTTGTTGAAAAAGGCGAAGACCTCGTAGAACTCGCGCTGCGAGATCGGATCGAACTTGTGGTCGTGGCAGCGCGCGCAGCCCAGTGTGAGCCCCAAGAAAGCCGCGCCGGTCGTGCGGACGCGGTCGACCACCGCCTCGACGCGATATTGTTCGAAGTCGGTGCCTCCCTCTTGGTTGATCATCGTGTTGCGGTGGAAGCCGGTCGCGATCAGCTGGTCCCGCGTGGGATCGGGCAAGAGATCGCCAGCGACCTGTTCGATCACGAACTGATCAAACGGAAGATTGTCGTTGAAGGCGTCGATCACCCAATCGCGGTAGGGCCAGATCGAGCGCGGCCCGTCGATCGAGTAGCCGTTGGTGTCGGCATAGCGGGCGATGTCGAGCCAGTGTCTGCCCCAGCGTTCGCCATAGTGCGGAGACTCCAGCAGCCGCTCCACGAGTCGGCCGTAGGCGCCGGTCTGGTTGTCCTCTAGGAAAGAGCGGACTTCTTCCGGCGTAGGCAGCAGTCCGGTCAAGTCGAGGGTTGCCCTGCGAATCAGCGTGCGGCGGTCTGCTGCGGGCGAAGGCTCCAAGGCTTCTTCTTCAAGCCTCCGCAGGATGAACGCGTCGATCGGGTTGCGACCCCAGTCCGTGTCGCGCACTTGAGGGGGCTCGTGGCGCGCCACCGGCTTGAACGACCACAGTGCCTCTGCCGCTTGCGGATCACCTGCCGGACGGCCCCACGCCGCGCCTCCGCGAACCCATGAGCGCAGGGCTTCGACCTCGGAGGCTGGCAGCGGTCCCGTCGGCGGCATCTTCAGGGCGCCGGTTTGTTCGACGGCTGCGATCAGGACGCTGTGGGACGGGCTGCCTGGCACCAAGCTCGGGCCCCGCGAGCCGCCCCTCAGCAGTGATTCCCGGGACGTCATCGCCAGCCCGCCGCTGGCAACCGTATCGTTGTGGCAGCTCTGACACTTGGCCGCGAGCAGAGGTCGGATCGCTTCTTCGAAGAAGCGACTGCCATCGTCCTGCGCGCAGAGGCCGGGGACGAAGCATAGCACGCTCAACCAAGCAAGCGTCCGGTTCATCGCTGCCAACATTCTAGCCGCAAGGGCCAGGGAGCTAGTTCAGATAGCCCGCGATCACGCGCCCGGCCTGGTCGGCCTCCTCGAGTTCCAAGCCTGCGATGACGACCAGATACCTGTTCTTCTGGAAGATCAGCGTCGGGGTCTCCCCGGCGATTCCGTAGAAGCCGCCGAAGTGCGGGACGAACTTCTGATCGCTCAGGGCGTCCCGATAGTCCATCGACAGGAACATCGCCGCGTCAGCGTTGCGCCGCAGAGTGAAGCAGACTTGGTACTTCTTGCCGCCCTTATCGTACTCGGCGAAATTGCCTCCCGGCATGAAGTCCTGGCCGCACAGGTTGTCTTGCACGACCTTGGCCTCCACTAGGCCGTCCTTGTTGAAGCGATAGGTCTCGTCCCGGATCTCTTCCGCAGGCTGTTGCTGCTGGGCGGCCTGCTCGCTCGGCGCGCCGCTGTCTTCTGTGCTGGGACCGCAGGAGCCCAGCATCAGCGCGACGCCGAGCAAGATCACTGTCTCTGTACGCATCGGGTTGCCCTACCTGCTCAATGATCGCACGGAAATCTCCGTCATCGCGCGACTCGGACCGCATCAGAGGCGGTGCGTGGCGGAATTTGCTGTAATGGAGCGTCAGCAGCGATGGAGCCGCCCAGATGCGGCGTTCTGACGGGACTAGCATGGCCGATCCCTTGCAATTGCGCATGTTGCGTTCGGATGTCGACGCGTGGAATCGCTGGCGGGCGGCGAATCCCACCGCGAGGGTCGATCTCCGGGGCTGCGACCTCACCCAGTCGGACCTGCGCCTGGCGAACCTGCGCGAAGCCGACCTGCGCGAGGTCGTGCTGGTTCTTGCGAACCTCTCCGGCGCCGACCTGCGGGGGGCTGACTTGCGCAATGCGAACCTCGTGGGCGCGCGCATGATCGGAGTCGACATCGCCGACACCGACCTTCGCGGTGCCGATCTGCGGACTGCCGAGGACTTGACGCCGGAGCAGATGCTTGCCACCCGCGGCGATCACAGCACCGTGCTGCCCGAACCGCTGGAACACCCGGCCCACTGGCCATCGCGCTGACGGACCTCGCCAGTCACCGTGTCACAGTAGCGAGACGACGCGCTCGGTCATCTCTCTGCAGGACATGCGGCCTCCCAGATCGGCTGTGCGGCAGGTTGGATCTTGCAGTGCGTTGACCACCGCGCTGCGGATCGCGTCTCCCTCGGCATCCCGTCCCAGCCAGTCGAGCATGAGCGCTGCCGACAGGATTGTGGCCAACGGATTGGCCATGCCGCGCCCCGCAATGTCAGGAGCGCTGCCGTGGGCAGGCTGGAACACCCCGTACTGGGCACCGATGTCTGCCGATGGCGCCATGCCCATGCCGCCGACGATGCCCGCGGCCAGATCCGAGAGAATGTCGCCGAACATGTTCTCGGTCACGATCACGTCGAACTGCTCCGGCTGCCGCACCAGGAACAGAGCCGCCGCGTCCACGTAGACCCGATCGGACTCGATGTCGGGATGCTCTGCCGCAATGCTGTCGAATACCTCGCGGAAGAACGCCATGGCCGGCAGCACATTGGCCTTGTCCACCAGCGTCACCTTGCCGCGCCGCTCGCGAGCGGCCGCAAAGGCCGCTTGCACGATGCGCTCGCTGCTGCGACGTGAAATGCGCATCGCGTTCTCGACGTGGTCAGCCTGAGGATCATGGCTGGCTTGGCGCTCCCAGAACAAACCTTCGGTGTTCTCCCGATAGATCACGAGGTCGATCTGGCCCGCCCGCTTGTCCCGCAACGGCGTCAGTGCGTCGTGATAGAGGCGCACCGGGCGGATGCCCTGGTAGAGATCGAGCTGTTCCCGGATGTCGATCTGCGGCGCCATTTCGGTGCCGTTGGGCCAGCGCACGTCCGGCAGTCCCATCGCTCCCAGCAGGACCGCGTCGCAAGCGCGCGCCCGCTCGAGGGCGGCCGCTGGAAGCGGATCGCCCGAACTCAGGTACTCGCCGGCCCCGACGGACAGCGTCTCGAAGCGCAACACTAGGTCGTCGGATTGCGCTTCCAGCGCCTGCAGCACGCGAACTGCGGCGTCGGTAACCTCCGGCCCGATGCCGTCTCCGGGCATCAGCGCGATGTGCAACTGGCTCACTCAGGCTCCTCCTACAGACTCGCTATCCTAAGGGGCTTATAGTGCGCCAGGGTAAGCCTTGGCGCACTATAAGCCCCTATCCTAGTCGCATGGCGTCGGGGCTTCCAGATGTAGCCACAGCCGTCAGCGAGCTTTGCGACGGGCAGGGCTACCTGCTGCTGGAAGATTTCTATGCCCCCGAACTCATCGCAGCGGCCCGCGAGCGCATCTACGAACTGCTCGGGAGCGAGCCGAATCGCACGTCGCACTTCTATGGCGACGACGAGAACGCCAGCCAGGCGCGCGTGTGGAACCTGCCGGCCAAGGGGGAGGTCTTCCGCCAGATCTGCTCGGACGAGCGGATGCTGGCGATCATGCGCCCGATCCTCGGCGAAGATCTCATGCTGAGTTCGTTCGCAGCCAACGTGCTGCACCCCGGGGCCCGGGCGCAAGAGCCTCATGTCGACTACCCGTATTGGGACCTGCACGCCCGCGACCGCTGGCCGAGCCAGCTCAACGCCAGCTATCACCTTGCCGTCGAGGCCGTGATGCCGCTCGACGAGTTCACGCTGGAGAACGGCGCGACAGCCATTGTGCCGGGCAGCCAAAAGCTCGCCCGCTGGCCGGACCCCGACGAGTTCCGGCGACGCCACATCCGCGCTACCATGCGCCCCGGCACGCTGCTGTTGTTCCCCGCGCTGCTCTGGCACGCGGGCCAAACCAACCACACTAGTGCGTCACGGGCGACGCTCCTCGGCTCCTACACCATCAAGTCGATCAAGCCGATCGAGGACTGGAGCCGGTGCATCGACCGCGACGCGGCTCTCGGCTACGAGCAGCGGATGCAAGACCTGCTCGGATTGCACTACCCGTACCCCGCGGTGATGGATGCGCTGCCGGCGCGGAGTTCGGAGGGCGCCAAGAGCAAGCGCTCGATCTTGCAGACCGTCTCAGAAGCGGAATAGGATTAGCCCAATGACCTCGCTGACACGCCGCGAAATGCTGGCCGTGCCGCTGGCTGCGGCCGCATGCGGCACCGGCACTCCGGAACGCCGGCCCAACATCCTGCTGGCCTATACGGACGACCAGTCGTATCCGCACGCCTCGATTCTCGGCGATCCGGTGGTGCGCACGCCTGCCTTCGACCGCGTGGCCCGAGAGGGTGTGCTGTTCAACCACTCCTACACGGCTTGCCCGTCTTGCACGCCGTCGCGGTCGGCCTTGCTGACCGGCCGGCCGATTTGGAGCATTGGGGAGGCGGGGGTCCTTTTCGGCACGCTGCCGCCCGACTACCCTCTCTTCCCGCACCTGTTGGAGGATTCTGGCTATCACATCGGCTTCGTTGGCAAGCCGTGGGCACCGGGCGACTGGCGGGCGGCGGGCCTGGCGCGGCACCCCTTCGGCACCGAGTACGACGCTCGCTTGGAGCCAGATCCGCCAGATGGCATTGACATCCGCGACTACGCGTCAAACTTCGAGGACTTCCTAGCCGACCGCCCCGAGGGCGCGCCGTTCTTCTTTTTCTTCGGAGCGACCGAGCCGCACCGCGACTACGAGCCCGGGATTGGCGCGCGCAGCGGCCTGGACCCCGACCAGGTCTTCGTCCCTCCCTACCTGCCAGACGCTCCCGAGGTTCGTTCCGAGCTGCTGGACTACTACTACGAGATCGAGCATTTCGACGGGCACCTTGGCCGCATGCTGGACACGCTTGAAAGCATGGGCGAGCTGGACAACACGCTGATCGTCGTGACTTCGGACAACGGCATGCCATTCAGCCGTACGAAAGCCACGCTTTACGACAGCGGCACGCGCATGCCCACGGCAGTCCGCTGGGGCGGTCGGGCGCCCGGCGGCAGGACCATCGAAGACTTCATCAGCCATACCGACTTCGCGCCAACGTTTCTCGAAGCCGCGGGCGTGGACCCTGTCGAGTCCCATGACGGCCGCAGCCTAGTTCCGCTGCTCACTGCCGCCGGCGAGGGCCGACTCGACCCCGCCCGGGACCACGTGGTCACCGCCATGGAGCGCCACACGTGGTGCCGGCCCGACGGCGCGACGTACCCCATGCGAGCCATCCGCACGCATGATTACCTCTACATCCGCAACTATGAGCCGGATCGCTGGCCGACCGGCGGGCCGGAGTTCATCTCGTCCAACAAGGCTCCGCACGGGGACCTGGACGACGGGCCGTTCAAGGACTTCCTGCTGCTTCCCGAGACCCGCGAGCGCTTCCCGCGCGAGGTCGAGGTGGGGCTGGGCAAGCGGCCGGCCGAGGAACTTTATGATTGCCGCGCGGACCCGCACCAGATGAACAACCTGGCCGATGATCCTGCACTGGAGCCGGTGCGGGCTCAGCTGTCGCAACGCTTGGAGGAAATCCTGCGCGAGGGAGGGGATCCGCGCGTGGATGGGCTCGATCCCTGGCAGGGCTACGCCTACCGCCAGGTCGACGGCTTCGGCGCCACGTTCAACAGCACTCTCGATGCCGCGGAGCGCGAGGCGGCGCGCTCGCGCGGCAAGCATGCGGTGGGCCATTCCAAGTCCGACCTGGAAATCACGAATGCCCCGGCGGCTCGTTGACATCTCGGTGCCGCTCGAGGCGGGCATCCGTTCCGACCCGGATGCGATGCTGCCCGAGATCGACTACCGCGGGCACGCGGAAACAGCGCCCGAGGTCTGCGCCGTCTTTCCGGGTCTGAGGCCGGACCAGCTGCCCGAAGGGATGGGCTGGGCGGTTGAGGACGTTCGCATCTCCAGCCACAACGGCACCCACATGGACGCGCCGTGGCACTACCATCCCACGATGGACGGCGGGGAACGGGCGATCACAATTGACGAGGTTCCGCTCCAATGGTGCTGCCAGCCGGGCGTGAAGCTCGATTTCCGCGGCCTGGCGGACGGCTACCTGGTCAAGCCTGAAGACATAGAACGAGAGCTGCGCCGGATCGGCCACGAGCTGCAGCCGCTCAATATCGTGGTCGTAAACACCTCGGCCGGTGCGCGCTACGGCCATGAGGACTACCTCTCAAAGGGCTGCGGGTTCGGCCGGGAATCCACTCTTTGGCTGACCGAGCGCGGAGTCCGCGTGGTCGGGACCGACGCGTGGTCGTGGGATGCGCCGTTTCCCCATACCGCGCAGCGCTGGCGCCAGAGCGGGGATCCGTCGATCATCTGGGAAGGGCACAAGGCAGGGATCGAGCGAGGCTACTGCCAGATCGAGAAGCTTGGCAACCTCGAGACACTGCCTTCGACGGGCTTCGATGTGATCTGCTTTCCGACCAAGATCAAACGCGCCTCGGCGGGCTGGACCCGCGCCGTGGCCGTCGTCTACGAGTAGGGAAGCTCGGGCGGCCGCTCAGAGTAGCTTCGTCGAGTCGAGCAAGATCGTCACCGGCCCTTCGTTGACGGATTCGACACGCATCCTTGCCCGGAACACCCCGGTCGCGACTTCCAGTCCCGCGGCTCGCAGTTGGGCTACGTATTCTTCGTAGAGGCTTTCCGCTGCTTCGGGATCGGCGGCGCCATCGAAGCTGGGCCGCAGGCCGCGGCGAACATCCCCGAAGAGGGTGAACTGCGAGATGGCCAGGACAGAGCCGCCGATGTCTCTGACGGACTTGGTCATGCGTCCGTCAGGGCCCTCGAAGACGCGCAGGCCCGCGGTCTTGGAAGCCAGGTAGGCCGCGTCCTTGGCGGTATCCCCCCTGCCGACCCCCAGCAGGACCAGCAGCCCGCCGTCGATCCGGCCTGCGGTCTTGCCGTTGACCGTGACCTCGGCAAGACTCACGCGTTGCACGACCGCCCTCACGAGTGCCCATTCTATCCGCGCGGCGGCCCCCTCGCTGTTTGGACCTGTCGGCTATCCTATTGCAATGCGCCCAGCATTCTTGGCGATTCTCGCCGCCGCCTGCCTCTGCGCCCAAGTCGACCAAGAGCGCTTGAACCAGGCCGGGTCCGAGCCGGCCAACTGGCTGACGTACAACGGCACCTATTTCAGCCAGCATTTCAGCGGCCTGACCGGCATCAACCGCTACAACGTCGACGAGTTGGAGCTGCAGTGGGTCTATCAGGCCTCCTCCACGGACAAGTTCCAAGCGACGCCCTTGGTGGTGGACGGCTTGATGTATCTCACCGAGCCTCCCAACAAGCTGGTTGCGCTGGATCCGACGACTGGCCGTGAGTTCTGGATCTACGAGCACGAGTTGCCGGAGCGGATCTATCCGTGCTGCGGCCGAGTCAATCGCGGCGCCGCGATTTGGGGCGACACCCTCTACTGGGGCACCTTGGATGCCAAGCTGCTTGCGGTGGATGCCAATACCGGGAACAAGGTCTGGGAGACCACGGTGGTGGAGGACTACGAGAAGGGGTACTCGCTGACTGTGGCTCCGCTTGTGATCAAGGACAAGGTGATCGTCGGCACCGCGGGCGGGGAATTCGGCATCCGCGGATACTTGGCGGCCTATGATGCCGCCACCGGCGAGGAGGCGTGGCGCTTCTACACGATCCCCGGACCTGGAGAGCCGGGCCACGAGACTTGGGAGAACGACGCTTGGAAGACGGGCGGCGGCTCCATTTGGCTGACAGGCTCGTATGACCCAGAGCTCAACCTCACCTATTGGGGCGTCGGCAACCCGGCGCCGGATTGGAATCCCGACGTCCGCCCTGGCGACAACCTCTACACGGACTCGGTCATCGCGTTGGATCCTGACACGGGCAAGCTCAGGTGGCACTTCCAGTTCACGCCCCACGACGAGTGGGACTGGGACGCGGTGCAGATCCCGGTGCTGGCCGACATGGAGTGGGAAGGCGAGCGGCGCAAGCTGATGCTCTGGGGCAACCGCAACGGGTTCTTCTACGTGCTGGACCGCGAGACGGGCGAGTTCTTGCTGGGCAAGCCGTTCGTGAAGCAGACTTGGGCTGCGGGCCTCGACGAGGATGGCCGCCCGGTCAAGATACCTGGCCGGGGCCCGAGCAGCGAGGGGACCAAGACTTGGCCGGGCGTCCAGGGCGGGACGAATTGGTACGCCCCGTCATTCAGCCCGCTGACCAAGCTGTTCTACCTGCCCGTCTGGGAGGGCTACTACTCGGTCTACTACAAGTGGGACCAGGAGTACGAGCCGGGCACGCGCTATCTGGGCGGTACCCCTCGCAGTCCTGTTGCGTCGACGGTGCGGCGGCGGTTCATGACCTACACCGAGGACGACGGCTACGGCGCCTTGCGCGCCTTGAACCCGCTCACCGGAGACATGGAGTGGGAGTTCTCGATGACCGACGTGACCGACTCGGGCCTGCTTTCCACTGCGAGCAATGTCTTGTTTTCCGGCAGCAGGGAAGGGCATTTCTATGCGTTGGACGCGACGGACGGAACGCTGCTCTGGCAGCGCTACCTGGGCGGCCAGATAGCGGCTTCGCCGATCACTTACGAGGCTGGTGGCCGTCAGTATGTCACGATCGCCGCAGGGCACGCGGTGTTTACGTTCGCCCGGCCCTAATGGGATTAGACTGACCGGTCCGTTGAGCAGCAAAGCTGCATGGTAGCGAGCGGAATGGCTCGACGGCTGAAACCGGCGACGTGATTTCGTCAGTCGATGCACCGATCAAGACCACGCAATAGGCGCCGAAATGCACTATGACTCGCGCCGGGCGCTGGAACTCCTGAAGGCGGGTACTGGGCGGCTGGACGCACGATTCCGTGAGGGACAGGAAGAGGCCATCCGACTCCTTGTGGAGGGCCGTCGCAGACAGCTCCTAGTCCAGAAGACCGGCTGGGGAAAGAGCTTCGTCTACTTCATCGCCACCCAGCTATTGCGCGAAGCAGGCCTGGGACCGACGCTACTTGTCAGCCCCTTGTTGGCGCTGATGCGCAACCAGATTGCCGCTGCGGAGCGGATGGGCGTCCGCGCCAAGACGATTAACTCCGACAACCAAGAAGACTGGGACAGCGTTGAGGAGGCGATTCGCACCGATACGGTGGACATTGTGCTCATCTCTCCGGAGCGATTGGCCAACGAACGATTTCGCGACGAGGTATTGGCGGAAGTCGCTCAGCATATCGCTCTTCTGGTCATCGATGAGGCCCACTGCATTTCAGACTGGGGCCATGACTTTCGCCCTCACTATCGTCTGATCGAGCGCATCGTCCGAATCCTTCCGCCCAACCTTCGCCTGCTGGCGACCACCGCCACCGCCAATGCTCGTGTGATGGAGGACCTTGAGGTGATCCTAGGACCGGGCCTACAGGTGCTGCGCGGCGATCTCAGCCGACCATCACTCGCCCTTCAGACCATCCGAATGGGGGGGGGCAGGCTGAACGCCTCGCTTGGCTCGCTCAGTGGCTGCCGTCGCTGCCAGGGAGCGGCATCGTCTACACGTTAACGGTGCGAGACGCCCACTCGGTGGCGGCTTGGCTCAGGTCTCGCGGCATTGAGGTGGCAGCCTACACCGGCAAGATTGGACCGGACAGAGTAGCGTTGGAGCAGGCACTGCTCAATGACGACGTGAAGGCGCTCATTGCGACCAGCGCCCTTGGCATGGGATTCGACAAGCCGGACTTGGCGTTTGTCATCCACTACCAGGCTCCCGGTTCGGTCGTGGCGTACTATCAGCAAGTGGGTAGAGCTGGGCGAGCGCTGGAGGCGGCCCGCGGTGTGCTGCTCAGCGGCGAAGAGGAGACCGAAATCACGGGCTACTTCATTAGGAGCGCGTTTCCCACCCGCAACGAGGTGGAACAGGTTCTGGCGGCGTTGGAAGCCGACGACGAAGGGTTAACGCAAAACCAAATCGAGACGAAGGTCAACGTCAGCTCCGGCCGAATTCAAAAGACTCTTCAACTGCTTTCTCTGGAATCGCCCCCGCCGATCGTCAGGCAGGGTTCGTCGTGGCAGCTGACCGCAGCGTCGTTGAGCGATGATTTCTGGAAACGAGCGGAACGCCTCACGGATCTGCGGCGCAAGGAGCAGGCGGAGATGCAAGAGTACGTGCAGCTCTCGTCCGGCCACATGGCATTTCTCATACGAGCCCTCGATGGAGACTCGGGTGGGATCTCGTCACCACCACTGCCTCCGCTGCCCGCGTGCTGCAGTCGGGAGATCGTATCCGAGGCGGTCGCCTTCTTGCGCCGTTCGAACCTGCCGGTGGAACCGCGGAAGCGGTGGCCTCCGGGTGGGATGATCGACGTGGAACACCGAGCACAAGAGGGAAGGGTGCTATGCGTCTGGAACGACGCTGGCTGGGGACGACTGGTCAGTCGCGGCAAGCTGCAAGATGGGCGGTTCTCGAACGAACTGGTCGATGCGTGCGTGGAGTTGTTGCGCAAGTGGCGTCCGGACCCGCCACCCACTTGGGTCGCCGCCATTCCGTCGCTGCGGAATCCGCATCTCGTGCCCGATTTTGCATGTCGGCTAGCTGCCGCGCTGAATCTGCCGTTCAGCCCTGTTCTGCAGAAGAAGGGCACGCGACCGGAACAAAAGACGATGGAGAACAGTGACCGCCAGGCCCGCAACGTTGTCGGTTCTCTCGCTGTCGACAAGTACGCCATCCTGCCTGGGCCCGTGTTGTTGGTGGACGATGTCGTGGACTCCCGATGGACGTTTACCGTTGCCGCTTGGGAATTGCGTCGGCGAGGATGTGGCCCAGTCTGGCCAATCGCGCTCGCCGACGCTGGAGGCCGGTTGTGACCGACGCCCCTTCCCTGAACACGCGCGCGATCTTGCTGCTGACCGCGCCGTTGATCATCGGGCGGGAACGGCGATCGTCCCCCAAGCCTCTAGGAGCCGGTGAGTACAACCGCCTCGCGCGCTGGTTGCGGGAATCGCAGCACGAACCCGCTGACCTGCTACGGGCCGGTGCGGGAACGTTGCTGAAAGAGTGCCGACTCGACTTGGACCCCGGCCGGCTTGATCGTCTACTAGGGCGGGGCTTCCTCCTCGCTCAAGCGATGGAGCGCTGGCGTATGCGCGCGCTTTGGGTCACCAGTCGCGCGGATGCTGAATACCCGCAACGGCTAAAGAGACGACTGCGAGAACTGGCGCCGCCGGTGCTGTACGGTTGTGGGAAGCGCGAGGATCTGGACATGGGCGGCTTGGCTGTCGTCGGTTCCCGAAACGTCGACGATGCCTTGATTTCGTACACGGAGGGCGTCGGACGGCTCGCCGCCGGAGCACGGCGCACAGTGGTTTCGGGTGGTGCCCGAGGCGTCGATCAGGCCGCGATGCGCGGTGCGCTAGACGCTGGCGGGACAGTAGCATGCGTGTTGGCCGACGGCCTCGAACGCGCTGCGACACGCCGGGAATATCGAAGCGCCTTGATGGATGGCAGACTAGTCCTCGCCTGTCCATACGACCCCGCCGCGGGCTTCCTCGTCGGCCACGCAATGCAGCGCAACAAGCTGATCTATGCACTGGCCGACGCAGCGCTCGTCGTCAGCGCCGACTTCGAGAAGGGCGGGACCTGGGCCGGGGCGGTCGAGCAGCTCGACCGGCATCGATTTGTTTCTGTCTATGTGCGCTCTACAGGCGAGATGGGAAGGGGGCTCGAGGCACTATTGGAGCGCGGAGCGCGTCGATGGGCGAATCCTGATGATCCGGGGGGTCTCGATTCGCTCCTGATCACCCACCCAACTCCAACGCCGGAATCCGTCGTCCCACTGCGAGAGGTTCAGATCGCTCAGGATACGGGGGATGACGCCCAGCCCGTCGAAGTGGAGACCCCGACGGCAGTGACCGAGCCTTCGCAGGAGTCCGAACTCCGCGTGGCTGCGAAGCTGCTTGCAATCGTCAGCGAACTGTTAGTGCGGTATCTGGACGAGCCCAAGACTGAGGACGAGGTTGCCTCGACGTTTGAGGTTCAGAAGCACCAGGGGCGTCGCTGGCTGAAGCGGCTGGTGGCAGACGGCGCAATCGAGAAACTCTCGAAGCCCACTCGCTATCGAGCCATCGGCACCCAGGACTTGGGGCTACCTGTTGGTCTTATGGGCAGTTTTGAGCCGGCCGAGCAACTATTTGCGAGCGTGCGAGAATCGCTACTGCTGTTCTTGGACGAGCCCAGAGCTGTAGAGGATGTCGCTAGAGCATTGGACGTTCAAAAGAACCAGGCCCAGGGCTGGCTGACGCGGCTCATGGCTGAGGGCGCGGTCATGCAGCTTGCAGGTGCTCGATATCTAGCTGCGGACGCGCATTCCAATTCACTTTTTCCGCTTTCGGACCTGAAGGACACTCAGACTGAGGGATCGTGAATAGCCTGACAGAGGCGCTTCCGGTCGTGCCCAGCGACTCTCGCGATCAGCGCTCTGATGATGAACCGTACAGTTCGCGGATGATCGGGATAGTCCCGCAGATGCCCGTTCAAACTTTGGTAATGTACGAAGCAACCAAGGTTCGGCTCGGCGCCAGTAAGTTGCTCTCTATTTGTGATTTGCGGGGCTCGATAGCTAAGCTTGGCGGACTAGTGCGGCGAGACCGCTGGAGGCGGAGCGATGTCATTTCCGAAACGATCGGGAACCTTTGCGACTTGTGCTGTAGCGGTCTGGCTGGCCGCGGGATGCGGCGAGGAGACTGACCCAGTGCAGCGGTGGGTGTACTTCGGCACGGGTGCAGACCACATTTATGTCTCCCCGTTCGACGCGGAGAGTGGCGCCCTAGGAGCGCCTCGGGAGGCTGCGCGGATCGGGAGGCCGGGCTTCTTGGCGCTGCACCCTCGGGGCGAGATCCTTTACGCGGTTGGTCGCGACGGCGAGCAGGGGACTGGATTCACAGGCGAGGCAGCGGCATATGCCATCGATCTTGGAACCGGGAACTTGACCGAGCTCAATCGAGCCTCCACCTCCGGGCGCGGCGCCTCGCACGTGGCCGTCAACGGGGAGGCGACTGTACTCGCAGCGGTCAACTACGGGGACGGCAACACCGTGACGGTAGGTGTTCAGCCCGACGGCAGCCTAGGGGAGCCGGTTTCGGACATGCCGCACGCCGGGTCGAGCGTCCACCCGACGCGCCAGGGGGAGCCGCATCCCCATTCGGCAAACTTCACGCCCGATGGCCTCTTCGTGATCGTGCCGGATCTAGGGACCGACGAGCTGGTCACGTATTCGGTTGACCCGCAGACTGCGGAGCTTGAGCGCACTCCTGACCCGCAGGTCCGCATGGAGCCCGGCTCGGGGCCGCGTCACATGACCTTCCATTCGAACGGGCGCTGGGCATACGTGATCAACGAACTGGCGTCGACTGTGGCAGTGATGCACTACCGGCCCCAGGCGGGGCAGTTGGAGCATGTCCAGACGATCAGCACCCTGCCCGAGGAATACGATGGGCCGGCCAACACCACGGCGGAGGTGCTGGTGCATCCGAACGGGAGATTCCTGTACGGATCGAATCGCGGGAGCAACACGATCGCGGTGTTTTCCATCGATCCCGGCGACGGCCGGTTAGAGGCTGTGGAGCGCGTGCCGACCGGCGGCGACTGGCCCCGCAACTTCCGGCTATCGCCCGAGGGACGTTTCCTGCTGGTGGCCAACCAGCGCTCGGATAGCGTCCACGTCTTCGCCGTCGACACCGGGACGGGCCGCCTCAGCCCGACTGGCGTCAGCGTGACGGTGCCAAGCCCAATGTGCGTTCGTTTCGTGCCCGCGGGCTAGCTGTATCGCTGTTTGCAGGCTCGCTCGCGGCCCCGGTTGCCTAGACCGAAGTTCCGGGCGGTTTTGCCGCTCGATCTCGCGCTAACTCGTTGATTCCAAAGGGCCTAGACTGCTTTCCATGCGCTTGCCGGGTGTTTTATGTTCCCATGTAATTGACTTTTGATGTGCTGGTTTATTGCTTTTATT
>JAJDTX010000031.1 GCA_022826925.1 Bryobacterales bacterium
GGATCGGTGGTTCCGGAGCCGGGTGCTGGGGCTGGAACTGCGCAGCCAGAGGCAAGCCCGGGCGACGGTGCTGGTGTTCCGGGACCCGCGCACCGGGGAAGAGACCGACGGTGCACCGGAAGAAGCCGAGCGGCGGAGGCGTGTCGCGGAGCGTGATGCGCGGGCAGCCAAGCAGAGGGCGAACGCAGCGGACGAGCGAGTGCGGGCACTGGAGGAGCAACTCCGCGCCCTCACGGCCGATACCACACCGCCCGAGCGCGACCGCTAGCTGCCAGCCCTAGGCACGCGGCGATGCCATCCGCCCGCCACGAAGCTGCGGTTTGGCACTGGGTTGCGCGTCGGCTCATTCTCTTGAACTGCTTAACTGACCCACAATCGCCGGGTCTCGCGATCAATGCTGCATAGGCGCTGGAGGTAGGATTCGGGATCTCAATGCCCTTGGTCTGAGGTGCGCCTCGCTGGTATCTGGTTCAAGGCTCTTGTCTTCAACGGTGGACAAAGAGACCTCGCCTCGCTCTTGGAGCACGGTCTTGCTAGCCGATCAGTTGACGTGCGCTCGTTTCTTGACACTTAGGGAATAGTCCTCACTGCCTCTAGCGATTAGCTTCCAGGCAACGGGCAGCATGTCTGATCCTGCGGGCACTATACTATACATATGGCAATGGGAACGCGAAGGAAAACGACTCAAGCTCTCTTGGTCAGTACAACGGAGCTACCCGTAGCACCGAAATTGCCGTTCTACGATCGGCTCAAGGATCTGTTGGAACGCATCGATTTTGACCGTCATGTCGAGTTGGCGTGCCGCCCGTACTACCAATCGGCGCTGGGGCGGCCGTCGATGCCGCCCAGCGTGTATTTCCGTCTCTTGCTCCTCGGCTACCTGATTGGTGTCGACTCCGAGCGCGGCCTCGCTCTGTATGCTCGCGACAGTCTGAATGTGCGCCGATTCCTTGGATACGCGCTGCACGAGCCGGTCCCGGACTCTTCGACGCTCTCGCGCACTCGCCGCCGGATCTCGCTCAACACCCAGCAGGAAGTCTTGGGATGGGCCCTGCAACATCTCCGCGAGCAGGGATTGGACGGGCGCCTGGCGCGTCGTTCGGGTTGGGCAACCTCGCCGACTGCTCTCGCACATCGCCCACAATCGGTGCCGGCCTATCGGAAGTTCGTCGCAAGCTTGGCAGAGCACGCCTATAGCGACGAGCTAGCTGCCGAACTCGAATGACCGCTCATCCTGGCTTCGCCAGCGAACCAACCCGTCTTGAATCCGGCAGTGCCGCTACCGTGTCTGCATGTGGACGACGCCGGCACCGTGGTTCCCTACGAACTCCCACAGTGGCGAGACGATTGTCCTGTTGGGCGTTGACGCGACTGCCGAGACGAAACGCTTGTCAGCTGTAACCACTTGGGTTCCGATCAGCGAAGCAAGCGCCAAATACATGCAATCGTACGCAGGATGGCCAAGTTCGACGGCAATCCGCACCGCTTCCACGCATGTCCGTTCGTCGTCTCTCCATTGCAAGGGCATGTCAATCAAGGCGGCAGCCAAGCGAGCGGCTTCGTGGTCGTCGATTGAGCCGTTGACGGCCTTTCTCCAAAGCAAGTTGCCGATCTTTGATGCCAGCAGCCGGGGTGCTTGGAGGTCGAAAGAACCGTCTAGGAGCATCGCGGCTATCTCTGAATCAGGCTCCGCGATCAGCCACTTGGCCGCTATGCTCGCATCCACGACAACCAGCATCGTCAGCTCCGGTGGTCGCGATCCCGGTCCTGGCGAATGAGATCCGCGCTAGACGTCCGCGAGCGATTCGGGATTTCCTTCCGTAGCCGTTCGGAAAGAAGCACGAATGCTCTTCGCTTCGCCTCCATTTCGTTCTCGACAGCTGCACTGAGAATCTGCCGGACTTCCCCCTCAACAGACCTGCCGTTAGTCTCGGCACGGGCCTTCAATCTCCGCATCACGGACTCGTCGAGTCGGCGTACCGTTATTGCAGCCACGAGCCCACCTCCATCGGTGATGCTAGCACAATAGATGCAAAATGCAATCGTATTGCATGCACTCCGAGCATTCAACGACTCCTTTGGGGGATACCTGCATACGTTGTCGCGAACCAGCGACCTTCGCAGTGGATCCGACTGACCCGTGCGTTCACGGGGCGACCACCAAGACTGCTTTCCGCAGCCCCGCTAGCGGAGGTCGGCTCTGCTTGGGCGCAGCTTTGCGAAGTCCGCGCCCGAAATCACGTAGTACCAGTCCGCGAAACGGGTACGCAGTTCGTCGGCCAATTCCCCGCCCTGCTCCGTGTCTCCCTCGTAGCTCTCTGCTCGACCTTCGCTGAAATCCACGCTGACCATCAGATAGCGACGTTCGCCCTCGCCCTCACTGTCCGACTCGTCTTCATCAGTGCCAGGCTCTGCCCCGCCTCTGGCCACTTCGCCGAAACGCAGCGTATATCGCAGGCCATTCTTGGAATCGACCACGATCTCGCCCTCGTTGGACAGGATCTGGCCGGTGTAGGGGTTGGGGAAGAAGCCCTTGCCTTGCAATGAGCGGAAGTTCTCCATTGTCGGCTGGATGCCCTCGCGCGCTTTCAGGTCCGCGCTCAGTCCCTGAGGCTTCGGCTGCACGTCGACGATGCGCAGATTGTCCAGCGCAGTGGTCAGGGCGCTCATCGTGTCAGAGTTTGGCTCGCGCCCGCCGAGCTGCCACTTGCTGTCCTTTTGGGTCAGCGTCGTCTGCTGGCGGTTTTCGATGCGCCCCAGTCTCTCGTTGATCGTGTAGCTGTTGATCTGAACGCGGCGCAGATCGAACGGCGAGACCTTCAGTAGATCCGTCTCGATCCAGTCCTGAAACCTCGCTGAGACGTCCGCTTCCGTCTTGACCTCGTACGTACGCTTCTGGCCCGGGACCCGCATGTAGCGATAGCCGCGCTTGCCCTCTACTTCATTCCCGACGATGAAGTCCGCCAGCACGTTCGAGTCGCCGTCGAGGATCTTTACCCGCTTGCCCCTGCCGGCCAGCGAGGTCGCTTGGTCGTCCAGCGGATCGGCCACCGAATATTCCGCGTGATCCTGAGCCAAGTCCGAAACGACGCGATCCTTGCGCAGCTCGATCAGCGCCGCGGCGGTTGTCGCCAGCCTTTCCTCGGCATCGGCCGGATAGCTGTAGTGCGACGGGATCACCCACTTGTTGTCCGTGAACTCGACCTTCAGGGGAGTGGCCGTTGCAGTCGCCTCGTCGTAGTCGATCACTTCGATCGACTTCGGCGCTTGAGGGTCGGTGAACTCGGCAAAGAAGAGCTCGCCCACGTCGTCGAAGATGTCGGGCGTGGACTTGCTGGGATCGACAACCACGGCGGCCGTGGCCATCACGACCGCAGCCATGACGAAATACAGGGTCTTGGTCGTCTCATTCATTGCTTGCTGGTCTCCACCAGGCGATGCTGGGCAACGCCGATCTGCTCGCGCTCGCGCCGCTTCACCGATACGAACAGGAACAGCAGGAACGCGGGCACAGGCGAGAGCATCACCGCCACAAGCTTGATCGTGTTCTGAATGCCCCGCACCGCGGCTTCCATGTCTCCCCTCGCAGCCTCGATCAATCGCTCCCTCTCGTCTTCGATATTGCTGCGCGCGACCGTGAGGCGGCGGTTCTCGATGCGCTCTTGGTTCGAGATCATGATGCGTTTCGTCTGCGCATCCAAATCTGTCCGATCCTGCAGCGCCTGCACGGCCGCGTCCAAGCGCTCTTGGGCGGCCTTGAGTTTCTCTTCCGCTTGCTGCTCGGCAACGCGGGTCTCCTCGAGTCGATCCTCCTCGTAGCTGCGCGTCTGGGCCTCCACTCTCTCCAGCGTGCGGTGCGCGCGCCGACGCTTGCGCAACTCGATGAAGGAGTCGTCACCGGCCAGCCGGTCCACGGCATTGAGCAGGAACGTGACGTTGTCGAAGTTCAGGTCCTCAACGCCCTGGCGGCGCAGTTCAAAGAATTGCTCGCCCAGCATGTCGGCGTCGGCAATGACGATCGCGTGCACCGGATTGTCTTCTCCCTCCCCGGAGAGACGCGCGGCCACGATGTGGCTCTCTTCGTCCGGATCGTGCGGCAGGTTCGTGGCCAGCTGGGTGCCGAACATCGACTGCTGCACCAGGCGGAACCACGAAGTGGTGCCAGAATCCGCTCCCGTGCTCAGCAGGGGGATGAACTCGGTGTTGGCGTCGCCGTCTTCGGCACGCGCGAGGACACCAGCGTATAGCAGCACGATCTCCTGCAGTCCCGACGTGACCGAGTCATCTTGATTGAAGGTGCCGTCGTAGTCGTTGCCCTCGCCCAGGAAGACCACTTCCTCGGGAAGCGACCGGAACGTCGGGTGCGGGTTGTACTTGTCCCACGCGATGCTGTCCGTCTGCCACTGCACTCCCAGCACGTCCATGAGCGGCTTCGTGTCGGTGGGGACCCGCTGGGGCTGCCCCTGTTGGAACGGGCTCTGCGGGACTTGGTGCGGAGACGACGCGATGTCGAACGCCGGCAATGGATCGACGACCACCAGTGCCGGATTGCCCGCCTTGACCCACTCGGCAAGGCGATCCATCCCGTCGGACTGCAGGGTGTTCGGTAGCACCACGAGCAGAACATCCAGATCGTCGGGATAGTCTGCTTCGGCGGGCACCTGTACCACGTCATACTGCTTTTCCAGCTCTGAGACGATGGACCAGCCCCGGGTTTGCTGACGCGACTGGAAGTCGAAGCCGCCGAACAGGTCGACGCCCGTGCGCAGCACGCCAACCTTCTTGCGCTCGGCATCGGCGACCACGCGGATCGAACGCATCAGTTCGTATTCGACCGGCAATCCCGGATCGAAGAACGGGATTACGAACTCTTCGGCCCCGGCACTAAAAACAAGGCCGAAGAAAATCTCGTCCGGACTGCCCTGCGTCTGGTACATCGGCGGCACCGGCCGGGCCCGGATGCTGAAGCGCTCGCGCGCCTCCCGCGCTTCCGGCGTGAACGCTTCGGTCGCAATGATGTTGGCGTGGATCTTGCCGCCACCGCGGGAATCGAACTGGCGGAGCAGCGAGATTATGTTGCTGCGGGCCTGCACGTAGCGACGCGGAACCTCGGGGCTGAGATAGGCCTGGATGAAAACAGGACGATCCGCGTCGAGGCTCGCGATCAGCTCGCGGGTGTCCGGCGAAAGCGAGTGCAGGCGCTCCGCCGTCGCATCCACCCTGCCGCCCAGTCGACCCACCAGGACTGTCAGGCCCGCGACTCCGACCAGCAGAGCGACTCCGCGCGCTGCGTAGTGCCAGCCCAGTTTGGGCGCGCCCTCGCCGGTGGCCCAGTGGCGCCTGCCCAGCGCGGCGACGTTCAGGTACACCAGCGCGGCCGCGAAGCCCGCGAAGTAGAGGATCCCGTAAAGCGGGATCACTCCATCGGAGAAGTCTCGGAACTGTTCGATGAACGACAGGCTCTCCAGCAATCGCCGCAAGCCCCCGCCGACGATGTTGCCGGCATGCTCGATGAAGACCGGCACGGCGCACAGCAGCGCGCCGAGGATGTAGGCCACCGTTAGGTTCGAGCTCAGCTGCGAGGCCAGCATGCCCAGCCCCAGCAAGGCCGCGCCCATCAGCCAGTAGCCGACATATGTCGCGAACAGCAGGCCCAGGTCCGGGCTGCCCAGGAACAACAGCACGACCACATGACTGAGAGAAAACACCAAAGCGACCGAGTAAACGACCAGATACGCCGCATACTTGCCGAGCACGATCTCTAGGTCCGTGGCCGGCAGGGTCAGCAGCAGCTCATCAGTGCCATGCAGCCGCTCCTCGGCCCACGCCGCCATCGTCAGCGCGGGGACCAGGAAGATCAGCAGGTAGGGGAAATAGATGTTCAGGGTCTCGAGGTTCGCCAGATTGCTGGCGAAGAACGCTTCTTGCCAGAAGGCGGCGACGGCGCTCAGGAACACGAACAGTGACAGGAAGACATAACCCGTCGGACTGCTGAAATACGACGTGAGTTCGCGGCGCAGGACCGCTTTCGAGACGTGCCAGGACTGATTCACTGCACACCCCCTTGGGCATCGGCTTCAGCGTCCGTCTTGTCGCCGGACGGCTGTGAGGCTCCTTCGCCGGCAGTTTCAGGTTCCGCGGGTTGCGTTGATGCGCCTTGGGTCAGACGCTGGAATGCCGCCTCCAGCCCGCTGCCATCGGCCATCTCCCCGGGAGTGCCATCGAAAACGATGCGGCCCTCGTGGATGATCACGACGTGGTCGGCCACCGCTTCGACCTCCTGCAGGATGTGAGTCGAAATGAGCACGGTCTTCGATTCGCTGAGCTCGCGGATCAGACTGCGCACCTCGCGGATCTGATTGGGGTCGAGCCCGGCCGTGGGCTCGTCCATGATCAAGATGTCAGGCTCGTGCAGCAGCGCCTGGGCCATGCCGACGCGCTGCCGGTAGCCCTTCGAGAGCTTGTGAATCGCCTTCTCGAGCACAGCTTGGAGATTGCACTGCTCAACCACTGCCTCTACTCGTGACGCCAAGTCCTCCGGGGCAAGGCCTCGGGCCTCGCCAAAGAAGCGCAACAGCTCCAGCGGCGTCATTTGCGGATAGAGCGGCCCGTTTTCCGGCAGGTAGCCGATCTTGGAAGCCGCTTCGATGCGGTGCGTCGCGATGTCCAGGCCTGCGATCCGAGCGCTGCCCTTGGTCGCTTGCAAGAATCCGGTCAGAATCTTGAGCGTCGTGGACTTGCCGGCACCGTTGGGGCCCAGAAACGCCGCGACTTGGCCTCGCGGCACTTCGAACGACACGTCTTGGATTGCAGCGAAGTTCCCAAAGAACTTGCTGAGTTGAACGGCCTGAATCGCAGGAGAGTCCTCTCTGGCGGTCATGGTCAGTTATTCGATTGCTATCAAGAGCGCAGCTAGCGCGGACCCAGTGCCTGATCGAGCGCGCATCCGAGCGGACCGACAGCCTGGGAACTCCCCCAACATAACGAATCGCGCAAAGGCAATTCAAGCCGTCCGCCGAGCCGATCCTAGCCGACTAGACGCACGGCTCCGCCGTTTCGTGACACCGATCCTCCAAATGCAGACGAATCCCCGTTCCAGCGCTGCGCGGCGAGTACCGGCGTGCCTCCAAGGTGCCCTAAATGTATACTGATGTGACCGCTGCGTGGCATCCTCGCGCGTCGCGCGTGACAGTAGCTTCCGCTCGGAAGATGCTCTGCCCTGCGCGATGGCGGCGTCGCTGCAGCAATTCGCCGTCGAGGCTCGGACAGCTGGAGGTGAGAGGTGGCGCTGACTCGTAGGATCTTTCTTGGCACGGGGGCGGGCGTGCTGGCCCAGGCGCAGACCATCGCTCCTAGCGACCGGATCAGCGTCGGAATGATCGCGGTCGGCTCGCGCTCGCACGAACTGCTGGAAGCGATCAAGCAGGTGGACGGTACGGAGATCGTCGGTGTCTGCGACGCCTACACCGGACGCGTGGAGAGAGCTATCGAGCGGACCGATGGAAGAGCCAAGAAGTACTCCAGTTACAAAGACATACTAGCTGACCCATCCATCGACGCTGTAACCATTGGAACGCCGGATCACTGGCATCGGCAGATGGTGATCGAAGCCTTGCAGGCGGGCAAGGATGTCTATTGCGAAAAGCCGCTCACGTTCGCCGTTGACGAGGGCTTGGAAATCGCGGCCGCAGCGGAACGAGCAGGCAAGGTCCTGCAGGTCGGCAGCCAGGACATCAGCAGGGACAGCACGAAGACGCTGCGCGCCTGGGTCCGGGAAGGCAAGCTCGGCCAGGTCACGATGATTCGCGCGGCGTACAACCGCAACAGCCCAGGCGGAGCTTGGATCTACCCAATTCCTTCAGACGCCTCGCCGGAAACCGTTGATTGGGAAGCATTTCTGGGCCCCGCGCCGAAACGCGACTTCGACCTCGAGAGGTTCTTCCGCTGGCGCTGCTACAAGGAGTACTCCGGAGGCATTGCGACGGATTTGTTCGTGCATCTCTGCACCACCATCCACTTCGTGACCGGGGCGGTGATGCCAGCTGACGTTGTCGCGATGGGCGACCTATACCGTTGGAAGAAAAGCCGCAACGTGCCGGACACCCTCAACGCCCTGTTGCGCTATCAGGAGGGCTTCACCGTCAACCTCAGCTCGACCTTTAACAGCCGGGCGGACGGCGCCTACCTGTTCCAGATCCTAGGCACGGAGGGTGCCGCGCAGCTGGCCGGGCGCACCTTGACGCTTTATCCCGATCCGGACTACGACAACAACAGCTGGATCGTCGGCGCGTGGCCGAAGAAGCTGGAAGAGGCCTACTACGCCACTCCGCAAGGACGTGCCGAACTGCGTCGTCCTCGGGCCACCGAAGAGGTCTACAAGGACACAGGGCCAGACGCGACTGTGGCACACCTCGCAGACTTCTTCCACGCAGTCCGCAACCGGGGCGGCAACATCGAGGATGCTTGGGACGGGCACCACGCCGCCTCTTGCGCCCACCTCATCAATACTTCGGTGGAGACGGGGGCGATGCTGCACTGGGATTTCGCGCGGCACCGCGTTTCAACTTGATCTGCATATTTTCCTGAAAACTTCAAGCAGTTTCTGGGAATCGCACAACACAAAGGAGTTATCACCATGAACCAAGCGGGCTATAGCTGGCTGATCTTCGCCCTGATGACCGTTTCGTGCTGGGGCCTGTACGGCGTCTTCCTGCATAGCGGCCAGCTCGGGATGGCCGATCCGGTCAACGGTCGCTACAAGGCGTTCCTGTTCGTCGGCATTGCCTACTTCTTGGTCGCCGTGCTGGCTCCGCTAGCGATCTTGGCCGTTTCAGGGGCGGATTGGCACTATCCTGCGCGTGGCATGACAATGTCGCTGGTCGCTGGCACGGTCGGCGCCATCGGGGCGTTCGGAGTATTGCTGGCCTTCGGTGCCAAGGGCACTCCACCCGTGGTGATGTCAATCATTTTCGCCGGAGCCCCGATCGTGAATGCCTTGGTCTCGATGGCGCTCCATCCGCCGGCTGGCGGAGTGGGCGGAATCCGGTGGCAATTCTTTGCCGGGATCGCCTGCGCGGCCCTGGGAGGATGCTTGGTCACGCTCTACAAGCCGAACCCGGCCCCTCCCAAGCCCCCCGCTGCTCAGGCGTCCACCGTCGCGGCGTCAGCAGCTTCGGTAGGCACAGGATCGATCCGCTAGCCGGCATAGTCGGCCGAAACAGCGGCTGAACTGCTCCCTCGCCCTCGCAGCCCGGTGTTCGCCATGCCAGACCGCCCAGTTCAGCCGGCTAGAGTACCGCTTCTCCGAGCGCTCGCCGGTGGAGCGCTCATGGGGTTGGCGAACTTGGTCCCCGGCGTATCCGGCGGCACGATGCTCTTGGCAACCGGCATCTACCCCCAGTGCATCGACGCTATCGCAAAGCTCGCCACGCTGCGTCCAGACCGCGGGGCAGTCGCCTTGGTCGCTGCGGTCGCGGCAGCCGCCGCCGCGATGGTCTTGCTTGTCGCAGGAACGATGCGCGACCTCGTGCTGATGCACCGCTGGATGACCTACAGCGTGTTCCTCGGAGCAACGCTTGGCGGCGTGCCGATGTTATGGAAGCTGATTGGCCGGCCCGCAGTTCGGACATGGATCGGTGTCGCTGCGGGTCTAGCGGGCATGTCCGCCACGCTATTTGTCCCAGCCGGCGCCGCGTCTGGCACTGGCTCATCACCGGTAACGCTGTTCTTCGCCGGCCTAGCCGCGTTCGCCGCGATGCTCCTGCCGGGGCTGTCGGGAAGCTACCTGCTCTTGCTCAGCGGGCAGTACGTGCCCGTACTGGATGCCGTCGACGGACTCAAGCTCGCGCTCTCCGCAGGCTCGGACCTGCACTGGCAGCTGCTTGCTGCCCCGGCCAAGGTGTTGGCACCCTTCGCCACCGGCACGTTGGCGGCACTCGTCGGCATGAGCAGCCTGCTGCGCCTGTTGCTCGACCGTCAACGGGCGTTGATGCTCGGGTTCTTGCTCGGCCTGCTCGTCGGCGCGGTGTTGGGCCTCTGGCCCTTCCAGACCGACTCCTCTGCGTTCGGCTCAGCGACACCCGCGCAGGCACTCGGTGCCACGGCCCTGGCCGCGCTCGGTTGCGGCGTGACGTACGCGATCGGACGTCAGAGCGGGGCGGAAAGCTGAACGGAACGCTGTTGACTATGATGGTTTCTGAACCTGCGCGGCCACCCTGCTCGCGCGGCCCTTCCCCCGACCGATGAACGCGCTGCAGCTGGTTGCCCCGCAAAGGCTCGAGATGGGCGTCCTGCCCGACCCGCCCGATCCGGGACCGCTGGAGGTCTTGGTCCGCCTGCGGGCCAGCGGTGTTTGCGGCAGCGACATGCACACTTTCAGCGAGGGTGGCATCGCCGGCACGGATGCGGCCTACCCCTGCGTGCTGGGGCACGAGCCGAGCGGCGAGGTAGCCGCAGTGGGGCCGGGCGTAACCGATCTCTCACCCGGTGCGATGGTCGCGGTCGAGCCGTTCATCGTGCGTGCCGAGTGTGAGTTCACCCGCACAGGGCGGCAGAACCTAGCGCTGACCAACGAGTTCATGGGCCGCGAGATTCCCGGTGCCCTGCGCGAGTACGCTGTGCTGCCCCGACGCAACCTGATGCTAATGCCCGACGGCATGACGTTCGGGGACGCGGCTTTTGTCGAGCCCCTCGCAGTGCTGCTGCACTCCTACGAACTTGCCGAGCTGCGCATGGGAGAATCGGTTGCCGTCATGGGCGCGGGGCCGATCGGCCTCATCGCCGTGGCACTGGCCAAGGTGGCCGGGGCTTCGGTGATCGTGGCTGCCGATAGGATCGAGCACCGCTTGCAGCGTGCGCGCAAGCTAGGCGCGGACGTGGCGGTGAACGTCGACCGCGAGTCGCCAGTCGATGCGGTCATGGACCTGACCGGTTGCGGGGCTCACGTCGTCATCGATGCCGCCGGCAAGAGCGAGTCCATCAACAACGCCATCGCCTGCTTGCGGCCCGGCGGCCGCATAGTGATCGTCGGCATCCCTTCCGATCCCGCCATCCCGCTCAACCTCTGGACCGCCCTCGACCGCGAAGCCAGGATCCACGTCCAGAAGCGCTCGAACGGCAACGATCACGATGCTTTGGACTTGCTCAAGCGCGGCCTGATCCGTTCGGAGGACATCATCAGCCACCGCTTTGCTTTGGAACAGGGGCAAGAGGCGTTCGAGACGATGGCGGGGTACCGCGAGGGCGTGATCAAGCCCTTGATCGAGTGGTAGCGGCCGGCTGCCCCGCCCGCTTCCCTGCTCTGCAGCGCTCGCGCGCTCCGAAATCCCGCCAGCCGTTCGGCAATCGCATAAACTGGAGTCAATCATGAATACCCCGATTTCTCGTCGACTGTTCGCGGCGTCTGTCGCGGCGGCGCCCGGCATCCTCAGCGCGCAATCCGCCGGCAGCAAAGTGCGGACAGCCTGGGTGGGCCTCGGCAATCGCGGCGGCAAGCACATCCGCACGCAGATGAAAGTGTCCAAGGACGACGCGATTGTCAAGGCGATCTGCGACACCTATTCGCCACGGCTCGCCAAGACCAAGGATGACGTCATCAGCGACCAGGGCATCGCGCCAGACACCTACAACGACTACTACAAGCTGCTGGCCGACCCGGACATCGACGCGGTCTTCATCATGACCCCGGAGCACCTGCACCGTGACATGGCCATCGCCGCGCTCGAGGCCGGCAAGCATGTCTACTGCGAGAAACCTCTTTCTCACACCATCGAGGAAGGCTTCGAGATCCTCAAGGCTGTCGAAGCCAGCGACAGGCTCTTCCAGGTCGGCACCCAGCGGCGCAGTTCGAGGCTCTACGCCAAGGCCCGCGAGATCTACGAGAGTGGCGTGCTGGGCAAGACGGTCTACGCCCGCGCGTTCTGGTACCGCAACAGCCCCCTGACGCGCCCCGCTTGGCGTTACGACATCCCAGCCGACGCCGAACCGACCAACACCGACTATGCGAAGTTTCTGGGCCCGGCGCGCGCCACGGCTTTCAACAAGCAACGCTACTTCCAGTGGCGGCTGTACTGGGACTACTCAGGCGGCATCTCGACGGACCTGCTAGTGCACCAGACCGACGCCATCCACATGATGACCGGACGGCACTACTGCGACTCGGTGATGTGCAACGGCGGAATCCATTATTGGACCCAAGACGACCGCGAGGTGCCTGACACTGTCACGGCCGGCTTTGAGTACGACGACCACTTCCACATCAGCTACACGGCTGCGTTCAGCAACTCCCACTACGGCTACGGCGAGCAACTCTGCGGCAGCGAGGGCACGCTGGAGGTCATGAACCTGCGCTATCTCAACGTGTACCCCGAGCAGGCTCGGGGCCTGCCCGAAGCGGTCACCTCCCGCCCGGAGATGCACTTCGACGCCCGCAAGGACTTCAACGAGACCAACGCCACCAACGACCACATCAAGAACTTCATCGACGCAATCGCGCACGGCGCCGAACTGAACTGCCCGGCGCAACTCGGCCACGAGGCCGCCGTGACGGGACACCTCGCCACCATGTCCCTGCGGAAGAACAAGAAGGTCTACTGGAACCAAGCCCAAGGCACCTATCACTTCGGGTAGGCCGAGTCCGTCGGCGAGCAGCGACCGGCACCAGCAGCGGCTGGAGCGGCCGCTTCCGAGGTTGGCCAGGCCCGGTGCCGCGCTGATGGCTAGACTATGGACATGATCCACCTGCCCGCGCTGCGCTGGGGAGAGCCCTACGAGAGCCTAGACACTGTCGAGACCGTACACTTCGACACCGGCGAGCCTGTCGCGAAGGTCAGCCAGGTCTTGCCAGCCATGGTCAAGCGCGACCTCAAGCTCGCGCCACGGGCACAGGCCGCCCTGCGCTCTGAATCCCCGGCTCAGATCGTCGAGCGCATCGAGCGCGCCGGCGAGTTGTTCGAGAACGCCGAACTGCCCCTAGGATCCGGCAGCCAGACTCCTGCGGAGTTCATTCACCAGCAATCCTCTACCACCGGCCTGCCCGAGGCCATGTGCCGCGCCAACATGGCCAAGCTGGTCGGGGTCTGCGGCGAGATGGGAGCGATCATGGACTCGCTCACGCGCGGCCTGGATTTCGAGATCCTTGCCCGAGGCTACGGTTTCGACAGCGCCGGGCGAATGTTGAGCTATCACGCCAACGCCGACGTGCTGGGCGCGGTGCTGCCGAGCAATTCCCCCGGCGTGCACACGCTGTGGATTCCCGCAGTGCCCCTGCAAGTCGGGCTCTGCCTCAAGACGGGTTCTCAAGAGCCCTGGGCGCCCTATCGGATGGCAGTCGCCATGATCCAAGCGGGCATTCCCAAGGAAGCCGTCGCCGTCTACCACGGCCACGCCGTAGGCCAGACCGTCGTGGAGTGCTGCAAGCGCACGATGGTCTTCGGCGGCCAGCAGACCATCGACCTGTACAAGGCCAACCCGGGCGTGCAGGTCCACGGCCCGGGATACAGCAAGATCATCATCGGGGACGACGCGGTCGACAACTGGCGCGAGTATCTCGACATGATGGTCGACAGCGTGTTCCTTAACAGCGGGCGCAGTTGCATCAACGCCTCGTCGATCTGGGTGTCGCGCCACGGCCGGGAGATCGCGCAGGCGATTGCCGAGCGCTTGTGCGAAGTGCGCCCCTTGGATCCGCAGGACCCTGAAGCGTCGCTGGCGGCGTTTACTGTCGCAGGGGTGGCCGAGGCTGTCTCCGGCATGATCGATGGCGAGTTGGCTCAGGGCGGCGCTACGGACGTCACGGCCGCTCTGCGCGATTGCGACCGGGCTGTCACACGCGAGCACTGCTCGTACCTGCTGCCAACAGTGGTGCATTGCGAGTCCGCCGACCACCCGCTGGCCAACCGCGAGTTTATGTTCCCGTTCGTGAGCGTAGTGGAATGCCCCGAAGACGAGATGCTCGAGCGCATTGGTCCCACGCTGGTGTGCAGCGGGATTACCGACAACGAGTCCTTGCGGCGAAAGATGGTGACTTGCCCGACGATCGACCGGCTCAACATCGGGCCGATCCCGACCGTTCGGCTGAACTGGCTCCAGCCGCACGAAGGCAACATCGTGGAATGGCTGTACCAGCCTCGCGCATTCCAGTTGGCCTCGTAGGCGGGTCGCTGTGGGCGGCTCCTTGCCCGCATCGGCTGTAGCTGGACTAGGCAGGCGTGGCAGACTCGGCCTGGACGAGTGGCATGGCGACAGGCTTCGTAAGGCTCTTTGAATTCGGCGCGGCCGCCAAGCTGTTGTTGTTGCTGCGCTGGCTACCGCAGCGCCTTGCCTTGCCAACAGCCGAGTTGGCCGGGATCGCATGCGGCAGCGTGGTGTCCAAGTGGCGCGATGTCGCGGAGAGCAACCTAAAACGCGCCCTGCCCGAACTTGACAGCGCCGCGCGTCGGCGTGTTCGACTCGGCGTATACCGCAACCTCGGCCGTGTGGCTCTGGCTCTTGCGAAGCTGCCGGCTTGGTCCGAGCGAACGATTCTGCAGCATGTCGACTTCTCAGGACTCGAGAATTTTCGCGCGGCCGAGGCGAAGGGGAGCGGCGTGCTGTTGCTTACAGGGCACCTAGGGAACTGGGAGCTCGGGGCACTGGCCCACGGTGCAGTGGTCGGGCCCATCAGCGTTATGGTCAGGCCGATCGCCAACCCACTCGTGGACCGCATCGTCGAAGCCCGCCGATCGGCGCACGGCAACCGAGTCATCGCAAAGCGCAATTCGGCTCGCGAGGTGCTCAAGGCCCTCTCTGCGGGCGGCACGGTCGGCATTCTGGCGGACCAGAACACCCTCCCCGAGGATGCCGTATTCGTGAAGTTTTTTGGGATGCCCGCGGCCGCGCACAAGGGTTTCGCGCAGCTGGCGCTGCGGTCAGGTGCCGCCGTGGTGCCCGCGTTCGCGCGCTGGGACGCCGCGTCCAGGCGTCATGTCGTCGAGTACGCCCCCGAGATCGAGATCGTGCGCAGCGGCGTACCAGAGCGGGACATTGAGGTCAACACGCAGCGCTTCCAGAGCGTGCTCGAGGAACAGGTCCGGGCCAATCCCGACCAATGGCTCTGGATTCACCGCCGCTGGAAGACCCAACCAGCGACGAAATCGGTCTGAGCGTCAGCCAGAGACCGAGCAATCGCTATAATACCCCCAGCGAATGCCTACTCGGTATCGGACTCCCGCCCGCAGATTCTCCTTGCGCGGGGCTATTGGGGCATGCGGGTGCCTAGCGTTGCTTGCGACAGCGTTGTGTCTGCCGCTCCCCCTTCGGGCCGCTGATGGGGATGCAAGCGCCCCCGACCGGAGCGAATCGTACTACCACTTCGCTCTCGGCCACCTCTACCACCAGTTCGCGCAGCAGTTCGGGCGGGACGAATACATCAGTCGAGCGGCGAAGGAGTACCAGTCCGCTCTGGACGGGGATCCGGATTCGGCGGTAATCCGGATGGAAATGATCAACCTGTTCGCTGCCACGAACCGGCTGGCACGCGCGGTGGCCCTGGCGGACGAGATCATTGCCCGGGATCCCCAGAACGCTGAAGTGCGGCGGCTGTTGGGCGAGATCTACCGCTCCTACTACTCCAGGCAACGCCAAGACCCGAACCGCGAGGAGCCGAACCTCGAGTTCCTGCGGAAGGCGATCGAACAGTTCAAGTTGCTGGTAGAGCTGGAGCCCGACAACGCCACCCACCACTTGGAGCTTGGCCAGATGCAGGCCTTGGCAGGCGAGCCCGAGCTTGGCCAGCAGACGCTGCGACGTGCGATCGAACTGGAGCCCGGCAACTCCGACGCGCGGGTCAGCCTGGCGTATATCCTGCTCGAGACCGGCAAGCTCAACGATGCGATCACTGAACTCGAGCAAGTCGTCAGCGACGGTCCTTCGAACAGGCAGCACATCAACGCATTGGCCGGGGCCTACGAGCAGGCTGGGCGGGCCGAAGACGCAGCTCGGCTCTACGAGCGCCTGCTCCAGGAAGGCGGCAACACGCTGCAGGCGCGTCAGCGTTTGGCGGAGAACCTGTTCCGCTCGGGCGCGTTCAGGAAAGCGCTTGAGCAATACCAGGTGCTGGCAGAGCTCGATTCCGGCGAGGCTGAGTACTTCTTGCGCATAGCCGCCCTCCAAGGCGAGCTGAAAGACTACGACAGCGCTTGGAATGCGCTGGAAAAGGCTCGGGAAATCGACCCCGACTCGCTGCAGGTCCAATTCGCCGCCATCAACCTGCTGGAAGCCCAAGGCCGCCAAGAGCAGGCTATCGCCGAGCTGACCAAGCTCTTGGATGCCACGCGCCGAGACGAATACCCCCGCAGCGAGCAAAGGCGACGCTTGATGCTGCTCGAGCGCCTCGGCGTTCTCCAGCGCCAGCAGGGCCATTCCCAGTCTGCGGTGAAGACCTTCCGTGAGATCACGGCACTGCAGCCAGACCTCAAGCCGCAAATCCTGGCGCAGATCGTCCAGACTTGGCTCCAGGGCCGGGAGTTCGCCCGGGCCGAGCAGGAAGCGCGCCGGGCCACCGACGAGTTCAAGGATGACCCGGCACTGGCAAACCTGCTGGCGGCGATCCTGGCCGACCGCGGCAAGACCAGGGAAGCGATCAAGGTCGTGCAGCGCATGGGCGCGACCGGGCAGGCCGAGATCGACACCGCCTTGGCGATGGCCCGGGTCTACGAAAAGGGTCGCCAGTTCGACAAGGCCGAGGAACAGATCGACCGTGCCAGCAAGCTGGTCGACTCCGAGGAGGCGCGGATCGCCGTGCTGTTTGCGTACGGCTCGATGTATGAGCGCGCCAAGCGCTTCGAGCAAGCCGAAGCCAAGTTTCGGGAATTGCTCGATATCGCGCCCGACAACTCGACAGCCCTGAACTACCTCGGCTACATGTTCGCCGACCGCGGCATGCATCTGGACGAGGCGCACGACCTGATCCAACGCGCCTTGGACCTAGAGCCGAACAACGGCGCCTACCTCGACAGCCTCGGATGGGTGTACTTCCGCCAGAACAAGCTGGATCTGGCCGCCAAGTTCCTCGAGCGCTCGCTAGAGCAATACAAGGATGACCCAGTGGTGCATACGCACCTGGGCGACGTGTACTACAAGCAGGGCCGGATCGCCGACGCCAAGCGCCATTGGAACCGCGGCCTGGAGGAGTGGAACCGATCCGCTCCGGCGGACCGCGACGCGAGCGAGGTCGAGAGCCTGCGACGCAAGTTGGCCGAGTTGGAAGTCTCGGTGGCAACCGGCGGCGAGCAAGACGGCAACGACAAGACTGGAGTAAAGCGCTAGCGGCGGCCCGCCGCTGGCCCGGCCGTTCGCCGACTCTGGCGCGGCAGGCGCACAAGGAGCACCGAATGAGGATCTTTATCGACAGCGCGAACCTAGAGGAAATCCGCGCGGCCGCCTCCTACGGCATAGTGGACGGCGTCACGACAAACCCCTCCCTGATCGCCAAGGAGGGCCACGACCATCACGACCAGATCCGGGCGATCTGCGGGATCATCGACGGCGACATCAGCGCGGAGGTCGTAGCAACGGAAGCGGACGCGATGGTTGCCGAAGGGCGCGAGCTCGCAAGGATTCATGATTCTGTCGTGGTCAAGATCCCATTGATACGCGACGGCATCAAGGCCGTCAGCCGACTCACGGCCGAAGGGATCCGCACCAACGTGACGCTGTGCTTCTCTCCGATGCAGGCACTGCTGGCGGCCAAGGCGGGGGCCTATCTGATCAGTCCCTTTATCGGGCGCCTGGACGACATCTCGCACGAGGGCATGGCCCTGATCCAGGAGATCGTCGAAATCTACGACAACTACGGCTACCCCACCCAAGTTCTGGCTGCCTCGGCGCGAGGCCCGCTGCACGTCAAGCAGGCGGCCTTGGCAGGCGCCCACGTCAGCACTCTGCCATACAAGGTCTTTGACCAGTTATTCAACCACCCGCTGACGGACATCGGCTTGGAGAAGTTCTTGGCCGACTATCGCAAGACGCTCGTCACGGCCTAGCGGTCCACGCGGAAGGAGAGGTCCTTGAGCGGCGAACCCCAAGCCGGGCACCAGCCCGCGCCCAGCAACGTTCGCCGGACGGTGATGCTGGGACTGTTCCTGCTGTCGGTCGTCACCTACCTGGACCGGGTCTGCATCAATTCGGCCGCACCCGAGATGCAGCGGGACCTAGGGCTGTCTAATGCCCAGTGGGGCATGGTGGTGGCCGCGTTCTTGGCCGCGTACGGCCTGTTCGAGGTACCGGGCGGCTGGCTGGGAGACCGCTTCGGGCCGCGCCTCATCCTGACTCGCATCGTCGTCTGGTGGTCGGGCTTCACGGCCCTGACCGGCGTTGTGCGCGGCTACGTTCAACTGCTGGTTGTCAGGGCCTTGTTCGGAGCGGGCGAGGCCGGCGCGTATCCCAACGCATCGTGCGTGGTGTCGCGCTGGTTCCCTCCCCAACAGCGCGCGCGGGCCCAGGGCATCGTGTTCATGGCGAGTCGGCTCGGCGGTGCGCTGTCGCCGCTGCTGGTGCTGCCGCTGATCGCCAACTGGGGCTGGCGCAGCGTATTCTTCGTGTTCAGCGTGCTCGGGATTGTCTGGGCGGTCTGGTGGTGGAAGTTCTTCCGCGACTACCCCTCGGAGAAGCCTGGCGTCAACGCCGCGGAGATCGCCATCATCGGAGCGGGGTCGGCCAAGCGCGGGCATGTGCCGCTGGCAGGCATGCTGCGCAGCGGCAACTTCTGGGCGATCCTCGCCATGTACCACTTCTTCTGTTACGCCTCCAACTGGTACCTGTTCTGGACGGCCAGCTACCTGTCGTCCGAGAAGGGCTGGGAGGCTTCTGAACTCGCGGCCTACACCGCCCTGCCCTTCCTGCTTGCCGGCTGTGCCGACTGGCTAAGCGGTTCGCTCAGCGACCGGCTCGTCAATCGGATCGGGCTGACTTGGGGCCGCCGGATTGTCGGCATGGCAGGGATCGGAACCGCGGGGGCGCTGATCCTTCTTTCCCTCGCAATCGAAGACCGCATCGCCGCCAGCTTGGTGCTGGCCCTCGGCTTCGCCGCATCCGACGTCATGCTGCCGGTCGCATGGGCCGTTTGCGTCGATGTGGGTCGCGAGGCGTCGGGCAGCGTTAGCGGCGCGATGAACACGGCCGGCCAGATCGGCGGCGTTGTGATGAGCGTCGGGTACGGCGCATTGGTGGACTCCTACGGCTGGAACCTGCCCCTCGGGCTCATCGCCTGCTCGTGTTTCGTGTCCATGCTGTTCTGGCTCAAGGTCGATCCGTCCAGACCATTGGTGCGGGCGCGCAGCTGAACCCACTCGGGACATCTGGCGCACCGACGCCTGTGCAACGATATTCGGGATGTTCAAGACCGTCAAAGAGGAGGTCTGGGCCTACGACGCCGAGTGGGTGCCGGACGCCAACGCCGGCAGAGTGCTCTACGATCTGCCCGAGGACATGCCGGAGGCGGAAGTCATCGAGCACATGTGGCGCCAGCACGGCGCTAGCGAGGAGAACCCCCGGCCGTTCCTCAAGCTGGTGCTTTGCCGGGTGGTTTCGATCGCCTTTGTTCGCCGCAAGCGCGATCGGTACGGCGAAATCACCCTCGATCTCCGCTCTCGCCCCAAGACTCCTGCCCGCTTGGAAGACTGCGACGAAGCGGCCATCCTTGGCGGTTTCTTGGACAGCGTCGGAAAGGTCCAGCCGCAACTGGTCGGATTCAACTCCGCAGGGTCGGACCTAAGGATCTTCATCCAACGCAGTATCGTCCACGGTATCCAAGCGGATAAGTTCTGCAAACGGCCCGACAAGCCGTGGGAGGGAGTGGACTACTTTGCGAGGGACAGCGAGTGGAATGTCGACCTGATCAACGCCATCGGAGGCTGGGGCAAGGCGCAACCAAGCCTGAACGAACTCACTCGCCAGTCAGGCATCCCGTGCAAGATCGGGGGCTCGGACGGCGGTAGCACGGCCCCCCAGTGGCTGGCCGGCGACATAGACGGAATCGTAAAGTACAACGAGCAAGATGCCCTGAGCACTTTTCTGCTTTGGCTGCGAACGGCCTTCTTCGCCGGGCATCTGAGCGCGCAGCAATACCAGGACGAGCAGAAGCTGCTGCGCAAGATGGTCGAAGAGCGCGCCGACACCGGCGACAGCGAACACCTTGCCGAGTATCTCGAAGAGTGGGATCGCCTGCGACGCCGCCCCACGAGCACGTAGGCGCAGCGCGTCAGCCTTCCAAAACCACCGGGACAATCAGCGGCTGGCTCTGACGCGACGTCTTGCGTGCAAGATAGCGCCGGAACTCGTCGCGGATCTTGTCCTCCATCAGCGCCACGTCCAGTCGCTCTTCCGCGCTGCTGGACCGCACCGCGTCGCTGATGACCGCCTGTGCTCCGCCCAGCATCGCCTCGGACCCTTCCGAGACGACGAACCCGCGATCCAAGATCTCGATTTCCACGGCCTTGCCGGTCCGTTCGTCGATGGTGACCACCGGGACGATCACGCCAAACTCAGACAGGCGCCGCCTGTCGCGCAGCGCGGCGTCATGGATGACCTCGCTGCGCGTGCCGGTGTCGATCAGCCGGTGGCCCACTGGGACCTTGTCCGGCAGCACGCGAGCCCCGAACTCGTCCAGTTGCAGCACGTTGCCGTTGTCGAGGATGAACGAGTCCTGCAGGTCGTCGCCCCGGACTTGCATCGCCAGCGACCGGTGCTGCGCCAGTTGCCTGTATTCGCCGTGAATCGGCACAAAAAAGCGCGGGCGGACGAGATTGAGAATCAGCTTGAGCTCCTCCTGGCAAGGGTGGCCGGAAACATGCAATCCCGGGCAGACATCGCCGTAGAGCACCTTCGCGCCGCGCCGGTACAGGTGATCGATCACCTTGAAGATCGCACTCTCGTTCCCGGGAATCATCTTGGCGCTGAAGGCCACGATGTCGCCGTCTTCGATGTCGACCAAGTTGTGCTGGCCGACGGCAGCACGGGTCAGCGAAGAGCGCGGCTCGCCCTGCGAGCCGGCAATGATGGTGGCGCGGTCATGCCGCGGGTGCGACTCAAGGTCGGATGGATCGAGCAACGTCCCCGGCGGAATCCGCAGGATGCCGAGGTCCATGGCGATGTTGCAGGCGCTATCGAGGCTCCTGCCGACCAGCGCGACCTTGCGGCGGTGCTCGACCGCTCGATCCACGATCTGCTGCACGCGATGGATGGCTGAGGAAAAGCACGTGAAGAACAGCGCCTGCTCGGCTTTGAGGAAGATGTCGTCAAGCACGGGGCCGACCGCCTGCTCCGACGCGCTGAAGCCCGGCACGTCGGCGTTGGTCGAGTCGGCCAGCAGCAGCAACACGCCGCGCTTGCCGTATTCGGCGAACCGCTCGAAGTCGAAGACACGCCCGTCGAGCGGAGTCTGGTCAATCTTGAAGTCGCCGGTATGCAGCAGCAAGCCCTGCGGCGTGGAGATCGCCAAGGCGAGGCACTGCGCGGTGCTGTGGGTTACGTGAATGCCTTCGATCGTGAAGCAGCCCAACCTGATCTCTTCCCCCGCCTCGATCGTCGTCAGGCTCGGGGGCTTGAGCAGGGTGAACTCGGAAATCTGCTTGCGCACCAGGCCCAGAGTGAACGCGGTGCCGTAGATCGGCACGTCGTCGATTTGCTCGAGCAGGTAGGGCACTCCGCCGATGTGGTCCAGGTGGCCGTGAGTTAACACCAGCCCGCGCAGCTTGTCGCGCTGGTCAAGTACGTACGTCAGGTCGGGAACGATCGCGTCGATTCCGTGATGCTCCGCCCCCGGGAAAAGCACGCCGGTGTCGATCAGGATCATGTCGTCGCCAGACTCGACGGCGAGCATGTTCATGCCGAATTCGCCGAGGCCGCCCAGCGGGATGATTCTTACTTCTTCGCTCAAGTCAAATCCTGCGCTTCAACCCACGCTATCACAGCGTCCTGTGCCGAACGGGACGGCTCAAAGTTCGTCCGGAGACACGTCTACTTCCATCCTCAGCAAAGCCGCCCCCAGTGTCTTTCCCTGAGCATCCACGCGTAACGAAAGCGTGCCGCCGCCGCCCAGCGCTCCGTGCAGGAGAAAATTCAAAGCGCCAATATTGGGCAGTTCAAAGCGCTCGACCGGTCCGGTGCAGCGGCTGCCGAAGTGCTGTTTCACCCGTTCGGCCGTCACCTCGCGCAGCAGCACTGGATAGTGTTTCGGCTCACGGGCGATCAGCCCCACGTTGGCGGTGTAGCCCTTGTCGCCGGATCGCGCGTGGGCGATCTCGATCAAGCGGACTCGCACCACCCGATTCTACCCGGCGCGACAGTCTGCCCGACAACCAAACGCGTCACGCGGCCAACATGCGAAAGCCAGCGGTGCCCTCTCCAAACTGCCTGCCTGCCGCTTCAACGCGCGACCGAATCACCGAGATAACTCGGGCTTGAAAGTCGGATCTGTGCCATTGCTCGTAGCCATTTGCCTCGCTGACACGCAGCCCTTCGGGCCGTGTGGTCGCTCCCCGTGGTTTGCCTTCCCGGTTGTGCAGCGGGTCTGCGATCACTCCTTGGCTGGTGACCTCCAAGGCCATCTCGGCCAGAGCGAGGGGATCGCACGGCAGCAGCGGAGCCAGAGTGCAGAACACCGCGATTCCCGATTCGGAGAGCCGGCTGATGACGCGCAGCCTCTCCTGGATCGGGTCACAGTGGGGTTCGTAGAGCCGGCGCACCTCGTCGCAGTCCGTCGTGACGGAAAAACTCACCCGCAGTCGCGTGCGCTGGGACAGTTCGAGCAACTGCTCGAGATCACGCAGGATCAGCGCGCCCCGAGTCTGCACTACAAAGACGGCCGGCGGCTGGCGGCACAGGCACTCCAATAGGTCCGGCATTAGCCGCGCTTGCGCCCCGGCCGGCTGGTATGGATCCACCAGCGGCGAGCAGTATATGCGTTGCGCTGGGTTGAGCTGGCGCTTCAGCAATTCGGCAGCGTTCGTCTTGATCGTCGTATGGCGACCCCAGCGCTGCCAGTCGGCGGGCTTCAGTCCGCCGAAGATGCGTAGCGTCGGCACGTAGCAGTAGGTGCAGCCGAAGAGGCAGTTCCGGGCGGGTGTCAGGGAGTGCGTGAATCCGGCCGCCGCTATGAATCCACTCGTCGAGCTCAGGATGCTGCTCGCTCGCTGCGAGTGAATCGGCTGGCCTGCCCGTTGAGTGTCGTTCTGGTCGATTTGCGGCATTGCGACTACGACAGTGGCGGAGCGACCGATCCAGAACGCCAGCATTCATTCGACATTGCTACCACGCAAGGGTAACAATAGAAATGGTCGCTCGTTTCCCGCATGCCCGAAGTCGACAGCCCCCCTACAGACTCTCAAGGGCGAGCCGTGCCACCTTCCCACGAAGCCTTGGAAGCACTGGCCCACGCTTCCGACCGCGAGTCGTTCAAGCAAATCCTGACCAAGCCACTTACCCTGGTCGCGCTGGGCCTCGGATTGGCAATCATCGGCTTGGTGTTCTTCCTCCAGCAGGCGCCCCGCGTGCTTACTCTGGAGATACCCGAAGTGCGCTTCGAACTCTTGCCGAATGAAGGGGTTACGGAGGGTGTCCCGATCGCCATCCGAATGGGGCAGCTAATGCTCTTCCAAATCAGCGACCCGGTCTCCGGCGCCGCAGGCGCCGCTCGGGCGAAGCAAGTCGTTGCGAGCCTCGACCAAGCTCTAGACGTGCTGGTCGCTAACCCGCCGCAGGTCATAACGATCCAGACGGGCAGCAGCGCAGGCCTGCCGATGATCGTGCAGAAGGAGTTCACCGACTCGGAGGAATTTCTCGAGATCGTCAGCATCACAGCCGACGACATGACGCTGGCCAACACCGATGACGCCAAGTTGCTCGCCCGAATCTGGGCGGAGCGGCTCACCGACGCTATGCGGCTGCTGATCTTTGGCGAGCCGCCGGAATTCTCCCGCGACTCGCCCTTCGGCGGCGCCCTCGACACCCTATACGTAAACGCCGCCGCCGAAGCGGGCGCGTTGACCACGGACGCGTTGAACGAGGCGTTTGAAGAACTGCCGGTCAACCTGCAAAAGGCTCTGACCGAAGACCCGCCGCAGCCGCCGGCGGCAGACGCCCTCCAGGGCGCCGTTTCGGAAAGCGGGAGCTAACCGCCCGGCTCGGTTCGGCGAGCCAAGCTGGCCATGATCGCACTGCGGGCTAACTCCAATTCCGGCACGCGCAGCAAGCGGCAGAGCCAATAGATCAGCCCCACTCCGACAGGCACTGTTACAAGCAGCGCCGCCAGGCGGCCGACGAAGGTGCCCGGCCCCATGGCCGCTTCAAGGAAGTGTGCGCAGACCCAGCAGCAGGCACCCATGACCGCGGAGGCCAGGCTGATCTTGACTCCCCCGCTCAACAGCCGACTGCCTCCGACTCCGCCGAGCCGTGACCGCATGAATACGAACAGCAGGATCGAATTCAGTGTCGCCACCAGTGACGTCGACAGTGCCAACGCCCAGTGCCCCCAGCCGAAGACTTCGATGTAGACGAAGTTCAGGGTGTAGTTCAGGGCGATGGAGAACACCGAGATCATCATCGGGATCCGCACGTTGTCCAGCGCGTAGAAAGCGGGCGCGAGCACCTTGGTGGACGCGTAGCCGACCAGGCCCAGGCAGTAGCACGCCAAGGCCAGAGCTGTTTGCTCGGTGTCGGACGCGGCGAACTGTCCGCGCTCGTAGACAACGCCGATCAAGGGCTGGCTCAACACGAGCAGGCCGACCGTGGAGGGAATCGTCAGCAGGAACACCAGACCCAGAGACCGAGAGAGCGTGTCCCGGAACTCGTCGATGCGTCCCGCCCCGGCTTCGCGCGAGATGACCGGCAAGGTGGCGGTCGCGACGGCAACGCCGAACAAGCCCAGCGGAAGCTGCATGAAGCGAAAGGCGTAGCCCAGCCAAGAAACCGGCCCGTTGATGATCTCTCCAGACGCATCCGCGAGGCGCGAAGCAAAGACAGAGTTCACCATGACATTGATCTGTACCGCGGCTGCCCCGATGGCGGCGGGCCCCATCAAGCGCAGCACTTGGCGCACTCCTGGATCCCGCAGTGCCGCTTCAGGTCGGAAGCTCAGGCCTGTCAGGCGCAGGCTCGGAACTTGGCAGCCGTATTGCACGGCACCCCCTAGCAGCGTGCCGAGCGCCATGCCCACGATCGGCTCGAACCCGAGTTCCGGGCCGAGCACGAACCCAAGGAGCAGGCCGATGCCCACGGAGGTGAGGTTGGAGAGTGTTGACGCCAGCGCGGGGATCCCGAACTTTCCGTGCGAGTTCAACACGCCCATGGCCTTGGCCGCTAGGACGACGAACAGCAGGAACGGCATCATGATCCGCGTCAGCAACACGGTCAGCTCGAACTTGCCCTCAATCGCCGCGTAGCCCGGAAAAAGGCGCTGCACGATGCTCGGGGCGAACACGGTGCCGGCCACGCAGACCACGGCCACCACCGGGACCAGCAGCGTAGCGAGGCGGTTGGACAGCGAGTTGGCCTGCTTGGCGCCCTCTTCGGACAGCGCCTGCGAATACGTTGTTACGAAAGCGGAAGAGAGGGCTCCCTCGGCTAGCAGGTCCCGCAGCAAGTTCGGGATGCGGTAAGCCGCGACGAACGCGTCGTAGACCATGCCCGCCCCGAACAGGCCCGCGAACGTGATTTCCCGGACCAAGCCGGTGATCCGGCTGAGGAACACTGCAAGGCTGACCACGCCCGCCTTGCGTACGACTTGAGCGTGGCCGGACTCGGAATCAGGCACAGAACTATAGCAACCGCGCGCCAGCCCAGAGCCGCGCCTGTGGGCGCGGCGTCGGCGGAGAAAGCACTAGGCTATCACCGCCCCGGGGCAACACCCGATCAGACTTGGGCAAAGATGAAGCTCCAAATGTCGGCCCACTCGTCAACGATCTTGTGCAGCGGCTTGCCGCGCCCATGCCCGGCAGACTCTTCGTAGCGCAGCAATATGGGCGCCTTCCCCGAAGTGGCGGCTTGCAAGCGGGCCACCATCTTGCGCGCGTGCATGGGGTCGACTCGCGAGTCCGAATCCGCGGTATAGATCAATGTCGCGGGATAGTCTTGGCCTTCCGCGACCCGGTGGTACGGGGAATAGGCGTGCAGCCACTGGAAATCGTCGGCATTCTCGGCGCTGCCATACTCGGAGACCCATAGCTTGGCCATGCGGAACCTGTCATAGCGCAGCATGTCCAGCAGAGGCACGCCTGACACGGCGGCTCGCCAAAGGTCGGGGCGCTGTGTCAACGCTGCACCTACTAGCAACCCGCCATTGCTGCGGCCGTGGATCACGAGGCGCTCGGGGTCCACGTAGCCTTCGGCCTTGAGATATTCCCCGGCAGCGATGAAGTCGTCGAAAACGTTCTGCTTGTTGCCCAGCATGCCCGCCTTGTGCCATTCCTCGCCGTACTCGTTGCCCCCGCGCAAGTTCGCAATGGCCAACAGGTTGCCGGCCTCGATCCAAGGGAAGATCCACGTCGAGTAGCTCGGCGTCAACGCAATGTTGAACCCGCCATAGCCGTACAGCAGCCCTGGCACGCTGCCATCGGCGGGCGTGCCGCTCTTGGCGATCAGATACATCGGGATCTTGGTGCCGTCCTTGCTCGGGTAGAACACCTGTCGGACATCGAAGGAATCCGAGTCGATCGGTGAATCGACCTGTTCCCAAACCTCCGGTTCGGTCGCTTCGGACGCAATTCGGAAAATCGTCGGGGCGTGGACGAACGAGCTGAAGGAGAAGAACGCTTCGTCGCTGGACGCTTTGGAAGTGAACCCGCTGACCGTTCCCAATCCGGGCAGCTGGACCTGGCGCTCGTCAGTGCCGTCAAGCTGATATGAGTGCAGTTCCGAATGGGCGTCACGCATCCGTCCGACGAACAAGCGGCTCCCGGCGATGCTTGCGAACTCGATCACCGCATCGCTCTCTGGAATGACTGTTTCCCAGTGTTCAGGCTCTGGGCGGCGCAGATCGACCATCACGACCCGGTAGCGGGGCGCATCCCGATTCGTCAGCAGATAGAGCCTGCCCCGCACGATCTCGCCGAGGTAGCTGTACTCGCCATCCTCGGCGATGGTGACCGTGCGATTCGATCGCAGGTCGCGCACGTAGAGGTGGTTGCGTCCCCAGCCCAGAAACGTATCGAGGATCAAGTAGCGCTCGTCATCGCTGAGAATCCCGTCCGGTATGTGCGCCTTTTCGAGCCCTTCTCCGAAAACCACAGGGTCATCGGCGTAGCCGCGACCAAGCTTGTGCAAGAAGACGCGACGGTCGTACAGCTCCTCGCCTGGGCCGATCGTCTCAACGTCGACCGGTCTCGAGTAGTAGAAACCCGAGCCGTCCTTGAGCCATTGCGGGTTGGCGAACCGAACCTTGGGGAAGGCGTCCTCAAGGTCGCTGCCCGACTCTAGGTCCAAGATGTACATCGTGCTGGTCTCGGTACCTTCTACCGACTTTCCGTAGGCCAGCAGCTTGCCGTCCTTGGAGGGCACGTACCAATCGACCGTGGTGGTGCCGTCGTCACTCATGGTGTTGGGGTCTAGCAACTTGCGGTCTTCGCCGTTATGCCCTTCCCGCATGTAGACGACGGGCTGGTCTTGGCCGCCGTCCCGCCGCGAATAGAAGTAACGCCCTCCAGCCTCGTCCGGCGTGGATACCGAGCCAGAAGCGAGGATTTCCCCCATCCGCTCGCGAATGGCCTCTCGCGTCGGCAGGCCATCCAAGTAGCTCCGCCCGTAAGTGGACTGGGCCGCAATCCACTGGCGCGTGTCTGGGGCATCGCCCTCTTCCAGCCAGCGGTACGGATCCTTGACCGTGACGCCGTGAAGGTTCTCCTCGACCATGCGCACTTCCGATTCCGGCGGCGGGCCGATACTGCGACCTCCGCAGCCCAGTAGCCCGAAGGCTACAAAGGCCAGTACCTCGATCATGCCAATCGTACGAGACATGTTCCTATGCTAAACAGGCTGGAGCCGCTGCGCTGACCAGCGACGCGCTAGAGCGAGCCACGTGCAAACCTCGTCGCCGGAACGCGAGAGGTCTGTGGTGCGTCCGTCGGCGCGCCATTCACCCGACGTCGATGATCTGGCAGGTGCGATTCGCGAGTAGCGTTGGGTCGGGTGTTTCACGCCGGAACACGGCCTTGCCGTTCAACGCGCGTTGCTGCAGGCCTGGGGAATGGGAGGGCTGGCAATTGGATCCCCGGCTGCTAGCGGGCGCGACGCAGTTAGTGAAGCTCGACAGGTTCTGGCTCCTGGTCTATGGGTGGCCGGTCACGGGTGGGCGTGCCTCTTCTTGCCGACCAGCGGAGTGTCGAGATCAACCTGCGCTTCATTGTTGCGCTCTGAGATCTCCGAGATGCCGTTGGCGGCGTCAACCACGGCCCGGAACTTTCCGCGAGGCGATTGCGGGGTGAAGGGGAAGCCAACACGGACCGCGGCCGGAAGCAGTGCGTCCGGTGCCTGCACGCCAGGCACAAGTTGCCTGCCGACGAGCCGATCCGCTTCATATAGGGCAACCTCGAGCGATCGTGCGGGAATCGCGCCAATGTTGTGCACGGTTACGTCGACGCGACGGTACTCGGGAATGAACTGAATGTCCCTAGGGGAAACGGCCAAATCGGCTGCCAGCGAGCGATTCGGCTCCCCGGATTCCCATTGGACCCGGACCACCGTGCCCTGCCGGGACGGCAGTTCGACGGCAAAGCCCAGCCCGCGATGAGCCAGTTGGCGAGAGTGCTCGCGGGTGATCGATTCGAAGTCGCCATCGGCGTCATCGTCCGGCCCCACTTCGATCTTGTAGACCGGCCCGACATCCAAGAGCCAAGGCACTATCTTCACCGTCTCCGTTTGGCCGGACAAGCTATACAGCGCAACACGGAGCGACCTTGCATCGGCCGAGAGCAGGGCCGCGGCGAAGTTCCTGCCCAGTCCGGCGTAAGTGACCAGGGGCCGGTTTCCAAGCGTGCCCAGGCCGGTCATTACGCGTACTGCATTACCCAAGCCAGGAAAGTACACCCGATCGGTCGCGATCATCTCGGTGGTCACGTGCGGCCACCTCCGTCTCGCGAACTCGTTTTCCTGAGCAGCCATCTGCGCCGCTTCCGCGAGCGTTCGAAGGGTGGTCCCATCGGAGTCCCCCCGCGGGAATAGGACATCCTGCATTCGATTCCAAGTTCCCGGCCAGGAGGCGAGCCGCGCGGCCACCCAAGCCGCGCTACCTTCGTCCAAGCCCTTCCAAAGGTCGGGATGGGGCGGACCAGGGCGGCCCAGCAGGGGTGACGCCCTCAGGGTCTCAGGGAGATGCCGGCGCACGAATTCTGCCTCAAGCTCCATGGGCTCCAGGTACTTTCGATCCAAAGTGGCGCGAAAAGCCGTGAGCAGCAGGTCAACAATCGAGTCGTGATACGAGCCGGCCCCTCCCCAGTCGTAGTTGACAGTGCCGGGCGGATGAGCGGCACGGAACCACGAAGGTGAATCAACGCCTCCAATCGTGCCGTCGGCAAAGGAGATCTCCTGCGGAATCACTCCGCGTGGCTTGCCCCTGTCCGCAGACATCGACGCAGCCAGCCACGCATCGGCCCACCTGACGAACAAACGCTCGACTGCCGGCAACGAGTTGTATCGCAACACAGCCATTGCAGGCGTCGCCGGGCGGTAATTGATGCGTGAATCATTGGCCCTGCCTCCAGTCCCGACGCCGGAAGCGCCGAGGAAATTGGAGCGCATCAGAAACCAACCTCGCGAATTGACGTCCATCCACAAGTCCCGCATCAGCTTGGCCGTCTTGAGCGCCCTCTCGATGTAGACCGGGTTGCCGTAGTCGGACTGGATCATGGCGGACAGCGTGTCGGCCGTCCACTCCCCGGAATGCTCCGTGTCCCCTACCTCGGCGAAGTACCCCCCTTCGGTGTCGACGGACCCGCTGAACCAGGCTCCGTCAGCCAGCGCGCGGATTCCATCCATTACCGGCGGGCTCGCATCGGGACTCGCTCCAACGAAGGCAGCGAAGCTCCGCAGGATCTCGACGTCGTCGCCCCACCCGCCCCCTAGCGAACCGTCGCTCTGCTGTCGATTCCTTATCCACCATTCAGCCAAATCGAGTTCGCGGTTGTAGGCTTCGAACACCTCGCCCGCCCAAGCCGGGGCACCCTCGCGCAAGCTCCGGTAATCGGCGAACCGCCAGTCAGGAGACGCGTCCGACCACCTTTCGTGCAGGTACCAGTCGATGTAGCGGCTGCCCTCGCCTCGTGATTCAAGATCCGCGAGAATCTCCTTTCCGACGTGCGAAGCGAACGCCCAGCGGTGCGGGTCCACCATCAGCAGCGCGCGCGCCGCGTAGATCTTTCCCTTCGCGTACAAAGGATCGCCGGGTTCGAACGAGTCGACCTCCCCGGTAATCAGCAACAGTTCGGTGTAGACTCGCTGGCGCTCGCTGGCGTGATCGAAGCGGTGTATGGCCGTCGAGAGCCGGCGCGCCTGCTCAAGGAATTCCCCGATCCAGGGGTCCGGCGCCTGCCGCTGCGCCAATCCCTCGAGCAACTCGATCGCATCGGGCAACAGACGACGCTCTTGCTCGTGGTCAGCGCCGCCAGCCAGCCAGAGAAGGCCGAGTGCCCGAGCGAAGTCATCATCCACCAGCCGAAATGCAGTTTCGGCGTCGGCGAATCGCCGGGCTTGGAAGAGTTCCGCGCCAGCCCGGAGGTTGGGGTCTTCAAGGTTGGCCCTCAAGCGTCCATCCACCTCAGCCAACGGCGGACTTCGGTGTCGGTGGATCTGAACCGCCGCCAGCGCGTTCTCGGTAAACGGACAGCCAATGTCCGCATAGACCCACACGCCCCCTCCCGGGGTGCCGCGTCGTGGGCCGAGTCGCCCCCAAGCGTCCACTTCAGGGCTGGCGGGCTTGCGATTGCGGGTGGGCACACCGACCAAGTAGCTGACCGGGGCAGGCCGTTCGAACTCCCGGAGAAAACTCTCGCGAAATCTTGAATCATCGCCACGGACCCTGATGCGCAGAAACCCCCCGCGCACCTCAACATTGCGACGGACCACGCGAGGGAAGCCATAGAGGAAATCCGGCACGCCGCGGCGGGCGAAGTGCCTAGCATGAACGTCGCTGGCCACAGGCGCGCCGTTGAACTCGACTTGCATCGAGCAAGCCGGCCGGTCCAGCCGACCGAGAACCAGGGTGACGCGGTAGATGCCGTCGGGAAGGTCGGCGCGAAAGACGAGATCGTCGGTTGAAGCAACACCGTCCCTTGTCAGAGCGTTGTGTTCCTTGTGGGCAACGTAGTCCCCCGAGACGAGTTGCCCGCTGGGCCCGAGCCACTCTGGGTTACCCGGTGGCCGCACCACATCGAACGCGTTCTGAGGGGAACTCTCCCAGCCATAGCCCCGCTCGGCCGAGTAGGCCTCCCCGGCACTGAGGGGCACATGCCCGTCCGCGACCGCGGATGTGCTGGGCCCTAAGTCGAGGCGCAGGCCGGGATCTTCCGCACCGGGCACCGCCAAGGGCACCAAAACGCACTGTGCAAGAAGTACGCGAGTTGTGGAGCCCCACCGTGCGTTCGGTGCATAGTTGGGTCGCTTCTCGATAAGCGGTCGCACTTCACCTCCACAGAGAGGATCGCCCAAATTCACGAGCGAGGCAACTGTGCCGGATTCTCCTTGCGGCGGCGAGCGAGTGGCCGCCCGTGCACGTAACGTGCGTTCTACCACCACGCGGTTCTGTCGACCCGATCGATGGATGGTAGTGCTTCGAGGATCTGCGACGGGTGCCCGCGCACCAACAGACCGGTTTACTCTAGGTCTACCGATAGGCCGAACTGAGTTGATCGGCTCTACCGCAGACTGAACGGCGGGTATTGATCAGTCACGAGAAAGAACGCATAGGCTTGGACTCGCAGCCCCCAGCGCCATGCTCCGACCACGAAGTGAAACAGAGATGCCGGATACCGCCCCGTAAATAGTATGGAAAACCAAGCCACAACGGTTGACAGAAAGGCTAAGACACCAAGGACCGCTAGCACGATCAGGTGCGGAATGACCAGTAGCCACTTGATCAATGGCAGCCACCGATTGAGATCGCGCTCCACGTCTGGATAGTCAATTTCCAGATGTACCCCCTGCTCGTCAACTGTCGACGGGTATCGGTCTGTCAGGAGCGCTACGTAAGCGAATACACGCCCATGGAACCGGGCTAGCTCTCGCAGGAAGTCGAACCACCATCGCGGATACCGCTGTCGAAAGAGAATCATCAGAGCCGTTGCTAGCACGATGGATCCGATGGCCGAGCTCGTCACTGAGACGGTTTCGCCGCTTGCCTGCTCGACCGTCTTGCTAGTACTCGCCGCCAACAGCGCTGCCATAAACACGATGGGAAGAGCCCAGATGATTCGGAACAGAGTCGTGAGGCGGTCGGGCCGTTCGGGGTAGTCCACCTCCAAACGGGCGGCGTATTCGGCGGGCTGCGTTGTCATCGGTCAGCCATCCTACCAGCAAGTCCGGTCCTGCAAGCAGTAATCGCAGTCCAAAGTGCCAGCCGGCTTGGATTGTTCTTGCATGAAGCGATCTGGAGCGTGACCACGCATGCCAACATTACAGCGAGCCTTCCAGCCCGCAACGCGCAGCGGCAGTAGTCGACAGTCCCGAGATCGCCAGCGTGCCGGAGGCTAATGCCAGCGCGGGCGTGGCGCGGACCTCGATGCTCCGCCCCGCTCGCGTGGAATCCGCTCGCCCGCCACCGGCATGGAATCGAGCGCAGATTGAAGCTTGTCTCGTACGGACTTCAACCGCGGTGCGACGTCACGGATCGGGGAGGTCTCATCGGGGTCGGCACGCAAATCGAAGAATTCGCCACTGCGATACAGCTTGTAGCGTGTGTCCCGAACGTATGCTACTTCGGGATTCGTGTACGGCGTTGCGAACTCTTCCGCAAACGGCCTGGGGAAATAGTACGTGTAGTGCCACTCCCTAGGCTGGCCGGCGTGTCCCTGCAGGCGCGGCCAGAAGCTTACGCCATCTGGTTCGATCGTGTCGGGCAGCCCGAGCCCCGCGGCTTCGGCCAACGTCGGCAGAAAGTCCGCGAAATCAATGAGGTCATCCAACACGCGCCCTCCCTTGATCAGCCCTGGCGCGTTGACGACCAACGGCACATGTGTGCCGGCATCAGTCGGGGCACCCTTGTCGCCCACGATGCTTGCGCCGCCCAGTTGGGATGCCAAGTCGTGGTGCGTGCCGTTGTCGGAGGTAAAGACGAACACCGTGTTGCGCAGCAGGCCAAGGGCTTCCAAGCGGTCCTGCAGGCGGCCCACGATGAAGTCCGTGTAGGCCACCATGTCCTCAAAGTTGCGTTGCTTGTCTTCCGAAGACCGGTCTTTGGAATGCGGAGTCGGCAGGAAGGGCGAATGCACAAGCACCATCGGGAAATATGCGAAGAACGGTCGATCCTGGTTCGCCTCGATGAAGTCGAGCAAGAACTCAGTGAAAATGTCGGGTCCGTAGTCGTCTTCGGTGACGTCGATAATTTTGCCGTCGCATTCAATCGACGGGTTCCAGAAGCGCCGGCGCTCCGTGTTCCCGGTGTTCCACAGGCAATACGTGTCAAAGCCGTCGCCGGGCGGTACTCCCTCCGCGTTCGCGCTCCCTTGCAGCTGCCACTTGCCCGCAACAGCCGTGGCATAACCGGCCTCGCGGAACAGGTCGGCGATGCTGTACTGGTCGGGCAGCAACGCTCCGAAGTCAGCGTAGTTGCGGACGTTACTCATGCCCGTCATCAAGGCCACGCGGCTCGGCGTGCAGAGCGGCGTCGAAAAGCAGTTCGTGAAGCGGACCCCGCCATCGGCTAGCTTGTTGATCCGCGGCGTGGAGTACTGGCGGCTGCCGTACGCGCCGAAACACTCGTAGCCGACGTCATCCGCCATCACCAACACGACATTGGGCGGACGCTCCGCGCCAAGCGAAGTGATTGCGGGGACCAAGGCCAGCAGGCCTACAAGCAGCGAGCGCATGAATGGTGCTGAGTATAGCGACCGCAGCTCCGACGCTGCGACGCGCTAGGCAGGCTATTGCTCGGGTTCGGGCTCGTCCTCTGGCAAGGGCTCGAGGTCATCGATCTCTGCGAAAGTGATCGTTGCCTCGGCCGTGAACTTGCGATACAGGCGGAATTCCAGATCGTTTCGCGTTAACAAACGTCCGCTGCGCACGAACGTCTGCGCCTTCAATGGCAGCAGGAAGGCTTGGCCGCTGAGATCGATTAAATCGAAGTCCAAGCGCGAGCGAGCCTCCTGTATGCGGAAATCGCGTGGAATCCCCTGCGCCTCCATCACGATGCGCAGGACGCGCCCGGACTCCTTGCCGATGTAGACCAGCCCGGTGTATCCCGATCGGATCCTGCGTACTTCCTCCTCCCCGGCCCCCCCAGTTGTGAGCGACCAACTCGACCGATACTGGGGCACCTCCAAGTGGAAGACGTAGACTGGATGACCCCGCAGGAGCGAGTGCCTGGCCCAGCGGAACTGAGCATCCGTGTCCGAGGCGAAGAGGCTGTCAAGAATCGTTCCGAACTCGCCAGTGCTGGTGGTCCCACCAAGTTCCGAGAAGCCCTTGGTAGTGACCACGTCGTTGACGGCGAGTGTCTCGTAGTCCTCTTTGCCCTCGACATAGCTAACGCGTGTCTTGATCTCGTCTTGCTTGAGCCAGTCCATCTCCATGCCAGTCGGGTCGAAGTACCGCCGAGTGACCTGAAGGCAGACATAGTTGGGTAGCTCGTCCGTGTAGGCCCGGGCCAGGTGGCGGGCCTGCTCGATGATCCGTCGCTGCTCTTCCTCAGAGGGCGGCGGCTGCTGCCGCGGGACTGCCTTGGCCTCAGACTCTGCCGGGACAGGCGCTGGCATGCCCGCCGTAGAGACTTGCAGGGCCTCGAGCGCCTTGAGCGTCCGCGGGCCGATTCCCCAGCCGACAAACTCCTCGATCAAGCGATCCGAGATTTCGAAGCCGACGACCTGCCGCTTTAGGTAGTTCGCCACGTCCTTGTCCTTGAGCTTCTGGTCAACCGAGGACTGGACGAACTGGCGCAGCTGGCTGTAGCTGAGGCCCGATTGGGCAGCCGCAATGGCCGCTGCCAACATCAGCGGGAGGATTTTCGCGCCGAGGCCCATGCGGTCATTCTAGCCTCTGCACGGGCCGGCTGGGCGCCTTTCGGCCGCGGTCAGCGACACGAAAGGGTCGCTGCCCCCCTTGCTGGAGTGTGGCACTCTGAAAATTCTTATGCACTACGAAATCGAAGGCGACAACCTTGAGATCGTGCGAGTCCGGCTGGATTCGCACGATAGCGTGTACGCCGAAGCCGGCAAGATGGTTTACAAGACGCCCAACGTCGAGTGGCGGTCCGCCATGCGCGGCAAGGGCATCACGGGCAAGCTGATCGGCGGCCTGAAGAGCAAGCTGACCGGCGAGTCGCTGTTCTTCACCCACTTCGATTGCCCGGCCGGAGGCGGCGAAGTCGGATTCGCGGGCGACTTCCCCGGACGCGTGCGCGCGCTGGACCTGCAGCCCGGGCGGTCGGTCTTGGTGCAGCGCGACGGTTTCGTCGCTGCCGAGTCGGGGGTCAAATTGGACATCGCGTTCACGAAGAAGATCGGAGCCGGCTTCTTCGGCGGCGAGGGCTTTATCCTGCAGCGCTTGAGCGGTCAAGGCACGGCCTTCATTCACGCGGGCGGGGATTTCGTGGAGTTCGAACTGGCAGACGGCGAGAAGCTGCAGGCCGACACCGGTTCGCTGGTCTGCTTCGACGACAGCGTCAGCTACGGGATCGAAATGGCCGGCGGAATCGCCGTGTCGCTCTTCGGCGGAGAGGGCCTGTTCCTAGCTACCCTGACCGGTCCCGGGAAGGTCGTGCTGCAGACTCTTACGCTCGAGAAGCTGCGCCGGGAGATGCAGGTCGGCCTGTCGTCGTAGCTCCGGGCAATGCTCGCAGCGTTTAGAAGCTCAGCGAAATGCTGGAGAAGCCGACATGGGCGCGGTACCCGCGAGTGCCCGAGAACCTCTCTGCATATCCGTAGTACTGCCAGCCGGCGTTCCACCGCAGGCCTTCCCGGAGCCGAACCGACAGGCGCGCTTGCGGTGATTGATACGTCATAGGCAAGCCCGAAAACAAGTTAGAACCATCTCGCACGAGGCCGTCCCATCCTCCGGCCGTGTCCTTGGTGAACGAATACCTAAGCGAGAAGATGACCCGATCCGTCGGCACTACCCTTAGACCCACCGACATCACATGGATGCTGCTGGCATAGACGCTACGCCCGCGGTCAGGCAAGTCTGGCAGGTCGAACAGGTTCAATATGCCGGTCGAAACGTCCATCTTCAACAGGTTGTAGGCCACGTCAAGCACCGTGCCGCTGTCCGGCGACACCCAGGTGGCCTGCGCGCCCTGGGACCGGCTCTTCGAGCTGTGCGCCAGCAGTTCGGTGGGATTGTCGTTGACCCTGTTCCGGTAGAATCCGCCGAGCGTGAAGTCGCCCCGCCTCCAGCGGATCCGGGCAGACTCGTTGTGGAAACGGCGCTCGCTGGTCGCCGTGAGCGGTCGGTCGGCACGGCCGACCTCGAAGTCGACTGACGCGCGGACACCGGGAACGGGCAGCCAGCGGAACCCGCCCGCCGCGCTGCGCACGCGGTTGTCTTGGGACTCGAGGTCCCGGCCGAACTCGAAGTCTGGGAAACGCGTAGCCTCGCGCGTGCGAGCCCGCCGGTCGGAGAGACGATGGGCACCGAACACGCTGATCTGCTTGCTGGGCCGAAACGTCGCTTCGCTCGCGTTGGAAAGCCTGCGGATGCCTAGGTGGTCAAAGCGGATAAACTCATTCCGGAACAGGCCTGTCTCCAGAAACGCGGCTTGCCCGTCGATGCGGGTGTTGTGAAACGAAGTGGTGTTGGTCAGCGCCAGGCGCGAACTGGCCAAGAAGGTCACAGTCACCTCGCCCGAGCCCTGCTTGCGATTCGCGTCACCCACCACGAACGTGTCGCGGACGGTGGCTGCGCTGGCGGCCGGGTCGGGCACCGCGAGATTCTGCATCAGCGTCGAGTTGCGGTAGCCCCCGGAATGAACGAAGCGGGCCGCAATACCCAAGCGCCCGCTCTCGCGACTGCGCAGCGCCACGGTAGTGATCGGCGTCCGGCCATGGAAAGGAGCGGAGCGGCTCAAGGACTCGACCGGCTGGATGTTCGGGGCTAGCGAGGGCCCAAGGGAAGCATCAACCGATGTGCCAACCTCTTCGTACAAGTCCACCGCCTGGATCACTGTCAGCGCCAGCCCGAAGAAACGAGCCGAGAGGCCGGCACGGTACTGGCGGCCGTTCTGCTCCAGATCCGAGCGGTACCGCAGGAAGTTGCGGGCATCGAACCCGCCGTCTCGGTGCGGGATCGCCTCGGAGGCGAAGCCGGGGCCGGAACGACGGTTGAGGTCCAGGCCGAGAATGCCCTCCAAGCGCCCTCCCGGCCGGAGCACGACTTCGTGCGACTGCAGCGTGCGGCTGCTGCGCAGTCCGTGCTCGCCCCGCCAGAGTGTCGGCAAGCGGTTGTGGTAGCGAATCGTGCGGTGCTGCAGGTCATAGCGGAACAGGCCGTTTCGCTCCGCCCGGACTGTGTGGAGCTGATAAGGGTCCGCCAGCCCTCCCGTCGAGACCAGCGAAAGCTCGTCTAGTGGACCCCGGCGGTCCAGAGAAGTCGCCCGGAAACGGCCGTTGAACAAGCGCATGCCGTTGCCGTAGTTCACGCCGGCCCGGTACAGGTCGTGGTCTCCTCCGACTCGCGCGAAGCGATAGCCGGCCTCGAGCAGGTTCGAGACCTCGTAGGAGCCGATCTCCTGCGAGCGGGCCTGCTCGTCCGCGAGCGGCGCGACCGGCTGCTGCGCGGCTGCCAGCGACGGCACGAGGAGTGCGAGCGGACCGAGTCTCATCGCCGGAACAGGGGGTCGGCATTCGAGCCGTGGATGCGCGAATGGCAGAGCACGCACTCTCGGAAGGCAGGATCGGCCAGGTTGTGGAAGCCCGCCCAAGGGCTGACGATGCCTCGGCCGGTCGTCCCGAAGCCGTCGATCGCGTTGTGGCACTCGAGGCAGAGCGTGAACGCTACGGGCCGGGCCAGCAGCCGAGGGGTCGTGCTGCCGTGCGGCTCGTGACAGCTGCCGCAGCCCTCAACCCGCACGGGCGGGTGCTCGTAGACGAACGGCCCGCGCTTGTCGGTGTGGCAGCCCACGCAGGGAAGGTCGTTCCCGAACGAGGGCGAGACCATGCGAGAGGAGTGTGCCGGCGCCCAAGACACGACGGGCGCGCCGTGAGGATTGTGGCAATCGGTGCATTCCATCGCCCCTTCGTTGACGCGGTGCTTGAACGGCATCTCGAAGCGCGCGCGAATGTCTTGATGGCAGCCGTAACACAGGTCCCGCTGCCGCCCCGCCAACAGCGCCCCGGTCTCGTGCGGATCGTGAATCGAATGGCAGCTGGTACAGCCAACCTCGCCAGTCGCGTGCGCGGACGTGCGGACATGCATCTTTCCTAGGTCGCCGGCATGGCAGGCCAAGCAGCTCTCTTGCGCTTGGGCGGGAGTGAGTGCCGGAAAGCGCACGATCTTTTCCGGGTCGGCCGAGATCGCGTGCTCGAACCCCGGTCCGTGGCACCCTTCGCAGCCGGTGCGCTCGGGCGGCAGCTTGCCGGACGCGACGGAATTGAAATGCGGATTGCGGCGAAACGAATCGGCTAGGTCCGCATGGCAGCCCTGACAGACTTGGCCTCCCACGAACTGCTGTTGGGCGGATGCCTGGCCCTGGGCGAGGAGGGGGGCGGCCCCGAGCGCTGCGAGGCACCCAAGCGATGCCCAAACAGCAAACCACTGCATGCCGGTAGCTCGCAACAGGGGGCGCATGCGGGTTGTTCCCGACCATACCACGCCCCGAAATCGCTCGGAGCCGGCCGAAGCTACGCGGCCCTGGCGGGCAACCGGTGCGCAAACAACTGTGCTACTATGGGTTCAAGCCAAGCAGAGATTGGAAAAAACAAGGAGACCTGAATCGAGCATGCCACTCGCACCTGAGGCGAAGCAAGAACTCGTCAAGACCTTCGGGAGTCACCCAAATGATGTCGGTTCCTCCCAAGTTCAGATCGCGGCTCTTACGCATCGCATCTTGGAACTCACTGAGCACTTGAAAATCCACCGCAAGGACTTCTCGTCCCGGCGCGGGCTTCTCAAGCTGGTCAGCAGGCGCCGCAGCCTGCTGCGCTATTTGAGCAGAAAGAACCCTGCAGAGTATGTGAAGGTCGTGGAGTCCCTAGGCCTGCGCGGTTAGCGCGGTGGGGCTCCAGCAGGCCATGCTGCATGTTGCTGACAAGACGCGTCAGCTGGAAATCACTGTCCCTGTGTCCGCAGGGAATGCCACCAGACAATGCACGGGGTCTCGGGCGTCCGCGATGGCGCGGTCCGCTCTGACAGTGTCCGTGCATCTCCCCTAGCCAATCTCTCTGCGAGGCCGGGAACGGACTTCCGCTGAAGGCAGCGGAAGCCACACAAGGAAAAAGCAGAAATCATGAAACACACAGTAGAATTCGAGCTCGACGGCAAGACCGTCTCGCTCGAGAGCGGCCGTTTAGCCAAGCAGGCGGGCGGCTCGGTTGTCGTCCGTTGCGGAGACACCCAAGTGCTCGTCACCGCCACCTCGGCCGCCGAGCCCCGCGAGGGCATCGACTTCTTCCCGCTGACGGTCGACTATCGCGAGTACACCTACTCCGCGGGCCGTTTCCCCGGCGGATACATCAAGCGCGAGGCGCGCCCGACGGAAAAGGAGACCGTGACCTGCCGGCTGATCGACAGGCCGCTGAGACCCCTCTTTCCCGACGGCTACCGAAACGAGACACAGATCATCGGGATGGTGACCTCGTCTGACCCAACCCACGATCCCAGCCTGTACGCCATGGCAGGGGCATCCGCGGCGGTGGCCGTGTCGGACATCCCCGTCGTCCACACCACCGGGTCGGTGCGTGTGGCGCGCCTGGGCGAGGACGAGTGGGTCCTGAACCCGACCTACGAGCAATTGGCCGACGCCAACGTCAACATCACCGTCGCGGCCGCGAAAGACGGCATCGTGATGGTCGAAGCGGATGCCAACGAGGCTGACGAAGACGCCATGATCGAGGCGATCCGGCGCGGCCACGAGGGCTGCAAGCAGATCATCGCCGCGATCGAGGAGTTGGCCGCCAAGGCGGGCAAGCCCAAGCGCGACTTCACGCCGCCAGCCTTCGACCAAGCGGTGCGTGACGAGATCGAGGCGAAGTGGGGCGAGCAGGCCGAGGCCGCGCTGGACACCAGCAACAAGGACAAGCTCTCCAGCTATGCCGAGTTCCGGGCCATCAAGAAGGAGATCAAGCAGGCCTTTGCCGACGATTCCGAGAAGCAGGCCGAAGTGTCCGCCTTCATGGATCCGTGGCAGGAGAAGCTCTTCCGCAAGCAGGTGTTCGAGCTGAAACGCCGGCCCGACCACCGCGCCCCAGAACAGATCCGTCCGATCGCCTGCGAGGTCAGCGAGCTGGCGCGCGCCCACGGCTCTGCCGTGTTCACGCGCGGCGAGACGCAGGCCCTCGTGTCGGCCACGCTCGGCACCAAGGTCGACGGCCAGCGGCAGGAGCGGATCGAGGATCCCAACTACGAGAAGACCTTCATGGTCCACTACAACTTCCCGCCGTTCAGCGTCGGCGAGACCGGCTTCATGCGCGGGCCGGGCCGGCGAGAGATCGGCCACGGCCTGCTCGCCGAGCGCGCCCTGACGCCGGTCATCCCTGACCAGGAGAAATTCCCGTACACGATCCGCGTGGTCAGCGACATTCTCGAATCTAACGGCTCCAGTTCGATGGCGAGCGTCTGCGGCGGCACTCTGGCGCTGATGGACGCCGGAGTTCCGATCAAGGCTCCCGTAGCGGGCATCGCCATGGGATTGGTAACGCAAGACGACGACTTCGTGGTGTTGACCGACATCGCCGGCGCCGAGGACCACTACGGAGACATGGACTTCAAGGTCGCCGGCACCAAAGACGGCATCACTGCCTTGCAGATGGACATCAAGCAGCCCAAGGTCAGCCTTGAGGTGCTGCAGAAGGCACTCGAGCAAGCGCGACAGGCGCGCCTCGAGATCTTGGAAACGATGGGAGCCACGCTGGAGGCCCCGCGCGAACAACTGGCAGAGCACGCTCCGCAGATCGTCCAGATCACGATCCCCGAGAGCAAGATCCGCGACCTGATCGGGCCGGGCGGCAAGACCATCAAGGGACTGGTTGAAGAGACCGGCGCGAAGATCGACGTCAGCGACGACGGCACAGTCAGCGTGGCTTCGTCGGACCGCACCAAGGGCCAGGAGGCCATCGAGAAGATCAAGGCCCTGACTGCTTCCCCGGAAGTGGGCAAGGAGTATCTCGGCAAGGTCACCAAGATCGCCGCTTTCGGAGCGTTCGTGGAGATCTTCCCGGGCACCGAGGGCCTGCTGCACATCAGCGAGATCTCCGACCAGCACGTACGCGAAGTCAGCGACGAGTTGAACGAAGGGGATCAGGTGCTGGTCAAGTGCCTCGCACTAGACGGCAATCGGATCAGGCTGAGCCGGCGCGCCATCCTGCGGGAACGCGACGGCGGCGAGGACGGCGATCAACCCGATCAGTCCGAACGGTCCGACTGGGACCGGAGACGCAGCGGCCGTCCTGGCGGGCGAGGCCGCCCGCGACGTGATCGCGGCGATGACCGCGGGGACCGGCGCGATCGGCCGCCGCGCGACCGCCCGTTCCGCGGACGGCGCTCGTCTCGGGGACCGCGCGACGGCGACAGGCGCGACTGAGCGCCCGTCCCGAAGCAAGCACGGAGCAAACCGTAAGAGGCGGCCTCCATCGACCCGATGGAGGCCGCTCAAGCGTTCCTTCAGAGGTAGGACCCGGCGGCTTGAATAGAAGGTTGAGTGGCTTTGATCAGGACCTGTCCGGCAAAGAGTGGTTCATGACCGATCCGAAGGAAACCGCAGACGGGGTCCGAAACATCATCGGCGCAAATGCTCTGCGGGGAAATGCGAGCAATCTCGCAATCGAGGACGCGATCGACGACGCGTTCAAGGATGTCACGGCCGACGATTGGATCAGGCTTCCCGCAGACCTCACCGACCGCCTCGACGACCACCTTTACGGAAGAGATCAGGCGTGATCAGCGCATTCGCAGACATCGTCTACTGAATCGCCACGCCGCGTCCGAATGATCAGCGGCGCACAGTAGCTGATGTCCCAGTAGGTCGCGTGGTTTCTGCCCACTAAGGTCTGATCAGAAGCCAGAGACCGGTCGGAGGGGGTGCGATCGATCCAGAGACCTCGCCCGGCAGCCTTGGCACGGGTCGCGGCTTCTCAAGCGCCACCACTCAGCCGTTCCTCCAAGATCATCCCATCATGAAACCCGACGATCCGCATCCGGCTCGGATCCGGACCCAGGGCCGCCCGAGGCACGAGGCCGACCAATTCCGAAGCTACGACCTCCGCACCAAGCCCTGCTGCTAGGCGCGACACTTCGTCGAATACCAGCGGCAGCGGTGTCAGGTCCGGCTGTGTGATGTTCATCGAGACTTGGGCGATCTGGGCGGATTCCAGGTACATGCCCAACGCCTTCACTCCGGGCAAACCGCCTCCGGCTGCGCGAATCCGGCCAGCGATTACCTTCGCCGGCTGGGCGTCGCGGCAGTCCAGCAACACGTTGTACGCTACCAGCGGACCCCGGACTCCTAGGCAGCATGCCCCGGCCGAAGGGTGCAGTTGAGGGCCTCCAATGTCCGGGAGGTATTTGCCGTCCCGGACTAGTTCTCTAAGTCTCTCGAACCCCACCTTGCGCACTGCCTCCAGCGGCCTTCGCCCCTCCCGGACGGCGGCGTCGCCGTATAGGTACACCGGCAGGCCTAGTTCACTCCAAAGACACTCGCCGATCGACCGGGCAACGTCCAAGCACGCATCCCAAGGCGTGTCGTGCAAAGGCACGATCGGAACGACATCAATGGCGCCGACCCTTGGGTGAGTGCCGTCGTGGGCATTGAGGTCTATGCTCTCCACGGCCTCTCCAGCCGCAGCCATGACAGCCGTGTCGATCACGCCGAGACCTGCTGCGAAAGTCAACACGGAGCGATGGTGGTCGTGATCGCTGTGCCGGTCGAGCAACCTCGCCCCTGACCTCCGAACTACGCGCTCGAGCCGGTCCAGTGTCGTCGGGTCGCGGCCTTCCGAGAAGTTCGGGACACATGCGGCCAGTTGTGTCATAGTGCCCTACTGCAATTGTCGCCCGACGGCTCCCGGAGCTGTCTCGCCCCCTTCGTGCCGCTCGGCTAAACTCAAGCATGGTGGCTGCTAACTTGCGACCGGCTGTCCCGACGGCGCTGGCGTCGATCACGGCGGTGGCGCTGCTCGCATCGATCTACCTGATCTTCATTTGGGTGCCGATGGAGGCCAGCATGGGGCCGGTCCAGCGCATCTTCTATTTCCACGTCTCCTCCGCCGCCGTTGCATTCGCCGGCTTCTTCATCGGCGGCGGTGCAGCGATCGCGTACCTGAGCAATCGTGCCAGCCGACTCGACGACCTCTCCGTGGCTTGCAACGAAGTCGGACTGCTGTTCGCGATCGTCAACTTGATCACCGGCTCTTTGTGGGCGAAGCCGATTTGGGGGGTGTACTGGGCTTGGGACGCACGCTTGACAGCGATGCTCCTGCTGGCCCTGATATACGCCGCGTACCTGATCCTCCGCCAATCCATCGCCGAGCCTAGCCAGCGCGCGACTGTTTGTGCGGTGGTATCAATCTTCGGCATGGTGGACGTGCCCATCGTGTACATGGCGAATCGCTGGTGGCGCACGCAACACCCAGCTCCCGTGCTCGGTGGTGACGGGTCGCTCGACCCTCGCATGACCTTCGTCCTGTTCGCAACGATGGCCTCGCTGGGACTACTATTCTGGTGCTTGGTTCGTCAACGGCGCAGGCTCGAGGCTCTGCGGCGCAAGACCGACGCACTCAGGCGCGAAGTACAGTCGCTAGCCTGACAGACAAAGGAGTCAACGGTTTGGAACCCAATTTCAAGTGGCTTTGGGCCGCATTCAGCATTGCCTGGGCGCTCCATGTCGGATACGTACTGCTGCTATCCGGTCGAACGCGCAAACTCGAGCGCCAAATCAGCGACCTACAAGAGCAACTCAGGCACAGCAACAGACAGGACTAGTAGATCGACCCCCATTGAGATAACAATGGCGGGGTCCGCGCCGGCAATATCGCGGTCCCGGTCGCGGTCATGGTGCCGACCACGAGCGCGGAGGCAGACGGGACCAGGAATTGCTCTTGCGGGGCCCGTTCGGGCGCGAACGGGGCGGAGCCCGAGAAGACAGTCAGAGGTGCCAGCGGGGTGGGGCGGAAACGCCCCTAGGCACCATCGACGATCACTTTCTTGGGAGCGGTGCGGCACCTTCGCTGAGGCGCTGGTCGACAAACCCGATCATGACCAGCGAATCGTCGACGATCACCCCTCCCTGAGCCCGAGGAAACCTAACAACGATGCGCCTAGTGACGGCGACTTCCAGCCCGTAGTGGCCAAGCTCGACCCCGATCAGGGCGTACGGAGTCACGGCCGTCACGGTGAACGGATCGGCGTTTCCGGCTCCAAAGGCCTCAATTGCTTCAAATTCATTAGGGAATACGGTCAAAACATTTGGTTTTCGTTTGACTCCGGGCGGTTCTAGGCGTATGAAGAAGCCACGCACAATTTGCCTGCAAGAGGAGGTCGAAAATGCACGCTCGAGCTTTCTTCATATTCCTGGCAATCCTGCCCCTAACCCGAAGTTCCGGGCGGTTTTGCCGCTCGATCTCGCGCTAACTCGTTGATTCCAAAGGGCCTAGACTGCTTTCCATGCGCTTGCCGGGTGTTTTATGTTCCCATGTAATTGACTTTTGATGTGCTGGTTTATTGCTTTTATT
>JAJDTX010000084.1 GCA_022826925.1 Bryobacterales bacterium
CAGGGTGCGATCGGCCAGCAGGTGTACCTGATCACGTCGATTTTCGTCGGTGGCGTATTCGTTGCCATCTGGCTCATGGGACTGGCCGCGAAACCGATCGCGCAGCTTCTCTCATACGCGGTCAGGTTGGCGGGCGGTCAAACTGACGGCGACGACCGCGGCGAGACCTTGCTGGCGCGGGACGACGAAGTCGGCCATTTGGCCAGGCTCTTCCTGTATTTCTCGGAAGCCAAGGACCCGAACAGGGTCGAGCGAGCGACTGCCGCTCGGCCAGATCCCGGCATGTCTGGAGCGCTCGGCGGATGAGCTTGGCCGGATCGATCGGACGGCGGCATGTGATCGTCGTCGTATGCACGCTGCTGCAACTCTGCCTGGGGACGGTCTACGCTTGGAGCTTTTTTCAGTCGCTCCTAGTCAGTCAACTTGGCTGGACCTACATCGAGACGGCTTATGCCTTCAGCATCACGATTTTCTCTCTAGGCATCGCAGCGGCTTGGGCTGGTCGAGCTCTGCCCCGGTTCGGGCCCCGCAAGCTCGCCACCTTGGGCAGCGCGATGTTTGCGGGCGGCTATGTCGCGGCAGGTGCCGCACTAGAGATCGAGTCGATGGCCCTGTTCTATCTCGGATATGGCTGTGTTGGCGGCGCAGGGATCGGACTGGGATACGTGACCCCGGTGGCCACGGCGGCCAAGTGGTTTCCCGAGCGCAAGGGGCTGGTAACTGGCATAGTCATCATGGGGTTCGGACTCGGCGCGTCGCTGCTCAGCAAGGGGCTTGCCCCGTACTTGGTCACGCTGACGGACGGGGACCTAGCACTCGTGTTCACTTGGCTGGGAATCATCTTCGGCTGCGTCTTGATCCCCAGCAGCCTGATCCTGACCGATCCCCCGAAGGAACAAGAGCCGTCGCCCGCTACCGAGGCGATCGCAACTGATGCCCCCCGGGCGAGTGATCCCGACCCGATATCGGCCAGCCTGTACTCCTCGAAGTTCCTGATCATGTGGCTGGTCTTCTTCTTCAACATCTCTGCTGGGATCTCGGTCATCAGCGTGCAGTCCCAGCTGTTCCAAGACGTCTGGAGGCTCGGCGAACCCTTGGCGGAGCCAGAGACGCTCGCCCAGTACGGAGCGACATTGATCGCCGTCAGCTCTTTGTTCAACGGCTTGGGCAGACTGTTCTGGGCATCGCTCTCGGACCGCTTCGGGCGCACCCGAGTGTTCCGGATTCTGCTCGCTAGCCAAATGGTGGTCTTTGGCGTGCTGATGTCGGAGAGGGATCCGTGGATTTTCGCAGCGCTGGTTTGCTACATCCTGCTGTGCTTCGGCGGGGGGTTCGCGACCATGCCATCCTTCGTCTCGGACGTCTTCGGTTCCAAGCGGATGTCGGCGATCTACGGGACGATCCTGACCGCTTGGTCGGCTGCCGGAATATTCGGCCCGCTGTACATGGGCTATCTGCGGGATCAGTATCCCGATCGCTTCATCATTTACTGCTTCTTGGTCGGAGTGTTGATCCTTGGCATGGGCTACGTGTTCTCATACCTGTTGAATGACGAGCGCATCCGCCTGCACCCGCCGACCTTGGACGGGACGCTTCGCCAGTTTGGGATTCCCCGGCTGCGAAAGCCGTAGCAGCCCTGATGCGCGTCAACTACTCAGTGGCCAGAGGCTCGGCAACTCGAGCGAAAGGTGATTCCATCGCTGTCTTGACCAGAAGAAAGCTGCTTCCGGGTTCAAGGTAGCGTCCGGCACTGGTCGGCTATCTGCCGGCTACGCGCCACTGGTGCCGATGGCGACTGATGGTCGATCAAGTGCGACCGGGAGCTGCCAGACGTAACGATTACGTCTGGCTGGCGCGCGTGTGCCAGTTCGGCCTCGCCCGGTCCAGTTAAATGCCCCGCGCGGTCTTGCCGAGTTGCACCAGCAGTGCAGCTACCGGCGCAAGCAATACGCCTTCCAAGACGCCAGCCCGGTCACCAATGGCCCGTTGGAAGTGCGGCCATTCCGCACAATGGCGCACAGCCATAAACTAGTTGGGGTAAGTTGGGCCTAAGAATCCTTGCGGATGGACGGAACATGCAACCAGTCGGCGTAATCGGCCTCGGGCAAATGGGCATCGGTATCGCCCGGAACTTGGCGAACGGCGGCTTCCCGACGATCGGCTTCGATCTGCGAGCCGAGCGGGGAGCCTTGCTGCGAGCCGCGGGCGGCGTCGCCGCCCAGAGCTGCGCTGAGGCGGGAGCAAGGTCAGACGCGCTCTTCGTGATGGTCATGAACGGCGGCCAGGCGAAGGACGCGCTCTTCGGGGAGCGGGGAGCCGTGGAAGGCCTCTCCCCGGGATCGACCGTGATCGTCACGGCCACCATCCTGCCGTCGGAGGTGCAGGCGCTGGAAGAGCCGCTGGCCGAGCGCGGCATCGACTTGATCGACTCGCCCGTCAGCGGCGGCAAGGCCGGGGCCGACGGGGGGGCGCTGACTCTGATGGCCGCCGGCCGGACCGAGGTGCTCGAGCGCAACCGCGCGGCCTTGGAAGCGATTTCCAAGCGGACCTTCCATGTGGGCGAGCAGATCGGGCAGGGCCAGGTCGTCAAGGCGTCCTTGCAGTCGCTGATCGGGTGCATCTTCGCGGCGACGTTCGAGGCCTTCGTACTGGGGGCGAAGTCCGGCGTCAAGGGCGAGACGCTCTTCGATGTGATTCGCTCAAGCGCGGCCGGCAGCCCGTTGATAGAGACCTGTGCGCGGCACCTGCTGGACCGCAGCTTCGAAAACACAGGCAGCCATATCGGCACCATGTACAAGGACCTCGGGATTTCCATGAGCGTGGCGCGCGAAGCCGGTGCCGCGATGTTCGCCACCAGCGCGGCTTACGAGATGTTCCAGGCTGGGATCTCGCGCTATCCGGACGGAGACAACTGGGTCGTGGCGAAGTGGCTGGAAGAGATTGCCGGCACCGAGGTCGGCTGGTAGGAGGAGGCGTTGACGAGGCCTGGCGTGATCACGGACGGCATCAGCCGGGATTTCGAGCACGCGCTCGAAGTCATGCAGGAGCACGGCCTGCGCCACGCCGAGCTGCAGTACTTGTGGGACAAGGAAGTCGGGGACCTCAGCGATGCCCAGATCGGCCGCGCCCAAGAGCTGGTCCGCAGCCGCGACATGGAGGTCTCCTGCGTCTCGCGGCACGTCTTCGCCGGCCTGCCGGTCGGACAGACCGAGGTGGGAGGCAGCGCGCACGAGCTTCAAATGGGCGCCTTGCGCCGCTGCATTGACACGGCCAAGGCGCTCGATTGCGGCCTGGTCCGGATCATGAGCTTCCGCAAGGAGATGATCTTGTTCGGCTCGGGCGGAGCGGAGCAGTGGAACGTCGCCACAGGTGCCTGGGACAAGCTCAGGCTCTTGCTCGGCCCCGCCGTGCAACTGGCCGAGGACACCGGCATTACCCTGGTCGTCGAGACAGGCAACAACGCGATGGTCACTTCCGGGCACCTGGCCCGCAAGCTGGTCGACGAGATGGGCTCGCGGCGCCTGCGCGTGCTGTGGGACCCGGGCAACAGCTTGTATTGCACCGAACCCGCGTATCCTGACGGCTACCAAGCCTTGCGCGGCTGTCTTGGCCACGTTCACATCAAGGACTTGTTCGTGGACATCCCGAAGGCCACCGTGCGGCAAGTGCGCTTCGGCGATGGCCAGATGGCCCCGTTCTTCGCCAAGATCGCGGCCGCGCTTGAGGACGACGGTTATGCGGGGGCAGTGTCCCTGGAGAGCGTGTACCGCCCCTCGGGCGGCTCGTTCGAGGACGGGTTCCGGGCGTCGTGCGCGGCGTTCCGCGAGACGTTCGGCTAGATGGGGCCGGCGGCCGGGCGGCGCCCGGCCCGCGCGCGGCCGCTCGCTCAGTTCGCCTGTGCGCTCGCGCCGGGCGCGGGAGAGCCGTTGGCGCTCGCCGCTGCCGGCTCGTCGGCGACCGGCAGGTGGAGTTTCAGGCGCACGGCCCGCTCCAGCCTGTCGCGCACGTCGACGTTCTTCTTGAGAAAGTCCTTGGCGCGCTCGCGGCCCTGGCCGATGCGCTCGCCCTCGTACGAGAACCACGAGCCGCTCTTTTGGACCAGCCGGTGGTCCACTCCCAGGTCCAGCAGGTCGCCCTCGCGCGAGACGCCCTCCCCGTACATGATGTCGAACTCGGCCAGCTTGAATGGCGGGGCCATCTTGTTCTTCACGATCTTGATCTTGGTGCGGTTGCCGATCACGGCGTCGCCGTCCTTGATCGCGCTGATCCGGCGGATGTCGATGCGCACCGAGGAGTAGAACTTCAGCGCCCGGCCGCCGGTGGTCGTTTCCGGGCTGCCGAACATCACTCCGATCTTCTCGCGGATCTGGTTGATGAAGATGATGCAGCAGTTTGACTTCGACAGCGGGCCGGTGAGCTTGCGCAGGGCTTGGGACATCAGTCGCGCCTGCAGCCCGACATGGCTGTCGCCCATCTCGCCCTGCAGCTCGGCGCGCGGCACCAGCGCCGCCACCGAGTCGACGACCACGACGTCGATCGCGCCCGAGCGCACCAGCACTTCCACGATCTGCAGCGCCTGCTCGCCGGAATCGGGCTGCGAGATCAGCAGGTCGTCGAGGTTCACGCCGAGCTTGGCGGCGTAGATGGGATCCAGCGCGTGCTCGGCGTCGATGAAGGCCGCCATGCCCGCGGCCTTCTGCGCCTGCGCCACCGCCTGCAGCGCGAGCGTGGTCTTGCCCGAGGATTCCGGGCCGTAGATCTCGACGATGCGGCCCTTGGGCAGACCTCCGATGCCGAGCGCGGCGTCCACGGACACGGCGCCGGTCGGGATCACGTCGGCGGCGATGCCCGCGTCGCGCTCTCCCATGCGGAGGATGGCGCCCTTGCCGTGGTCCTTTTCGATCTGGCGCAGGGCCGCGTCAAGATTGTGCTGTGTTGCTTGTTTCACTGGGAAGCTCCTTTTTCAGTTTGGTTGACCAACCACTTGATTTGATTATAGCGATAAAATAACGAATCTCAAGCAATAAGACCAACTTTTTTCTCGAGGCCGCAAGAAGCTGGGCTGGGGCCATCGAATTGCGGCTTGCGCGCTAGTTGGACTCGCTCGGGAGGGGGGCGTAGTAGCCACGGCGGACGCGAACCGTGGCATTGCGGTGCCTGGTGCGCACTTCCACCGTGTGGAACGAGCCGTCGTTGACGAACTGGCTGGGCGAGTACAGGATGAAGTACTGGTGGCGCAGCTCGTTGGCGATATTGGCGAACGACTGCTGCAGGTCGCGGGCTTGGAACGGATGGAACGCGACCCCGCCGGTCTCGCGGGCGAAGCGCCGCAGCGTCTTGTCGCCGGCCTCGGCCGTCCCGGTGCGGTTGGTCGAAATGGTGTACACCACGGTTTCGGCCTTGTGCGCCATTTCCAGGGCGTCTTCGCGGGTCACCGTGCTGCGGTTGTCGGCGCCATCGCCGATCACGACCAGCGCCCTTCGGAACTGCTCCTTGGGCTGGTCCTCGGGCAACTTGTCCCGGCAGGCGTAGTAGATCGCGTCGTAGAGCGCTGTTCCGCCGCCGGCTCGCAGTCGGCGGACGCCATCAGCCAAGTCGTCGATGTTGTTGGTGTAGTCGACGATCAGCTCCGCGCGGGTGTCGAAACTCACCAAGAATGCCCGATCGTGCTCTTCCGCGAGCACTCCCTGCAGGAACTCGATGGCGGCTTCCTGCTCGAACTTGAAGCGGGCCCGGATCGAGTTGCTGGTGTCGAGGATCACGCCAATGCGCAGGGGCAGGTCGCTCTCGCGGTCGAACTCGCGGATCTCCTGCTCCCAGCCGTCGTCGAAGACGCTGAAATCCTCCCTCCCGAGGTCGGTAATGAAGCGGTTCCTGCGGTCAGTGACCGTGAACAGAAGAGGCACGCGCGCGACATCGATCTTGATGATGTCCGACTCCTGGCCTGCGTAGACCGGCTCGAACTCGGCCGTGCCGCTTTCTTGGGTCCATGCTGCAGCGAACAATCCGACCGCCGCTAGTAGGGCCGAGCAGCGCAGGAGCATGCTCGCATTATAGACCGAGCAGGGCCAGATGAGCGTTGAATTCGCTCGATGGGGGTGCCTCGTGCCGCATGCGCTCGCTGTTCCCGGGATGGTCGAATTCCAGCACTCTTGCGTGCAGCAAATAGCGTCCGGGCGTGCCGATCTCCGGCAGGGTCTTGCGGGCGCCGTAGAGCGAATCGCCCACGACCGGATGCCCCATCGCGGCGAGATGCACGCGAACTTGGTGCGTGCGCCCGGTATGGATGCGCACTTCGACCAGCGAGTACCTTGCCGAGCTGCGCAGGCAGCGGACGTCGCTTTGCGCCTCGCGGCCGCTCAACGCCACGGCCATTTTGATCCGGTTGTGATTGTCCCTGCGAATCGGCATCTGGGTCCGCAGCCACCAGGCGCCGTCCTGCTTGACCGGGTGGCCGTAGCGCAGCAACTTGGGGTCGTCGTGCGGATCTTCGGGCATCGGGCGCTCGACTGCGGCCCAATAGAGCTTGAGCACGTTGCGTTGCTGGAACTGTTCCTGCAGCCGCTGGTGGGAACGGTCGTGCTTGGCCACAACCATCGCCCCCGACGTGAACCGATCCAGGCGGTGAACGATGCCGGGGCGGAGCTGGCCGGGCGCGCCTGATAGCGATTCCATGCGGTGCAGCAGCGCGTTGACCAAGGTGCCGGAGACGGTGCCGGCGCCGGCGTGGACCGTCATCCCGGAGGGCTTGTTGATGACTGCCAGGTCGCCGTCTTCGTAGAGGACCTCGAGATCGATCGCTTCGGGCTCGGCCCGCAACGGAGGCCGCTCCGTCGGTTCAACCTCGATCGATTGGCCCAAGCGTACCTTGCGCGCTGCCTTGGATTCGACGCTTCCGTCGACTCGCACATTCCCGGAGCGAATCCACTGCAGGACCAGCGAGCGTGTCGCGCTCTCGACGCGGCTGCACAGGAAGCGGTCAAGCCGGGTGCCAACGTCTTCGGGCCCAGGCGCCAAGCGCATCGGTTCCAGAGTGGCACACTTGGCGCTCTTCACGGCTTGGCCCGGGCTGCGGCCACCCGGAAGCTGTGCCGGACATCCGCTGCGACAGGATCCGCCCAGGCTGGCAGCGGTCGCCTAGAATGGCTTCGATGAAGGGGCGCCTGTGGCTCGTTGGCTGTCTGTGCGCCTGGACGGCTTGCTCCGGCCCGGAGCTGGAACCGATCCCCGAGATCGCGCTGCACGGCCTCGGGCCCAACCTAGCGAGCCAGCTCGGCCCCCAAGTGGAAGCGCTGCGGGCCGACTCCGACGACATCAATGCAGCCGGAAACGCAGGCATGCTGCTGCACGCCTACGGGCAGCACGACTTGGCTCTCGCCTTTCTCAGCCGGGCAGGCAAGCTCGACCCGAGCCAGCCGCGCTGGCCCTACTATCTCGGGATGTCGTTGGCCAAGCTCGGGCGCGGGGCGGAGGCGGCGGAGGCGTTCCGCGAGTGCATCCGCCGCGACGGGCGGTACCGCCCGGCCAAGCGGCGCCTGGCCGAGGTGCTGCTTGCCGGCGACGAGATCGACCTTAGCCGCGACGTGTTCCGCGAACTCGTCGCGGCAGATCCCAATGACGCCCGCGCGCTGCACGGCTTGGGCAAGGCGGAAGCGGCCGCCGGGGAGCTGGAAGCCGCCGTCCAGCATCTGCGCCGCGCTGTCGAGTCGGCCCCCGCGTTTGGTCAGGCGCACTACGCCCTGGCCCTGGCCTACCGGGAGTTGGGCGAGGAGGAACGGTCCGCCGAGCATCTCGATCTGTACGCGCGCCACCGCGAATCCGAGCCTGCTGCTGACGACCCGCTGGCAAGCGCCGTCGCCGGGTTGCGCGTCAGTGCCGCCGAGTACCTCAAGCGAGGCGTGGAGGCAATGGAGGCGGGACGCCCCGGCGACGCCGTGTCCCTGCACGTGAGGGCCTTGCAAGAAGATCCCTCGCTCACACAAGCGCATGTCAACTTGGTGATCCTGTACGGCTCGATGAAGCGATCCGAGGATGCCGCCGCGCAGTATCGCTCGGCTCTGGACGCCGGTCTCGCGAGCGCCGAGCTGCACTACAACTACGGCGTTGTGGCCTACGGCGAACGCGAAGCGGAAGCGGCGCGGCTGGCCTTCGAAGCGGCTCTTGAGATCAACCCGGACCACGCGCTCGCCAATCACAACCTCGGACAGATGCTGGAGGAAGAGGGTCGCTTCGGGGAGGCGCGCGCCCGCTACGAGCGCGCGCTGGCCAGTCGTCCGGACCACGCGCTCTCGCACTACAAGCTGGGCCTGCTTTGGATGCGCGAGTTCAATGCGGCCAAGGCGGTGCAGGCCTTCCGCCAAGCGATCGAGGAGCAGTCCGACCGCACTCCGACCTATCTCTTCTCGCTGGCTGCCGCGCTGCTGGCTTCCGGCGAGCGAGAGGCCGCCGTGGCCAGGTTTCGCGAAGCCCGCGCACAAGCCGCCAGATTCTCACAGGCCGAGCTCGTCACGCAGATCGATGAGACCCTGCGCAAGCTCGAGGGCGGCGGCCGCTAGAGCGAACCCGCCCGGCAGCGGCGCGCCAGCCCGGCCAGAGCGCGGATTCCATCCCTGCCTGCAGGAAGAGCGAGGCTCGCTTGGAAGAGCGAGGCTCGCTTGACAGCCGCCTCGGGATGTGTAATTATGCATAGTTATGCATATTAATTCAGAAGTGGCGACACGGGAGGAGCCTGCACCAGTGCGTCACTTCCTAAGGGACGCCGACCTTTCGGCCGTCGAGCTGCGCGAGGTCTTGGACCTTGCCGCGAGCGTCAAGGCTGACCCCGGCCCGTTCCGGCGGGTCTTGCAGGACCGCTCGATCGTGATGCTGTTCGAGAAGCCATCGTTGCGCACTCGAATGACCTTCGAACTCGCCGCAGCGCAGCTCGGAGGCTTCGCCGTGTTCCAGGACCACCGTGACGGCCCCATCGGCCAGCGCGAGCCCGCGCCCGACATTTCGCGCAACCTGGACCGGTGGTTCGACGCGATCGTGGCGCGGACGTTCTCGCAGAAGACCCTGGACCTGCTTGCCAAGTGGTCCAGGGTCCCGGTGATCAACGCCCTGAGCGAGTCGTTTCACCCGTGCCAGGCGCTGGCGGACTACCTGACACTGCTGGAGCGCTTCGGCTCCTTTGACGGGCTCAAGCTGGCCTACGTGGGAGATGCCAACAATGTCGCGCACTCGCTGCTGCACTGCGGTCCGCAACTCGGCGTGTCAGTCTCGATCTGCGGGCCGGCTGCCTACGGGCCGCGCCCGGACGACCTTGCCGAGGCGCGGCGAGTGGCCGAGCGGAACGGTTGTACGGTCGAGGTGGGGGAAGACATCCGCCAAGCGGTACAGGGCGCGGCCGCGGTGTATACCGATGTGTGGACGAGCATGGGTTGGGAGGCCGAGACGCAGCAGCGCAGGATCGCGTTCGCCGATTACAAGGTCGATAGCGCGGTGATGCGACTGGCAGAGAAACGCGCGGTATTCATGCATTGCCTCCCGGCGCAGCGTGGCGCGGAGGTGACCAACGCGGTGATCGAGTCGCCCCAGTCGGTCGTTTTCGACCAAGCCGAAAACCGGCTGCACGCCCACAAGGCGATCCTGATCAAGATGATGGAGGGAAATCATGGCTAGGCATCCCAAGAAGGTGGCCCTCGCTTATTCGGGCGGGCTCGATACTTCGATCATCATTCCTTGGCTGCGGGAGAACTACGGCTCTGAAGTCGTGGCCGTCTGCGGCGACGTCGGACAGGGCAGGGAGGAGCTAGCCGGTCTCGAGCAGAAGGCGCTCGCCAGCGGTGCCTGCGAGGTGTACGTCGAGGATTTGCGCGAGGAGTTCGTGCGGGAGTATGTCTGGCCCATGGTCCGCTCGGGCGCCGTGTACGAGCACAAATACCTGCTGGGCACCTCAATCGCCCGCCCGCTGCTGGCCAAGCTTCAGGTGAGGGTGGCCCTTGAATCGGGCTGCGACGCGCTGGCGCATGGCGCGACGGGCAAGGGCAACGACCAAGTGCGCTTCGAGCTGACATACAAGGCCTTGGCTCCGCATCTGCCCGTGATCGCTCCCTGGCGCGAATGGGATATCGTCTCCCGCGAAGACGCCGTTGACTACGCCAAGCGCCACCAAGTGCCGATCCAGCAGAGCAAGGAGAAGATCTATAGCCGCGACGCGAACCTGTGGCACATCTCCCACGAAGGCGCGGAACTTGAAGATCCGGCCAACGAGCCCGGGCCGGCCGTGTGGACGCTGACGGCAGATCCGGCGAGCGCTCCGGCCGACGGCGCTCAGGTCAGCATCGAGTTCGAATCCGGCACGCCGGTCGGCTTGGACGGCGAGCGCATGAGTCCCGCAAGCGTTGTGGAGGCGCTCAACGCTCTGGGCTGCGAGCACGGCATCGGCCGCATCGACTTGGTCGAGAACCGCTTCGTCGGCATGAAGTCTCGCGGCTGCTACGAAACGCCGGGAGGAACCATCTTGATGGCCGCGCACGCCGAGCTGGAGGCTCTGACGCTGGACCGCGCTACCCAGCACTACAAGCAGAAGCTGGCCATCGACTACGCCGAGCTGGTCTACGACGGCAAGTGGTTCACCCCGCTGCGCGAGGCCATGGACGGTTTCGTGGACGTCACGCAGCGGCACGTCACCGGAAGCGTCGTGGTCAGCCTCTGCCAGGGACGCATCGCCCCGCTCAGTCGTACCTCGCCGTATTCGCTCTACGCTGCCGAGATCGCGAGTTTCACCATGGGCAGCGAGTATGACCAGCGCGATGCCGAGGGTTTCATCAATCTCACCGGCCTGCCGATCCGGGTGCATGCCGCGGTCCAAGGCGGCCTCCGGGAAGCGGAAGGCGGTTCGGAATGAAACTCTGGGGAGGCCGGTTTGAGACCGGCCCGGCGGAACTCTTCGAGCGCTACTCGGGCTCGCTGGACTTTGACCGGAAGCTGTTCGAGGCCGATGTGGTCGGCTCGCAGGCGTTCGCGAACGCCCTCTGCGGAGTCGGCATCCTGACCGCTGCGGAGCGGGACAAGATCAATGCGGCCTTCGACGGCATGCTGGCGGAGGCCGGCGCGCCGGGCTATTTCGACGCCGACGACGAGGACATCCACACCTTTGTCATCCGCAAGCTCGGGGAGGCGGTAGGAGAGCTGGCGGAAAAGATCCACACCGGGCGCAGCCGCAACGAGCAAGTCGCGACGGATTTCCGCCTGTGGATGAAGGCTGCGATTCGACGCGCGCAACTGCAGCTGGAAGCGCTGATGCAGTCCCTGCTGCGACTGGCCGAGCGGGAGTCCGGCGCGCTGCTGCCCGGCTACACGCATCTGCGGCGCGCCCAGGCCGTGCTCTTCGCGCACTACCTGCTGGCGTACTTCGAGATGTTCCTGCGCGACTGGCAGCGCATGCAGCAGGCGTACGAGCGCACCGACGTGCTGCCGCTTGGCAGCGGCGCGCTCGCCGGCAGCGGGTTTGCGTTCGACCGGGGGGAGATGGCCGCCGATCTGGGATTCGCCGCGATCTCGGCCAACAGCTTGGACGCGGTGTCGGACCGTGACTTCGCGCTCGACTTCCTGTACGCCGCCTCGGTCGCGATGTTGCATGCCAGCCGGCTGGCGGAAGATTGGATCCTCTACAGCAGCGAGGAGTTCGGATTTCTCGAGATGGGCGACGAGGTCACGACCGGTTCGAGCTTGATGCCGCAGAAGCGCAATCCGGACGCGCTCGAGCTATTGCGCGGAAAGGCGGGGCGAGTTTGCGGCAGCTTGCAGTCGCTGATGATGACCTTGAAAGGGCTGCCGATGGCGTACAACCGGGACCTGCAGGAGGACAAGGAGGGTGTGTTTGACAGCGCGGCCCAGGTGACGGACTCGCTGGCGATCCTGGCGCTGTGCGTCGATACCGCCAAGCTGAGGCGTCCGGCAATGGAGCAGGCCGCCGAGGAAGGCTGGGTTTCGGCCACCGCCTTGGCGGAGATCCTGGCCCGCAGGGGCATTGCGTTCCATCGGGCGCACCAAATCGTGGGTGGCATCGTGCTCGCCAGCGTCCAGCAGGGCAAGCGGCCAACGGAGTGGACCTTGGACGAGCTGCGCGAATTCGCACCCGAGCTTGACGAGTCGGTGCTGGCGGCCCTCGTTCCCAGCAATGCCTTGGAAAACCACCAAGTGCCAGGCGGCACGGCTACCGACCGGGTGAGGGAGGCCTTGGCGGCGGCTAGAGCGAGGTTGGCCGAGCTGCCGTCGATGCCAGCTGGCGAGGGAGCCCGAGCGACGTGAAGTCCCGGCGGCAGCGAGAGATTCTCAGCCTGATCGAATCCCAGGCGTTCCGCTCCCACGGGCGACTTGCGGAAGCGCTTGCCGCGCGCGGCATCGCTGCCAGCCAGGGCACGCTCTCGCGCGATCTGCGCCAGCTAGGTGTCGTCAAGACCGCTGCCGGCTATGCCGCGCCCGCACGGGCCCAGGGCGAGGACGCCGCCAGAGCCGTCCTGCAGCAGCTCGTCGGACAGTTCCTAGTGAGAATCGAAACGGCCCAGAACCTCGTCATCCTGCGCACCGAGCCGGGCGGCGCGAATGCGCTCGCCCAAGGGCTCGACGACGCGAACCTGCCCGAGATCATCGGTACGCTGGCTGGCGACGACACTATCTTCGTCGCCACCGCGGATAACGGTGCTGCGCGCCGGGTCCGGGCCCTGCTGGAGGAACTCTAGGCCGAAGTTCCGGGCGGTTTTGCCGCTCGATCTCGCGCTAACTCGTTGATTCCAAAGGGCCTAGACTGCTTTCCATGCGCTTGCCGGGTGTTTTATGTTCCCATGTAATTGACTTTTGATGTGCTGGTTTATTGCTTTTATT
>JAJDTX010000144.1 GCA_022826925.1 Bryobacterales bacterium
AACCGGGTCGAGCAGGGTCAGGTAGTACGCCGTCGAGTTCACCGACACATGGCCCATGGAGGCCGCCAGCATCGGCAGCTTGGCTTGTGGATCGACCCCGGCGCGGTACCAGCGGAGCAGCACATGGACGGCGTGTGTGTGCCTGTTATTCCGAGCTCGGAATAACGGACATAATTCCGAGTCCCGGATTATTCCGAGTTGCTTGTATAAGTTAGGCGGAGCTCGTGGTTTGTGGCGCATTTCACTCGGAATAATCACAGGCTGTTCAGGAACGCCAGCACTTCGTCATCGGGGCGGTACCGGTCCGCCGTACCTTGCGTTGGAGTGGTTTTGGCCAAGGCCGCTTCCTTCAGCTTGAGGTTGGCGTGCAGATAGACATAGGTCGTCTCGACCGACTCGTGGCCGAGCCAGAGTGCTATCACGGCGCGGTCGACACCGTTTTGCAGCAGTTCCATGGCCGCCGTGTGGCGCAGAACATGGGGGGTGACGCGCTTTCCCTCCAGCGAGCGACAACTTTGTCTGGCGACGGCCACGTGCTTTGCGAGCAGGTAGGCGAGTCCGTCGTGACTGAGAGCGTCGTCGCGTTGGTTGGGGAAGACGGGCGAGCCCGGCTGGCCATGCCGTTCATCCAGCCAGTTCCGCAGGGCCGCCGCCGAGTCTTTGCGTAACGGCGTGCAGCGCTGCTTGCGACCCTTGCCCTCGCAGCGCAGATGAGCACCCGGGCCGAGCTGGACATCTTCGCAGCGTAGATGGATCAGTTCCGAAGCTCGCAGTCCGGTCTGCACGGCGACGAGTAACAGCGTGCGGTCACGGCGCCCGGCCCGCGTCTGCAGGTCGGGGGCTTGCAGCAAGGCCTCGATTTCGTCGCGGTCGAGGAAGTCCACTGGGCGCCGGGTGTAGCGTTTGGCGGGCATCGCCAGGACCCGCTGCGCCAGGGCCGCGTGCTGCGGTTCCTGCACCGCGACGTAGCCGAAGAACGAGCGGATTGCGGCCAGACGGGTGTTGCGGCTACGGGCGTCGTTGCCTCGCTCGGTCTCCAAGTAGCTCAGGAAGGCCCCGAGGAAATCCGTGTCCAAGTCGCGGATCTCCAAGGCGGCCGGTACCTTGTGCAATTCTCGCAGGGCATACTGGACCAGCAGGCGGAAGGTGTCCCGGTAGCTCGTAATGGTATGCGGACTGGCCCGGCGCTGCTGCGTGAGGCGGTCGGTGAAGAACGCGGCCAGCAGCCGGGGGAATTCGGCCGCGGGCTTCATGCGGGCCTCCGAGCGGTGCGGTCGAGCCGCCGGGCGGCGACTTGGAGCAGCTCCGGGGTGGCCGTCAGATACCAGTAGGTATCACTGACATGCACATGCCCGAGGTAGGTCGCCAGACGGGGGGTCTGCTGCTCGACATCCAGACCCTCGCGGTACCACCGCAGCAGGGTGCCAATGGCAAATCGGTGGCGAAGATCATGCAAGCGAGGGCCCCGCGAATCCGACCGGTCCCGCAAGCCGACTTGCTGCGAGAGTTGCACGAACGTCCGTTGCAGCGTGTTCTGCGTGATCCTAGTGCCGCGCTCGGAGAGGAAGAAGGCCGGATCGACGGGATGCGGGCAGAGTCGATCGCGCTGCGCGGCATAGTCGGCCAGGGCTTGGCAGGTAGACTCGTGAACGGGCAGGCATCGCGATTTCCCGAACTTGGAACGCCGGACCGTCAACACGCCGCTGGCGAGATCGACGTCATCCCGGTCCAGCCGCAGCGGCTCGGACGAGCGCATCCCGGTGACGGCCAGCAACCCCAGGAGCGAGGAGTAGGTGCAAGCCCGCAAGTCGCTGCTTCCGCGTAGCCGCTGCGCTGCACCGATCAGGTCGGTGATCTCCTTATCGCTGTAGATATAAGGGATTACGCGACGATACTGGGCCGTGAGCAGTCCCTCGGGAGGAACCTCGTGGCGCGGGTCCGCCGCGCTCGCATAGCGCGCGAAGGCGCGCACGACCCCGAGTCGTTGCGCCTGCCAGGCCGGCTGCGTCTGGCTGGGCTCGGTCGCCCATTGCAGGGCGAGTTGCGTCGTTATGCAGGCAGCCTCGTACTCTACGAGGAACGCAAGGAAGCTCCGCAACAGGCGCTCGGTTTGGACGAGGCGGGCCCCGAGGGCGCGCCGTGTGGCGAGATACTCGTCGAGGAGTCTCAGGAGGTCCTTCATGCCGCACCTCCGGGCCAGGGCGGTGCCACGGAGCGCAGTGCCTCCAGATCCAACTTTGCGTAAATCTGCGTGGTCTCGGGATGACGATGCCGCAGGATCTGACCGATGTCTTCGAGCGAGGCGCCGTTGCGGAGCATCCCGGTGGCGAGGGAATGCCGCAGCAAGTGGGCCCCCTTGAAGGGCGGGGCCAGCCGTGCTCTTGCCAGCGCTCGGCACACGATGTCGTCGATGGCTGAGGTGGACGCAAATCCCCGCTGCGGCGCCCTCAGGCGGACGAAGACCCGCCGGGTCGGACAACCCGGAGGCCGACCGTTCCGCAAGTAGCCCGCCACGGCCTCTCCGACGTCGCCGGGCAGTGGCAGAGGCTCGCGGCGCTGGCCCTTGCCGGACACGTTCACGATCCCCGCGTCCCAGTCGAAGTCGTCCAACGTGAGCGCTGACACTTCGCCGCCGCGCAACCCCAGCCGAGCCAGTAGCAGGAGGATGGCGTAGTCACGCCGCCCAGCCACGGTGTTGCGGTCACAGCTGGAGAGGAGCGACTGGATTTCTTCCGGCTGGAGTGCTTTCGGCAAGCCCGCCAAGCTCCATTTCGTGACCGGCAGAACCGCTCCGGCCAGGGCGGCGGGGATGGCGCCGCGCTGGTGCAGATGGCGTAAGAAGCTGCGCAGGATCGTGGCGACCAGCTTGGCCCTGGCATGGCCGAGGCGTCGCGCCTCACGCAGGATGAACTGATTCGCGTCCTGCGCGGACAGGCTCCCGAGCGTGATGTCCCGCCCGCCGAAGTGCTCGGCGAGGAAGCGGCGGACCGTGGGCAGGTAATTCGTGACCGTCCTCGGCTTGACACCGCGCTCGTCCAGCAGGAAGCGCTCATAGGTCTGTGCGATCCGCTCGACCGGGTCATCACTAGCCCATGTTTGACATTTTTTGGGTGATTCGGGGCTGCGACCTCTTGAAAGTCCTTGTAAATACAGGGATTTCATCGGACCGGCTCAGAATTCCTAGGTAACAACATATTTTCACGAACTGGGCTATGCGCTTAGCTCCAGTAACACAACATGTTGTGGTGTCGATATATGCGCTTCACTCCAGTGATTCCGCGCGTGCGCTAGGGTCGCTGCTGTGGGCACGCTCGAACATGGCTCCGCGCGGGGCCGGGGCAGTT
>JAJDTX010000015.1 GCA_022826925.1 Bryobacterales bacterium
CGCGACGAGGAGGCGGCCAAGGCCCTGAAGAAACGCACGCTGACGAACCTGTACAACGCTCGGCCGCAGTGGCTGGCCGACGCACACGACGCCCTTGACGCCGCCGTGGCTGCGGCGTACGGTTGGCCCGTGGACATCTCAGACGACGAGGTTCTGCGCGAGCTTCTGGCGCTCAACGCCGCTGACCGGCGAATCGAGCCACCTGCGCGGACGCTCTCGGGGCGAGGTGCCGGGCGTGGAGAGTGACGACCGGCCCTTGAGTCCCGTGGTAGACGCGGTGTCGGAACGAGCCGGGGCGACGTGCGGAATGGCCGGAGCAGGTTCCACACCTGATCAACGCGGGGTGCAGTGGGTCTTTGGCTCAGACACCTTGCCGATCAGTGAAACGGAATACCGGGATCTGCGCGCAGAATGCGATCGAGTGTCGAGACGACTGCGAGAGGAGGTGCTGTTCGAGCAACTGGCCACGAACGTCATCGAATGGCACCAAGCGGTGGTCAGATTCGCCTCCCGGTTGTCGGCGGCCAGCAGGTTTGCGTTCATGGATCGGGCAACATGGGCCAGGACGGACAGGGAGTGCAGCCTGATGCTGCGGGTCGCGAATGTCCTTTCGGCGGCTTTTTCGTTCACGGAGGCTGTGGAGCGGGACGGTCGACACCGGAAGCACGGATGCGGGAATCCGATCTGCACTGTTGCGAGGGAGCTTCGGAATCGACTTCAACACGACGTTCTCAGTTCCCGTCATCGCTACGGTCCGATCCCCACGTCGCGCGATACACCGGGAGTACCCATGGCAGTGGGTCTGCGCGTCCGCTGGGAGGACGTGCGTGACGGCATCGAGCGCTCGTCGCAGAGGAGGCAGTTCGAGGACGCATGCAAGAGCGCGTTCCCGACGCTTGAGGACATCGATGTGTTCAAGGTCGTCCGTGAGCATCTGCGATGCCTTTCGGCGGTCATGACCGACGTGCGACGGCAGGCTCCGCCGGATGAACTGATCGCCATCCACAAGCGACTGTCGCGACAAGGCGAGTCCTTGCGGCAAGGTGAACCCTGGAATCGGTACGTGGTCTCACCCAAGGGCATGACGATTCGTCTCAAGGAGGCCGAAGACAGCGTGGTTCTGATTCGTAACATGATGTCCGTTACCGACAGGCTGCCCGACATCGACCTCGTGCAGCTCGGCGACGGGCGTCCGGCGCCGGCTGGGTAGCTTTCGACCCGCAGCCGTCGCGCGCGACCCTGAGATCAATGGGAAGAGTCGACGGTGTCTGATCTGGATCGCTTCGGCGAGGAGCGCGGTACAGTCCGCGGGTCCGCGGCTCCGCCGCTCCGCCGATCCGCCGGTTCCGCCGAAATCCGCCGACGGCTTGGATAGTCCTGCGGATTCCCGATCGAGAAGTGGGAATCGACAAGGGAATCACCGCCGGCGAATGGCCTGTAAGGTGCTTATAATAGGCCACTTGTGGATATTCCGCGGTTGGCGTAGTCGAACCGGGCCGCGAGCCCATAGCGGGGAAGCCAATTCAGTGGTTCCTGCGACTGGGCTAGCTTCAGCCCCCAGCTTTCAAAATCGTCCGCGGCTGATTCGCGAATCGTGCGGAATGACTCCTCGGCAAGGGAAATCTCATCTGCGAGCCCCTCGAGCTCGCGAGCTTCCTCCTTGGTGGGCGCTGGAATCCTCGGCGGAGAGTTGAAGGGGCGCAGCACCCTGCCACGCTCGGGGACGTTGTTGAAGTATGCGAAGAGCTGGTAGAACTCCTTCTGCGAGATCGGGTCGTACTTGTGATCGTGGCAGCGGGCGCAGCCCACCGTCAGGCCTAAGAAGACCGTTGACATGGTTTCCACGCGGTCAACCACGTACTCGACCCGGTACTCTTCATCGACGATTCCCAATTCGCTGTTGCTGCGATGGTTCCGATTGAATCCTGTTGCGATCAGCTGGTCGAGCGTGGGATCGCCGAGCATGTCTCCGGCGATCTGCTCGACGGTGAACTCGTCGAAGGGCTTGTTCGAGTTGAACGCCTCGATGACCCAGTCCCGCCACCGCCACATCTGTACGGGAGCGTCGTTCTGATATCCCTGTGTGTCTGCATAGCGCGCTGCGTCCAGCCAGCGGCTCGCCATTCTCTCTCCGTACCGCGGAGAGTCGAGCAGCCGGTCAACGAGACGTTCGTAGGCGTCCGAAGAGGGGTCGTCCACGAACGCGCGGACGTCTCCGACCTCGGGCGGCAGGCCCGTCAGGTCCAGGCTCAGCCTGCGGATCAGCGTCCTGCGATCAGCCTCTCGGGAAGGCTTCAGCCCCTCTTGATCGAGACGCTTGAAAACGAAGCGATCAATTTCGTTGTGTGCCCGCTCTTCCCATCGCACAGAAGGCTGTTCGGGACGGGCCGGCGCCGCGAATGCCCAATGCGCGCTCCACGGCGCACCGGCTTCCACCCAGTCTTGAAGAATCGCTATCTTGCTGTCCGGAAGCTGGTCATGCCCCAGATAGGCGGGGGGCATGCGCGTAGACACATCGTCGCTCGCCACGCGCCTCAGAGCCTCGCTCGCCACCCGGCGCACATCCTCTTCCACGTCGAGCCTCAGGTTCGCTTGCCTCTTCGAGGCGTCAGGTCCGTGGCATGCGTAGCAGTTGTCGGAAAGGATGGGACGGACGTCTCTGTCGAAATCGACCGCAAGCGCGGGAACGGCCGCTAGCAGCAGCCAGCAGAAGGCGGAGCGTGGCAAACCGCTCACAGTATATCGACAGGCCGGGCCATGGCGGGGTTGCAGTCTGGGGTTCGCCGACCTGTAATGTACCTATGCTACGCACGATCTCCCTGGCTCTCTTCGGCACATTCCTGTTGGGCGCGCTTCAAGCGCGCGTGGTGAACGTGGAGGTGACCAGCCGGGAACCGGTGCTGGACGGCCAGCAATTTGGACTGGTCGGCCCGTATGAGCGCATCAAGGGCACCATCCGTTTCGCAGCCGACCCGGACAACCCGGCAAACAAGGTCATCACGGACATCGCCCTCGCGCCGCGCAACGCCGATGGCGAGGTCGAGTACTCGTCGGAGTTCTTCCTGCTGCGGCCGCAAGATCCGCGCCGCGGCAACGGCTCCCTGCTGTATGAGGTCTCGAATCGCGGTCGCAAGGGCATGCTGGGCTTCTTCAACGGGGCGGCCGGCAGCCTCGACCCCAGCGAGGAACGACACTTCGGTGACGGGTTCTTGCTCGAAGAGGGCTTCACGCTGCTCTGGCTCGGCTGGCAGTTCGACCCGCCGCGGTCGCCCGGGCTGATACGGCTCACCACTCCGGTCGCCACCCGCGACGGGGAGGCCATCCAGGGGTTGGTGCGGAGCGATTTTGTGGTCAAGGACCGGCTGCTCGCGCACTCGCTGGCTGACCGCAACCACATTCCCTACAAGGTGGCCGACCCGCAGGCTGCGGAGAACCGCATGACCGTGCGGGACGCCTCCAATGGCCAGCGCCGGCCGATTCCGCGCGAACGGTGGCGCTTCGCGCGCATGGAGGGCGGCAAGCCTGTGCCGGATCGCGGCTCGGTCTATCTCGAAGGCGGGTTCGAGCCGGGGCGCATCTACGAGGTGGTCTACGTCTCGGAGAACCCGCCCCTAGTCGGCTTGGGCCCGGCCGCCGTGCGTGACGCCGTGTCGCGGCTGAAGTACGAGGGCTCGGAGGCGCTCGGGATCACCGCCGATGCAATCGACCGCGCGATAGCCTTCGGCATTTCTCAGAGCGGGCGCTTCCTGCGGACGTTCCTGTACTACGGCTTCAACCAAGACGAGCAGGATCGCATTGCCTTTGACGGAATCATGTCGCATGTCGCCGGAGGCGGGCGGGGAAGCTTCAACCACCGCTTCGCCCAGCCGTCCCGCGACGCCCACCCCTATCTCAACTTCTTCTATCCGACGGACATCTACCCGTTTACCGATGTCGCCCAGCGCGATCCCGAGACCGGGCGCGAGGACGGCATCCTGGCGCACGCGCTGGACCGGAAGTTCTGGCCGAAGATCTTCTACACCAACTCCTCCTACGAGTACTGGGGGCGTGCGGCCTCCCTGATCCACACCGATCTCGAAGGCGCCAAGGACATCGGCCTGCTGGACAACGTGCGAGTGTTCCTCTTCGCCGGCACGCAGCACGGCCCGGCCGGGTTTCCGCCCAGCGTCACGATCGGCCAGCAGCCGGCCAACCCGCTGACTTTCCGGTGGCCGATGCGGGCGTTGCTGCTCGCCATGAGCGAGTGGTCCGGAGGCCGCGGCTCGCCCCCCGCCAGCCGCTACCCGTTGCTCGCCGAAAAGAGCCTGGTCGCGGCCGAGGAGCTGCGTTTTCCGAACATTCCCGGCGTGGAGACTTCCAGTCGCGTCCATCGCGCGTACCGGGCTGACTATGGCCCGGACTTCGTCGAACGCGGCGTGGTGACGCAAGAGCCGCCGCGGATCGGCAAGGCCTTCCCAACGCTGGTTCCCGCGGTCGATGCTGACGGCAACGAGGTTCCGGGGGTGCGCGTGCCAGAGTTGCAGGTTCCGCTCGCCACCTACACCGGGTGGAACCTGTTCAATGCCAGGTCCGGGCCGACCGACGAGATCTCGAGCATGGTCGGCTCCTACATCCCGTTTCCGCGTACCCGCGCCGAGCGCGAGGCGCGCAAAGACCCGCGGCCCTCGATCATGGAACGCTATGCGGGGCGGGATGAGTATCTCGGCCGCGTGGCGCAGGCCGGCTTGGGCCTGATCGAGGACGGCTTGATGCTGCCGCGAGATCTGCCCGCTGTCATCGCCAATGCCGCCAAGCATTGGGACTATCTCATGAACGACGGTGCTGCGGACCCCTCCGACCGCTGATCGCGCGGGGCCGTCCTAGGGTATCGCTGCGTTCGCCAGCGTCGCAGTGGCCTGTGCTTCGGAAGCGTCAGGCGCACACTGCGGCTCAAAGTGAAATGGCGACGGCTCCGCCGCGAGGAGTTCGTAGGCGGACAGCATCGCCTGCAGCAGGCCTCGCTCGCAGTGGTGGGGCTGTTGATTGAGGAAGTGTGCCGCCTCGTGCGCCGCCACTCGCGCCACTGCCCTGCCGAGCGCCTCCGCGTTGTTGGGTTCGCCGAGGTAGCGGACTAGAGATCCGTAAAAGACTTGCAGCTGCGGCTCTATGCGGTCGCGCTTGCGGCGAGCCAGGCCAAGTACGCCCTCCAGCCCGTTGGGCGGCTCGTCCTTGATCAAGAGGTGGATTCTGAGCCTGCCCTTGGTGCACTTGTCGAACGCCAGCCCCGCTCCGTGCCCCCCCATCACGGAACGGAACTCTCGGGTAGCCGCGCCGCGAACGGGAGGTGTCAGCAGCGCTGAGGTGTCGGTCACGCAGACAGTCCACGAGTCGCCGAAGGCCGCAGGGGCCGTCAGCAGGGCGATCAAGATGGATACGTGCTTAACCATTCCTTAATTTTCTTAATGATATTGCAACACTCCTTCGTGGATGTCAAGCGGTTGGGGAAATCTTTTGGCGGCGGCGGTCTGGGCGACCGCTGCTCGGCGCTTGCCGCCGACACCTGTGGGCAGCCGAAGTGCGACGGAGTGTTTGCCGCAACGGGCGCGAAGCGCCCATGCGAATGCGATCCGCCGGCCGCTCGAACGCCGCGGCTAGCTGGCGCGATCGAGACTGCCCGCGCAGGGCAACTTCATGGCCGACCGGCCGAGTGCGGGCCGGTCCCGTCGACCGCTATTCGCTCGCGAATCGGTTCCTGCGTTTCCAGACCAGCCAGACCACGCCGGTAGCGATGGCGAGCGGGGGCACTGCCAGCACCCCGATCCCGCGCTGAAGCGCTGTCAGCGCCCGGTCCCTCTGCATGGCCGCGGTCTCGCGGCACATCGTGCAACCCTGGGCCGGCGCTCGGGCGGGCACCGCTAGGAGCAGCACGGCTGCCAGAACTGCGCAAGCCAGCAGGCTCACTCGCCGCGCTGCGTTGCTGCTGGGTTCGGTCACGGTCTCAGGTCGACGAGACGGAAGCTGTCCGGGAAGAAGTAGCCGCACATGATCAGGATACAGGCCACCGCCGGAATGACGACGATCAGCGCCAGCAGCTTGTTGTCGAACTGCAGGTGCATGAAGGTCGACATGATCATGCCCGCCTTGACCAGCGATAGCAGCAACAGGATCGCGAGCATGACCAGCAGTCCCGCGATCTGGACATATGCCAGCACCACCTCGATCGCCGTCAGGACGAGCAGGCCGATCCAGATCTTGTTGAACAGCGGCAGGTGGGCGTCGGTGTAGGGCGGATCCTCGGGCAGGGCGTACGCCGGCGCGCCCGCGCCGGCGCTGGCCAGTGCCGGATAGAACCGCCAGGCCAGGTAGCCGAAGCAGGTCACGCCCATCAGGGCAGCGAAGAGCGCGAGGAACAGGTTGTCCAACGTGGCCGTGATGTTTCCGGAGGCCAGCAGCTGGCCGGTCGTGACAAAGCCCCAAGCGCCCAAGGCGAGGCAGAACAGGTAGCCGATCAGGGATAGCAGCATGACGATCTCGCTCGCTTCACTCGACGCTCGTGGAGAGCAGGTAGATCAGGGGGAAGACAAACATCCAGACCAAGTCCACGAAGTGCCAGTAGAGCCCGGCGACCTCGACGTCCTCGGGCAGCCACTTGCCGCGGCGGTAGCCGAGCGCGACGATTCCCAAGTACGCCACGCCGGTGATGACGTGGAACATGTGCAGGCCGGTGATCAGGAAGAACGTCCCGCCGAACAGCGGCGTGCCGTACTCATTTGCCCACGGGTACATGCCTTCGTCGTGCATCAAGTGCAGCCACTCGTACCCGTGCAGCACCACGAACGCCGTGCCGAAAAAGGCCGTCGCCCAGATCCATTTCGCGGCCTTGCGCCGGGCGCCGTGGTGGGCGGCCGAGACTGCGTAGACCATGGTCAGGCTGCTGGTCAGCAGCACCAACGTCATGATCGTGGAGAAGACGATCGACGGAAAGAAGTGGAACGGCGTTGGCCAGTCGTTGGCCACGCGCACGTAGCTGTAGGTCAGCAGCAGCGCTGAGAACGTCAGCGAGTCCGAGATGATGAACAGCCACATCCCGAGCTTCTTGTGGCCGACTGCGAGCGGCGTGCCGCCGCCCTGCCATGTCGGTGCCGCCATCGTGGCCGCGTGTCCTTCCGACATCCGCTTACCTCCAAAACACCAGCAGTCCCAGGATGTAGATCCACAGGACATCGAGAAAATGCCAATACAGCGCGGTCGCTTCCACGACAGCGAGGCGCGTCGGCCAAGGCCTGCTGGCCCGGATGCGCACCCAGACGTAACCCATTACCGCAATCCCGCCGAGCAAGTGCACTCCGTGGCCCGCGGTGAGCACGTAGTAAAACGAGTTAGCCGGATTCGAAGCCAGGTACAGGCCCCGCCCGGCCAGCTCCTGCCAGCCCAACAGCTGGCCGGCCAGAAACGCCAAGCCGACGCCCGCCGAGAAGTTCATCCAGCGCCGCAGCCCTTCCGTGTTTCCCGCCGCGGCTTCGCGGCGCGCGCGCTCGACGGTGAAGCTGGATACCAGCAGCACCAGCGTGCTTACGTACAGCACGGGCGGCACGGCAACGGGCACCCAGTCACCCGACAGGCCCTGCCGAACGATCATCGCGCTGGTCAAGGCGGCAAAGAACATCAGGATGCCGCACATGCCGATCCAGACGCCGAGCTTGTAGCGCTGGACCACCCGGTCGCCGCCGGGATTGTGCCAGTCGCCTTCCTGCGACGGGGGCAGCGTGACGAAGTCCCCGCCACCGGTCGCGGTGACGGTCGGCGCTTCGCTTGGGCTGAGAGTCGCGGGCATCGTCGTTGTCGATCAGTCGCCGGACGCTTGCGGCGCGGGCTCGCCGAACACAGCCTTGTCGTCGTTACACTGCATCGCGAAATCGCGTTTGGCGCCCCTCAGGCTGAAGTCGTAAGCCCCGCGGTAGACATGCGGCACCTTGCCGGCGAAGTTGTCGTGCGGAGGCGGGGAGGGGATCGCCCATTCCAGCGTCGTGGCCTCCCATGGATTCTCCTCGCGGCACTCCTTGCCCGCGAAGATGCTCTTGACGAAGTTGTACAGGAATATGAATTGCGCCAGCACCGTCAGCACCGCCGCGACGGTAATGAACATGTGCAGTTCCGCGGCGCCGGTGGCCCCTAGGTAGTCCACGCTGGTGATCTCCGCGTAGCGGCGCGGGTGCGGCAGCATGCCGAGATAGTGCATCGGGCCGAAGATCGCGTACACCCCGACGAACGTGATCCAGAAGTGGATCTTGCTCAGCGGCTCGTTCATCATCCTGCCGAACATCTTCGGGAACCAGAACGTCATCCCGGCAAACATCCCGAAGATCGCGGCCACTCCCATGATCAGGTGGAAGTGCGCCACGACGAAGTAGGTGTCGTGGAAGTACAGGTCGACGGTCGGCTGCCCGAGGAAGATCCCCGACAGCCCGCCTGAGACGAACAGCGAGACGAACCCGATCGAGTACAGCATCGGCGAGGTGAAGCGGATCTTGCCCCCCCACATCGTGCCGATCCAGTTGAAGGTCTTGATGGCCGACGGCACCCCGATGCACATCGTCAGCACCGAGAACACGAACGCCGAGTACGGGCTCATTCCGCTGACGAACATGTGGTGCCCCCAGACCACGAAGCCCAGCCCGCCGATGGCGGTGATGGCATAGACCATCGCCCGGTAGCCGAATACCGTCTTGCGGGCGAAGGTCGACAGCACGTGCGAGGTGACTCCCATGCCGGGCAGGATGGCGATGTAGACCTCCGGGTGGCCGAAGAACCAGAACAGGTGCTGCCACAGGATGGGGGAGCCGCCCGAGTGGTCGATGACCTTGTCGCTGACGACCAGCCCGGCGGGGACGAAGAAACTCGTGCCTACGTTGCGGTCCATCAGCAGCAGGACGCCGGCTGCCAGCAGGACGCCGAACGCCAGCAGGCCCAGGATCGCCGTCACGAACCAGGTCCAGCACGTCAGCGGCATCCGCATCATGGTCAGGCCCTTGGCGCGCAGGTCGAGCGTGGTGACGATGAAGTTGAGCGCCCCCAGCAGAGAGGCGATGCAAAAGACCGCGATCGACGCCAGCCACAGGTCTTGCCCGATGCCTTGAACCGTCGCTTCCGGCACGGCGCTGAGCGGCGGATAGCCTGTCCAGCCGGACATCGGCGCCCCGCCTTCGACGACGAACGCGGCCATCAGCAGCAGGAACGACACGAATGTCGTCCAGAACGAGAGCATGTTCAGGCGCGGAAAGGCCATGTCCGCAGCGCCGATCTGGATGGGCAGGAAGTAGTTCCCGAAGCCGCCCTGCGGCGCCGTGGTCAGCACCATGAACACCATCACCGTGCCGTGCATGGTCAGCATGGCCAGGTAGAATTCCGGGGTCATCACGCCTTCGGGCGCGCCGACGGGGAAGAACTGGCCGAGCAGCGGGTAGGAACACTCCGGGCAGACCAAGCGCAGCCGCACCAACAGGCTCAGCGCCATGCCCACAAAGACCGCGACCACCGCCAGCAACATGTACTGGATGCCGATCACCTTGTGATCCACCGAGAAGATGTACTTCCAGAGGAAACTCTTCGGCTCCGGGTGCCGATGCACTTCCGTGTATTCGGCGACTTCCTTGGATGGCTGAACTTCGGTCATGACTTGGTTAGTCCCTCAACGCCGCGCCTGCGACAGGCGTCAGAACAGGTACGAAGCCTGCTCGGCGATCCACGCCTCGTACTCCTCCTGGGTGACCACGTGCAGGAAACTCCGCATCTTGTAGTGTCCTAGGCCGCATAGCTCCGAGCACACGATCTCGTACTTGCCCTCTTTGGTGGCCGTGAAGCGGAGCTTGCCGACCAAGCCAGGTACCGTGTCCAGCTTGATGCGCAGTTCCGGGACGAAGAAGTTGTGCAGCACGTCCTTGGACTTGAGCACCACCTCGACCTCCTTGTTCACCGGCACCTGCATTTCCGGCACCATGATGTCGTCGGCCCCGCCCGGAGCGCTGCGATCCAGGCCCACCGGGTTGCCCGCGGCGTCATCGATGAGGGCGATATCGGTCGGCCCGAACTGGTTGTCTTCCCCGGCGTAGCGCATGTTCCACACGAATTGCTGGCCGGTGACTTCCACGATGAGCCGGTCCGCCGACGGCTCCATCGACTTCTGCTCGATGAAGCGCGTCTCGGCCCAGACCGAGTAGGTGACGAACGTCAGGCCGACGAAGATCACCGCCGCGGCGGTCGTCCAGAGGACCTCGAGCTTGTTGTTGCCGTGCGAATCCGACGCCGGCTTGTCGGTGGGGCGGCTGAACTGCCAGACCGTGTAGCCGAGCGCCGCCTGTGCCAGCAAGAAGATGACACCGGTGCCGACAAGTGTCCAGTTGAACGCCTGATCGATCTCGTCGCCCAGCGCGGTGATCGATTCGGGCATCCACCAAGTCTGCGTAACGAAGGGTACGGCCATTGCGAAAGTGATGGCCCAGACGACGATAGCGAGCAGAAGACCCATAGATGGTTTAGTCCTCGAGGTTCGTGGAGCGGAGGCGACTACATCCGAATTCGCGGAGCTAACGCCCGCGTTTGCTGCGACCCCCCCTAGAAGCCCGTATTGTACCAAGCCCGCACTGGCGTGACAATCCCGTTCACCGCCCGCGCCGGAACGGATTTCGCGCCCGCTGAAAGCTGTTCGGGAGTGGAATGCGCAATGGGTTCGGGAATTGCCAGCTTTGGCAAGGAAACAGATAGGCTTTCGGTGCTACCATTCCTGCGTGCGATCCCTTCTACCTCTTCTCGTCGGCGGCGGATTGCTCTGCGCCACTGCCCATTCCTCCGGGCCGGTCCAGTTCCGCACGCATGTCATCGAAGCGAACGTCCCGGGCGGCTACGCGGTCATGGTGACCGACATGAACAAGGACGGCCGTCCCGACATCCTCGGCCTGACCTCGCGGGTCAAGGAGCTGCCCTGGTATGAGAACCCGACTTGGGACAGGCACGTCTTGGTCCGAGACATCTCCGGGCTGGTCAACATGGCTGCCCACGACATCGATGGCGACGGCATCCCGGAGATTTCGATCGAGAACGAATTCAGCATGGTTGCCGCGAAGAGCCGGGGATTGGTCTGGCTGCTGCAGCACCAAGGAGACCCGCGCGAGCCTTGGAAGTCCATTCTCGTCGACGAGCTCACGACCTCCCACCATGTCGCGTGGGCCGATGTGGACGGAGACGGCACGAAAGAGCTGGTCAACGCGCCGCTGATCGGTGCCGACGCGCTCCCGCCGAAGTACGAGGACAACGTGCCGCTGGTCTACTATCACGTGCCGAAGGACTTGGAGGGAAAGTGGGAGCGGCTGCTCATCGACGACCAGCTCAGCGGCGTGCTGCACCGCGTGCGGGTGGTTCAGTGGGATGACGACGGGCGCGAGGAGCTGCTAACGGCCGGATTCGACGGGATCACGCTCCACGATCCCGCCGGGGAAGGGGACTCGGTGAGCTGGGAGAACACGCGCATCTCAAGAGGCCACAAGGAGATGCCGAAGACCGCGGGCTCGAGCGACGTGGCGGTCGGCAGCCTCGGAGATCGGCGATTCATCGCCTCGGTGGAGCCATGGCACGGACACCAGGTTGTCGTCTACACCCAGGATCCCTCAGGAGCCTGGGAGCGCCAGATCATCTATGAGCAGCTCACCGAGGGACACGAAGTGTGCGTCGGCGATTTCAACGGCGACGGGCGCGACGACATCGTCGCCGGTGACCGGGCGCGAGGCCAGATAGCCGGATCCCACGTCTTCTACGCCCAAGACGACGCCGGCGCCGAATGGCAGCATCAGGATCTCGACCACCTCGGCATGTCGGCTTCAGGTTGCGCGGTAGCCGACATCAACGGCGACGGCCGCCTGGACATCGTTCAGATCGGCGGTGCCACCAAGAACATCAAGTGGTACGAGAACCTGGGCCGGTAGGGGGATCGCAACGGCCAAGAATTCACGCGGTCGACATCGGCCGCGACGGATCCCTGCCTAGGCTGCAGGCAAGGGGCCAGGACAGCGGCTTCTAGCTCCGTCACTGGCCCAAGCGCTTCAGCAGGATGTCCTTGAACTGGACGATCGTGCGGTCATCGTGCAGTTGGAGCGCGATGGACCCGCTCTCGAGCCGTCCCTTGCCAATGCCGTCCGTGAATTCCGAGGACAGCTTCCGGTTGATGAAGAACTGGAAATGGTCGCCTCGCGCGCGAATCCGGCAATGGTTCCAGTCTCGCTCCCGGAAATCTTCGATCCCGAGCGGGTCTTCGATCCTCTGGTGAAGGCCGGCGCCTGCCTCGTCAATGATCAGGCGTGTTCCGCGCTCGCACGGAAACTCTGTCCGCGTTGCGAAGTGGAAGTCCCACGCGCCAAGGATCTGCGGGCCGATTCCGACATGGCCGAGGTCGGCGTGGTAGCCCTCGAACGGACGCTTCCCGGTCGGGTCCGCTCGCGCCCTGAGTTCGACACCGGTGTTTCCGTCGGTCAGCATCCGGTAGCTGAACCTGAGCTCGAAGTCGCTCAGGTCTTCGTCGGCGGAATATACGAGATAGGAAAGACGATTCTCCAGGCCCGCTCCCTGGATCGCCCCGTCCTGGACCGACCAAGCCGTTCCGAGGTCTTCGGGAACGGCGCGCCAGTCCGTCAATGTCCTGCCGTCGAATATGGGCACGAAGCCGGCTTCGTCCGAAACCTTGTCGCAGTAAGCGAGCAAACAGATGCTCATGACGGCCGCAAGGACGGCCCGGCATCGCGGACGGCTCCGCGCGCTCATGACCCGCCCGCGCGGGCCTGGGGTTCGGCAGGCCGGGCTAGGCCCGATGATCGTCACTGACCGGATGGGGTGAATTTTCGCAATTCCTCGGCGATCGCGTCGGCTCCGCGCTCTCGATACAGCTGGCTCAGCCGGCGCTCCTCGGCCGAAACCGGGACGGCCTCGGCCAGCCGCGACGCTTCCAGCGCTTCGCGACTCGGCACCCAGACCGTGCCGTCATCGAATTGGGCGCTGCGCAAGTAGGCCAGCATGGCGTCGATGTCCGGATCGCCGCTGCCGGACGCGGGCCGGATCAGGAACCGACCTTCGCCCGCGGTTTCTTGAACCTGCGGCCCGGCTACGCCGGCCCGTTCGGCGACCGGCGCAGACCCGACCGAATAGAGCGATCCGTCGCCGTCGCGCACGAGCCAGCCGATATCAAAGTGCCGCACTGCGCGTCCGCCACGGCTGCGCAGGAGGAATCGGGGAGCATCGGAGACCGATCCGCGCACCTGAGCCGATCCCGACTCCAAGATCAGCGGGGCGTCGGGCTGGTTCACGACTGCGATCTCCATCTCGCGCACCGGCGCGGCGGCTGCGACCGTGGCAGGCCCTTGGCCCGCCAGGCGAACTTCGAGGCGGGGTCGCGCCGCCTGGCGCCGCAGGCTGGCCTGCATGGCCGCGGTCAAGGCTGGCCTGCCCCCGCGCTGCCACAGGGCCAGGAAGTGCTCCCGGTCGCGCCGCGCCTCCATCTCGAGCACTGTCAGCTTGCGAATCGAATCAAGCCGGTCCGGCCCGGCGGCGGCCAGCGAGGCGAACAACACCGCATCAGGCTCGATTCGAACCGCGGAACCTTGGCCCGCAGGCAGAGGGCGCACCAAGCGCAGGTTCAGCGGCACTTCAAAGCTCTCTCCTCGGCCCGCGTGCAAGCTCGGCATTGTGACCGTGGCGCGGCCGCCGAGCGCCTCCTCGCTGGCCGCGACCCGCAGCGCGATGGCGCGCACCGGGTCCGCGCCGTCGTGGCGGAAGTGGATCGAGCCCGAGAGGTGGATCACGATCGCTCCGCCCCGCACCTCGAACTCGCTATCCGACAAGTCCTGTGCGGCGACCCGCAGAGGCACCCCGTCCGGGATGTCGACCGCCACCTGCGGCACCTGTGCTCGTGCGGGTTGGGCGGCGCACGCAACCGCCAAAGCTGCGAGTGCCAGTGCGTGGTTGAGCTTTAGGGATTTCATGGTGCGTAGTAGTCGGTGATTGTCAGCGCGCCAGAACCGGAGTGAAAGGCCTGCACGCGCAAGCTGCCAGTGCCGGTCAGCTGCACGTCGTCACCGTCCCAAGGGCCCGCCTGTTCGGGCAAAGCAGGGATCGAAGTGGCGACTAGCGTGGAATCCGTCCCGGAGTCGTCGGAATCCGGGATCAGCGCGAGCATGCCGAGTGCAACCGCGGCCAGGCCGGCTCCGGTCGCGGCCCGCCAGCGCCAGCCAGTCTGTGAGCTGCGGACCGGGCGCGATTGCGTGGCGGCGACCCGCACGTTGTGGGCCAGCGCGTCGAAATCGATCTCGGGTACCGGGCGCGCCCGTGCAAGCTCGTCCAGCACCCGGGCGTAGTCGCTGACTGCGGCCCTGCACTGCGGGCAGCGCGCCAGCTGGCGATCGGCCCGCCAGCGCCTCAGGCGCCCCAGGTCGCCCCCCGCATACAGGGCTATGGTTTGCTCATCGAGACAACACCGAGAATCGCTCATTGCCCAGTTTCCTCCCGGTAGCGCCGAAACTTCACCCGGGCGTTCGCGATATGCGAGCGCACTGTGGCCGTGGAGCAGCCCATTACCTTCGCAACCTCCGCGGCCGGCATCTGTTCGACATCCCGCAACAGCAGCGCGGTGCGTTCCCGCTCCGACAACAACTTCAGCCCGCCCTCGATCCACTCCCGCGTCTCAGCCCGCAGGGTCTCTTGCTCCGGGCTGGCCGCAGTGGCCGGCGGCGCGGCTTCGATTTCTTCGAAGGCGACGCGACTCCGCTTGCGCACGAAGTCTAGCGCCGTGTTGACCGCGATGCGGTTCAGCCACTGGACTGCCTTGCGGTCGTCCTTGAGCTGCTCCCGGCGTCCGAGCGCCTTGAGCAACGCGTCTTGGGTCAGGTCTTGCGCGTCGGGCACGTTGCCCACGATCCGGTAGATCAACCGGAACATCCGCCGCATGTGCGTTTCGAGGGCGTCGCCGCCCGGAGCCGCCTCCGCTTCCGTCTCCCGGGCGAGGCGATCATGCCGTTCAAGCGCCATCAGCCCCGGCCCGAAACATGGCATGGCTCGTGTGTCCATGGGTTCGCTGGCCCCTCAACATAGGACGCAGTTCTCCGTCAATCCGTGCAGTGCTGCATTGTCGGCCGCGGACTTGCCGAAAGCCGCTGGCGAGACCTTTCAGCATGGCACCAATCGCGCCGCGCTGTGCGTGACGGCGAGCGCTTGGCCTCGGCAGGCTGTCACCGCGAGCTTCCGTCTCAACCCGGAGTCCTGTTCCTCGCTCGTTGAGTTTCGGATGCAATGATGCAGCCACATGGACAGAGGCTGTGTCGCGCAACTGCTTCGCAGGTGCATCCGTTATCGGCCTTGGCGGCATCGCTGCTTGGCCCGCCCGGAACCGCTGCGCTGGTTCCTCGACAATGCCCGTGTGCCGGAGTCCCGAGATCCGTAGGCAGCTACGGAGAACGACGGCGAAGCAAGCGAAATCTGAACCGCTTGTCTGGTCCGGCGAACGGGGCTGCGACGATCTTGATGTTGTAGTTTGGCGGATCGAGTTCCAGAACGGTCTCGTGCAAGAGCGTTGCGACCGTCAGAGCGATCTGCACCTCCGCAAAGCCGCTGCCCAGGCAGCGGTGAGCGCCCAGTCCGAACGGCGCATAGGCGGTTGCCTGCCTGTGTTCGCCGCGCTCGGGCAAGTAGCGGTCAATGTCGAACCGATTCGGCTCCGGGAAGAATTCCGGCAGGTAGTGCGTCACGGTGGTCGCGAAAATAAGCCTCTCGCCGGCCGGGAACCTGAAGCCGTCCAGCTCGAAGGACGTGCCGACTGTCCGATTCATGGCGGGCAGCGCCGGATACATCCGCATCGCCTCCATCGCGATCCGATGCGTGACATCCAGCTCGCCGAGGCCTTCCAGAGTCGGAGTGCCGTCCGCGAACAGCCTGTCCGCCTCGGCCCGGGCGCGCTCTTGAAGCTCTGGATGCTTCAGCAGGGCATAGATCACGGCCGCCGTGGTGCTTGCGGCCGTGTCCAGCCCCACGATGAACGGCATCAGCGTTGCCATCATCAAGTCGGTCTCCGGCATGAACACCGGGTCCGCGCGGTGTAACTCGAGCAGCCCGTCGATGAGGTCGACGGGCCGCTCCCGGCGGCGCAGCTGGTGCTGGACCAGGGTCTGCGCGCAGAATTCCTCCACCCGCGCACGTGCCTTCATGAACTTCCGGGTCCTCAGAGGAACGGGGGCCGGAATCACCACTCGGGTCAGCATCAGCCTGTGAAAGACGTAGGTCAGGTCGTCCAGATACTCGCGTGGCGACGTATTGGCGGCGAGCATGCCAATCTGTTCCGTAACAATCGCCTGACACGCGCGCAGGCCGGGCATCGGCTCGTTCACAGGCCACGCTGCGATGTGCTGCCGCACGATTTCCACGGTTTCCGCCAGGCGGCCGGTGACGAGGTTCTTCGAAAACCCCTCCTTCATGGCTTGGCGCATCCGGCGGTGTTCCGGACCGTCCATGCCTAGGATCATGCTCGTTGCCCCGAATTCCTTGCGAAATGCATCCACGTACGTCCCGGTGTTCAAGTGGAAGCGCTCCCGCTGGAGCAGGAAGCGGTTGGCTGCCTCGCCCGCGACGATCGTATAGGGGAAGGTGAACGCTCTGGCTCGAAAGACCGGGCCCAATTCTTGGTATTGCCGCACGAAGAAAGCCAGGGCATCTCCCGCCATGTCGAGTCCGTTCCCGATCAACGGCAGACCTCGACAGCGGGGCAGGTTTCTGGACCATGTCCGGGTGTCAAGTCGCTTGGGAGGCTCCACCAGCCGGACCAGCCGGCTGACCGTCTGGCCGATCGGGTCCATCCTGCTGAACAGCTGGATTCGCTCGTCTACCTCCGCGAGCTCGGAAGGGCTGAGGATCCCGGAGAATGCGCCGCAGGAGTCGGCCAGGCAGACGATGGCAATTTCCAGCGGATCCGGGATCTCGTCGTGGAAGAGCACGCGCATGACCCGCGTCATCACGTCGTCTTGCGCCGGCCCTTCCTCGGTCGGATACAGGCCGCCGCGCGCCACCCGGTGGGTCCGGGCCAGAAAACCGGTGCCGTCGGGTTGGTCCAAGATCTCGCGTTCCACCAGCCGCGCAATGGCCTGCTCGCGAATCTCGTCAGCGCCTTCGGCCGTGCGATTCACCCAATAGGCGATATCGTGCTTGGCCCCGGACTGGGCTATGGCGGCCAGAGCGGGGTCGAGCAGGCTGTCGCTGACCGGAGTCGAATCGACCAGCGTTAGGGTCTCCAAGTCGGTATCAATCCGCCCGGCGAGCTGCAGGTCCATCAGCACGGACCCGGCAATGACTAGCTTCTGGGACCGCGGAGAACCGACTAGCGCGCCCGACCCCTCGTTGAGGAGGAATAGAACCAGCTCTTCCGTCAGTCCTGGCACAGCGTTCGACCAGCCCTAACCCGAATGTCTTCCAGTAGATCGGCTAAGAGACCGTGTCCCGATTGCCGCCTGAGTTGAAGCGGATTCCCGCACGGCCGCTCGGAATGAGTCCATGGAACTCTCGATTCCATGGCGAAAGCTCTGGTGGAGCTTCCAGTAGTGCGATTCCGCCCGGGAAAGCGACTCTGCCGCATCGGCGCAAGAGCCCAGGTCCGGTTCGATGCTGTTGCCATCGGTGCCCGGCCGACCCTGCCTGACCGACTCCAGTTCCGAAGCGAGGAACTGCTTGAAATCATGCAACGCGATCTCCTGCGTGCCGACCATCTGGAAGTGATACCCCAGGATGGCCAGGGAAAATGCTTCCGGGAGCAGGCGCGGGTCGATCCGTATCACTCTGGCGATGAATCTCAGATACGCCGGCCCTTGCTTGGACAGGACTTGGCGGAATAGGGACTTCAGGAGAGCCTTGACGAGATGCCTGTCCAAGCGCTCCGAGAGCCGGGGGCCGAACCTGACGTTCTGCAGCATCGTCACGCAGCGGCTGAAATAGTTCTCCAGCGTCGGGTCGTAGATGGTCTCGAGAACCTGCCGATATCCCTTGAGCAGCGTCCCGGAATCCATCTCCGGCTTGAAGTTCAGCACCATATTGAGCTGGTTCCCGGTGGATGTGCTCTGCAGGAGCCGCCCTTCCGCTTGCAGCCGCTTGTGGAGGTCGGTGCCCCGCACGACGGTCAGCAGTCCCACCATCGCCATGGGAATCCCGGCTGCTTGGATGAACTCGATCTGGGAAGCGAACACGCTCTCGTCGTCTTCGTCCAAGCCCAAGATAAAGCCTCCCGCAACCCTCATGCCCTTGCGCTGGATTTTCGTCACCGCGCTGAGAAGGTAGTTGTCCTGCTTCCTGCTGGTGTTCTGCTGTTTCTGCGTCTTGACCAACGCCTTGGGGTTCGGGGTCTCGATGCCGAGAAACACGTTATGAAAGCCCGCGTCGACCATGGCGTCCATCAGCTCTTCCGTGTTGGCGAGATTGACGCTAGCCTCGGTAATCAAGGAGAACGGGTAACCTCGTCCGCGCTGCCACTCGGCAACGTGCGGCAGCAGTTCCAGCGCTTTCCGCTTGTTGCCGATGAAGTTGTCGTCGACCAAAAAAACCTTGCCGTGCCAGCCGAGTTGGTACAGGGACTCGAACTCCTCCAGCATCTGGGCCGATGTCTTGGTCCTCGGCACGCGGCCGAACAGCTTGGTGATGTCACAAAACTCACAGTTGAATGGGCATCCGCGAGAGAACTGCACGCACATGGAGTGGTAGTCGTTCAGATCGATGAGATCGAATCGGGGAACCGGCGTCTTGGTCACGTCCGGCTTCTCGGACTCCCGGTACATGGTCTTGGCAGCGCCGCGGTCCAAGTCCCGCAGGAACCCGCGAAACGTGTCCTCGACCTCGTCGAGCAAGAAGTGATCCACGCCCTGGATCTCGTCGTGGTACGAAGTCGGATACGGCCCGCCCGCCACCACTGGGACCCCTGTGCGTCGGCACCGGTCGATGACGGCCTGCAGGGAGTCTTTTTGCACGATCATGGCGGAAGCGAACACCATGTCGGCCCATTCCAAGTCCGAGTCGTCCAGCGAGCGCACGTTCATGTCCACCAGCCGGACGTCGTATTCCGGAGGAAACATGGCCGCGACAGTCAGCAATCCCAGAGGCGGGAACATTGCTTTTTGCCCGCTGAATTCGAGGGCGAAGTTGAAGCCCCAGAATGTCGGCGGACATTCGGGATATACGAGAAGCGCATTGCGGTACGCGATGGGGCCTTCGTTCCAGCCGCGGGTCTGCTTTGGCGCGCGGAGGGGGGAGCGACCGGAACTTACCGGCACACCGCCCCAGGGCGGCGCGAGATCTTCCGCGCGGTTCTTCAGTCTCACTCGCACTGCCTGCGACTCCGAGCCGTTCAGGCCCGACCCTAGCAACGTATTGATCGCGAACATTTTCCAGGAGGGGGCCGCCGCTCGACGGGCCTGCCAGCCCCGGCTGCTCCGGCAACCGCCGCAGCACCTCGCGGGCCGAGGCCGCACGCAGCCTCCCACCCGCGTTGTGCCGGCCGCGCCGCTTGCGCGACTCGCGGTGCAACGGCGCGCGCCAAGACCCGCCCGGCGGCAACGCCTGTGGCAGCCGGTACCCGATCCGCACCCTCCCGCGTGCCAGAACGTAAGTTCTTTGCGTCCATTATGTGCAATCCTAGCGATTTCGAGGAGTGCGTGCAATAGTAGGAAACGGTGCCAATTGAGCCATCCATTGGTGCTCGTTCGGGTCGCATCCGGAATCTGGGCAGCGACTGTGCGCGTTGCGAGCTTGGACCGCGACGGAAATCGCGTATGCGATAGCCAGCCCGGAGTCTTCTTCGATCGAGTACTGCGGCGAGAAGGGCGGCTCAGGGCTCTGCTTGGCACGAGCTGTCCGGAACGATGATCATGGCTGAGAAAGCGGTTCCGCGAATCGTTGCGGTCAAGACTGTGGTGCCGCAGTACAAGCTCGGACAAGCGGACTTCAAGGCCTTTGGAAACAGGATATTCCGCGGTTCGCTGCCACGCCTCGACGACTTGCTGCAGGTCTACGACTCGGCCGGGATCGAGACCCGGTACATCAGCGTGCCCCTGAGCTTCCTGGAGAAGGAACGGACGTTCGAGGAGAAAAACGAGGCGTACGTTCGGACTGCCGTGCCCCTGCTTCAAGAGGCGGCCGCCGGGTGTCTAGAACAGGCAGGCTTGGACGCCGCCGACATCGACACGATCATTCTCGTGTCTACAACCGGCATCGCCGTTCCCACGCTGGATGTCCGCCTGATGGAGGTGCTTCCATTCCGTCGAGACGTGCGCCGCCTCCCGCTGTTCGGCTTCGGATGCGCGGGTGGCGTGCTCGGCCTAGGGCGTGCCGCGATGTGCGCTCTGGCCGAACCGGGGAGCCGTGTTCTGTTTCTGGTCGGCGAGCTTTGCAGTCTCACCTTCTGCCATGGCGACCGTTCGTTGAAGAACTTCATCGCTACGGCGCTGTTCGGCGACGGCGCGGCCGCCGCCGTACTGACGGCTGATGGCGCGGCTGGCCTCGGAGTCTCGAAATGGGGGGAGTACACGTGGCCGGACACGCTGGACGTGATGGGATGGGATCTGAGGGACGAAGGCCTGGGCCTGCTGATGTCCCGCGGCATTCCGGGCATCGTGAAACGGCACATGCGGGCTTCCACAGATGGATTTCTGGAGACCACGGGACTCACGCTAGAGAAAATCGACACGTTCGCCTGCCATCCCGGCGGCACCAAGGTGATCAATGCGATCGAGGAGGTGTTGGGATTGCACAACGGCCATCTGACGGAGGCCAGGGCGATTCTCAGGGAGTACGGCAACATGTCGGCGGCCACGGTGTTCTTCGTCCTGGAGCGAATCCTCGAGAACCGGAACGGCGAATCTGGACGCTGCCTGATGAGCAGCCTCGGGCCCGGATTCTCGGCAGGGTACGCCATTCTGGAACCTACCGGATCGACGGTGGCCAGATTCGGTCTGGGCGCTCCTCCCGGAGGCCCGCCGGCACAATAGACGGATCTATACGACAGGGCCGGGCCGCGGTCCTCACACGATTTGTCGCCTTCGCAGGGACGTGTCTGTCCGAACACGGCTCCCGGCGGGCGGCGTACGGCATAGGCGTTCGCTTGGCCCATCGAGTGGGGCATTCCCGGGCCGCTGCTTCGCTGCCGACGCCGCACTGCCGTTGGCTGGCTGCGGCTGGTGCTCGTGCCCGGAATCAGGGGCTTGCAACGCTGCCGGGGTCGTTCTCCCAGTAAGCCCCGCTGGTCCGGACGAGCGGAGCAGTCACGAGGTCAAGTCGTCAGGGGCTTGCGCAAGCACGTACCGATCTTTCGCCTGCGAGTGGGCCCCCCGCACCCACATCGGGTGTGATGCCGGTGTGACGACGGCCTGCACAGCATCGACGACGCCGCTCTTGCGGCTCTTCCCGTAGTATTGCCATGTCTCGCACAGAGCGCGGTCGAAGGCCTCGCCTGCCGGCATGTGACCTGATCCCTCTTTGATGTAGAGCGCAAAGCCTCGCCCGGACGAGTGGGGGCCCAGCATGGCATCGTTCCGCAAAGTGAATCCCTGCTTGAGCATGAGGTTGACCGCGTCGTCCTCGGAAATCGATATGGACCCGACGGTTGCGAAGAATGCGGCCTTGGATCGAAAAGCCAGCCTTGGGGTGCGCCGGTAGAATCCGGTGCATTCCAAGATGTCGTGCATGCGATAACGGACCAGCCCTGTCAGGGTCGTCAGTATCATCTCGTAGCGGCATCCCGGTTCAGCTTGTGACGCGCGAATCACGTTCCGGGGATCCGGCGCCGCGCCTTCGGGGAGAAGCTCGACTAAATTCACGCAAGGATGAAGTGCGTGTCCCTCTTTGCCGTCGTAGAGCGGCATGCTGGTGAGTCCCGATTCGGTACTTGAGAAGCCGCAGTCGAGTAGGGGCACGCCCTCGCGCCGCTTCTCCAGCAGCGGTAGCGACGCACCGGCGCTCGCGGTGGTCCAGCAAGCCATCGCTCCAAGGCCCGGCCAGATCGTCCTGAAGCCCGGCGACCCCTCTTCAAAGACGGATCTGAGATATTGCAGGCGCCTGCGTGAGATGCTTGGCCGCGGCAGGGGCGCGGGCGGATGTTCCCGGCCCTCCAGCAAGGGCCAGTAGTTGTCCATTTGATCGATCAGCGATTCGTGGAAGCGCGCAACCCAGCCTGCCGTAAGGCCCAGGACGAAGCTCACGTCTCGCGTGACGGCGTAGAGGGGAGCGTACTTGGCCCAGAATTCGGGGCGCGAAACGACTGCGTGCGGAATCGCGGTCATCCGCTGCTTCCACCCCGTGACGTTTGACAGTAGCCTCCCAGACATGTAGCCAACTGGCACGCCCGCAGGGGACGAGCCCAGTAGTCCGGCAGAAAACAGCATCAGGAGGGGCTTGAGCGGAAGCTGCGCTGCGCGGCCCAGGGAGTGGAGGAATGTCATCCAAGCGACATGGGACTGTCGGTCCCAGCTGCCCGTCAGCGGGAACCGCTTGGGTGTGTTCGCACTGGTCCCGCTCGTCTCGGTCCATTGGATGATCGGTTCGCCGGTCGTAGGCGAGCGTGTGTTCTCGAACGCGGCTTCGAATGCTGGTTGGTAGTCCGCGTACTCGGTGAGCGGCAGATCATACAAGGCCGGGGCTCCGTTCGGGCCCCAACGCTTCCCCCAGAACGGTGAGCCTTCGCACGCGCGGCTGATGCGCGCCCAGAGTTCGCGGTGCGCACCGTCTGGGTCGTCCGACGCGGCTTCGAATCGGCGCCACTCGGACCTTCCGGCCAGTCTCAATAGCTGGGAGAGCCCTCCCGCCATCTCAGTCGCTCCTTGTCATCCCCTTGGCGATCGATTCAGACGGCATCGTTCTGCTTCAGAGAAGCGCTCCTGCGCCGTGTCGGGACGCATGGCCGATAGGTCAGTCCTGCCTGGGCTAGCCTGACAATCACGAATCTGACCTTTCGACTCCAAGTTAATGGATTGTTACATATCCTCCCGGCTAGGCGGAGGGCTCCTGCGGGGACGGTCTCGCCCCCGCGTCACGGCTGGCAAGCGGACGACTGCAGCGCAACGCCATCGTCGGACGCCCGCTTGGACTTGTGCTTGCGCCACATCGTCCGCCTCGGCGGAGCATCTCATCTTTGAGGCGTCATCCGGCCCGCCCGTGAGCCTTTCCGAGGATCCCCGCTTGACTGCATGCTGTCACGGGCTGCGACCAGCATGAGGTGCATGCGTCCGGTTCCCGTGCCGGAAGCGCCCCCGGGTGAGCTCAACCAGCGACCGGCGCTACGCCGGCGCGAGAGCGGCGCGTGCGCGGCCCGTTGAGCACTGTTCCGATTACTGTGTAGCGGACGGCAAGCTGGTAAGAGCCCAGCAGGCAGGCCGTAACCGCTGAGAGGACGGCGACAACCTTCAGATGCACGCTGACATGCCATGGGGCCACCGCCGTCTGCGCGCCGATGACCAAGGGAACGTGAACCAGGTATAGCCAATACGACGAATCCGAGAGGTACCGCACCCAAAACCGTTCCCGCGCAGCGATCCAGCGGAACAAGGCGATGAGGCCAAAGCACATCAGCCATACGTACGCGATCTGCAGGACAGAGGCCGCTGCCCAGATCCACGACGCATCGAACTGCCGGAAGCGCTCGTCGTGCATGAGCATCATCCCCGCCGGTAACACGGCCAAGACCGCGGGCAGCAGGGCGAACGTCCAGCGCCGTTTGACCTCGATGTTGTTCTGGTAGAAGAACACGCCGAACAGGAAGAAGATCGTGTAGTAGACAAACACCCTCGGAACGGGCAGCAACCCCACGCTGTAGTCGGCGCCGAAGGCCAGGCGCTCCTGCATGAGGAACTGCGGAACGAGGGCGAGGGGCACCAAGACCCACCAGGCACGCCGCCGGAACTCCAGGCCGAGACGCTGGGCGATTGCGAGTCCGCCCGTCATCAGCAGGAGGTGCCACAGGAACCACAGGTGGGCAAGGCCGTCGACCCATGCCAGCGGCCAGGACAGCAGAGGGAAGGCCTGGCCGGAGAACAGCCAGTTCGTAACCTGCACGATGGTGACCATGCCCGCCAGCAGCGGCACGCCAATCCGCAGGAGCCGGTGGCGGAGCACGCGCCGGATCCCCCGCGACTGCCACATCATCGCGGTAAAGAAGCCGCTGATCGCGAAGAACAGAGGCATTCGGAAGCCGTGCAGGCCGGAAATCGCTAGAGCGTAGGGGTTCTGGCGCGGATCGGTGGCGTGCGCCCACGCATCGTGCACCGGCCAGGCATCGTAAGGCACGAGGAAGAGCAAGGAGTGGAACACGATGCCGAGAAGCATCGCTGTCCCCCGCAGCGCGTCCATGTAGTGGATCCGCGACATGAAGTATCTCCTCACCCTTCGTTCTAAAGCTGCGGGACGTTCCGATCGGCCAGCCAGCGTCCCGCCCCGCGGATGTCTTCGAGGATCATGTAGAGCGTCGGAACGAAGACGAGAGTCACTGCGGTCGAATAGAGCACTCCGGCCGCCAGCGATACCGCGACGGGGATCAGAAACTGCGCGTCGAGGCTCCTCTCGAGAATCAAGGGCGTGACGCCGGCAACGGTCGTGAGCGAGGTGAGCAAGATCGCCCGGAAGCGCCTCTCGGCCGTAACCTGCACTACCTGCCCAATCGACTCGTGGCCCCCCGAGTTTCGGGCGATGCCTGTGACCAGGATGAGGGCATCGTTCACCACGATGCCCGCCAGCACCACGATCCCGCACATGGACAGGAAGCTCATGTCCATGCCTAGCAGCCAATGGCCGCCAACCGCACCGACAGCCCCGAACGGAACCGCGCAAAGGACGATGGCCGGGCTTGAGTAGCTCTTGAGGGGGATCGCCAGCATGGCGTACATCGCCAGCAACGCGATCGCCAAACCCCTCCCGAGGGCGCGGATCACCTCGGCGAACGCGGCGTCGTCGCCCTCGAATGACACCTCGACTCCTGGGTGCTGCCTGACAAGGTCCGGAAGGAATTCATCGCGCAGCGCTCTCGTCACCTGTTCGCTCGTCGTGATGGCCTCGTTGATGCCGGCGAAGACGGTGACGACCCTCTCCCTGTCCACCCGGGAAACCGCTGCCGGGGCGCGCCCCATGGTGGCTGACGCGACGGTGGAGAACGGCACCTCGTGGCCGGAGGGGGTGCGGATTCGCATTTGCTCGAGGTCGCTGAGGGAGCCGCGGGACCGGCGCGGGTAGCGCAGCATCACTCGGATGTCGTCCCGCTCTCGCTGGACGCGCTGAACCTCCTCCCCGTAGAAGCCCTGCCGGACTTGCGTTCCCAAGTCCCTCAACGTCAGGCCCAGAGACTCTCCTTCCGGAGTCAGCGCAAGGTGGATCTCCGAGCTCTGCCCGCGGTAGGAATCGGATATCTCCACCACGCCCGGGTACTCAGCTAGCCTCGCTTTGGTCGCTTCCACGGCGCCCAGAACTGTTTCCATGTCCGTTCCGCTGAACTCGATCTCAAGGCCCCGGTTGCCGACCAAGCCATGCGAGATGACAAGTTCCACCGCGCCCGGGACCTCGCCGATCCTCTCCCGCCAGCGGTTCGCGATCTCATCGGAACTGACACTCCTGCTCTCCACCGGCGCCAGCTCGATGTTGACCTCGGCCAGATGGTTGCCTTGGGCCAGCGATAGGGGCGGAAAGGGAGCGCTCTGGGCCTCCTTGAAAGGCTGCTCTGCAACCGTTTTCAGCACATGAGTGAACTGGGAGCGACCGTGCTCGGCGAGCAGTTCCTCGCCCAGTTCCAACGCTGCGCGCTCGATCTGGTCCGCGCCCTTGCGCGTCACCTCGAGCGTCGCGTCCCGCGGCATCGTCAGATACCCGACGACGTTGCCGGCCTCGATTGTGGGGAACAGGATGAGCCGCACCACTCCTGACCCAACCAACCCGGCCGCGAGCAGCAACGAGAGGAGGGCGAGAGCGACCGTGAGGTAGCGCCATTCGATAGCGGCGCGCAAGACAGGACGGAAGACCCTCGGGACCAACCAGTCCAGCCCGCTGGAGCATGCGTTGAAGATCGCGTTCCATGCGAATGAGAGGCGGCGGCCGGTCTCCGGGCGAGCAGGGTCGGCGCCGTGGGCGAGATGGCTCGGCAAGATGAGGTTGGATTCAATCAGGGACCAAAACAATACCGGCAATGCGACCAAGGGAATGATCACGATGATCTTGCCGGCGGTTCCAGGCAGGAACAGCATCGGGGCGAACGCCGCCATGGTTGTGAGGACGCCAAACACCACTGGGACCAAGACCTCTCGGATCCCCGCGATCGCACCGCCCAGTCGCTCGCCGGTGCGCCTCTGCGCCGCGTGAATGTTCTCGCTGACGACGATCGCGTCGTCGACGACGATGCCGAGCACGAGAATGAACGCGAACAGGGAAACCATGTTGATCGACACACCGAAGAGCGGCATCATGGCGATTCCGCCCAGAAAGGCTGTTGGGATGCCGACCACTACCCAGAGTGCAAGTTGGAGCCGCAGGAACAGCGCTACCCCATGTTTAACATTGGATTTTAGGATGTGATTGATTAACAGGGAGTTAGACCGCTCCAGAAAGCGCGACTTGCACTACAAAGTGCGCGCTAATGAAATTGGGGCCGGATTCAGAGCAGGATCTTGCAGGTCTGGCCGGGG
>JAJDTX010000102.1 GCA_022826925.1 Bryobacterales bacterium
CAGATAATTGCAACAACAATAACAGAAAATGTTTCTTCGCACATATTATGGAAACAAAAATCCAGATATAGGGCCGTCAAAACGGGGCGAAGCCCTTGAGTCTCAAGGGGTTATCGGCCAATTGGCCTATATGAAGTTCCGGCTAGATGAACTCGGCTTGACTGGGCACTTTCGTATATAATCCCCATTGCATTCACAACCACTCCGGAATGAAGCAAGTGGCTCGGCGAAGCGTCATGATCGACGTGCGAGCTCAAGCACTTGGCGATTCAGGTGGATCCCATCTTGGCGGAGGCGCGATGGCCGTTGCCGATTTCGCCTCCGTTACGGACGAACTGGCCGGAAATCGAGGCGCAGAAAGCACTGCGCCGATGTCGCGGGGCTACTCAAGTACGTTCAGGCCACCGTCGTCGAGGTTGACCGGGCGTTGCCAGTAGCCGAATTGCGGTGTCCAATTGTCCGTGCCGAAGCCGGCCAGCGCGAGCAGGTTCCAAGCCGAGCAGAACATGTCGCCGGGCCCGAACGTGACGGCGTTCTTGCGCAGGACCGTCCCGTTGTCGAGCTCGTAGAGCACGGCTCCCGGCATGTTGTCGACGCCGGGCGCGGTCGTCTGCTCCCGGATGTATTCGCCGCCGCCGTGAGAAGCGAGGCGGAAGCGCCAGCCGCGAGCGTTGGCGAAGCCGCGCTGGATGTCGGGCGGGTCCTTGGACAGCAGTACCACCGCCAGCTCGGACTCCAAGTGTGGCAGGAAGCCGTTGATTCCGTCCGCCCACAGAGTGCAATAGCGGCAGCCTTGGCCCATGTTATGAATGGCGAGCAGCTTGTCGCGGCCGCCGAACAGCTCGCTCAAGCGCCTCTCCCTTTCAAGGGTCTGGAAGGTATAGTCCGGGACCGGAGCGCCGATAGCGGAGCGTCGCATCGCATTGAGCTGCTCGGTCAACTCGAAGACTTGGCGCTCGAGTTCGCTGATGCTGGAAGCGGCGTCGCTGGCGGATGGGGTGTCTTGCGGCATGGTCGATTCCTCCGAGAAAGGCCGGTCCCCCAATACGCGAATGCCGCGCCGCTACAGGGTAGGGCAGGCAGTAACGAGAGGAACTATAACATTTGCCACGGAAACTAGGTCGGCCGAGTGCCCGGTTGGCGGAGTCTGAGCAGCACTTGGTCGCCGCGCCTGACGATTGGAGAATCGGCTTGGCCATCGGCTAGGAGTCCTTGCGGGTACACTGAATGGAGGCTTGGGCGATTAGCTCAATCGGGGAAGCGCCGCGTTCGCAATGCGGAGGTTGTGGGTTCAGTTCCCATGTCGTCCACCACTTTCATCCTTGGCTCTAGGCTGCTACGTCGAGGCACTGCCGCTGCCGAATGACGGCGAGCCATGCGAGGCACAAATGCGGTGCCTACTGCCGGATTCGCAAGCGCGACAGGCAAAGGGCGCGGCTCAACTCCGCCATCGCCGAGAGCTTGAAGACGCTGGGCTTCTTCGGAGGCGGTGAGTGACAGCGCGAGACGAGGATATCCGGCTGCGATTGAGGCTGGGCGAAGACAGCCGCTGGGAGTTCAAGCAGATTGAGTTTTCCGGAAACCGTCCGATTAGTCCCGATCGGGGCGATCTAGCCGATGAGATCATTGCGTTCGCGAACGCAAGCGGCGGTAACTTGCTCTGCGGTGTCACGGACGACGGACAGATTCAGGGGATGTCTCGCGAGCAGATGGCGGCGTTGGACCATCTTCTGGTCGAGGTGAGCACCGACAGCATCGAGCCCTCGGTCCGCATTGACGTCCACCACAGGGAGGTCGATGGCAGCGCCTTTTTGCTGGTCGGCGTGGCCAAGGGGGATTCTCTGCATGAGCATAAGGGTCGAAGCTTCATCCGAGTCGGCTCGGCCAAGCGTCAGATGACCGCTGACGAACGCTTGCGGCTGTCGCAGCGGCGGGCACAGAGTCGATATGTGTGGTTTGACGAGCAGCCTGTTCTCGGGACCGGGTTTGACACTTTGGATGAGGCGCTTTGGAGGCCGTTGTTGAGTGCGCAGGGCGCCGCTGAGCCTGAGCTGGCACTGGCCAAGCTCGCGCTGTTGGCGCTAGACGAGTCAGGCATCCAACGAGCGACAGTCGCTGGCCTCCTGCTGTGCTCGCGCCACCCAGAGCGGTGGCTGCCGAGCGCCACCATCATGGCGACCCGGTATCGGGGCACAGACCGCAGCTCGGGCCAAGTCGACGCCCAGGAGATCACGGGTCCCCTACAGCGACAGATCGCAGACGCAGTCGCGTTCGCCATGCGAAACATGCAGGTCGCGGCCCGCAAGGTGCCGGCGCGGATAGACATGCCGCAGTACAGCGACAAAGCCATCTTCGAGGCCGTTGTGAACGCCGTGGTGCACCGCGACTATGGCATTCACGGTAGCTGTGTCCGCCTTTCGATGTTTGCCGACCGTTTGGAGATCCAATCGCCTGGCGCATTACCCAACACGCTGACGCTTGAGAGCATGGCATTGCGGCAGGCAACGCGGAACCAAGCTATCGCCTCTCTGATGGGCCGGATGGGGGTCGGGGACATCCGCGGCTCCGCCGACCGGCGTTACTTCATGGAGCGCCGTGGGGACGGCGTGCCGATCATACAGCGTGAGACCCGGGAACTGTCCGGTAGGCCGCCGGAGTACCGTCTCGTAGACGGTGCGGAGGTGATGCTCGTCATCCCGGCCGCTCCGCAGGACGCGACCCCCACCCGGGCGGTGGTGGCTGTGCGGGCCGAGGGCCGACCGCTGCCGGGGGCGGAGGTGCTAGTCCTCTTCCCGAACAAGACTTGGAAGCAGGCGGTTGCAGACGAGAACGGCGAGGCCGGCATCGAACTCTACACGACCGAGCTACCGATGACCGTATTCGGCGCTGCGCCTGGTCACGCGGGATGCCTTGTGCGGGAATGGCTTCCGTCCAGCGGCGCGCTGGCGCTGGAGCTGCGCGTCATACCGCGGGGCGGAAGCGTGATTTTCTCCGAGGCCTCAGGCTGCGTCCCTGGTCTCAAGGGTCGCCTGAACCCCATACGAGACACGTTAGAACGAACATACCTTTACGCCTCCAAGATCGCCATCGAACGGGGCAGGCAGCAGCCTGTCCACTTCGCACCCGGCGAAGAGCTGCTGCTCACCGATTCGGATGGCACGGAGTGCCTCGTCCGCGTCCTCGATGTCGTCGGCCGCTCGTCGCTCGTCGAGTATCGTTTGCCCGAGCCTGATTGAGTTTCGGCGATCTGCGGCATGCGCTCGAGGAGAAGAACACGCTCTCGACGGATGAGAGCGGTGCGCCGGACGATTCCCGAAGCTTGATGACGCCGGTCTCATCGACGGCATCATGCGTTGGATTTGGTGGGCTGTAACGATTCTAGGGCCCGCTACCGTCGAGAGCCCGTCCCTATGACATCCGAGCGCGAGACTCGCGGGCGATAGTACGCTATCTGGTGTCATGTCGGCGACTGCTCTGCCGACGCAACGACGTGGCCATTGACTGGAGGCAGCGTGAGAACGTACGCGCGTGATTTCGCGTTGTTGCGAAGCGGGTGTTGCGGAAGCACGGTGATCCAGACAGGCAGGAGTCTGCGGCCCGGACGGTATTTGAGTAGGCCGAGGCTCTATCGGTTGTCTGGGCCACATGAGCGGCCCCAAGGCGACTGCAGACACTCCGGACGGTAGCCGTGAACTCACCGGCGGGGACTACATGCAAGAATCGATCGTCGGAGTGAGCACGTCTAGCACAGATCGGCAAGCCGATGGATCATCTGATCGCGAGGAGGTAGCGCTCATTCACCAGCAGCTCGCGCGACTCGCGGACGAGAAAGCCGCACTTGAGGCCCGACTTGTCCAACTCACGACTGCGGCTTCGGAGAAACCGAAGGGGGCCCAGCCCAAGGGGCCAGTGACGAGCCGCTCAGCGGCAGGCGACAAGGTTGCGCTCTTTCGATCGCTTTTTCGCGGGCGCGAAGATGTTTTCCCACAGCGGTGGGAAAACGCCAGGACAGGGCGATCAGGCTACGCCCCTGCGTGTGGCAACGAATGGATGGCGGGCCTGTGCGACAAACCTCGAATCAAGTGCACCGCCTGCCCAAATCAGGCATTTCGGGCGGTCACCGATGGAGTGATCGATGGACATCTGAGGGGCCACTGCACGGTCGGCGTCTATCCGATACTTCCCGACGATACCTGCCATTTTCTCGCCGCTGACTTCGACCGGGATACGTGGCGGCAGGACGTTGATGCGTTTATGGCAGTGTGCCGGTCGAGAAAGGTGCCAGTCGCACTGGAACGGTCACGTTCGGGTAATGGTGGTCACGTCTGGGTCTTCTTTTCGGAACCCGTGCCCGCTGCCCTTGCGCGCCGTCTGGGCACCCATTTGCTGACTGAAGCCATGGAGCGCAACCCCGACATCGGGTTCGAGTCCTATGACAGGTTCTTCCCGAGTCAAGACACCCTGCCGTCCGGAGGCTTCGGCAATCTCATCGCGCTGCCCCTCGAACGCGGTCCCCGAGAGCGTGGCAACAGTCTGTTTCTCGATGAGCACTTCGAGCCTTGGCCGGACCAATGGGCGTTTCTCTCGTCGCTTCGCTGCTTATCGCTAGCCGAGGCGTCAGAGATCGTCGACAATGCCGTCCGGCAAGGACGGGTTGTCGGCCTGCGCCTACCGATTGACGACGAGGACGAAGCACCTTGGACGGCGCCACCATCGGGCCGCCGTAGCTTGCCTAAGGTCGTCGCACCGCTCCCGGAGCGCGTCGAAGCGGTTCTGGGCGACCGAATCTTCATTCCACGCGCCGGTTTGCCGCCGGCCCTTGTCAACCGGCTCGTTCGCCTCGCCGCCTTCCAGAATCCTGCCTTTTATACCGCCCAGGCAATGCGGCGTTCGACCTTCGGCATTCCCCGTGTCGTGGCATGTGCCGGATTGCTCTCGCATCACATCGCGTTGCCGCGAGGGTGTCGTGATGCGATGGAACAACTGTTCGAAGAGTTGGGCGTTAGCGTCCATCTGAGCGATGAGCGTTGTGTCGGCCGTCGTGTCGAGACGGCCTTCCTTGGGGACCTGACGCCGGCACAGCAGGCAGCTGCCGATGCTGTTCTCGCGCACGAGACCGGCGTGCTGGCGGCTACGACCGCGTTCGGCAAGACGGTCGTCGCCGCGTCCGTCATCGCCGCCCGGGGGACCAATACGTTAGTCCTGGTTCATCGTCGACAGCTCATGGACCAATGGATTGCGCGCCTCGGAGTGTTCCTTGATCTTCCGTCGTCCTCTATTGGCCAAATCGGCGCGGGCAAACGCGAGCCTACAGGTATCGTCGATGTCGCAGTCATACAGAGCCTTGTGCGAAATAGAGAAGTCGACGACATAGTCTCCAACTATGGACACCTCGTCGTCGATGAGTGCCATCACCTCTCGGCCGTGAGCTTCGAGGCGGTAGCGTCTCGCGCCAAGGCGAAGTTCGTGCTCGGACTATCTGCGACGGTCACGCGCAAGGACGGCCACCATCCGATCGTCTTCATGCAATGTGGTCCGGTTCGATTCCGGGCAAGCGCGAAGGCGCAGGCCCGACAGCGCCCGTTCAGCCATCGGGCGATCTTGCGTGCCACAGCATTCAAGATGCCAGAAGGGATCGACGCGGAGCGCCCACCGATCCATCAT
>JAJDTX010000090.1 GCA_022826925.1 Bryobacterales bacterium
GTGCGCGGGTGGTGCAAGACGCCGGAACTGCTCGACTACCTCGACTCACTCTGAGGCGATGCGACGACCACACGCACGGCCGCGAGCCCCACCGAGCGAACAGGACCACGCCAAGGGCACATATTCCGGGCGGGCACATAATACCAACAACGCCGGCGAGCGCGGACTGCGCATGTCCAAAGTCAAGATGAAAGTCTCGGGCTGCTTTCGCACGCTAGCCTACGGCGAGGCCTATGCCCGCATCTCCAGCTACCTGCAGTCCATGGAAGCGCTCGGCTACAATCCTCTGGTCGCCATTCAAATCGCGCTCGCCGGCAACGCTGTCGCCACGCTCGAACAAGACTATGGCCCGACACCAACTCCCGCCTCGACACCAACCGAGGCGTGAGTAGTTACGCGCAGCTTTAAGTTGCGCAAGAGGCTCTTTGTTGCGCAAAGCTCTGCGTCACGGCAGCGTAGGCCGCGGACGGAAACACCTCGCACAGCCCGGTCAGCGTTGCATTCTCGGCCCACAGCACAGCACCGACCGACGTGCGGAGCACTCCCCCGGACCGTTTGGATTCCGGTTCGCCTCCCGCGGACCGTGGATTCCGGGAAAGGGCATCGCTTGCAGCGACCCGCTCCAAGAGCCAGAAGGGCGCAAACTAGAGCGTCATGGTCAAGAGGTCGCTGGCCTCAACCTGAGTCTGTGGTCCCGGATTGATATGAAGCCAGCCCTTCCCGAACGCACGCCCACGGAGGGGACCGATCCGCCTGCCTGGGCTACTCGGGCACTTCCCACCATTCTTGGAGGCTCGCGTGCAAGGCTTCCACCAGCTCCGGCCGCTCTCCCGCCAAGTCCGCCGTCTCTAACGGATCCTCGGCCAAGTTATACAGTTCGGGATCGAATCGCATCCAATCAGCTATCGTCCCGCGGATCATCAGCGTCACGTCTTGGTTGGGCGCGTACGGAAAGATGAGCTTCCAACCGTCCTCGCGCACCGCGCTGCGGTACTTGAGGTTTGCGACCGGGCTCGCAATGTCCACCGCCGTGTGGGCAAACGTCGCCCCGAAGACATGGTCGCGCCCGGATCGCGCCGCTTCGTTCAACAGATCCACACCCGACAGATTCTCTGGTGGCTCTACGCCCGCCGCCGCAAGCACGGTCGGCACGATGTCGACGCTGCTGGCCAGAGTGGTGTCGTCGCGGCCCGGAGCGACCCTGCCCGGCCAGCGAATCATGATGGGCGTCCTGACACCCATGTCGTAAGGAGACATCTTGGCCCGCATCTTCGGTTGTTCGGTGCGGTCTTCGGCCGCGATCCAGCCGTTGTCTGCCAAGTAGATGACCAGCGTGTTCTCAGACAGTCCGCTCTCGTCGAGGTAATCACACAGCTCACCGACGGTCTCGTCGAGCCATTCCACCATGGCGTAGTATTTCGCTACCGTTTCGGCTCGGTCCGGGGACCGGTATTTGGCCAGCAAGCGCTCCGGCGGGTCATGCGGCGTGTGGGGCAGGAACGGCGCGTACCACAGGAAGAATGGCGGAGGAGTCGTACCGCCACCCTCCGCCAGTTGCCCCCGTCCGCTGACGAAATCGAAGATCGGGTCCATGCCCTCCCGGCCAATCACAAGACCTTCGTCACCGTGCCTGCCCCTGCGGGTCACATCCCCGTGGGTCATCGCGGCAGTGAAGCCGTGATCGAGCGGATTGCCTTCCCACCACTTGCCGGACTGATGGCTGACATATCCGGAGCGTGCTAGAAGTTCCGCCACATTCGCGTTCTGGGCAAACACTTGCTCCATGGCGGCTCGGGTTTCGGGGTTGCGGGCGCCCTCTGGCCACTTGCCTGGCGGGTCGTTGCCGGTAATGCCGTGCTCGTGCGGATACAGGCCCGTAGCGATCGTGGCCAGGCTGGGGCGACACAGCGGCGACGGAAGATACCCCCGCGTGTAGACCATCGACTGTGAAGCGAGACGATCAAGGGCGGGCGTTTGGACCGTGTCGTGGCCCATGAACCCGTAGTCGGTCCATCCGTGGTCATCCGAAATGATCAGAACAACATTCGGCGGCATCGGTTGCGAAGGAACCGTGCCACAACTCAGCCATGCGGCTGCAATGCATGCCGCCAAGACTTGCGATCGAGTGCGCAGGGACATTGGATATCTCCACCTCAGGCCGGCACGGTGTCTCACCAGCTAGTAACCCTTTTGCTTGTCCACGACGTTGTGGAGCCGCTGCCCTTCCGCGAAGCGCTTGATATTGGACTTGACGATGCCCAGCATGCGCCCGCGATCCATGTCCGAGCGTCCGGCGATGTGCGGCGTGATGATGACGTTGTCCATCTTCCAAAGTGCGTGGCCCTTCGGCAGCGGCTCGGGGTCCGTGACGTCCACCCCCGCACCAGCAAGCTTCTTGGAATCCAGCGCCTTGACCAACGAGTTGAGGTCATAGGTGCCGCCACGACTCACGGCGATGAAGTACGCTCCCTGCTTCATGGCATCAAACTGACTGGGGCCGATCATCCTGTGGCTGGCTGGAGTGTGGGGAACTGCCATGAAGATCACGTCGGCGTCACCAATCACGCTGTCGAGCATGTCCGGCTTCACGATCTTGTCGACATACGGCAGATAGGCGATGTCCTCTGGATCGACACCCACGACGCTCATCCCGTGCGCCCACGCCCTGATCGCGATCTGCAGGCCGATGCCACCCATGCCTATGACCAAGGCATTCTTGCCGTTGAGTTCGACAAGGGTATAGGGCCTAGCCTGCCAGTTCTCGTCGGCCTGGCGTTGCATATAGGTCGGAAGGAAGCGCGTGTGGGCCAGCAGCATGGCCATGGCGTGATCGGCGATCTCAGGTCCCTGCACGATCTGGTTGTTTGTCAGCACGATGTCGCTGTTGGCCAGCGCGTCGGACCCAGACTTGTGCAGCACCTGCTCCACACCCGCGCTGAGGGTCTGCACCCAGCGCAGCTTCTTGCCTGCCTGCACAAGCTCGGGCGAGATGTTGCCGATGTAAGCATCCGCATCGGCAATCTCGCCCATCGCGGTCTCAGAAGTGACGCGCACGAGCTTCACCTTGTCGGAGGCTGTCTGCCAGTCCGCAATCGTTTCCGGATTTTGCCCGGCCACGAGAATCTTGAGTTGCTGGGCTCCGCAAAGTGCGACGGAAAGCAACGCGAGGGCAACGAATCGAATCATGGGGGATCTCCTGTGGTCAAGATTGTACTGAACCGGGCGCGCCCTCACAGCTCAGCGCTGCCAACGGTGCGAGTTCGGCCAAGACCCTTTGCGGGCGCCCCTGGGAGCTTTCGAGCGCGACCGCTCGGACAACTATTCCGCAAGGCCGCGCGGGAATTTCTGCGCGCTCCTCGGAAGAACGTTCAAGCTTGGTATTCTCCAAGTCTCTTATGAGATTGTTGGCTCTCGCATTCCTCGTTGTGCTCCCACTTTCGTCCGAGCCGCTGCTGTGGTATTCCAGCCCGGCCGCAGAGTGGGTTCAAGCTCTTCCGGTCGGCAACGGACGGCTCGGGGGCATGGTGTTCGGCGTCACAGGGAACGAGCGCATTCAACTCAACGAAGACACCCTCTGGGCGGGCGCGCCGCAGGAACGCGATATCGCGGGAGCGTTCCGCCATCTCCCTGAGATCCGTAACATGCTCTTCGACGGCAAGTATGTCGAGGCCGAGCGCATGATCGAGGAAACGATCATGGGAGAGCGGATCTTCCCGAAGGGCTACCAGACCCTCGGAGATCTGTGGATCGATTCGGCCCACTCGCCGAGCCCGGCCAGCTATCGGCGGGAACTCGACCTGGAAACCGGCATCGCGCGGACCGAATGGACGGAGGGCGGTGTCCGGTACAGCCGAGAGGTGTTTTCGAGCGCGCCGCACGATGTCCTAGTCGTTCGCATCGAGGCAGACCAGCCGGGGGCGATCTCGACGACGGTGCGCCTAGACCGGCCGGTCGATGCTACGACAACGGCCGCAGGCAGCGAGCTTCTCATGCAAGGCCGGGCCAGCCACGAAGGGCAGCAGCTCGGGGTGCGTTTCGAAGCGCGGCTGAGAGCCGACGCCGAGGGCGGCTCTGTGCGGGCCGACGGCAAGTCCTTGCGAATCAGCTCTGCCGATGCAGTCACTCTGATCCTCGCCGCCGCCACAGATTACCGAGGACACGAGCCGAGCAGCGAGACGACCGGACGGCTCAAGGCAGCGGCGGACGCCGGTTTCGCCGCACTGCGCGATGCGCATGTGGCGGATCACAGTGCGATTTTCAATCGCGTCGCGCTCGAACTGGGTGGGAAGGAGCAGCGCCAGAATCCCATCGATGCGCGCCTGCGGGCCGTCCGTGCGGGCGGGTCCGATCCAGACCTTCTGGCAACCTACTTTCAATTCGGCCGCTACCTGCTGATGGGATCGTCGAGGCCGGGCACGATGCCCGCGAATCTACAGGGCATTTGGAACGACAAGATCGCCCCTCCTTGGAACTCCGATTACCACATCAACATCAACATCCAGATGAACTACTGGCCGGCAGACGTGACGAATCTGTCCGAGATGCAGGAGCCGCTGTGGGACCTGCTCGACAACCTTCGCGTGCGAGGCCGAAAGACCGCGCGAGATCACTACGGCGCGCGCGGCTTCGTTGCCCACCATACGACCGATGCCTGGTGGTGGACGAGTCCGATCGGGCGCGCTCAGTACGGCATGTGGCCAGCCGGGGCGGCTTGGACTTCGCGGCATCTCTGGGAGGCCTATCAGTTCAACCAAGACAAGGCCTTCCTGCGCGAGAGGGCCTATCCCGTGCTGAAGGAAGCCGCGGAGTTCTTCCTGGACTGGCTTGTCGAAGACCCCCGCACCGGAGAGCTCGTCAGCGGGCCGTCTACATCCCCGGAGAATATCTTTCTCACGAAGGAGATGGAACGGGCCCGGATCACGATGGGCCCGGCGATGGACCAGCAGATCGTCTGGGATCTTTTCACTAACGTCCTCGGCGCTGCGGAGGAGCTCGGGATCTCCGACGACTTCACCGCCGAGGCCCGCGGCAAGCTGGCCAACTTGGCCGGCCCGCAGATCGGAAGCGATGGTCGCCTGATGGAGTGGCGCGAGGAATTCGCGGAGGCGGAACCGGGGCACCGCCACATCTCGCACGCGTTCGGGCTCCATCCCGGAGAGCAGTTCACGCTTCGCGGCACCCCGGCGCTTGCCGGGGCTATCCGCAAGTCCATCGAGCACCGCCTTGCCAACGGCGGCGGCCACACTGGATGGAGCCGCGCCTGGCTGATCAACCTCTGGGCACGCCTCGAAGACGCAGAGAATGCCTACGAGAACCTGCAGGCCCTGCTCGCCAAGTCAACGCTCGAGAACCTGTTCGACACCCATCCTCCGTTTCAGATCGACGGCAATTTCGGTGGCACTGCCGCTATCGCGGAAATGCTCTTGCAGTCGCACGGAGGGGAACTCCACCTGCTGCCGGCGTTGCCGGCCGAATGGAGCCGCGGCTCGGTGACCGGGCTGAAGGCTCGTGGCGGATTCGAGGTCTCGATGTCGTGGATTGACGGCAAGCTGCGGAAGGCGGAGATACTGTCGCGGTTCGGCAAGCAGTGTCGCGTGCGCATCGCGGGCGCAACGGAGGTTCGGACGATAGCAACCGCCCCTGGAGAGACGTACTCCCTGGGCGATCTGTCCCCGGCTGGGTCAATCTGAGGACCTGCGACGGAGGGCTTCGCGGACCCATGCTCGGCTGGGGGATCCAGGCGAGGGCAGCGGGGATTCTCAATCCGGACGAGCCATCGGGCATCACGGGAGTTGCACCGCGCAGATCGCGGAGCCTTGATGGCCGTCGTCACTGACTCGACCGATCGGTCCACTTACTCAAGGAAGCGGTCCGGTGATCGCTGAACGCGTGTAGGATCTCTGCCGGACTCGTGCTGTCGATCACGAGCCCGCGATGCGTCGAATGGACGAACCGATCGCGCACAGCCCGGTCGAAGAACGCTAGCAGCGAGTCGAAATAGCCGTCAACATTTAGCAGTCCGATCGGCTTCCGGTGGAATCCAAGCTGTCCCCACGTGATGATCTCGCAGAGCTCTTCTACCGTGCCGAATCCTCCCGGCAGAGCAATGAAGGCATCCGAAAGGTCCGCCATCAGCGCCTTGCGTTCATGCATCGAACCTACGACATGCAGCTCCGTCAAACGATCGTGTGCCACTTCCTTCTCGGCAAGAGCCTTGGGGATGACCCCAACGACCTCGCCTTTCGATGCTAGGACAGTGTCTGCCAACACGCCCATCAGACCGACCGAAGCTCCTCCGTAGACAAGATCGATCCCATGTTCGGCCAAGCATCTGCCGAGGGCCACGGCGGCGTCTGCATAAGTCCGCCTCAGGCCGCTGCTAGAGCCGCAGAAGACGCAGATTCGCGCGGGCAGCGCCACGCTCCTATCGTACAGGCCACGCTCGACTTGGCTGGCATTGCGGGCTTGGGCGTCAACCCCTACGCTAAGTCAGGGAGCGGCGCTCGTTCGTGGCACGCAGGGAGCCGCACCTAGGTAGCCTCTATCTGTGTACATGCGTGGATTTTCACAGTTCGACCGGAGGGTCCGGCGCCTGGGCACAGGAATCTCGCAGACTCCCGAGACCTGTCTAGTTCGGTGAGTCAGACGGGAATCGACTCAATGACAACCGCATCGATCTCCGAGCTGAAGGCGAATCTGTCGCGCTACCTCGATGAAGTTTGGCGCGGGGGTGAGGTCCAGATTCTCGACCGCGGGATGCCCGTCGCAAGACTTGTCCCTGCCGGTGCTGAGAATGATCCCAAGGCGCTCGAGAGCCAGGTCAGTCGAGGATTGATCAGGCCTGGCAAAGGCGACGCGGCCGCGGCTCTCAAGGAGCCTCCGTTGGAGCTTCCCGCGAGTATCCTGGATGCGCTGCTCGAAGATCGGGACGACCGGCTGTGAGGTATTGGGGCGCATCGGCACTTGCGCCGCTCCTCGTGTCCGATGCAGGGAGCGACGCCCCGCTTGGGTGCCTAGAACAGGATGGGCAGATCGTTACGCGGCTGCGGACGCGAACTGAAGTGGGAGCTGCAATTCGGATATGTCCGGGACTCGCTCCGACGGTCAGACCCGATTCGTCCGCCCGCCCCTGCCTCGCGCGCTAGTCCGAGGACTTGCCGAGCCAGCGCACCCGGACAACAAGCTTGATCGGCGAGCGCCCAGACAGATCAAGGAAGTGGGGCGAGTCCACGTTGTTGTTGACGAACCTGTAGTTGGGCCGGTTGGTCACGTTGTCGACGCCGGGGCGCAATGCCCAGCGATGTCCGAAGAGCGACACCTCCCTCTCGACATGCACGTTCAGGCTGAAATGCCGGGGGAGCCGCCAGCTATTGACCCGGCCCACCTGCTTGCCGTTATCGTCATGCACGCTGAACGGGAGACCGTCGCGCCATTCGCAGAGATAGACGACCGACATCTTCTCGCCGAGCGGGAACGATGCCCACGAGACCAGCCGATGGGGGACGTCCCAGGCGAGGCGGCCCTCGGTGTCTGAGAACAGGATGGGGTCGTTTGTCTCAACCTCCAGGGCGGCATTCGACCACGATCTCGAATACGTGTAGCTGGCGAACCATCGCTCGGCGCCAAGCAGAGGCTTGGTCAGCGACAGCTCCACGGAATCGTACGAATCCCGCCTCGAGTTCTGAAGCTGGAAGCGGACGTCTTGGCCGCCTAAGCGCAGGCGGTCGTCGTCCGCGGCCACGGCGACTGTCGGGACTTGGGCGTAGCCGTTGTTCAATCGCTTCCGAAGGTAGTTGACAGCTATGTCTGTCGCACCCGGAAGCCTCTGCTGCCAGCTGGCGCTGACATTCCGGGTGCTGGGAATGGTCAGCAGCCCCCGGTCCAGTTCGAAGAACCGGATGTCCGGAGGCCCCAGCGGCGTCTCTCCGTCCGGAGCGAAAGTCGTATAGAGCGAGTGCTGGTCCTGATGCCGCGTGAAGATCTGGAAGAATGTCGTCGACGGAATCCAGGCGACACCGGCCGAGAGCCTTGAGCCGTCCAGCCCCGGCGGCGCGTAGGCCAAGCTGAAGCGCGGTGTGACGGCTCCGCCCGCGACGATCCGGTCTCGGTCCATGCGAAGGCCCGCCTCGGCCACCAGTCGCGAGCGGATCGTCCAGCGGTCCTGCAGATAGGCGCCACTCTCGAGGTTCGACTCGGAGAACCGGCCGCTGCCGGCAAACGCCAGCCGGCTCGACCGGGTGTTGTCCACACGGTAGTACTCGATCGGGCTCCGGCTGATGTCCTGCGAGTACTCGCTGTGGCTGAGACTCAGCCCGGCCCTCAGCTCGTGGGTCCCAAGCCATTTCTGGGAGGAGAGCAGGTTTGCCCGGAACTCGTCCCGGCTGGTGAGCAGGTGCATGTCGATGGGATAGTTTCCGGCCCTGCCGTCGGCGGTGATCTTGTAAGGCGCGCTCCCTTGGGGCACACCGCGGTAGGACGAGCGGTATGCGGCGTACCCGAAGTCAAGGACGCTGACGGCAGACAGGGCAACTTGATCCTTCAGGTTGAAGAAATGCCTCCGGGCCCGCTGGTCCAGCGTGGTCTCGATCGGGCTGAGCGGCGACAGGCCGGAGTTCGGCGCGCCAAAGTAGTCCGTCACCAGGCCGGAACTAAGGGTCTGCCGACGGCTCACTTGGGCTTGCGCTCGGAAACTGTTATTGATCGACCAGTAGCGGTTACGATCCTGCCCGCGCGGCAGCTCGCGAATGAGATTCTCCTCGTAGAGCACGTCGAGGGCGTTGAAGAACCGGACACGATCGGAGGCCAGCGGGCCGGACAGGGTGTAGCGAGGCCGCCAGTCCCGGAATCGCAGTCCCCGGTTTAGCTCCACACCTGGCACGAAGTTGGTGAAACGCTGGGTGAACTCATCTCCGCCCATGCTGGAGTCGATCACCATGGCGCCGCCGGCACCCTTGCCCAGCGCCGCGGAGTACTGCGCCGACTGAAGGTCCATGGACTTCACAGATTCGACGCCCAGGGTCATCTCAAGCTCCCCGGAAGCGGGGTCCGCGAGGTTGAAGCCGTCCAGCGACCAATTAGTCTCTCGCGCCGGGCTGCCGTTGAGGTGAAGGTCTCCGTACGCCGTCCTGACCACTCCCGGGAGCACGGCCGCCACGCCTTGGATGCGCTGCTTGGTCGCGCGGGTCATGGGCAGGGCGTCGATCTCTTCTTCGACGAGCACATGCGAAACCGCAATTTCATCCTCGGGAAGCTGCTGCCCGGAGCGGACATCGACGACGGTCCCGGCGGCCCTCGCGCGAATCAGCTCGACATTGACCACGTTGTCGCCTTCGACTAAATCGATCGGCTTGGCCTTGATCGGAAAGAACTCGGCGTGTGTGACCGTGAGCCGGCAATCGCCGGCGCGGCTCAGGTCGAAGCGGAACGATCCGTGCTGGTCAGCCTGTGTCTCGGCACGCTCGCCGGGGCCGTCGACCATTTCGATGACGATCCGGGCATGCTGGACCGGGTTCTCGCTTCGATCCAGGACCGATCCGCGCACCCTCACCTGAGCGCTGGCGGCGACCGCCGAGCAGGCGGCCAGGCTCATCGCTATGGCCGCTCGGCGCACCGCCTGCCAGTCGATAGTTTGCATCCTGCACAATGTGCTGCGATCAGTCGAGAGCGTTGGTCGGGCACAAGGCCCCTTGCGCCCCGTCGGTATGAGCCTAGTGGCAGGCTATGCCAGCATCGCCTCCACCACGGTGCCGCCCACGTCAGTGAGTCGGAAGTCGCGTCCAGCGTGCCGGTACGTCAATCGCTCGTGGTCGAGGCCCAGACAGTGCAGGACGGTCGCCTGCAGGTCGTGGACATGGATCGGATTCTCTTCCACTGTCAGGCCCAATTCGTCCGTGCGGCCAATCGCCTGGCCGCCCTTTACGCCGCCGCCTGCCATCCACACGCTGAATCCATCGGCATGGTGATCCCGGCCTATGTTGGCCGGGTCGGAAGGATTTCGCCACTCCGCCAGGGACGTGCGCCCGAACTCCCCGGCCCAGATGACCAGTGTGTCGTCCAACAGGCCTCGCTGCTTGAGGTCCTTCACCAACGCTGCCACGGGCTTGTCCGTGACCCGGCACTTCTGGCTCAGACCCTTGTCCAAGTTCGAATGGTGGTCCCATTGCGCGTGCTGGTTCAGCACGAACCGCACACCGCGCTCGACCAGGCGGCGCGCCAACAGGCAGGTCATGCCGTAATCCCGCGTCTCGTCCGAATTCAGCCCGTACATTTCGCGCATGTGCTCCGGCTCGTCCGAAACGTCGATCAGGCTCGGGGCCGACGCCTGCATGCGGAACGCCAATTCATAGGAGGCGATGCGCGCTGCGATCTCTTGGTCCCCGGTGCGCGCGAGCTGTTCGCGGTTGAGTTCTCGGATCAAATCCAGATCGGCTCGCTGCATGTCCGGCGTGATACCCGTGGGGTTGGACAAATGCAGAATCGGATCGCCCTCGCTGCGCAACAGCACGCCTTGGTAATTCGACGGCAGGAAACCGTTTGTCCAGTTGCCGGTGCTGCCCTGTGTCGAGCTGCCGGTCTTGAGGACAACGAATCCGGGCAGGTCGCGGGACTCGCTGCCCAGTCCGTACGTGATCCACGAGCCCACCGTGGGCCTTCCCGGCAGCGGACTGCCCGACATCAAGAGCGCCTGCCCCGGATGGTGGTTGACCGATTCGCCACGTACCGATCGCACCAAGCAAATCTCGTCCGCGATGGTCGCCGTGTGCGGCAGCCACTCCGAGAGCTCGATGCCCGACTCGCCGGCAGGCTGGAACTGCCTGCGGCTCGCCAGCACCTTCGCCGTGGGCTGGATGAACGCCAGCTGCAACTGCTTGGCCAGCGATTCCGGCAGGGGCTGGCCGTTCCACTCGTGCAGCTTCGGCTTGGGATCGAACAGGTCGATTTGGCTGGGCGCGCCAGCTTGAAACAGGAAGATCACGTTCTTCGCGCGCGGCGCGAAGTGCGGCTTGCGGGGCGCCAGCGGATCGCGTTCGGCGGTCCGGCCTTCGACTCCGAGCAAATGGGAGAGAGCGCCCAAGCCCAGTCCGTACAGGGTGTTGTCGAGGAAGTCCCGCCGGGACCGGAACGAGTTGAACGGGTGTAGGTTCATGGCCGCGTCACGAATTCGTCAAGGTTCATCAGGACTCTGCCAACACCGGTCCACGCGAGCAGCGCGGGTTGGTTCAGCCCCTCGACCTCAGGAAGGTGCTGGAAACTCTCCGGTGCAGACATTCCCGCGGAGCGCTCTTCCAAGTATGCGCCGAAACGCTCCGCCTCGCCGGCGGTCGGCGCGCGGCCGAGCGCGAGGCTGAAGGCATAGCGCAGCCGTCCCGCGAAGGACGGGTCCGGAGCGTCGGACAACACTCGCACGGCGAGTGACTGCCAGGCTTCGGCGAACGTCGTGTCGTTGAGCAGGTTGAGCGCCTGCAGGGGAGTGTTGGATCGCTCGCGGCTGCAGGCAGGCTCGCGGAATTCCGGCGAGTCGAAGTTCATCAGGAACGGAAACGGCTGCGTGCGCTGGAACTGGATATACATGCCGCGCTTGTACCGCTCGAACCCTGAACTCGGCTCCCAATCCGTCCCGCCCGCCTTGAAGCCGGTGGTGCCGGGAGGCATGGCCGGGCGGAAGCTCCGGCCACCCACGTCGTGGTGCAGCAACCCGGCGGCGCCCAATGCGCGGTCCCAGATCAGTTCGGCGGGCAGGCGCAACCTGGCCTGCCGCCCTAGCAGCGCATTGGCGGGATCGCGCTCGACCAGCTGCTGCGAACCGCGCGAGGACTGCTGGTAGGTTTCCGAAGTGACGATCAGGCGATGCACGTGCCGAACATCCCAGCCCGAGTCGCGAAACTCGGAAGCGAGCCAGTCCAGCAGTCGCGGATGGCTCGGACGTTCGCCTTGCGTTCCGAAATCCTCGGAAGTCGCCACCAAGCCCCGTCCGAAGTACTCCTGCCAGATCCGATTGACAGCGACGCGCGCCGTCAGAGGATTGTCGTCCGCGAACAGCCAGCGGGCCAGTTCGAGCCGCCCGGCGCCGGTCGCCCGCGACTCGGGCAGGATACCAGGCGTGCCGGGGCTGACTTCGATGCCGTGCCGGTCCCAGCTGCCGCGCACGCGCAAGAAGGTGGGCTGCCGCTCGCGATTCTCGTAGACGATGCGCGCCTCGCTACGCTGCGGGTACGCTTGGTTGAGCTGCTTGAGCTTGCGCAGCGCCTCGGGGAAGCCCAGCTCCTTGCTCTCGGCCGCGCCGACGATCAAACTGTAGGCGCCCAGGAAGTAGTACGTCACCATGTTGGCTTGGCGCCAGGTCCGCCTGTCCGGCGGGACGCGCACGATCTCTTGCCCGCCATCGGTGTTCAAGCCAAGTTCCTGCCACGCCAGGTCGTAGTCCAAGTACACGCCCGGGGATTCGCCGGCTTGGATGCAGCGCGCTTCCCAGTCGGCCTGCAGGGCGGGCACGTCGTACTCGTCCAAGATCGCTTGATGCTTGCGCCGGTGCTCGTTGACCGTGTTCAGGTACGGGCCGAGCTCTCCCTGCAGCGGAGCGTATATGCGGCCTTCCTCGAGGTTGTCGAAGAAAGCGAACAGCTCGTAGAACTCCCTCTGCGAAACGGGATCGTACTTGTGGTCGTGGCACTGGGCGCAGCCCACCGTCAGGCCGAGCCAGACCGTGCCGAAGGTGCTTGCCCGGTCCACGGTCTCTTCAAACGCATACTGGGCAGGGTTCACGCCGCCCTCTCGATTGCGCAGGGTGTTGCGGTGGAAGCCAGTGGCGACGCGCTGCTCAACGGTCGCGCCGGGCAACAGGTCGCCGGCGATCTGCTCGATCGAGAAGCGGTCAAACCGCATGCCCGCATTGAGCGCGTTGACGACCCAGCGCCGATAGCGCCACGCATGCGGGCGGACATAATCCTTGGCATAGCCGTCCGAGTCGGCGTAGCGCACTTGGTCCAGCCAGTGCATGGCCTGCTTCTCGCCAAAGTGCTCCGAGGCCAGCAATCGCTCCACCACTCGCTCGTAGGCTTCCTCTCCTGGATCTTCTTTGAAGGCGCTCTGCTCCTCGCGAGTCGGAGGGAGCCCGGTCAGATCCAGTGAGACGCGGGTCAACAGTGTGTCCCGGCCGGCCCGCGGCGCCGGCTCGAACCCCTCCGACCGCAGGCGCTCGCGCACGAAATGGTCGATTGGATTGCTCCCCGCCGGCGCGTCTGGCCGGACGATCGGCTGGAAGGCCCAGTGTCCCGACTCGTCCGGCGAGGAAGCGGCCGCGGCCGCTTCGGACCCGTCCGGCCACGGCGCCCCTTGATCGATCCAGGCCCGCAGCTTGCTGATCTCGGCCCGGCCTAGCGGCTCCCCGGTCGGAGGCATGACCACTTTCACCCGATATCCCGCCACGAGGTGGATCAGGCGGCTCTCGGCCGAGTTGCCCGGAATGATGGCCGGTCCCGAGTGGCCGCCAGCCAGCGCATCCGCCTTGCGGTCCAAGCGCAGGCCATTCATGGCATTGGCGGGCCCGTGGCAGACAGTGCAACGCCCCGCCAACAGCGGGCGGATGTCCGCGTTGAAATCGACCGCGCCGGCCGCCGGCGGCGGCAGCTCGGCCCCGAGCGCCGCGAGAGGCAGAGCGAGCAGGAGCGCCGCGCCGCGCCGCACGGCAGTGCGCTCTGGCCGCCTAATCTGCATGCTGGCTCTCATTGGATACTGCGCCCGACCGCCGCAATCATCGCGGTCCTCTGGTCACAAGCTTACATGCCGGACGCCTTGATCAGCGCTTCCTGCACGACGATGTCCTCGTCAAACGAGACGTGCAGCGGCTCTTCGCCCCGCACGGCGCTGGCCAGAGCGGCCATGTCCCCAACATAGCGTCGGTAGGCGGGCAGCTCGATGCGGTGCGGTCCCTTCGGATAGGGGCCGGCGGCCTCCGCCAGATCGAACACCAGCCGCGGGGCCTCGATCGGGCGCAGCGTGGCCACGCCGTTCGTACCGTGCACCTCGAAGCTGCGGTAGCGGCTGCCGTTGGCGGCCAGGGCGGCTCCGGTCACGATTCCGAGAGCCCCGGAATACTCGAACACCGCCAGCGTGTTGTCCGCGAGAGTGTCGTCGAACTCGCCGTGCTTGTTGAGATAGGGCGTGACCCTGTTGGGGCGACCCAGAAGGCGTACAAGCGGGTCGATAACGTGCGGGCCAAGTTCGAACATCTGGCCTCCGCGGAACTGGGCCCACGGAGCCCGGGCAGCAGGCGCGAGCGTCTTGTGGATCGACGCTTGGACCAAGTGGATGTCGCCAAGCCACCCGCGCCGCGCAGCTTCAAGCATGCGATTGAGGCCGGGGTGATAGCGCCACATGTACCCCTGCTGCACCACCAAGCCCTGGGACCTAGCCACGCCAAGGATTGTGCGCAGGGACTCGACATCCAGCGCGGGCGGCTTCTCGAGGTGCAAGTGCTTGCCCGCCTCCACGACCCGCAGGCCGTCCCGGGCATGGTCGGCAACCGGGCCTTCGACAGCGATGACGTCAATCGAAGGATCTCGCAAGAGCTGGTCCGGGTCGTAGATCGCCAACCCTTGCGATTCGTACTTCCTCCGAACCTCGACGGCGTCATCCCACAGCCCAGCGATCTCGAAATCGGGCGATTCTCCCGCGACGCGGATCTTGCCAGCCCCGTGGGAATGGCTGGCCCCGAGAAAACCGATGCGCACCGGCTTGGCCGATGCCGCCAGCGGCGCGGCCAGCCCGGCGGCGATGAAGGAGCGACGGATCATGGGCCACGGCCCTTCCGCACTCATCGTACCGAGGGGCGCAGCCGCGCACAAGCACTCGACGCCGATGCAGCCAAGGCCCGCCGTGTGGGAGGGCGGGCCTTGGCGAGTCTAGAAGACGAATTTCAAGCCCATTTGAATCAGGCGTGGCGCGCGGACACCGCTGACCAGGCCGAAGTTGCGGTTGGCAACGCTGCCGTTGGGATTCCTGAACTGCGCGTGATTAAAGGCGTTGAACATCTCCACGCGGAGCTGAAAATACTTGTCCTCGGTCACGGGGAAGTGCTTCTGAATGCCGATATCGAACTGGTTCAGGCCCGGTCCGCTAATTGGAGCTCGGGCGGAGTTACCGAAGAAACCCCGCTCCGTATCCTGGAAGCAGCTCGTGTCGATGAATTGGAAGTCCTGCCGCAGGTTCGCGCCTGCCAGCTCGCCGCTGCAAGTGCGGTTGGGACGGTGCCCGACGAACGGGCTGCCCGTGCGGTTGGGGACCGTGATGAAGATCGGCAGGCCATTGGAAAACGTCGCGATGGTCGTCAGCGTCCAGCCGCCCACAACATAGTCGGCTGCCCGCGCCATCGACGAGCCAAGCGCCCTGCCCCGCCCGAACGGGAGGTCCCAAAAGGCGCTCAGCACCGCCCTGTGTTTGACGTTGAACGAGGTCGGCCCCTTGTCCAGCGCCCGGTTGGTGGCGATCTGATTGTTGGTCGCGCCGCCGAGTTCCCAGCCGTCGTAGAGCGCCTTGGAAAATGTGTACTCGGCGCGCAGGTCGATGCCGTGCGACATGCGGTGGTGATAGCGCGCGATCAGCGCGTTGTAGTTCGAGTTGGCGTTGAAGTCCGACTGCAGGATCGCACGGTACTGTAGATACGGACGTGTCGCCCGATCGCAGCGCAGGTCCGCACCCACCATGCACTGGTTGAAGTCGTAGCGGTTCTGCTGGCGGTGGCCGCTGTTGCCCTGATACGTGAGCTCCAACAGATCGTTGTCACCCAGAGTGCGCTGGACCGAGAAGTTCCATTGGTTCACGTAAGGCGTCCGGCCCTCTTCTTGGAGCGTAAAGGGCGTGATACCAGCGGGCAGATTGCTGGCGAAATTCTCATCGATCGGCGGCAGCGGCGTGACCGGGAAGATGTTGACGCCCGGAATGAATTCCGGCATCAGCTTGCCCGTGTTAATGGCGTCGACGCTGTTGGTGAACGGCGGCCCGACCGCGGCGAATTGCAACTCGATCAGCTGCATGTCCGAGAAGTACGTGCCGCCACCGACGCGCACAACTGTCTTGTCGTCGACCTGCCAAGCGATCCCGAAGCGCGGAGCAATGTTGTCGCTGTCGGGCTGGATCACGCGCGGGTCGACCTGCCCCAAGACCGCGAACTCCAGCAGACCCGTGGCCGCGTCGAACCCGTGCGGGTAATCGGCCGCCCGTCCCCGCGGATTCGGAATCGTGTCCTTGAACCACGTCACGCCCCAATTCAGCGTGAGATTGCGTCTGATCTTCCATGTGTCTTGGATGTAGGGGCTGTACTGCGTGTGGCGATATTGGAGCATTGGCAGCCCGCGCGTGCTGCCGCGGTCGGGTGTTCCCAACAGGTAGTCGGCGAACGCGTTGCCCGAGTTGCGGCCGTCGGGCACCAAGTTCCCCGCGGCGTTGGTCGTGAGCTGCGCGGTGTAGACCCGGTTGTAAATCAAGCTGCCGTGAGCACCCGCGTTCGCGTTTTGCTGCCATGTCCTGCGGTACCGGATGGTTGCGCCGAAACGGTACTGGTGGTTGCCGCTGATATAGCTGAAGCCCGGATCGAACTGGTAGTTGTTGTCGATGTTGCCGAGGTCTCCATTGGAACGGCCGAAGCCTGTGAAACCCTGGATGCGCTGTGCGAACACGCCCCGCGTGTCGAACGTGCCGGTGATTCCGAGCGGGGTGAGGATGTCGCCCACCTCGCGCGCCTCGTTGCTAAACAGGGCCTGGTTGCGCGAGACGCCAAGCCGGAACGTGCTCACGAGCTTGGGCGAAATCGTGTAGGTGTGCTGCGCCATCCACATCCACATCTGGTTTGGGTAGAACGCGCCGCTGAGCGGAAAGGCCCCGGGGCGCACGGCGGAGCTGTCGGACCAGATGTACTGGGTGAACAGAGTCTGCCTGTCGGTCAACTGCGTGTCGATGCGCACGTTGAACTGGTCGTCCTCGACCGTGTTGCGCGGGTGGACGAAGAGATTGTTCGGGCGGGTGTGGAAGTCCGAGCCCGGCAGGTAGTACTGCAATAGGTTCTCGGAGACAGAGTTGAAGCGCGAGCGCGGGACCTCCTGCTGCGGGAACGGATCACGAGTGCCCGCGGCCTCGTTAAGAGTGTTCGGATCATGGATGACGAACGGATCCGCAGAGAAGTCACCGCCGAACATCGCCTCCGGGGGCGTGAAGACACCGCGCGTGAACGCCACGCGCTCCCGCATCCCCTCGTAGCCTGTCCGGAACCAGATCCTGTCCTGCTTGATCGGACCGCCCACTGCGAACCCAAACTGGTTGCGCTTCAGCTCCTCCGGTTCGCGCGCGAAGTAGCTGCGGGCATCGAGCACGGTGTTGCGCACAAACTCGAACGCCTCGCCGTGAATTTCATTCGACCCGCCCTTGGTGCTCACGTTGACCATGGCCGGATTCGGGCCTTGGTCGGGCATGAAGAAGCTCGACTGGACCTTGAATTGGTCGACGTTGGCCACCGATACGTTCACGGCCAGCTCTCCCCCGCGGGCGCCGCGCACTTGGATGCCGTTGATGGTGTAGCTGTTGTTGGCAGCCTTGACGCCGCCAATGACCACGAAGCGGCCGGGATGTCCAATCTGGCCCGCGAAAGAGGCGCGCCCCTCGGACGGCGCGGTGCCGCCAGCAAGGAGGGCCAATTGTAGGAAGTTGCGTCCGTTGAGGGGCAATTCTGTAACGCGATCAGAATCCACTACCGTGCCGATCACGTTGGATTCGGTCTCCAGCAGCACGGCCGTGGCCTCCACGGTAACGACGTCCGAAATCTGGCCGACGGCCAGCTCGACGTTGACGGCGGCGCGCTGGCCGACTTGAACCTCCAGATCAGATACTTCTTGGGTGGCGAAGCCTTCGCTTGAGACGCGGACGGTGTACACGCCCGGAGTGACGTCGGGGTAGGCGTAGTTGCCGGATTCGTTCGTCGAAACCTCCTGCTCGGAGCCGCGCTCGACGTTGACGAGGACCACCGAGGCTCCCGGAATGACCGCGCCGCTCGAATCGGTCACGGTGCCCGCGACCGCAGCGCTTCCGGCAACTCCCTGGCCCCACAAAGCCGTGGCCAAGAACAGCGGAGCGAGCAACAGCGTGATCGCTAGGCGAGAATTTCGAATCATCGGACTTCACCTCCAGCCCACGGCATCAGCGCAGATCTCACGCGTCGGCACATGTCGGCATATGTCTGAATCGTGCGCCCGAATCTTAGCACGGACCCGGCGTGTCGGACCCGTCCAAGTGCCAACTTCAGCCAAAGTGATGGAGCCGCAGGGGACCAGTGCATGCGGCGGCAGACACGCAGGGTCTCGGTAGACCTCTTTGTCCTGGGCGCCCTTGAAGAGATAGGGTGAGACTTGCGAGTCGCAATCTTTGGAGCCACTGGCAAGACCGGAGAGCAAGCTTGGAAGCTGCTCCTCGAAGCCGGTCATGACGTAACCCTCTTTGGCCGCTCGGTCGAGCGGCGCTATGCCGAAGAGCCCGTGGCGAGAGTCCAAGGCGACGTGCTCGACGCCGACGCGGTCTCGAGAGCCATCGAAGCACAAGATGCCGTGCTGGTCTGCCTCGGCCCGGTCAGCACCAATGACCAAACCACTCTCAGCCAAGGGGCCGCGAATATCGCCTCGGCCATGAAGGCCCATGGCGTTCGGCGTGTCGTCTTCATCTCGGCGGCCGGCGTGGGCGAGAGCTGGAAGCAGATCCCGTGGTACTCAAAGCTGCTCTTCGGCACGCTGCTGAAGAAGATCCTCGCTGAACACGCCCGGGAGGAAGAGATTTTCGCGGCCAGCGCGCTGGATTGGACAGCCGTGCGAGCAGCCGTCTTGACAGACAGACCCGCCAGTGGCCGTATCAACGCATCGAATACCAGCCCTAACAAGACGATCCCGCGCGCCGATCTTGCCGCATTCCTCGTCGCGGAGCTCGTCAGTCAGGACCACTTGAACCAAGCAATTTCAGTAACTTCAGGATGATGGGCGCACGCACGAATCGGCCGCACCTCCGTGCACTGAGGGTTCCTAGCGACAGCTACCCCGGCCACCGGGCGTCGAACTTCACGGCGAACTGACCCAAATCGGACTGGACCAAGCTATCTGGCCATCGCCTTGCTGTACGCGAACGTAGTAATGCACCTCGCCTGAGACTGGCTCTTGGTCAACGAAGCTGAACGAGACATCGTCGGACTGGTTCTGCAGCGTGTAGACGAAATCTTGCCCGCGGATCACATCGACCTGTTTGACCGGGGCCGTGCCCAAGATCTTGACGACTAGCTCGAATTCCGTCGCCTGGCCGGGCACTACATCTCCTTGCAGGTATTCCCTGCCACCCGCACGCATGCGGTAGTCGAGCACGATGTTATCGGTCGCGGCGTAGTTGTGGCGCTTGCGCATCGCGTCGAGCAAGCCCTCTCGCGTGAACTCTTCTGCGATGGTGCAGGCGTACGAGATATGCGTCGATAGATGGTCCGAGCTCGCCTGCACGCCGATCTTGTAGCCCTTGGCCCAAGCGTTCCACACGTAGCCCTTCGGGCGGAACCCTCCCGCTTGGTTGGTGAGGTCCTCCTCGGTCGCGGCCTTCGGGGCGCCCTCGTACTCTGCGGACACCCGATCGCCCTGGTAGATTTCCACCAGCGGCTCGACCGCGGGATCGTTATCGCGCCAGTCCGTGCCCATGCCAGTCGCCGGTGTGTGTGGAATCGAGATTCCGTCGTAGCGCTTGAGGTAGTCGAACAGCCCCACTGCCGCCGAGGATGTCTCCGCTTCGTCTGGCTGCGTCGGGAAGGTCGGATTCCCGCGCTTGGCGAAGAACACGTTGCGGTGACCGTTCGGGTAGCTCAGGCTGCGCTCGTAGCCAAAGAGGGGGACGAACCGTCCCGGAACGTGAAACACGTCTACCCGCTGCTGGAGCAGCCAGTTGATGTACTCGATGTTCGGGCCGCCGCTGGTGTGGTGCTCGCTCATGCCCAGATAGTCGAGTTCCGCCACGTTCATGGCGTAGCGGTAGGTGTCGTTCTGGGCGCCGTCGTTGTTGCCATCCCCTGAATACTCGGTATGCCGGTGGGTGTCTCCGCGGTAGATGCGGTAGGTCTTGCCCTGCGACTTGATCTCGTAGCCTCGGATGCGCGCCACGTCCTGCTGCTCGTTGGGGTGCTTCATGAACCGACGCAGTTCGTCTCGCTGTGACTCGACCAGTCGAGCCGCGTAGACGGGCGCGTCCAGAACGGGCAGCTTGGCGGCGAGTACCTCGCCTTGCTCGTAAAAATACTCGTCATAAACCCGGTTGTCGGTTGCCCAAGCGGCGTAGAGGCTGCCGTCCGCTGCCACGCTGAACCCGTAGCCGGCATCGGAGCGCCCGGCGGTTGCCGGCACAGGGATCGGGTTCAGCCAGTCGCGGCCATCGAAGGCTGTCGCGTACGTCTCCCACGCAGCCCTATGCGCTGCGGCGGTGTGCGGGACCTCGCGCTGGCGCAAATGGCGGTGCCGAAACACCGCCCAGATCCGGCCGTCCTTGTCGCTTCGGAGGCGCGGGAAATCGTTGAACCCGCGCAAGTCGGGCGGCATCGACGCTTCGAATCCGCGAGCGGGCTGCTGCCATGCGCCGCCGTCGTAGACTGCGACCGCGACGGTGCGGGACTGGTACAGCTGTGTCGCGGGACGATTCAGCAGGAAACCCGTGTCCTTGCCCCATTGCAATCCGCTCTCGTTCCACGCCACCCACAGGCGATCCTCGGAATCGCATGCAAGGCTGGGATAGGCTTCGTAGCGCAATGTGTCCGTAACCGGCTCGATGTCTGACCACGAGCCCCCCGCATAGCTGCGCATGCGGATGTCGAAGTCGTTGTTCTCGTACGTCTCCCACGCGACATAGACCGATCCCTTCGAATCAGTGGCAACGGCTGGGTGCCAGTCGTCGGCTGCCGATTGCGACACCTGGGTGGCGGGAGACCAAGCGTTTCCGTCCCAGCGCCGGGCGAAGACGTCGGAGCGACCGTTGCGGAAGCCCTGCCAGACCAGCCACACGTACCCGTTGGCGTCGGTGGACAGGGCATGGTGGATGTCGGGCTGAGGCGCATTCGTGAGCCTCGTGACGGCGGACCATGCGCCACCGTCGAAGACACGCCCGTAGAGGTCGAAGTTGCCGTCCTTGCGGTCGGCCCAAACTGCCAGCAGGCGGCCCCCTCCGTCCTCTTCGAGCCGAACATAGTAGACATCGGACGGTCCTTCGGTGACCTCTTGGATCTCGCCCATCTGGTCGCCGTCGTAGTGGCGCACGAACACGTGGTTCGCCCAGTCCCGGTAGCCCACCCAAGCGACCCAATAGGAGCCGCCGGCCGAGGCCGCGATGTCGGCGAAGCCGTTGTGGTAGCCCTGGCCAGAGACAGAGGCAAAGCTTGCCGCCCTTTCCACGCTGACGGCACCGTCCAAGTAGGCGGCGCGCCTGCCAGGGGGCATCTCGGAGAGACGGAAGGACAGGTTTCCGCCCGCGGTGTCTAGGTCCACCCGCGCATCGCCCTGAGCCTGCACGGTCAGGATCAGCCCGGGGATCTTGAGGTAGGCGGGCACTGGCGTAGGCGGCTCCGGCTCCCAGTTTCGAAAGCGGAATTGCACGCCTGGTGCGGTCGCCAGGCTCCAAGAGGAGGTACCGAGTTCATCGGCGGACCGGGGTCTCCAACTGCGAAGCCCGCTCACCTCGCCACCGGCAACGCTCACGCTCCCGTTCCAACTCGTAGGCTCGGTGTCCGTCAGGCCGAAACGGATTCGGAAGGTGTGCTCCTCCGCCTGGACTGCGCTCGGGATGCCGACGGCGATGGACGCCAATACTGCGACGCGAAGGACAAGGCTAGACATAGCGCAACCAGCATAGAACGATTCGAAGGGCTCCCAAGACCCAGCGGGGGACTTTGTGCAGGAGGCACGCTCTCGAACGGATGAGGCCTCCAGAGCCAGGGCCAACGCCTGAGCTGAGCCCGGCCTCCGCGAAGGGGCGTTTCAAGTGAAGGGCCCGCAGAAACCCTGTGGTATTCTTGCAATTCCAGCTGGCCTCAGTCTCCCACTCCGGATTGACGACGGCACACGAACGTCGGCTGAGCGCAATGGCGGATACGGGCACCGAGACGCACGTCGAGTTTCGGGGGGTGTGCAAGACCTACGACGGCCGAACGATGGTCGTCCGGGATCTCGATCTCAGCGTGAGGAGGGGCGAGTTCTTCACGCTGCTAGGGCCATCAGGCTCGGGCAAGACAACCTGCCTGATGATGCTGGCCGGGTTCGAGGCGCCAACGGCCGGGGAGATTTCGATCGACGGTCGATCCGTACAAGACTTGCCCCCCAGGGAACGGGGCATCGGCTTCGTATTTCAGAACTACGCCCTGTTTCCGCACATGAGTGTGAGGCGCAATCTCGCGTTTCCGCTAGAGGTGCGCGGCGTCCCTGCGGACCAACAAGCCGAGCGCATCCAGCGAGTGCTCGAGATCGTGCGCCTAGAGGGTTTCGAAGCGCGTCGCCCGAGCGAGCTCTCGGGAGGGCAGCAGCAGCGCGTGGCGATCGCTCGCGCGCTGGTGTTCGAGCCGAACCTAGTGCTCATGGACGAGCCCCTCGGAGCGCTCGACCGGCGACTGCGCGAGGAGATGCAGTTCGAGATCCGCCGGATCCAACAGGACCTCGGAGTCACCGTGGTATACGTCACCCACGACCAGCAGGAAGCGATGTCGATGTCATCGCGAGTGGCAGTGTTCCATGGCGGCCGGGTGCAGCAGGTCGCGGAACCGGAGGTTCTCTATGAGGAACCCGAGCGCGAGTTCGTCGCCGGCTTCATCGGCGATAACAACATCTTCCGCGGGCGGATCACCTCCGTGGGCCGCGGGGTCTGCGACGTCGAGACCCCGGACGGAGTCGTGAAGGCGTTTCCGGTGGGCGAGTGTCGGCCGGGCCAGGACGCTGTCCTCGCCATTCGCCCGGAGCGGGTCGGCCTAGCCAAGCCCGGAGTGTTCAGCAACGAGTTCGAAGCCCGTGTCGACGGCATCTTGTTCATTGGCGACCATCTAAGGCTGCGCCTCAATCTGTGCGGCAATGCGGACTTTATCGTCAAGATCCCGAACATCGTCGGCCACGGCGCCCTGCTGGCCGGAGACCGCGTTTCCGTCGGCTGGGCAGTGACAGACTGCCGGGCCTTGCCTCTGGACGGTCTTGAGGGAAATCCCGAGGCAGAGCCTGGCGCGTGAGCGCCCACGACTCGCATGCAGCGGATTGGCCCGCCTAGGCGGTTTCGCCGTCGGCGACACCTGTTCAGCGCGTCAAGGGGCGGGAGAGGAGTCGTGCAATGATGAGAAATCGAGGTGACCGGAAGGTGCCCGCTCGAAACCAAGGGACGATTCGGCTCGCACTGCTCGTGGCTGCGTTCGGTATCTGGAATACCGGATGCAGCAGCGAAGGGATCACCGTGGTCTCTTGGGGCGGGTCGTACGAGGCAGCGGCGAGAAAGGCCCTCTTCGAACCCTTCAGCGCCGAGACCGGCATCACGGTTCATGTGGAGAGCTACAACGGCGGGCTGGCGCAGATCCGGGCCCAGGTTGAGACCGGCAATGTCCATTGGGATGTCGTTGATTTGGAATTCGCCGACGCCGTGAAAGGGTGTGACGAGGGCTTGTTGGAAGTCATCGACATTGACGAACTCCCGCCGGCTCCAGACGGCACGCCTGCCCGCGATGACTACTTTGCAGGCACCTATTCCGACTGTGGCGGAGGGGCGGTCTACTATTCGACCGCCTACGCCTATAACCGCGACAGCTTTACCGGCGAGCGGCCCTCCACGATCCAAGACTTCTTCGACCTCGCAAAGTTCCCCGGCCGTCGCGGGATGCGTCGCGTGCCGTTCGTAAACCTCGAGATGGCCCTGATGGCCGATGGCGTTCCCACCGAGGAGGTATACGCCGTGCTGAGCACGCCGGAAGGGGTGGATCGCGCGTTCCGCAAGCTCGACACGATCAAGGCAGAGGTTGTCTGGTGGGAGGCCGGAGCGCAGCCGCCTCAAATGCTAGCCGATCAGGAAGTTGTGATGAGCACGGCTTACAACGGGCGCATATTCAATGCCCAAGTACTGGAGGGCCAGCCGTTTACGATCGTGTGGGATGGTCAGGTCCTAGACTACGGCCAGGCCGCCATTGTTGCCGGAACACCCAGACTCGAGGCGGCCAAGCAGTTCCTGATGTTCGCCTCCCGCGTCGAATCAATCGCGGCGATCGGGCGCTACATCGCCTATAGTCCCACCAGACGGTCCGGCATGAGCCTGATCAGCACGCACGCCGAAACCGGCGTCGATATGCGCCCTCACATGCCAAGCGCTCCCGAGAATCTCACTCGCGCCCTCCGCAACGACGCGGTCTGGTGGACAAACCACGCCGAAGAGTTGACGGAGCGTTTCAGCGCATGGCTCGCCCGCTGACGTCTCCCGGCTGCGGGAGGCTACACTCGCCCTCACATCGTTCGGCCTTGTCGGGGTTGCGCCAATCATGATGAGAGGCTGCCCGATGACGGGAAGTCACGGAGACCGGAATGCACTCGCACACAGTGGGAGAAACGTCCTGCTGGCCTTGCTCCCACCCGCGCTGGCCATTTGGAGCGCCGGATGCACGACCGAGGGTATCACCGTGGTTTCTTGGGGCGGGTCGTACGAAGAGGCGTGTAGCAAGGCACTCTTTGAACCTTTCAGCGCCGAGACCGGCATCGAAGTTCTGGTCGAGGACTTTAACGGCGGGCTGGCACAGGTTCGCGCCCAAGTTGAGACGGGCAACGTCTATTGGGATGTCGTTGACCTAGAGATGGCGGACGTCGTCAAGGGATGCGATGAGGGCCTCCTTGAAGTCGTCGACATTGACGAGTTCCCATCGGCGCCTGACGGCACTGCCGCACGCGACGACTACTTTGCAGGCACGTATTCAGAATGCGGCGGTGGCGGGCTATATGCCTCCGCCATCTTCGCCTACAACCACGAGACGTTTCCCAACAAGCAGCCATCCAAGCTCGAGGACTTCTTCGACCTTGCCAAGTTTCCAGGGCGCCGCGGCATGCGTCGGACGCCCGTTGCCAACCTCGAGCTGGCGCTGATGGCGGACGGCGTGCCTACCGACGACGTGTACGCCGCGTTGAGCACGCCCGAAGGAGTCGATCGCGCGTTCCGCAAACTCGATGCGATTAAGGCCGAAGTGGTCTGGTGGGAGACGGGCGCTCAGCCTCCGCAGATGCTCGCGGACCGAGAAGTCGTGATGAGCACCGCATTTAACGGGCGCATATTCAATGCACAGGTGTTGGAAGGCCAGCCCTTTACGATCGTCTGGGACGGCCAAGTCCTAGACTACGGTCAGCTGGCTGTTGTTGCCGGGACTCCCAGACTCGAGGCAGCCAAGCAGTTCCTCTTGTTCGCGTCACGCGTAGAATCCATGGCGGCCATCGGGCGTTACATCGCATACAGCCCAACTCGGCGGTCAGGCATGAGTCTGATCAGCACGCATGCTGAAACGGGTGTCAATATGCGCCCACACATGCCAAGCGCTCCCGAGAACCTAGCTCGTGCCCTGCGAAACGACCCGGATTGGTGGTCGACCCATGCCGACGAGATGACGGAGCGATTCAGCGCATGGCTCGCCCGCTAAGCAGTGCCCGCTTCCGGGCGGCGGCACTCACCCTGCCGCTACTCGCGTTCGTGGGCGTGACGTTCATCGCTCCGCTCGGCTCAATGCTGGTCCGGAGCTTCTACGAACCTCACGTGGCCGACGCGCTGCCGCGGACGCTGGCGGCACTGCGAGCGTGGGACGGATCCTCGGTTCCGAGCGAGGACACGTTCCGGATTCTGGCAACCGAGCTCCGCCCGCTGGACCAACAGCGCAAGCTGGGCGGCGTCGCGACGCGCGTCAACCGCTTGGAAGGCGGAATGCGCAGCACGATCATGGACACGGCGCGCGCGCTGCGCGGTGCCGAGCCGGACTCCTGGCGCGAAGCCGTGATAGCTGCGGACCCAGCCTGGGGCGAAGAGGCGGCATGGCTCGCAGTGCGGCGCGCTGGCGAGCGCTACACAATCCGCCACTACCTGAACGCGCTCGACTTGGACAGGGATCCTTCGGGAAACATCGTTGCCCAGTCCCCGGAACGGCGGATCTACGTGCCACTGCTCCTGCGAACGCTTGGAGTCAGTCTCGCCATTACAGTCATCTGCCTGATCCTGGGCTATCCAGTCGCATACCTGATCGCAAACGCCTCTCCGGCCAAGTCGAACCTGCTGCTGCTTCTGGTACTGGTGCCGTTCTGGACGTCGCTGCTGGTCCGGACCACGTCTTGGATCGTGCTTCTCCAGAACCAAGGCGTTGTCAATGACCTGCTGGTCGCAGCCGGCGTCATCGGTGACGACGGCCGCCTCGCCCTCGTCTACAACATGGTCGGCACGCTCGTGGCCATGACCCAGGTCCTGCTGCCGTTCATGATCCTCCCGCTGTATGCGGTCATGCGCTCCATATCGCCCATGTATCTCCGGGCGGCATCGAGTCTCGGCGCGACATTCCTGCAGGGCTTCGTGCGCGTCTACTGGCCCCAATCGCTGCCAGGCGTCGCAGCCGGCTCGCTGCTGGTCTTCATACTGTCGATCGGTTACTACATCACTCCGGCCTTGGTGGGTGGGCGAACCGGGCAGCTGATCTCGAACATGATCGCGTACCACATGCAGGAGTCGTTGAATTGGGGACTTGCCGCGGCTCTTGGCGTGATCCTGCTGCTTGCCGTGATGTCGCTCTACCTCGTTTACAACCGGCTTGTGGGGATCGAACGCATGAGGTTGTCGTGATGAAGCACGCAACGGCGAGTTTCGAATTGGGCGAGCGCGTCACACGCGCGGTTCACTTGGCAGTCTGCGGAGCCGTGCTGGTGTTCTTGGTCGCGCCCATGCTGGTCGTGATTCCGCTCAGTTTCAATGCCGAGCCGTACTTCACGTTCACCGAGGGCATGCTGCGGCTCGACTCGGACGCCTATTCGATGCGCTGGTACCGCAACGTTGTCGAGGACGCCGAATGGCGGCTCGCGCTGGTCAACAGCATCGTCATCGGCCTCGCGGCGACCGCCATCGCGACAACGCTCGGCGTCCTGGCAGCACTCGGCCTCGCGAATCCCGCAATGCCCGGACGCGGATTCGTCACCAGCCTGCTCATCTCGCCGATGGTCACGCCGATCATCATCTCGGCAGCGGGCATGTTCTTCTTCTACTCGAAGCTAGGAATCGCACAGACACACCTCGGCGTGATCCTTGCCCACGCGGTCTTCGGCACGCCGTTCGTCGTCATTAGCGTGACCGCGACGCTCGTCGGGTTCGATCAAAACCTGGTCAGAGCGGGCGCGAGCCTCGGTGGCGGGCCGTTCCTCGTCTTCCGCCGGATTCAGCTGCCGCTGATCGCCCCCGGAGTGATGTCAGGCGCTCTGTTCGCATTCGCCGCCTCGTTCGACGAGGTCGTAGCCGTACTGTTCCTGGGCGGCCTGCAACAGCGGACCATTCCGCGCCAGATGTGGACCGGAATTCGCGAGGAGATAAGCCCGGAGATCCTAGCGGTCGCTACGTTCTTGGTCGTGCTGGCGCTACTGCTCCTCGGAACTGTGGAATGGCTGCGCGGCAGGGCGAGCGCCAAGCCCGGCGAGGCGGACTGATCCCCGGCGGGGAGGGAGCAAACACGGCGGCGCCGGCCTTGCCGGGACGCCCTTCCAACGCCCTCGTCAAATCGGACATGCCTCACACAGACGCCCGCGTGTCTTGCGCCACTGGTCTCTCCCGCACAACAGGCGGTCCAGTGGCCCACGCGTGAGGACTCGCTGCTGCAACGACAGTGGCAACCAGGGACCGCTTCCCATCCAGCATGCGGAGCCCAATCCGCTCTCGCCAGCACCACGCCAACCGAGCCCTCTGTGCAACTGCGCGTGATCGTGCGGCTTCGAGTTGATGTCAGAATACGAATGATATATACTATTAGGGAGGTCATAATGATATCACAGACCGGGCAGCCGAAGTCGGGTCGCTTTGTCCTCCGAATGCCGTCAGAGCTGCACACGGCGCTGGACGATGCCGCGCGGTCGAGTGGGCTCTCGCTCAATACCTATTGTGTTCGGCATCTTGCGACTGCAGGGCTCGGAATCGTCGGTGACAAGGACGTCACATCCCTCGTCGGCCGCGCCCACGCGGTGGTCGGCAATGCACTCTCTGGGATCGTTCTACACGGTTCTTGGATCCGCGGAGAAGCCACCCCCAGTTCCGATGTCGACGCCCTGATCGTTGTTGACAGCAGCGTCGTGTTGAACCGAGCCTTGTATCGCGCATGGGATGCCGCGCCAATCGTCACGTGGCGCGGCCACCGCTTGGATCCGCACTTCGTGCACTTGCTGGAAGACGGGGAATTCAGCGGCTTGTGGGCGGAGGTCGCGCTCGACGGGATGGTGTTGCTAGACCGCGATTGGAAGCTGTCGTCGCATTTGGCGCGTGTCCGGCGCGCCGTTGCCGCCGGACGCGTGGTACGTCGGGTAGTTCACGGACACCCCTATTGGAAGGAGGCCGCCCAAGATGCGGAATAGCACCCTCGCTGCAGACTATGTCAAGCGCGCCGCGGCTCGGCTGCATGCGGTCGATGTCTTGTTCGAGGCCGGCAGCTGGGCCGACGTGGTTCGTGAATCGCAGGAGGTTGTAGAGCTCGCCCTGAAAGGGTTGCTCCGCGCTGCAGGCGTTGACCCGCCGCGCGTGCACGACGTAGGCGACGTCCTGAAGGCAGAGCGCAGTCGAATGCCTTCCAGCCTGGCCAGTGAAGTCGACCAGTTGGCGGCCGCTTCAAGGGCCCTTAGGCGCGACCGAGAACTCGCGTTTTATGGCGCCGAAGACCTGACACCATCGGACTTTTACCGGGAGGATGACGCCAAGGAAGCGCGTGCTGCAGCACGACTCGTTGTAGATCGAGTACGCCGGCACGTGCTTCCTGAACCGCCCGATTAGATCGCTAGCGTGCCGACTGGCGGCCCGTTTGAGACATCTGGTGTTTGGCCCCGGTGCTGCGGGCAGCGGCGCCGACGGCTGCTGATTTCAGAGTCTAGGGCCTACTGCGATTGGGACCCCATTGGGTTGCCTCGAGAAAGGCCAGCAAGTCAGCTAGTTGCCCTGTGCTCAGCTGGTCGTCGAGCCCGGCAGGCATCACCGAGACTGTTCCGGGCCGTACCTCTTCGACACTGGCCCGTGGGATTCGCACCTGCTCGTCCGCGCTCACGGCCAGCAGCAGATGCGTTTCGCTCTCCTCGATGGGCACACCGTTGATACTCTCTCCGTTCGCCACTGCCACGATGGGCTCGTAGCTCCGCACGAAACTCAAGCTGGGAAAGACAATCGCCTCAAGCAAGTCCCGGCGCTCGCGGATTTCTCCGATTCGCGTCAAGTCCGGTCCGATCTGGCCGCCATCGTAGCCAATGGTGTGACAGGACAGGCAGGCGGTCTCGCTGCTATTGAAGACCGCCTGGCCTCGCACGACGTCACCTTGGGGCAGCTCCGCAAGCAGTCCGTCAAGCTTGGCCTGCTGTTCCTCCAAGCCTGACACCCCGCCCTCGATCAGCGCATCGAATGCTGCGCGCACATCGGGTTGGTAGCCTTCGACTGCGGTCCGGAGGATGTCGGCGCGCAGGTTGGCCAGCCCGTTGGCCTGCGACAGACCGTTCAGAAGACGGATTCCGAGTGCAGAGTCCTGCGATTGGCCGAAGGCCTCCACGAGCCGCGGCAGCTCCATCGGACCGATTTCGGGCAGCAGGTCGGCCAGCTCGGTGAGTTGGTCGTCTGCGAGCGGCACGGTGGCGAGCACCCTGGCCGCCGCCGCCCTCGAATCGACCGGCTGGTCTGGCAGGATCTGACTGCGGGCCACTCCGAACAGCTGCGCATCGAGCGCGTCGAGCGACACTCGTCCGGCATCCAACGCCTGGACTCGCAATCTGGGCTCGATACTCTCGTCACGGGCAACCACAAGCAACGAACGGTCCAATCCCGGCAGGCCTTGCTCCGGCCGGGGCAAACTGCGCGCAGCACGCAAGGCGGCATCGCGCGTCGGTTCCCGCTCGAGAGCGTGGGAGATCGCATCGGCCCAGCCCTCTGGCGCGGCTTCCACGGGCGCGGACGCCATGGCCTCCAGCACCGTCGCCTTGGCGGTCTCGGAGGCACTTCCCCGCACCGTCCGGGCCAGCAACTCTTGGACGGCTTCATTGCCGGAGAATCGGCGAAGCTGCTGCAGCACCTCCTCGGCGTTCGATCCCTTCAAGCCGCCAATGAGGCGTCCCAAGTAGCCGGCCAAGTGGCCGCCCCACTCAGGGTGGCGCGAAGCGATCCAGCGGGCGGCGTCAGCCACCGGCGCGCTCTCCGAATCCAGCCTCGACAGCACTTGGCCGGGACCCAGAGCCGGCGGACGCATCTGATCCAGCGCAATCATTGCGGCTCGCCGTGTTCTCGCTGACGAAGATTGCAATCCCGGTCGCGTGCTGCGGGCATCGGCGATCTCGATAAGCGCGTAGATCAGCGAATGCGTCAGCACCTCGCCCTCCGTCAGAGCAGTCGCATCCAAGAGCGGACCCACAGCGGCCGGGTCCGCGATGCGCCCCAAGGCTTCTGCCGCGACGCGCTTGACTGCGTCGGACGGATCGTGCAGGAGCTGCACGGCCTCTGCGACCGCCTTGCCATCACGGTGCAGCGCTACCGAATGCAGCGCCGCCTGCCGCACGCCTGCTTGCTCGTCGGACAGCGCCGCGCGCACTGCCGAGCGCGCCTTGTCGGTCTCAACGCGGGTCAGAGCCCACACGGCGTTGCGCCGTGTGTCGGCAGACGGGCTGTCCGCCAAGGCGTCCTTGAGTGCGTCGACCGCTTCGTCTGTGGCTAGGGCAGCCAAGGCCCTGCTGCGCACGGCCGGGCGCGGGTCGTCGAGCAATCGGACGAGCGAACCCGGTGTGGCCGTCTGCCAATCGAGCGACTGCCCCAGCGGATCCTCGGGCGGGACCGCGCCTTTCTTGCGAACGCGGTAAATGGCACCGAGCAGGTCGGGCTTGGGCAACTGCGCGGTTGGGCAGCAGAGCTTGTACCAAGCTCCTGTATCGACCACCAGCAGGCTGCCGTCGGCGTCCTCCATCACGTCGGTTGGATGAAAGTCGCGGCTCTCCGACACTAGGAAATCAGCGTCTTCGGTCTTGAACGTCGCGCCATGCGGCACAAGCCTGTGGGATGAGACCTTGCGCAGGTTGAACGCTGTCACGAACAGCCGGCCCCGGTAGTCCTCGCCGAAGACATCCGACTCGTAGCGCTCCAGTCCGACCGTGGCAGCGCCTCCCATGTGGGTCATGATCGACAGGTAGCCGCCGGTCATCGGGTGGCTGTCGGTCACGCCGTTTGCCTTGCCGTACACTCCCCCGTATACGGCGTGCAGAACGCCGTCGCGCTTGCCGAGCTGCGGGTGGATCAAGAAGGTCGACGTCAGCAGCCTCTCGCCTTGCGGCGTGAAGGCCACCTCGACCGGATTGTCCATGCCGCCAGTCAGGACGTGCTCGACCGGCCCTCCTTCGACTCGTCGGCGGAAGATGTGCGCCGCTCGGGTCACGAGCGGTTCCCGCCCGGGGCGCTCATAGGTCTGTTCCGCAAACGCGCCCTTCGTCCAGTAGATCCGGCCGTCGAGACCGAGGTACGGCCCGTGCAGGTCATTGGCGCAATTGGTCAGGGTCTTGGCATCAAACCATTCCACCCGCTCGTCCGCTACGCCGTCGCCGTCGGTGTCGGTGAGCTTCCAGATGCTTGGCGGTGCGGTCACGTAAACCGAGCCATCGTGCCAGAGCACGCCTTCGGGAAGCATCATCTTGTCTGCGAAGACGGTGCGCGTGTCGTAGAGGCCATCGCCATCGGTATCCTCCAAGCGAAGGATGCTGTGGGGGCGCTCCGCGAGTTGCTGCTGCACCGGGTCGTTCGATCCCGACGACTCGGCCACGTACAGCCGGCCTTGGTCGTCCATGTCCACGATCATCGGGCGCTCGACTAGCGGCGGGCCGGCTGCCAGCTCGATCTCGAAACCCTCCGGCACTGTGATCCGATCGATTGGATCCGTGCCGGATTGGCCACAGCCGACGAGTGTCGCGGCAACTAGAAACGGGAGAATGGCGCGGGTTTGCACAGTCTGGCCTCAGCGGACGGGACGTAACCGCGAGCTTTCCAACGCTACGCCTCGTCGGCGACTATCCTACCGCCTCGCCTGCACACCCAGCGGGCAGATTTCCCAGCAGCGATGCCCCAAGGCACGCCTTCACCAAGTGCGGCGAGAAGCACGCGGGGAGGGCGAGACGGCGGCGTGCCGCCGCCTCGCTGTCTGAACTCGATCAGAAGGCCAAGCGCAAGCCCATCCGGAACACGCGCTGGTCAAGTCCCTCGCGCCCGGTATTCGCCACGTTGTTGACGACACCGAAACCGCCGCTGGCAATGTTGGAGTTCGGGTTGGCGAAGTGCGGCGTGCTCGACGAGGTGAGGTCGTGGATTAGATGAGATCATCGACCGATACGCTGAGCGCAGTCGCAATGCGCTTCATAGCGTTGACTGAACCGGGCTTCCTGCCATTCTCAATGTCTGACAAATAGGAGGCCGCGATCCCAGCGGTCGCCGCAAGCTCGCCTGCTTTCCTGCCACGGTACGTGCGCCAGACGCGCACAGGGTTCTCTCCGGACGCGATGCGCTTGACCAGGTCGAAAGGCACGAGTTCTTGGTCAGGATCTTCCAAGGCTCGCTGCATGAGTGCAGCATCCATGGCATCCTCCTCCACGGCGTTTCGCAGTGCGTCGTACTCGACTCGCGGAACCACTGCGTATTCTTCTCCGCCAAGTGTGATGATTTGCGGGTCGGAAATTGTCATCGGTATGCTTCTCCACGGGGTACAATCGCGGCAATCGTAAGCGTCTTGGTTTCGGTGTTGACCGTATAGAGCACACGCCAGTCGCCGACCCGCAGTCTGAATCCGTCAAACCCTCTCAGGGCGGTCAGATTGCTGTTCGGAGCCAAGGGGTTCGCAGCCAGAGCTTCGATCTTGCCGATAATCGTCCTCTCCGTATTGCTTGGCATGCTACGAAGGCGCCGACTCGCTTCCTTCGTGAACATGACGGTGAACACTCAATTAGTATAGCTATTAGGAAACATAGCAGCGCGCGAAAATTATCTATTAGAGAACGAGCGCATCGGGGTCAACCTCGTTGTTTCTGCGTGGCGCAGCTTCCCAAAGCGGTTCGGTGAGGCGGGCCTGAATTCGGCGTGTTGCTCACTTGCGGCGCGGAGAGCAGAGCCGGAAGCAGGCAGTTGCCATCCCCACACCTCGGCCGGTCCGGCGGTGGAGCTTGTGGATGTCACTTATGCGTTGTGCTTTCGATCATGTGATCTGGTCGATGGGATCGGGGTCGGGCTGGCCACAGCCAACCAGCACTGCCAGGACCAGAAACGAGCGAATGGCTCGGGTTTTCACAGTAAGGCCTCGGCGAACGGGACGTAACCGCGAGCTTCCCAACGCGACGCCTCGTTGGCGACTATCCGGCCGCCCCACATGCACGTCCGGCGGGGAGGTTCCGCAGCAGCGATGTCCCGAGGCACGCCTTCCCTAGCGCGGGGAGAGACGCGAGAGGGGGACGCTGTACTGTAATTGGTGTGAGGGAGTAGCTGCTTGCCATCTGATTGGTGTGAGGGAGTAGCTGCTTGCCATCTGTTTACCACAAAGCGAGGCTCTTTCTCCCCGAAAAGGGGTCCCATGCTTCAGAGTAAGGCAAAGAATCAGCGCCGCTCGCAATCCGCCAAGCGTTGGTCATACTCCAACTCAACGCTACTGTGGCAGACCGGATCGCTTCCGCAGCCTTGCTGATCGGCGCGATAGACCCGCGCGGCAACCATCTGGCAACGCTGCGTCTCGCTAGATAGCAGCGGCACACGCTTTGATCGTGCAGCCCCGCAACCCGCAAAGCCGCTAATAGTCACGACCATGATGACTGTTGCAGTTACCCCAGTCCTCATTCTCCGTGCATTCATCCTGATCTTGCTCAGACTGCTCGGCTTCAAGTTCATCTTCGTCTCTAAATCTGGATTAGGGAACGGATCTAGAATCGGCGGTATTGGGACTGGACGCTGTCCAGTGGGCCGCATCCGCACGGCCGATCCGGCCTAACCCATCTGCACTTATCCGGTTGACGCACCCAAGTAACTGTTTGAGTACAGGTATAAACGAATTTCTGTAGCCGATGATTGAACACGTTGCCACACTTGTGCCGAATTCGCTGCCGGTCAGGTTGTGGAGTGCACACCCGCCGCGATTGCGCCGAGGCCGACACCGCGATCATCAGCACGAATACGAGAATGAGAAGTTTACTGAATCGCATGGAATTACATCGCCTGTGCGCTGGTTTCAGGGGTGCTGCTCGCGCTGTCCGGTCTTGCAGGGCTAGCCTTGGACCTGTGCGGTCGCGAGTGGTTTGCGTATCTTTGGTGCGGATTCTTGGCGTTCTGCACGTGCTGTCTGTGGAGACTGGGAAAGCTCATGCTGCTCATTTTCGTCTCGCCGCCGGGCAAGCACTGAGCGCCATGTAGGGGTCGAGTCGCCTTGTAGCTTGTAGCCTTGTAGACTGCTTGACGCGGCACCCAGTCGATATGCTAGGCGGAACTTCATATAGGCCAATTGGCCGATAACCCCTTGAGACTCAAGGGCTTCGCCCCGTTTTGACGGCCCTATATCTGGATTTTTGTTTCCATAATATGTGCGAAGAAACATTTTCTGTTATTGTTGTTGCAATTATCTG
>JAJDTX010000057.1 GCA_022826925.1 Bryobacterales bacterium
GACCGCGCCAAGGCTCCTGGGTGTGCTGTCGCATGCTCGCACGCCCCGCCGACTCGGCTTCCGGACGCCATCTCCCGAGCTCCGCGCACTCCAAGACATGCCTCAACCCCCGTTCGCATCAAACATTGAATTTGCCTGGGCGTAAGCACACTTGCGCATTTCCGCAGGGGTGACCCGCGGCATTTTGCCCGAGACCTTCTCCGATGGGCGAGCACCCCGGAGGCGCAACTGGCATCCACGACGCCACAGCGGGACCTTTTGGATGTCCTTGCGGAAGACCCCGACTTGTCTCCACTCGTGTCCCTAACCGGTGTCGCGGAATTCTTGGCCACGTGGGACGATTTTCAGGCGGAAAACGAACTCGATGCTCCCCGGCGTGCCTTGCCGCGCCTTGGCATCCTGCCAGACCGAAACCTCCTCCGTGCATCTCACAACATCGCTGACCGCCTCCTGAAGAACTATGCGATGACACGGGAAATTACTAGGATGGCCGGCAGCAGACTTCAGCAAATTCGTCGGCGAGTGGACATGCGTAGCCCAGACGAACGGCGAGCGGGGCTGGACATACTCAAGTGCGTCGAGAGGATTCGGCGCGTTGGCAATTTCGATGCATACAGCAGCTTGGATTACGAAGATGCACGATCGATTTTCCAACCCACTTCAAAGGCAGCTCCGCCCCCGGTGGGACCACAACGTCCTGAGGTCCGGGATGGCCATGCGGTGGCTGGAGACGGAGGTGAACTTCTCATAGACGGCAAGAACGACGAACTAGAACAACTCGTTGACAGCGTGCAGTCGGCACTGACTGATGCAGTCGATGGGGAAGAGGACTCTGCCACAGGCCACTACGAGCTTGATGGTGAGGAGCAGCAGTTCGAATTTGACGTCGAGAGTGACGTCCTGACTTGGGTCCGGCATTTCTGCTCGGCCGATGCGTGGGGCGGGTTCTTCGCAGCCACGACGCCGTCCTTCGAGGACGCCCTCCGAGAATATAGACAGTGCGACCCTACGGTCTTTGAGCCGTTGAAACAGTCGATTGCGCACGATAACGAACAGTACGACCTGAGATCACTCATCGATGCGATGCAGCGCGAGCTGGCCGTCAATGGAGAGACCACTTCGGACTTGTGTAGTCTCTGGGACAGTGTCGTGGCGATCCGGACAACCGTCCTTGACTATCTCGACATCCTTGTTCACCAGCCGATGCTGGCGCTAGCCGGGCAGTCGGCACTCCGGAGTTCCGTAGCAGATCTCTTGGACGCTTGGGACGCGCTGTATGCCGAACTTGAGCGCCACCACGGGGCAATGCACGAAATTGACCACGCTTGGACCCAGCTGCTCTTTGAGGCGATCCTGTCGGTCGACGTAGTTCAGGTCCAGACGACGCAGCGCTCGGGGAAGATTTCTTGGAAGGCCATTCTGCTCCCGACGCATCCGCTGCATTTGTGGCGCTACGAAAGGATCGCGACATTGGCCCGAGGGCTGAAGCTCGAAGGAATGGACCGTGCCGCGGTACTCGAACAGCTACAGAAACCTGAACACTACCTAGGCGTCATCTACCTGACCAGCCTTCCGAAGGGCAGGGGTGGGAATCAGGCGCTCCCGGTTGCCCGCGATTATTGTGGGCTTGCGGTGTTCGAGAATCTGCGCAATGCCTACAGCGGCAGCGATGGTGTCGACACCCTAAAGCACTGTGTCCGACAGTTCTTCCAAATCTATGTGAACCATACGTGTCCTTTGCGTGTAGCCCTGATCAATCCGCCGAACGCAAGCCAGACGCTCGTAACTCTACTCAGCCGCACCCCTGGTCGGCCGACTTCGCGGACGACCCTGCTCGTTGAAATCTACGCTACGCCCGACCACGAGGCCCGACTTCTTGGCGCTCGCAGGTTCTCTACAAAGGATCGCGACCAGATCGAGGACCAGATCGCGAACGGGAACTTGCAATTGCGCATCGATGACGAAGTGCTACCTCTTGGCCAACGGCTAAAGGCCCTGCGGGAAAGGCCGGTTCATATCGTTGCGGTGTTCGATGAAGCGACCACAGCGATGCGTCACCAGCCATGTGGCACTAATTTGCTGCCGATGAGCCCATTCGCGATCCGTCGACGCATTGCTTTCCGAGGCATCAACCGCAGAGTGGAGCTCCTCCCGACCGCAGAGGAATCGGTCTTCCGCTCGTTCTACGACGTAGTCGCGAGACTTCAGGGCGCGCAGACCAGTCGAACACCACAGGCTTCCGCCGACGCGGATTTGGTGGCGCAACAAATTGACAACGCGCTAAACGACCCAAAGCCTGCGGGGCTCTGGTTCTTCTTCGCAGACCGGTCGCTTCCCACACCGGGCCGAGTCACCGCTGCTCGCATCCTTGAGCGTCACGAGGGGAGGCGCCGGTCCGTTTGCTACGAGTCGAGCTATGAGCGCCTAGCCCTGCTGTTGCGGTCCCCGCTGGACAAATACAACCTCCGTGTCTCCACTAGCCAGCTCAAGAAACTTCTCGGGGAGGGTGTCTCTCTGCTGGGTGACGGTCTTCTCAGTCTCTTTAAGGCCGAAGCACAACCGAACAACCCGCTCGTTCAAGGGTTTGCGGGGATGCTCATTGCTGCGCGCGACTACCGGGATTGCCATCCAGGTGCTCTGGTCGTGTCGGTCGATACGAAACTTGCGCGCCTTTGGCTCAGACTGACGGACAGTGCCGAACGATGCGATCTTCTGGCACTTCGAAGTAAGGACGGTGTGCTGACTGTAGAGGCGATCGAGGTAAAGACATCCGGGACGGACACGGGCGTGCAGGCGGCGGAGATTCAAAAGGCTACCGATCAGCTCAAGTCCACGATTCTGGCCATCCGGTCTGGGCTGGAGGAAGGCGATCAGTCCACCGCACTAGCTGCGCCGCGTCAAGAAATGCTGAAGGAGGTCTTTGTGTCCGGGTGCCAAGTGCTAGCTGCCTCGCGAGAGGATCGTACGCGGTGGGCTCATTGGCTCGAAATGTTGTTTCGTCAGGCGGATGGCGCACAAGAAATCAGGCTGCAAGGGACGGTCTACGCTGTCGAGCTAAGCAATAATCGGCCACCACGTGAGCAAAGATTGACCAACGACCCATGCGAATTGGTGCTCCGGTACCTCCGCGAGGAGAGGATTCAGGCCTTGGTCTCCGATGACTCTCCACTGCCGACGCCGTCCGCGGGGCCAGATGGCGATCTCGGATCTTCACTGTCACCGCCAACAACTCCGCCTATTTCTCCGTCAACGCCCGAGGATCATGTGGATTCCCCGGAGGGGTCCTCTGCCGACAGCTCTGAACGCGGGCCTGAGGCGCTCCCGGAGAATCCGCCCCAAGAGCACAATGAAGCACCTGTGGGCATACGATTCCAAGTAGGGCGAAGCATCGTCGCCAGCGACAGGAAACCTTACATCCTGCACCCTAGCAATACTAGGCTGACTCAGCTGAACATTGGTGTCGTCGGCGACCTCGGAACTGGCAAGACGCAGTTAACGAAAGCGTTGATCTACCAGTTCACACGTCGTGCGGCGGACAATCGCGATCAGGTACCGAAATTCCTGATCTTCGACTACAAGCGGGACTACACGAAACCGGACTTCGTTGACGCGGTCGGTGCGCGCGTCGTCAATCCGCATCGCATACCCCTTAACGTCCTCCGCCTTGCGGACGCCCAAGAGCAGGTCAGGACTGCCCGCCTTGGTCGCTTCAAGTTTCTGCACGACGCGCTGCAAAAGATCTACGGCGGAATAGGCCCCAAGCAGCGCAACCATTTGAAAACGGCCGTGATGAAGGCGTACGAGTCTCAAGCCCCCAACTCGCCCACGCTTATGAACGTGTTGCATGAGTACTCCGAAATCGTGGGAGAAAAGGTAGATGCCCCGTACAGCATCCTTTCCGATCTGGTCGACCTTGAGGTGTTCGTCAATCACGCCGCAGGCGTGGAACGATTCGATGAATTCTTTACCGGTGTAACCGTCATTGACCTAGCAGCTCTCGGCATAGGCGATAAGGAACGGAACATGCTCGTGGTGCTGTTACTCAACCTGTACTACGAGTACATGCTCAATCTCGTCAAGCGGCCTTACCACGGCAGCGATCCGCAACTCCGCTTCATTGACTCCATGCTGCTTATCGACGAGGCTGACAACATCATGAAGTACAACTTCGACGTCCTTCGCCAAGTGCTGCTCCAAGGACGGGAATTCGGTGTGGGCGTCCTGCTCGCGTCCCAGTTTCTCTCGCATTTCAAGACACGAGAGACAGACTACTCCCAGCCGCTCTTGTCATGGTTCATCCACAAGGTTCCGAACGTCACGCCAAGGGAGTTGGAGGCGATTGGCCTGAACAGGCCGACTTCCTCGACCGTCGAAAGGGTCAAATCGCTTGACGTCCACCAGTGCCTGTTCAAGACTTTGGATATCCCGGGCCGGTTCATGCGCGCAGCGCCCTTCTACGAAGTCGTACGTGGTGACCCGTCGTAGGTAGCGCTGAGGCTTGCTTGATGGTATGACAAGTCCGATCCGAGGCTCTGTCGTCCAGTTCTCAGTTGAAGCTGGAACGCATGTCTCACTCATCTTCGACAGTAATTTTCGGGTCGGTACGTAGTTTAAACGGTTTACGGCCGCAAACTCTCCAAATTGCAGATTGTGTAGTGCCACGTTTGTTTCGTGTATTGCGCATTTCATCCTTTCAATCAATGTGCTTCTTCT
>JAJDTX010000177.1 GCA_022826925.1 Bryobacterales bacterium
CCCGGCCAGACCTGCAAGATCCTGCTCTGAATCCGGCCCCAATTTCATTAGCGCGCACTTTGTAGTGCAAGTCGCGCTTTCTGGAGCGGTCTAACTCCCTGTTAATCAATCACATCCTAAAATCCAATGTTAAACATGGGCTGGAGCCTCGTCTCACCCGAACCGGTCTTCACCGAGGGCAGGTTCGATTCGCAAAACCTAGCCTTCTGGGATCCGGTGCGCGCTAGGTACCGCTGCTATTTCCGCACGCCGTACCGGGGCGTGCGCGGCGTCGGCCTGGTGGAGTCGGACGATTTCAGGCAGTGGGAGGGGCCGCAGATGATCACCTTGGACCCACCGCATCCCGAGCACTTCTACACCAACGCCACGATCCCCTACTTCCGCAATCCTCGATACCGCTTCGCGTTCCCGAGTCGATTCCGTCCCGATCGGCGTCGCCTGCCTGAGCACGGCAATGACGGCGTATCGGAAGCGGTGTTCCTCAGCAGTCGCGACGGCGTGCGTTTCGACCGGACGTTCATGCAGGCGTGGGTGCGTCCGGGCCGCGACCGGCGCAACTGGGGAGACCGCAGTTCGATGCCCGCATGGGGGTTGCTCAGGACGGCCGAGGACGAGCTGTCGGTCTACATCAGCCAGCATTACCGATTCGACAGCGCGCACCTGGTCCGCGCGACCCTGCGCTTGGACGGGTTCGCTTCGGCGCGCGCGGGTTATGCGGGCGGTCAGCTGAGAACCACACCGATCCGATTCCAAGGGCGGCGGCTGGTCCTGAACTATGCGACCGGAGCGGGCGGTTCAGTTCGCGTCGAGCTGCAAAGCGAGTCCGGGGAGCCTTTGCCCGGCTTCACGCTGCAAGACGCGCCGGATCGCTACGGCGACGCAATCAAGGAGACGTACGGGTGGAAGCGCGGCACGGACGTGTCGTCGCTCGCCGGGAAGCGCGTACGTATTCGATTCGTACTCAAGGACAGCGACCTGTACTCGTACCGGTTCACCGGATAGTGCCCAGAGAGGAAGCGGACCGGAGTCCGTCCCAATCCAACCCAGCCGGTCTCTCGCGGCCGGTCGTATCCTCTTGGGTTCGCGGGAACCAGACGACGTGCATCATGGTCGCGATATGCTCAGCAGGCACCTTCAACCCGCCGAGCGACGGCGGAGCGAAACCCGCGTCTGGCCCGGTTTCGTCGCCCGACCTATTCTTCGTCCTTGGCTCAAGATTGCTGAGGCGACTCATAGAATCAGCCAGCCTGTCCCCTGCAAGGGGTGCTGTTCTCCGCGCTCTGCACCATCTCCAGGGACTGCAGTTCCCCTTGCTTCAGCCTCCGGGGCACGGCCAGAGCTTACGTTGCGCTGCTCCATCGGCCTTGGCGCGCAGCTTATCGAGCGCTTGGTCGAACACGGCCAGCGCTTCGTCGCGGTCGCTGGCGGTAGCGTAGCGCCCGCTGCGCTTGTAGTGATCCCGCTGCTGTAGCAGGGTCGAGACGAGGGCTTCGCCGTCTTCCGCCGACCAGATCGGCTCCCCGGCGACCAGCACTCGCACCGCACTCGTGTGCGCAACTTCGTTCCCTCCGGGGAGCAAGGAGGGTGCGCCTTCCCCGCGCGCCGCGATCCATCCGCTGCGATCGAACTGCGCTTCAGTCTCAAGCCGCAGTGAACGCACTGCCCCCTCGCGGACCTGCTCGGATGCCTTCGCTACGACCGCGCCGTTTCGGACGAGCTCGAGCCGTTGCAGGTCTCGCGGACTCCGCATCACCGCGCTCACGCGGACACTCCCGCCCGCGGCGGGCAGGCAGATCGTTCCGCCGGGTCCCACGCCCTTCGCGGCGAACTCGATCAGCGGGCCGCTGCTGACAAACGTCTCGCCCCGCCTAACGGCTTCGTTCCAAGCGGGGGAGCCGGTCGAGTTCCCGGTCTTTGCGTACATCCGCATCGCCCCGAGGAACGGCTGCCAAGGCTCCCGGCGGGGATTGTTCGGCAAGTCGGTGCCGGCAGTCGCGGGCAGCGCGTAGCCGCAATTCAAGAGACGGTACCAGTTGTCGAGCGGCCACAGCTCCCAGCTCCAGTTTCCGATTTCAAGGAATTCGGCTGCTCCTCCCACTGCATCCGCGAGAGCGGTGGGACTGGTCCCCAAGTTCCCACCGTGGGCGATTCCGGCCAGCGCTCCAGTGGCGCGGGCCCGCCTCATCACGCTTGCGAGTGTCGGGAAGTTGTACGGCGCCTCGGGCACGCCAGCCATGATGGGTGCAATCAGATCGCTGAGGCCGAACAAGAGAATATGTCCCTGCGATCTGTCCCGATACTCTTCGCCGGCGACGATCGTTCTCGTGCCATCGGCGGCTTCCCCCCGCTCTCCGAAGGCGAACTGCCGTGCCCAGGTGCCGGGCACCATGCCACCCCTTAGAGTCATGAACTGGCTGTGCGCGATGTCGTCGCCAGCCATCATTGCGAACCAGTCACGATCCCCGTCCGGCTCGGTCCGGTCGTAGTGAAGGTGGGCGTCGGCTGCGCGCCAGCCCTCCTCGCGAAGGCGGTTCCAGCGCCGGAGGCCGGCCGTGATCCCAACCGGACCCTCGCTGACGTCCGCTTCCAAGGACACCGGCGAATAGTCGAGTCCCTTAACGACGTCGACCTTCACCCGCTTCGCGCCGGGCGTAAGGGGCACCCAAACCGGGCCGGTGCCCCGAGCGTACGTGACGACTTTCGTTTGGCGCTTGGACACGTGCACGGAAACGAATCGCAACCCGTGGGGCCCGATCCAACGAGGCTCGTGCGGCTTGCCGTCGACAGATATCGAAAAGCGTGCGGCGCTCCGTTCGCCCGTGGCTTCCTCAACGACGTTGAGTACGAGAATCGGACTCCACGCGCGGTCGCTTTCGGTCTGCGCGTCACTGGCCAGTTCCAGCCAAATGGCTGAACAACCTAAGAAGACTACGAGGGAAACCAGCCGAAACCGTAGAGCCCGGCGGTGGCGAACCATATCGAAACCTCCTTGGTGCGAGGATAATTCAGAATCGCGCCCGTCGCCATCGAAGCTGCTTGCTTCGTGCGATTTGTGCGTCAGGTACTACCCACACGTTGTACAACGGTGGGGCGAGACGGACGGCGAGGTCCGCCCGGCCACGAGAGCAAGGTCGGCGACGCGATTCGTCGGACGAGACAGCCCGTCGTTCGATTCGGAATCAGCCTCGCCTCACCGCGGCCTCGTTCAACTCGATCCCGAGGCCCGGCTTCTCGGTCAGTTCCATGATTCCGTTCTTGGGCAGCACGTGCTCGCCGTAGAGTTCAGCCACCTCGTCCAGCGGACCAGAAAACTCCGCCGAGAACTCGTGCGGCCGGGTGGCGGTCTCGACCGTCGCGTAGACATGCAGCGAGGCCATCGAGTTGATCCCGGCGTGAGGGCTGTGGGGCATCACCGGCTTGTCCAGCGTTGTCGCCATGTCGTAGATGCGCTTCACTTCCGAGACACCTCCAGCGTTGAGAATGTCCGGCTGCAGGATATCGGGGTCGCCGAGCAGGACCAAGTGGTGAAACCACCAGCGGTAGGCGTCCTGCTCGCCTGCGGAGACGGCCACGTCGAGGGCGTCGGCGACTTGCTTGAGCCCGGGCAGGTCGTAGTTGGGAATCGGCTCTTCGAAGTGATTGATGCCGAGCGCCTCGAAGCGCCGCCCCTGCTGGATGGCCGTCGAGACCGAATACCCGTTGTTGGCATCGAATGCGAGGTAGATCTCGGGAGCAAGGAAATCTCGCACGCGCCGGAAGATCGCGAAGTCCTTGTCCGGGTCGATGTCTTGACGCCAGCCGCGCCAGTCCATCCGGATCTTGAAGGCCCGAAACCCCATATCCCAGCCGGCCTTGACCTGACCAAGCATCTCGTCCGGCTCCATCCGCCAGCCCGAGCCGGTGCTCCAATAGAGCGGAATGGCGGTGCGTGCCGCGCCGCCGAGCAGCCTGAAGACCGGCAGGCCGGTCTCCTTGCCCATCAGGTCCCACAGGGCGACGTCGATAATGCCGACTGCCCAGCCGGGCAAGCGGTGAAACACCTCGCCGCGTCCGAGTGCAAGCGCATTCCAGTGGCGGTCGATCGCGAGTGGGTTTTCGCCGACGAGCATCGGCTTGATGACTTGTTCGAGATAGGCGCTGAAGACTGCTTCCCGTCCCGGACTGATCCGATTGGGGCCTGGCGCTTCGGCCCATCCTTCGACGCCGGCGTCGGTCTGGATGCGCAGCAGGTTCTTGCCCATCTTGAGCGGAGTGAGGGTGATGTCGCGAATCTTCATGGCTGGGTTCGAGCTCTGCCGGTTCTGCCTCGGATCTCGGAAGCCTCAGGCCGAGCCGCGTCCGGGGCGTAGTCTCTCCACGTCTACGAAGTACGCCCCGCGGGCAGTGCCGTTGGCACGATCGAGCCAAGTTCTCAATTCGGTTGAGCCCGCTTCTAGCTCGGTTTCGAAACGCACCGAGGGCGCGCCAGACGGGATAGATCGGCCGGCCTCGAATGGGCCGATATTGATGCGGGCGGTGACGCCCCCGATCGGGTACTCCGCCTCGGGTGGCCGCTCCATCAGCGTGAAGGCGTACCTTCCGGACTCGGCGACTCGAACGGCCCAGAAGGAGTCACCGTCGTATGCGCGAACCCGTTCCGGATCCTGTATTACGGCTTGGTTCGGCGGGCCGCCGTCGGGGCGCCAGTCGAAGCTGGTCAGCCGGGTCGGGTTCCCGCCCTCGGCTCCGAGCGGTATCTCGACATACGCGTGCGCGGGTCCGGAGACCTCTGCCCACCATTCGTCGTAGGCGGCTCTCAGCCTCGCGACCTCGTCCGGGTGCTCGGCAGCTATGTCGCTGGCCTGCGCTGGATCGGCCTTGATGTCGTACAGCTCCTTGCCCTCGACTAACCGCCATCGCTCGTCCAGCACGGCGCTGTTGAGATACGGCTGCGGATCGTGCATCTGGCGCTTGCCTTCGACGTAGAACTGCGAATGCTGCGTGAAGTGAACGCGGCCGTCGGCCCAGCCCGGCTCCTCCCGCAGCAGCGGGCCCAGGCTGCGTCCGTCAAACTCGATCGGCTTGGGCAGCCCCAGGCCGGCAAGCTCGACCAGCGTCGGGACGACGTCGATTCCGGCCGCTAGGCGATCGACGTCCCTTCCGCCGCCGATGCCGGCCGCCGGCCAGCGCACGAAGAACGGCACGCGGTGGCCGCCGTCATAGACCGAGCCCTTGCGCGCGCGCATGCCGGCGGAATAGCCCTTCCATTCGCCTTCGTTCGACAGCCCGGCCGCAGTTCCGTTGTCGGTCATGAAGATGAAGATCGTGTTGTCGGAGAGGCCGAGCTCTTCCAGCCTCGTCCGGAAGGCGCCGAGGTTCTCGTCGATGTTCTCGATCATGCCGTAGAACTTCGCCATCGATGGCGGCGCGCCCTTCGCTTCGTAGGGCTTGCTGTAACTCTCGTCGACAAACAACGGCGCGTGCGGAGCGTTCAGCGGGAAGTAGGCGAAGAACGGCCTGTCGCGGTTCTTCTCGACCCACTTGAGGCCTTCGCGGAAGAAAACGTCAGTGCAATAGCCTTCGTACTGCTCGACGACGTTGTTGTGCGAGTACCGATCGTCGAAGTAGTCGTTGCCCCAGGCATCGGCCGCTTGCGTGGCGCCGCCGCTCCAGCAGACGACGGTCTCGTCGAAACCGCGTTCGTTCGGCCGGAAGGGGAAGTTGTCGCCCAAGTGCCACTTGCCGAACAGGCCTGTCGCGTAGCCGTTGTGCTTGAGGATCTCCGCCAGCGTCGTCTCCTCGAGTCGCATGATCGAGCGGCCGGCGAACGCCGCCGTGACGCCGCAGCGGAAGGCGTGGCGCCCGGTCAACAGCCCGGCCCGGGTGGGAGCGCACAGCGGGTCAACATGGAAGTCCGTGAACCGCACCGCGTTGGCATGGAGTCGGTCCATGTTCGGCGTGTTGATGACAGGATTGCCGTGGCAGCCGAGGTCTCCGTAGCCTTGGTCGTCGGTGATCACCAGGACGATGTTGGGTTTCCGGCCATGCGCGGGCTCAGAACAGGCGGCGACCAGGGACGCCGCTCCTAGAAAGCCGCGACGAGTGATGGACCGCTGGGTCACGGAGTGCCCATCTTAGCCTGTCTGCAACCACAAGGCGGCGCTCGCGCAGATGCCTCGCGAGCGTGTCCTTGCGCCGCTCGACCAACACGGCTGCCGGTGGCTTGCGGGTCGCGTGTAATCGTCTGGAGGCGTGACGCCCTCACCTACGAGCGCGAGTCTCAGAACTCTTCGAGGCGTCAGTCGCAGTCGCCGAAGCGGTCGAGCCGCACGCTCTTCTGGCCGGTGCCAGCGCAGACGTTTGCCGCGGCCCGCCGGGGTGTTCAGTGCAAGGGCCCTTTGGGCGCGCTGGCGGAGAGGAATGCAGAGCGGGGGTGTGGGACCGCATTGACAAGTACGTGCTCGAACCTGAAGAATGGAAGCTTGCAGGTGACACGCACCTAGGTCCGTTAGGCCGGTCGCCACCAAGGAATCTGCCGCCCCTCGAGCTGTAGCTGCGGCCTGAAAGCGTTGGTGGCTCCCCCATCGGAGGATTACTTTGCCGCATAGCGCTACGCAGTTGTTCACATCAGAGTCAGTCAGCGAAGGGCATCCTGACAAGCTGTCCGACAAGATTTCCGATGCGGTCCTCGACGGAGTTCTAGCCGAAGACCCGCTCGGCAGGGTTGCATGCGAGACGCTCGTAACCACCGACCTCTGCGTGATCGCTGGCGAAATCCGGACCCGTGCGGCATTGGACTTTGAGCAGATCGCGCGGGATACGATTCGCGAGATCGGCTACAACGACCCGGCCTATGGGTTTGACGCCGGCACTTGTGCGGTCAAGACGCATCTCCACCAACAGTCGACTGACATTGCCATGGGCGTCGACACGGGCGGGGCCGGCGACCAAGGGCTGATGTTCGGCTTCGCCTGTCGCGAAACCGATGCTTTGATGCCGCTGCCGATCATGCTCGCCCACGAGCTGGTGCAGCGTCTCACCGAGGTCCGCAAGGCGGGCCTCTTGAAGTTCCTGCGCCCTGACGGCAAGTCCCAGGTCACCGCGCAGTATGAAGGCAGCAAGCCGGTCCGCATCGATGCCGTGGTGGTTTCGACCCAGCATGATCCGGTGAACGGACCCACGCTGGCGAGCCAAGCCCAGCTGCGCGAGCAGGTCAGGGAGGCCGTGATCGACCACGTCGTGCCGCGGGACTTGGTGGACGACCACACCAAGTACCACATCAATCCCACCGGGCAGTTCGAGATCGGCGGCCCGCACGGAGATTGCGGTCTGACCGGGCGCAAGATCATCGTCGACACATACGGCGGCATGGGCCGTCATGGCGGAGGAGCGTTCTCGGGCAAGGACCCCACGAAGGTGGACCGATCGGCGTGCTACATGGCGCGGCACATCGCGAAGAACATAGTCTGGGCGGGCCTGGCGGACCGCTGCGAGGTCCAGTTGGCGTATGCCATCGGCGTTGCCGATCCGGTGTCTGTCAGGGTGGACACGTATGGGACGGGACAGCTCGGCGACGAGCGTCTTGCGGAGGTCGTCATGGAACTGTTCCCGCTCACACCCGCCGGCCTGATCGAGTACCTTGATCTACGGCGGCCGATTTACAAGCCCACCGCAGCTTATGGGCATTTCGGCCGGAGCGAGGACACCTTCACTTGGGAACAGCCGACCCGTGTGGACGCCCTGAAGCAACAGGTTTGAGAGGCATGGCTCGCCGCGCGGGCGGCCCGCGGGCTTAAAGTGAGCTAAGGAGGCTTGCGATGGCGCTAGCTGAAACCCTGCCGGAAACGCGCGAGACCGAGTCCGCGCCCGGCGATGATTTCAGGGTCAAGGATCTTGGCCTTGCCGAATTCGGCCGCGACGAAATCCGTCTGGCCGAGCATGAAATGCCCGGCTTGATGGCGCTGCGCGAGCAGTTCGCCGGAGAGCGGCCATTGGCCGGGGCGCGCATCACAGGCTCGCTGCACATGACAGTGCAGACTGCGGTGCTGATCGAAACGCTGCGCCAGCTCGGCGCGTCGCTCCGCTGGGCTTCGTGCAACATCTTTTCCACTCAGGATCATGCTGCCGCCGCGGTCGCGGTCGGGCCGGGAGGATCTGCGGGTGCCCCCGCCGGCGTCCCGGTGTTCGCGTGGAAGGGCGAGACGCTCGAGGAGTATTGGTGGGCGACGGCCCGGGCACTGCTCTGGCCGGACGGCGCGGGTCCGAATCTGATCCTCGACGATGGCGGCGACGCCACGCTGTTAGTGCACTTGGGATTGGAGTACGAGCGCGCGGGCGCCGTGCCGGATCCCTCCACGGCCGCTTCTGGCGAAGAGGCCGTGATCCTGGCTCGTCTCGAGACGTTGCGTCGCGAGCGCGGTCCGTTCTGGGCAGGGATCGCCGCGGGGATTCGCGGCGTGTCCGAAGAGACCACCACGGGGGTGCATCGGCTCTACCAGCGCCAGCAGGAGGGGTCGTTGCTGTTCCCGGCCATCAATGTCAACGACTCGGTGACCAAGTCAAAGTTCGACAACCTCTATGGATGCCGCCACTCGCTGCTGGATGGGATCAACCGCGGCCTGGACCTGATGATCAGTGGCAAGGTGGTTGTCGTGTGCGGCTACGGCGATGTCGGCAAGGGCTGCGCCCAGTCCGTGCGCGGCCAGGGGGCGCGGGTGATCGTCACCGAGATCGATCCGATTTGCGCCTTGCAGGCGGCCATGGAGGGCTTCGAGGTGCGCCGGCTGGAGGATGTGCTGGAAGTCGGCGACATCTTTGTCACCGCCACCGGCAACAAGCACATCGTCACGGCCCAGCACATGGCTCGCATGAAGCATCAAGCCGTCGTCGGCAACATCGGCCATTTCGACAACGAGATCGACATGGCGGGCTTGGCCAAGGCAGAGGGCGTCACGCGCAAGAATATCAAGCCCCAAGTGGACGAGCACCGGTTCCCAGACGGGCATTCGGTGATCGTGCTCTCGGAAGGTCGCCTGCTCAACCTCGGCAATGCCACCGGCCATCCCAGCTTCGTGATGTCCTGCAGCTTCACCAACCAGGTCCTGGCGCAGATCGAGCTGCACCGCAACGCGGAGTCTTACGGCCGCACCGTTGCCACGCTGCCGAAGGCGCTCGACGAGCAAGTCGCTCGCCTGCACCTGCCCGCGCTGGGCGCCGATCTCACCAAGCTCTCCGAGGAGCAGGCCGAGTATCTCGGCATCTCTGCGGACGGCCCCTACAAGTCTGACCACTATCGGTACTGATTGCGCGGAGGCGGGCGAGCGATGTCCCGAGCGGGGGTGCGGCAGGCGCTAATGCGCGGCGCAGCCGCGGGCATCCTGCTCTCATGCGCAGGCTGGCTCGCGGCGCAGCGCGGCTATCGCGACATCCTGCTGCCGCCGGAATCGCCGTGGAGCGTTCACGAGCCGCCCGGCAGCGGACGACCGTCCGAATTCGTGCTCGCCCGCATGGCATACACAGACCGCTATGCCGACCAACTGCTCGACATGCGGCCGTGGCAGATCGACACGCCGGCTGCCGAGCGACATTTCTTGCAAGGCTTGCAGCGCCTCTCGGTGATTGACGCGCGGCCGAACGAGACCTACGTCCATCCCAACGATCCGGAGGTGTTCGACTATCCGTTCCTGTACGTGGTCGAGGCGGGCCACTGGGACTTGACCGCATCGGAGGTCGAGCGTATCCGGGAGTATCTCCTGCGCGGCGGCTTCATCATGTTCGACGACTTCCACGGCAGCGAGGAATGGGAGCACTTCATGAACGGCATCCGCCAGATCTTCCCCGACCTGCCCGTAGAGGACCTCGATGCCGACAACGAGGTCTTCCACGTGCTGTTCGACATGGAGCACCGCGAGCAGATCCCCGGGGCGCAGATGCTCTACAGCCAGCGACCGTACGAACGCGACGGAGTTGTCCCGCACTGGCGCGGCATCCGCGACGCGGACGGCCGCTTGATGGTCTTGATCAACCACAACATGGACCTTGGCGACGCCTGGGAGCACGCCGACTGGCCCGAATACCCGGAGCGATTCACCGCGATGTCCTACCGCCTAGCGATCAACTACATCATCTACGCGATGACACACTGACGTTCGGCTCAGCGCCTGCGCTTGTCAAAGAGCGCCGACACTTCCGATGCAAACAGCCATAGATTGACCAACCCTATCCCGGAAATGGCACCGCGCAGGTGGTTGCCCAGCCAAAAGGCGCTGTGCTGGGGTTGCAGGCTGAAGAAGTAGTTGTTGTCCCACAGCAGGGTCCAGGGCAGCAACAGCAGGACCACGCCGACTTCCATGCAGACCAATACCAAGAAGACCTGTCGGAGCAGGATGTGCGGCCGGCCGCCCGAAACCCGCTTCGCCTCCTGCAGGGAGGGCATCCTCGGACTGATGCTCACGAAGTCCCAGTTTAGCCGCTAGGCGCTGCACCGCATTCGAACTTCGCCAGCTCGCGCACCGGTCCGTAGCTAAAGCGGTGCTGGGGCGTGCAGCCATGCTCGCGGAGCGAGGCGAGATGCTGCGGCGACGGGTAGCCCTTGTGGTCTCTCAGCCCGTATTCGGGATAGATTGCATCCCACTCCAGCATGCACCGGTCTCGGGCGACCTTCGCGAGGATCGACGCTGCCGCGATGGAGCTGCTCTTGCTGTCCCCCTTGACGATGCCTCTTTGCTGGATCGGCAGGTCGATTTCCGCCGCGTCGACAAGCAAGAAGTCGGGGGTCGGATCGAGGCCTGCGACGGCCAGCTTCATGGCCAGCCGGGACGCCTGCAGGATATTGAGCAGGTCGATCGTGGCGGCGTCCACCGCTCGCACCGCGAACGTCAAGGCGATCTGCCGGATGCGGCGGTCCAGTTCCGATCTGCGCCCCGGGCTGAGCCGCTTGCTGTCGTCCAGGCCCAGAAGAGCGGCCCGAGGGGGAAGCACCACCGCGGCGGCGAACACCGGCCCGAACAGGCAACCGCGGCCTGCCTCGTCAACGCCGGCGATGCACTGCAGTCCCGCGTCTGCGGCGGCGCCTTCGAGGGTCCAGTCCGGGACGCTTCGATCCCGGCTGGCAGCGGCCATGCTAGACCTTGGTGCGGTACTTGTCGGTCAGCATGCTGAGCTTTTCGTCAAGGCTCAGGCTCGGATCGATGCGTTCACGCTTGCCGCGGCGATCACTTTCGGGGCCGAAAACCTGGCGGAACGGCTTGTCGCGCTCATAGCGGCCCGAGTTGCGCGGACCTTGGCGCCGCCGGCCGTCGGATCGCCGGTCCGGTCCCCGCCGGCGCGAATCGGCGGCGTCGCGCGCCGGGGCGGAGCGCGGGGGGTACATCGAGAGTCCGATGCGTCGGTTGCCTGGCAGCTGGGGACGGACAAAGACCTCTACCGGATCGCCGGGGTGGAAGGCGGGCTTGGAATCGACCAACAGGCCGCGCTGGATCTGCGATACGTGCAAGAACCCGTCTTGGTCCGCTCCGATATCGACAAACGCGCCAAAGTCTGCCGTGTTCGAGACCACGCCGGAGACTTGAGCGCCAGCCTGCAACTCGTCATCGGTGCGCAATGCCACGGCCCGCTCCGGGAGCTTGAACGTCCCGCGGACCTGTCGGCGCTCGGGCCTGAGTTCGCTGATAGCGGACTTGACCAGCAGCACGGACCGATCCGGGCCTGCGAACTGCTCCGGGTCGATGGCGTCTAGCCGGTCCGGTTCGTTGAGCAGCGTGAGCAGGTCGCAGCCAGCCGCTTCGGCGATTCGCTCGTGCAATTCCTTGTATTGCGGGTGTGCGCCCGTGTTGTCCAGCAGGTTGCCGCCGTTCACCCTCAGGAAGCCGACCGCTTGGGCGAAGATGCGGTCGTTCAGGCCATCGACACGGCGCAGATCGTCGCGCGAATCGAAAGGACCGCGCTGCTTGCGATCCTCCACCACGCGTTTCGCGAGCCTGTCGGTGAATCCGGGCACTAGCGACAGCAACGGCACCGAGGCCTGGTTGGCGTCGATACCGACGTCGTGGGCGGCGCACTCGAGCTCGCAGCGGAACGCATCGCGCAGCAGGTCGGAGTTGAGTTCGAGATAGTTCTGGCCGACTCCGGTCGATCTGAAGTCTGCCTTGGCCAGTTCCGCCAGAGGGTCCTGAACGCGACGGGCCAGGCTTGCCGCGGTCGCGAACGTCCAGGGGAGGCGCCGGAACTCCTTCTTCGCCATTGGCGTTTGCGCATACATCCGCGCACCGGAATCGCGCACCGGGCGCGACGGGATGTGCATCTTGCCCGACTTGCGGATTTGCGAGCGCAGGTACTCGTCGATGGTGTGCGGCTTGGGGCCAGGTCCGTAGACGATCAGGTCCACTTGATGACTTGCCAAGAACTCGCTCAGTTCGACCTGTTGAGTGCGCCTCTTGCGGCTTTCCTTGGGCGTTGGCTCGGTTGGCTTGGCCGGTTCTTGCGAGCCGGGCTCGGCTGCTTCCGCGGTGGCCGCGGTATCGGCAGTCTCGCCGACACTGGCGTCTTCAGCCTTGTTCTCCCCCTCCTTCGCATCGCTCACGACTTCGGCGACGCTGGCATCGGCCGTCGCTTCAGCCTCTGGCTGGGTTTCGGACGAGGCTTCCGGCGAGGCCTCGGACGAAGCTTCGGATGCGGCCTCCGGCGGGGCTTCCGTCCGTGCGGCCCCGTCGGTCGCTGGCGCTGCGGGCGGCGCCTCGGTTGTGGCAGCTGAGTCACGCTCGAACTTGGCGGGCTTTCCGTTGCCGCGCACGACAGCGCATTCGGCCAAGCGACCCTCCGTGTCAATCAGCGCGGCGTGCCACTCGCCCGAGCGCGTGATTTCGATGCCGAGGATATTGAGATCGGACGCCGGCGGCGCGAGCAGGGCGGCCCGCAAGGCCCTGCGGTAGGCTTCGATCCCCTGTTCGTCCGTTCGCTCGTCGAGATACGTCTGAATGTTGTGCTTGATGCGGTCGGCAAGTCCATTGCCGAGAGCGACCTCGACCACCCGCCTCAAGTGCGGCGCGTAGGAAGACTCCGCGTCTTGAATCAGGCGCCGTTCGAGAAATGTCGCCGTTGCGCTGGTCGGTGGCACGAAGTCCATCTCGAGCAATCCGCTGCGCAAGGCGCGCCGAATCGAAAGACGCTTCTTCCAGTCGATCGAGGCTAGCTTGGCGCGAAACCCGTCGAGTTCTTGCACGCGCGGAGCCTTGGCCGCTTCGGGCCGCGCAGTCAGCACGATCTCGGAATCCCGCAGGTAGATCTTGCGCAGAGCTTGCAGGATTTCGGGCTTGTCGCTCAGCCACTGGGCCGCAATCGCATAAGCGCCTTCCAGCACGGCGCCATCGCTCTCCAAGCCGTTGTCCGCGGCGACATGCTTGGCGATTTCAGCGTCGATATCGACGCCCTCCTGCTGCGCCCACAGCAGCCGCGCGAGGGGGTCAAGACCCTTTGCGACGGCCTCCTCTGCCGGGCCCGGCTTGCGCTCGCGGTACGGCATGAACAGATCGTTGAGTTCACGCCGATTGGTGGCCTGCTCGAGGTGCTTGCGCAACTCGTCCGACATGACGCCGCGCTGGCTCAGCGAAGCCATCATCGAAATGCGGCGGTCGATCAGGTCCCGGACATCCGCGAGCTTCTGCAAGACGCGCTGGATGCCGCGTTCGTCGATACCCGCGCACAGATCGGCGCGGTAGCGTGCGAGGAACGCGGCTGACGCGCCGTTTTCGACCTGCTGCACCAACTCCAGCAGGTCCTTGAGAGGGATGCCGACTTCCTCGGAGACCCGCACGAGGGAATCTACGGGTAGCCCAGTGAGTGGTTTCATTACTTGATTAAGAACCCTGTATAGCTTTCTGTATCATAAGTCAACCATGGGGTTGTGCGCGTGTCGGTTATGGCAGGCGTGCGCGGTGGCGTTGCTGGCGTCGGCCGCGCCGAGCCTCGGGCAGGTCATCGAGTTCCGCTCGAGCGGCATGGATTACCAAGTCCTGACCCGCCGCGGGTTCACGGTGATGTGCGCCGAAATGCCCCTCAAGACCGCTCGGTACTCGCTGGTGCACGTGGCCGTGAGCAACGGCAGCGAGCAGACTTGGCAGGTGGACACGGCCAGCTTTGAGATCGAGTACGACAGCGGCGAGCGGGTGCGGGCCGTCTCCGAGCAAAGGGTGATCGACGAGTTCTTCCGAACTGCGCGGCGCTCGGAGTTGGTCAAGCTGCAGGCTGCCTACGAAGCTGCGGTTTACACCAACCAGTACATTCGCCCGAACAACAGCTACGAGAAGCGCCGGCTGTCTGCGCTGGCGATCGGACCCAAGGGCTTGAAGGCTTCCGCCGCGGCCGCGGCGATCACCTTTGTCAGCGGCAAGGTCCATCCCGGAGACTCCACGGACGGCGCGATCTTCTTTCCGGTCCCGGGCCGGAACCCAGGCCAGGGCAAGATCGTCGCCCAGCTCGGCGGCGAGACGTTTGAGTTCCTGTCGCGCTAGCGCCGGGACCGCGCCCGGCAGGCGTCGAATTTCCTCCATTGATCGAGGTTCGCAGGCCCTGCGACTGCACGGGCCGCGGGAGGCCCAACCGCTATATGAACGCCACGGAACCGTCAGCCCGGAATCCAGTCGTTCGCTTCCAGGGCCTGGGCGGATAGTGCTGGAAGGCCTCTTCGTTCAGCTCGACCCCCCAGCCAGGCTTGTTCGGGATGTCGGCGTAGCCGTCCTTTACCATCGGCGGTTCGTCGAGCACGTCGCGGCGCGCGTCGTCCACGGGAGCCCTGTACTCGAGGATCAGGAAATTCGGCGTGGACGCGGCGAAGTGGATGTTGACCATGGTCGCGAGAGGGCTCATCGGGTTGTGGGGGGCGACCATCATGTACTGGGCCTCGGCCATCGCCGCGATCTTCTTCATCTCCATGATCCCGCCGCAGACGCAGACATCGGGCTGGACGACATCGAGGGCCTGGATGTTGATCAGGTCGCGGAACTCGAACTTCGTGTAGTTGCATTCGCCGGATGCCAGCGGGATATTCGCGTGGTCGGCCAGCTTCTTCATCGCGTCCGGGTTCTCGGGCCGGATCGGCTCCTCAAGCCAGAACGGGTAGTAGGGTTCGATCTCCTTGGCGACCCGGATCGCACGCTGGACCTCGAAGTAGCGCGCGTGGATGTCTACGGCAATGTCGTGATCAGCGCCAACCGCCTCGCGAACCGCTCCGACCCGCTCTCCGGCGGTGCGCGTGACTTCGTTGTAGGGCATCTCGTTGTCGCCGGGATTGTGCGGCGACATCTTGCAGGCGTTGTAGCCGAAGCGCTCGCGAAGCTCGACGGCATTCTCCGCAGCTTCCGGCGGGCTGGAGCCGCCGATCGACTGGTAGAGCCGGACCTTGTTGCGCACGCGCCCGCCCAGCAGGGCCCAGACGGGCAGGCCGGCCGCCTTGCCGGCGATGTCCCAGAGCGCGTGCTCGATGCCGCTGATCGCCGAGTTGACGACGGACCCTCCTGGGAAGCGGGTCGTGTTGTACATGTAGTCCCACAGGTGCTGGATGTTGCGCGGGTCCTGGCCCACGAGCCATCGCGCGTAGTCCTCGATGACCTTTACGGTCGCCTCATCCGGGCCGCATGAATAGGCCTCGCCGATCCCGTGGATCCCTTGGTCCGTCAGGATCTTCACGTAGACCCAGTTCCGGCCGCTGATGTTGCCCGTGCCTCCTTGCTCCCCGCGGGTGCTGCCTACCAAGAAGGTCTTGATCTCGGTGATCTTCATAGCGGGCTGGTTTCCGACTTGCGCAGGAGCCTGGAATGGGGCTGCGGCTGTCGCTGCGGCCAGCCCGCCGTGACGTAGGAAAGAGCGGCGTCGCACGGTCTAGAAGTTTGTCGCAAGCCGAGCGCCGTGTCAACTTGGCCCTGTCGATCTGAGCTTCCGCAGAAAGCGAGGCTCAAAGCGCCCGCGAACGCACCCGGCGGCGCAAGATGCGCGTACCAGAAGCGAGGTTAGGTGGACGACTGATACCCGGGACGCCCGAGCGACGAGGATAGCGGCTACAATCGGCGAGCGATGACGTGCGCTCGGCTGTTGCTCCTGTCGCTCGGGCTCGGGTCCCTGCTTTGCGGACAGTTCTACCAACCGTCGTCAGAGCCTCCGCGCGGCTGGCTGCCAATCCCGATGACGTTCCCGAGCAAGATCACTGCTGATCGGCTCGAGAATGCCGAACGGCCTGCAATCGCCCGGGACCCTAGCGGCACCATCTGGATAGCTTGGTCGTCGTGCCGCCCACAGACGGATTCTTGGCCGGTTGACGACCCCCGCATCGATGCGTGGAACTGGCCGGATGACGGGCAGGACTCCATTTTCATTCGGCGATTCGACGGCCAGGACTGGGGTGACGAGCAGACTGTCAGCGAACTTCCCGGAGTGAACCACCGGCCGACGGTGATTGCCCAGGGAAGTGAAGCAAGGGTCATGTGGACCTCAAGGCGGGACGGCCTCTGGGCAGCCTATGAGAGGGTCTACGACGGGCGTTCTTGGTCGCGCGAGCGCATGATCCCGCGAAGCGAAGGCGCGCTAGAGATTCGCTCGGCGCGTCTGGATGGCGGGCGTGCGGTAGCCGTCATTCGCAAGCTGCAGCCTCCTCGCATCGAATTGCAGGCGCTCGTGCTGGAGGGGGATGCGTGGAGCCCGCCCGTGCGCGTGGATGAGGGCGCGGGCCGTTGCTTCCGCCCGAATATACTTGCCCTGCCGGGCGGCACTTGGCGCGTGGCTTGGGACGAGGAGCGGGACGGGAACTACGACGTCTACACCTCACAGGCCAGCGGCCCGGTCGAGCGTTTGACGACATCGGCGCTATGGGATACAGCACCGTCCCAGGCTATTGACGCGGAAGGCCGTGCCTGGGTCGCTTGGGAACGCCGTGAAACGGTCGGCGGCCGGTTCGCCTACAGGGGACGGAGCATCTTCGCGAAAGTCTCGGGCGATTCCGGATGGACTTGGGCAGCGTCGCCGTTCGAAAACTCCGAGGACCCCGGACGGCTCACCAGGCATTCGCCCTATTGGGCCGCGCACGCGATGAGCGAGGAGCGATACCCGCAGCTACTGCTCCGCGAGAACGGCGACATGTGGCTCTTTTGGCTAGGCGGGGGGCGGATGTCGAGCGTGTCGTTCTCCGGCCGGGTGTTGCGTGACGGGACATGGTCCGACCCGAAACTCCTGTTTCACGATCCGAACCCCTACACGGCCTTCCAGTTGCCGTCGGTTCGTCGCGGCGTTGACCTGGCTTCGAGCGGCAGGGGCCCGTACCAAGTCCCATTGGCGAACCAACTCGTGGCCGCACTGGACGACAAGGACGGATGGCTCTGGATGGCCTACGAAGTTCCGAGGCGTCGACATATCGCCGACCGGCTCTGGGCGTTTGACATTACTCAGCGGCCCGGAGGCTACGGTGCAGATATCTACTCCCACCGGATCGATCTCGACGAGCGCCGGGCGAGGTTTCAAGAGGTTGTCGACGACCAAGAGCCCATCCCGGCATTAGAGCCTCGTACCTATCGCCGCGACGCCCCGCAAAGCCTCGAGGTGGGCGATGAGCGCTACCGGCTTGCGTGGGGCGATCTCCACGGGCACACCGAGCCCGACGGCATCGGAACGTTTGACATGTACTACGCACACGGGCTCTTCGTGACGGGAATGGACTTTGTCGCATCGACGAACCACGACTTCACCCCCGACTTCCTGACGCAGTCGGAGTGGGCAGAAGTGCAGGCCTTGGCCAGCGTCTACGAAGATGCGGCCGACCGCGTCGCTTTCAGCGGCTGGGAGTGGACGACCGAGAGCCAAGACGAGCGAGGCGGACATCGTGCGATGTATTTCCGAACCGACGACGCCCCGATTTTCCGATCCACGACGGTGACGTCCAACACGGTCTACAAGCTGTTCTCCCTCATCCGTCCGTGGGACGTCATTCTGCAGCCGCATCACAACGACTGGACAGGCCACGATGCGGACTTGCAACCCGTGTTCGAGATCACGTCTGCATGGCAGCAGGCTCGGGAAGAAGCCACCGAATTCAAGGAGCAAGGGCCGGTGTCGGCCGTCTGGGAAGCGCTGGACCGGGGCTACCGTATCGGCTTCGTCGGCTCCGGGGACTCTCACTGGATGGCGACCGGCGAAGACAACGGCATCACTGGCGCCTACGTAAAGGAACTCACCCGCGACGGCGTCTTCGAAGCGATCCGCGCCCGGCGGGTGTTTGCATCGACGGGCGGTCGGTTTCTAATCGACTTCCGAGTCAACGGAGCGTTCATGGGCGAGTCGGTGGAGGTAGACCGGGCGGAGCCATTGCGCATACATGTGCGGGTCGATGGCGAGCGCCCCGCTGAACTAGTCGAGATCGTGAAGGACCACAAGGTCATCCACGCGTCCGCGGGAACTGGCGGTTCCGTGGTGTTCGAGTTCTTGGACCGCTCGGGTCCTCGATCGGACGGCAAGGCTAGCTATTGTTACTTGCGGGTACGGCAAGGCGGCGATCAATACGCATGGGCGAGCCCTGTCTGGGTCGATTGGAGATAGGATTGCGGGATCGAGGGCTTTCCTCGGCTGGATCGGACCCAGCCTCGTTCGAAGGCCGCGTCGATCTCATGCTGCCGCAAGTGCCTGCGGAGGGGTGCCGGTGCACCCTAGTCGAGCAGGACCCTCAAGCTGGCGACAGCTACAGCTCTCGGCACTCGTGGTCAATAACGCTTTCTACCTGCCAGCGCTCAATGCCCGGAAACCAATCTAGGAACTGCTCGACGGTCGCGCCCTCCATGAGGTTTTCGAATAGCGCGGTCACAGGTACCCGCGTGCCGCGAAACACCCACGCTCCGCTGACCTTATCTGGGTCTCGCTCAACGGCCGGGCATGTGTTCCAGCTTGCCATCAGATGCCCTCGCTCCCAGCGTGAACTGCATTCCTCCGCCTGCCGGAGGGGCCGTCCGCTCCCTAGTGTTTTGTCATTCTCGCATTCTTGTCGATTTCGCTCACTGGTGTACTAGGTCCGCCAGCAAGCCGTCCGTCTCGGGCTACAACTCCAAAATGTCAGCGCGGGTCCTTTCTAGCGACAGGAAAGGCCTCGGCTTGCAGAGGCATGGCGCGAAGCTGATCTCGTAGCTCACCCTCACGGTTTCCGGCACGTACCGCGCATCGGGAGGGTCCTGCAACGCCTTGCGCCTTAGGCACACCTCGATCCAGCCCTCTTGGAGGAGAACCGGCACCCCGTTCCGCTCCTGCGAGGTCGGCGCGTACTCAAAAACGTATCACGTGTCGGAAGGATGGAATCTCTATCTCGAAATCGTCAAATGACCGTCAAATAAACCGAATCATTACAAGTCATTGAAAATACGTGCCTTGTAGTCAGCATAGGCTGTGTAACCGCTGAAACTGCAGTTCCTGATCAAATAGAAGTGCCCTATCTCCATGCTTCGTCCACCACGGAACGAACCGCATCTGCTTGCAGGCCGCTGTCGTATCGTCCGGCACGATCACCCTCTCTCCGGCAGCTTCTGCGAGGAGTCGCGACACTTGCGGCGCACGTACAGGTTTCGCAACACGTCGTTCGTGCTCGGCATATCGCGAAGTGCGGGCACATCAGAGGATGTCTTTGGGCTCGGAAGGAGGATCGGAAATCTTCGGAAAATCCTCTTGAAGATCCGCCAACGTCGGTAGCACCTCTGCTAAAGAAGGAGCACGCCTGACCGCTTCAACGACGAGGCGATCATCCGACCTGTAGACGATGACCTCGTCGTCGTCCAATTCGAACTCTCGGGGGATCCGCAGAACTTGGTTTCGCCCGCTCCGAAAGAGGCGTACTTGGCGGGCAGACTTGGGATTCTCGAAATCGCGTCTCTGCGACTGTCTCGGACATTTCGGCATGTGCATATCATCGGGCACCGACAGTTCCGATGTTAAGTCGGTAGGGCAAGGAACACGTGGATACGGTGGGCTGCACAGCGTTCCATTACTAGAGTTGGCGACGCATACCTTGGCTCTCTCGGACTCTAGTGGCTAGGTGCTTGCGCCCGAATTGGGCTGCACGGTGCTCCGATGAGGTTTCGCGTCAGGAGCCCGCTTGCTAGCCCGTGAGAAAACCAAGCCTGTGTCACGGATTAGTGAATAACTCGATTGTTCTAAACATAGGGAGAAAACGATTTATTTGCTGTACAGTAAATAATTGAAATACTGATGCTCAACTCGGACATTGTGGACCAGCAGCTGCTCGAGCAGTTTCTCGAAGCCCTGAACGCGCTGCCCGACGCGCAAGCGAAGTTGCGTATTCGTCTTCGATCCGCTGGTCCAGACCAGCGGTATGACGCCCGGGTCGACTGTTGGGTCGGTGGAAAGGCTGCCAGCCTGCTGATAGGGGTGAAGAAGACCCTCTTTCCCCGTGACGCGCGACAGGCTCTTTGGGAGTTTCGGGAACTCGAAAGCAGAGGGCCGCAATCGTTGGAAGGACGGCAAACGGTGTCCTTCTTGGTTGCCCATTCGATTTCGCCTGGAGCGAGAGATCTTCTGAGGCACGAGAGGGTCGGTTACTACGACAGCGGTGGCAGCCTGTTTCTCCCCGCTGAGAACATCTACGTGTACGTAGACAAGCCGCCACCGAAGGCCCTGTCGAAATCCATTCGATCCTTGTATTCGGGTCGTCGTGCGCAAGTGCTGCACGCACTTCTGATGCAGCATCGCAAGTGGTTCGGGGTCAAGGAGACCGCCGAGCAGGCGCGAGTTTCGCCCGCGACCGCATCGCAGGTGCTGTCGGAACTGGAGAGGTTCGATTGGGTGGTGTCGCGTGGAAAGGGGCCGGCGAAGGAACGCCAACTGCGGGAGCCTGCCGCGTTGCTCGATGCGTGGGCCGAGCAACTAGCGGTGATGCGGCCCCTTGCAGTGCGGCGTTACTTTGTGCCCTCGGTGCCGGCTGAGGGGCTGGTAGAGAGGTTCGCAGAAGTTTGCGCCGCCAATCAGGCCGAATATGCGATCACCCACGAGGTGGCAGGACAACGGTACGCGCCCCACCTGTCGACCGTCTCCCAACTACGTTGTCGACTAATGGCTGGCGCATCGGCAAATGGAGTCCTTGACACACTCGACGCTCACATCGTCGACCAAGGCGCGAACCTCACGGTCATCGAGGTTAAGTCGCCCGGCGAATTGCTGTTTCGCGAGTTGGTCGACGGGATTTGGCTGGCGAGTCCCGTCCAGGTCTACCTTGACCTCTCATCGGGTGAGGGCCGCGCCAAGGAACTGGCGGGGCACCTGCGCGATGAAAAGATCGGCTTCTAATGGCGAAGCCCGTGACCCTAGACGCCTACACCGATCAGCACACGGTTGATTGCGAGGGCATTAGTTTGCAGATTTCTTGCAGCACCTTCAATAACTCTGTGCGCCGATCATCGCGAAAGCCGCCTATGTCGTGGTCAACCCGAGCCGCCGCGAGACGGGATCCTCAGTTTTCAGGATGAGATCCGAACTGCGGAATCCTCGCCCCGCCGTAGATCCCCCAGCGGACCTGGTTCTCGCTGGAATCGTAGATATCGATGTCCCAGACAACCTCGGATGGGTCCGTTCCAGTAAATTCTCTGATGCGAGTGCCTCGGTCCTGGCCGCCGCCCGGTGCGAGAACGTCCTCCCAGTCTAGGGACATGTCCGTGACGACTGCGGCGCTGCCGTAGAAGAGCCAGGCAAATTCAATGTTTGATGCGAACGGGGGTTGAGGCATGTCTTGGAGTGCGCGGAGCTCGGGAGATGGCGTCCGGAAGCCGAGTCGGCGGGGCGTGCGAGCATGCGACAGCACACCCAGGAGCCTTGGCGCGGTC
>JAJDTX010000157.1 GCA_022826925.1 Bryobacterales bacterium
GCGGCTGACGGAACCGAGCGCTTTGCAGAAGCGTGCGTTTGAACTGGTCCGAACGTTCCCAGTGCAGGACAGCTCCAAATCCAGCTAAGGCTATGCATTATAAGGACTTCCCTTCGCTTCCGGCCCGGAACTTCGGCCTAGTGATTCGGTGGGAGCAGCCTCGCTATGCCGCCGCGACTAGGCTCTATTCCATTCCGCATGAACTGTGCAAGCAGAAAGCTGCACTCGCCTGACTGTGATCTTCGCATCGGAGCGGTCGATAGCGACAACAGCCGCGACCTGTCCCCCGAGATGGCATTCAATCACCGGCGCGTCACGCTCAAATGCTCTGATCGGAGCTCTCTGTATCGAATCGAAGATCCTTACCGGAATCTCCACAAGCTGGTATCGACTGGGGATTTGATCGTTACCTTCGCGAAACGCTCGAAGCATGATGATCTGAGTAACTGCACGCTTGTACTGTCTGAAGAGCTTAAGCGTGTGTTCGCGTCGAGCCTTTGCCGTCCGCGCATCCTGAATCCACGCCGCTTCTGTCAGCTTCGAAATATGCAATGCCGTCTTCGACATCCTCTTGGCAGCAGTGGATTTTAAGGACAAGCGCCGACCTCGACCTGAACTGGGTCGAACCGACAAATCGACAAATCTCTGGGTCATGGAGCCGGGTGGGTCAACTGACCAGCGGACATGTTCGCAGGCGTTTCTGAAGACCGTCTCAAAGGACGAGAGGCCCAAGGGCTCTGTGGTGGCCCCATGATGGACCGACAATGCGAGCCCGAAATACTCGATCCAATCTGGCTCGCTTGTCAGCCAAGTCCCCTTGGCTCGAATGTCGACGCTCGGAGGATTGGCTAGGGACTCCATTACCCTCGCCACGAATTCCACCTTCGCAGGTGAGAATGTGTCGAGTGTCGCCTTGAGTTGGTCGAGCGTTACCATGAACGGAAGCGTCGCTCAATCAAGTCCACGAAAGCGGGATTGATTTCTACCCCCACCCACCTTCGCCGGAGTTCGCTTGCAGCAAGCAGTGTTGTTCCCGAACCCGCGTAGGGGTCGAGCACAACGCTGTCTTCGCAACTGGTGATCCCTATGCAGCGCCACGCGAGCGACAACGGCATCATCGCGGGGTGATCGTCCAGTTGCCCGTTTACACGCTTAACGGGCTCCGTGGGAATTTCCCAGATAGTCCGCAGCCGACGGGCGTGCGGGCCCTTGACCCAGTCAATGTCATAGAAATAATCTTGGTTCTTTGACAAAAGGAACACCGTTTCGTGGGCCTTTGTCGGTCGATCGCGCACGGATTCCGGGTGCGCATTCGGCTTGTACCAGATCACTTCACTGCGAATCCACCAACCCGCATCCTGAAGGGCAAAGGCAACGCGCCATGGGACACCGATCAAGTCTTTTGGCTTTAGACCCTCTGGCGTGGGAGGTCGCACCTCCATGGCGCGCGCGCGATTCTTCCGGTCGGGCGCTCGGTACCGGCGATTACCCGAGGTGTAGCAATCTCCCACGTTCAGCCAAACGGTCCCATCGTCCCGCAGAACCCGTTTGACCTGCTCAAACGTGCGTACGATGCTGTCAATGTAAACTCCAAGCCTGTCATCACGTCCTATTTGGTCCTCTACTCCATAATCGCGTAGCGACCAATATGGCGGCGAAGTCACAACCGTTTGAACGGACTCGTCGGGCAAGAGCCCCAATGCACCACTTGCATCTCCACATAGCAACAATGGTTCAGCGATTGCGTTGAACGGCGTTCTATTTAGGTTGTCCACGCGGACATGACTCTGCGGCGAACACGTTCCTTTTTCCCGGTGCGAAAACGGGAGCGGCAAAGTCAGGCCGTAGTCGTGCTCCCCGATATGAAGGGCTTCGTCGTTCACACGTCCCCCGATGCGGGGCATCGTTTCAATTCTTCGGACCCCGAAACCTCTGAGCAATCAGTATCGCACAGCTTTCGGTGAGCTCGTTTCGAGGCGAAATCCAAAATCGACCGAACTTGCGCTCTGAGGCAGTTCGCGACCCGGAGTGGCGAATGATCGGAAGCTGAGCTGGACTGTCGAGACGACGTCGCAGCAGTGGCAACCAGCGAAAGGGGCACATGTGCGATGACTTGGGTCAGACTCATGGAGCCCGTGCGTGGGATCGGCCTCGTCCTTATCAGGCTCTCCTCGAAACCCAAGGTCAAGGCGCGCACGAGCCGTCGGCGAATCGGCGTACCTGAGATCGGGCAAGTCGCGCAAAGGGATGGCGATCAGCCAGCCCTAACTCGAATGGAACCTCCCGAGAGTTCCGATCACAGCCCCGCCGCGGCCGCGATCGCGGCCCTAGCTTGGTCGACGATGGAGCGAACCACGTCTCCAGCGGGTTCAACCGCGCGGATGACCCCCACGCTCTGCCCTGCGGGCAGCACGCCGCGCTCCGCATCTCCCTCGAGTCGTCCCCTTGTAGACGCCGGATTGCCAACTTCAAGCGCCTGGCGGGGGTAGGGTTGGATTTCGCTCTCCCGCTCGGCCCAATAGTCCGTGAAATCGTTGCGGATCATGCGGCACGGCTTGCCGCTGTGGGCCCGGGTCACGACCGTGCCGGACGAACCGGTGTCGACGATCTTGGCCTTATAGTTGCGGTGGGCTCCCGCCTCCGCGGTCGCGATGAAACGCGTCCCAAGCCAGACGCCTTGCGCTCCCCACATCAGGGCAGCGGCCAAACCCGGACCGTCGGCTAACCCTCCGGCAGCGATCACGGGCACGTCGACCGCGGCCACCACGGACGGGACTAGCGCGGCGGTGCCGACTTCTCCCACGTGCCCGCCGCCGTCCCGCCCGGAAGCAATCACCGCGTCCACGCCGTCGCTGGCAGCCTTCACCGCGTGCCGCTCGGCTCCGATGACGGACATGACATAGATCCCTCGCTCGTGGGCCTCGGAGACTGCCCCCCTAGGGCTCCCCAGTCCCGAAATCAGGACAGGGACGCGCTCTTCCAAGGTCACCCTGATCAAGCCCTGAACGTTGTCGGTATAGGATGCGACCGAGCTTCCCTTGGCACGGACCGTCGCGAACAGGATGTCCACCCCGAACGGCTTGTCGGTGACGCTGCGGACAGCGCCAATCTGCTCCCTGAGCTCGTCCGGGCGCATGCTGAGGCCAGTGCCGATCACGCCCAGACCGCCCGCTTCCGAGACCGCGGCGGCGAGTTCGGCCTGCGCGATCATCCCCATCCCGGCCTGCAAGACGGGATAGTCGATGCCGATAGCGTCACAGATCGGAGTGCGCATGGGGTCGGGATTGCTGTCAGCCATGGTTGTCCTCGAACGCAGAACTGCAAGGTGTGCGGGACAACGTGGAAAACGCGATCTACAGCGATCAGCCGCCCGCTGCCGAACAGCGCCTCGTCAGCCCTCCGTAATCACGACTCTTGGCTGTAGGACGCTTCCACGTAAGTCGTGAGCCCGCCCCGCGCCGCGAAATCTCCCTCCACAGTGGCCCGCACCGGGCTGGCCGCCTTGACGACGTCCTCCAAGATCCTGTTGACAATATTCTCCTGAAAGATACCGAGATTGCGGTACTCGTGCAGGTAGAGCTTGAACGACTTCAGCTCGATGCACCGGTCGGCCGGCACGTACCTCAGATGCAGCGTCCCGAAGTCTGGCAGGCCTGTCTTGGGGCAGACCGACGTGAATTCCGGGCAGGCAATCTCGATGGTGTAGTCCCTGCCCTTGTACTGGTTCGCCCAGGTCTCGATCGCTGGAAGTTCCGCGTCCATCCCGGCTGCGGCGTGTTCGTCGGTGTAGCCAGTCACAGCTTCTCGCCTCGGGCACTAGCGGGAGTCGCCCGGGATCGCGCTCAGTCCTCGTCCTGCTGCGCCGCGAGCCGGTTGACGACCGAGAGGTCCTCCAACGTCGTGATGTCACCGCTGACCTTGTGGGTTGTCACGATCTCGCGCAGCAGGCGCCGCATGATCTTGCCGGAACGGGTCTTGGGCAGCGCGTCGCTGAAGCGGATCTGCTTTGGCCGCGCGAACTTGCCGATCTGCTGGGCGACCCACTCCCTGAGCTCGGCAGCCAGCTCGTCGGTGGGATCGTTCCCCTGGATCGGGGTGACAAAGGCGATCACCGCTTGGCCGGTCAGCTCGTCGGGCATGCCGACCACGGCTGCCTCGGCCACCGCTACGTGGCGCACCAGCGTCGATTCCAGTTCGGCGGTGGACATGCGGTGCCCGCTGACGTTCATCACGTCGTCTACGCGCCCCAGCACCCAAAAATATCCGTCCTCGTCCTTGCGGGCTGCGTCGCCCACGAAATAGAGTCCAGGGATCTGGCTCCAGTACGTCTCGTGAAAGCGCTCGGGATCCCCCCAAAGCGTGCGGAACATCGAGGGCCAGGGCTTGCGGACCACCAAGTAGCCCTCTCCTCCTGGCGCCACGGAGTTGCCTTCGAGATCCACCACGTCCGCGACGATTCCAGGCAGCGGAAACGTACCCGATCCGGGCTTGAGCGCGGTCACTCCCGGCAGCGGCGAGATCATGATGGATCCCGTCTCGGTCTGCCACCAAGTATCCACGATCGGACAGCGCCCTCCGCCGATCACGCCGTGGTACCACTCCCATGCCGAGGGGTTGATCGGCTCGCCTACCGAGCCCAGCAGCCTCAGGCTGGACAGGTCGTGGCGCTCGGGATATTCGGTTCCAAACTTGATGAACGCCCGGATCGCCGTGGGCGAGGTGTAAAAGACGTTCACCTTGTACTTGTCCACCAAGCTCCAGAATCGATCCGGCTCGGGGAAGTCGGGCGCTCCCTCGTACATCACGGTGGTCGTGCCGACCAGCAGCGGGCCATAGACGATGTAGCTGTGGCCGGTCACCCAGCCCACATCCGCCGCGCACCAGTAGGTGTCTTCGTCCTTGATGTCGAACACCCAGCGCATCGCCATCGAGACCTGCAGCTGGTACCCGCCGGTGGAGTGCACGATCCCCTTCGGCTTTCCCGTCGTGCCGGACGTGTAGAGCACGTAGAGCGGATGCTCCGCATCCAGTCTCTCCGCCGGGCAACCGGCAGTGACTTCGGCGTCGAGATCATGCCACCAGGCATCCCGCCCGGGCGTCATTTCGATCTCGTTGCCGGTGCGGCGATACACAACCACGCTCCTGACGCCGGGGCAGTCCTCGAGCGCTTCGTCGACCGCCTGCTTGAGGGGAACGATGTTGCCCCTGCGCCAGCCGCCGTCGGCGGTGACCACCAACCCGGCATCGAGATCCAGGATGCGCGTCTTGAGCGCCTCCGCCGAGAAGCCCGCGAACACCACGCTGTGCGTGATGCCCAAGCGGGCGCACGCCAACATGGCCACCGGCAGCTCCGGCACCATCGGCATGTATAGAATCGCCCGATCGCCGGCTTGAAACCCCTGTGCATTCAGCACGGCGGCAAAGCGCTCTACGGCCCGCAACAGCTCTTGGTACGTCAGAGTTCGCTGGTCGCCCGGCTCTCCCTCCCAGACGATCGCGGCACGGTTCTTGCGCCAGGTCTGACAGTGCCGGTCCAAGCAGTTGTACGACATGTTTGTCGTCGCGCCGGTGAACCACTTGTAGAACGGCGCTTCCGACTCGTCCAGCACCTTGTCCCACTTGCGGAACCAGTGCAGCTCGCTCTCGGCCAGATCGGACCAAAAGGCCTCCGGATCTGCGGACGCCTTTGCGATAAGCGCTTCGTGCGACTCGCCCGGCTGCACATTGGCCCGGGCGGCGAAGCTTTCGGAGGGGTGGTAGAGATCCATCGAGATTGGTTTGGCTGATTGTGTCTGGCCCGCCCTCAAACAGAACGCGCCGGGCGGCCCGCGGAAAGGCGCGTCACTGGCAGGCGCTCTGGGTCTGCGCCGATGTCACCAGCGAGTTGAAGATCGTCAGCACCTGCTTGCGGTAGCGATAGGTCCGCCGCAGGTGTTCCCGGAAGTCCGCGTCATACTCTCGGTGACGCATCAACTTCCTGAATACAGTCGGCGGGATGTCGATTTGCTGTCGCAGCAACGCGACCGGATGCCCCCGCAGGAACAGGCCGTAGAACATCGCCGCCTCGTGATGCGGCGCCTGGAACTCGCGCTCCTTGGTGCCCGGCACTGTGCTTCATCCGGCGGCCCGAATCGGGCCGAAAGAACTAGTATAAGGGCCGCTCTGACGCCAGCACAACTCTGGATTTCGACGCCTGACTTCAGGGGACGATTGGGAGCGAAACCAGCGTCGAAATCATTCATTCGCCCGCCCTAGCTAGAATCTGGATGGTGTGGTTGCCGCTCGCATTGACCCTCCCGGCCGCGGGCTACGCCGCTTATGCGGCGGCACATCCGCGCGCGCAGCGTTGGGGCCCCAGCAGGTGGCAGCTGGACGGACCGCCGGACGAAATCGCGCTAACGTTTGATGACGGCCCCAGCAACGAGACGCCTCGTTTCTTGGAGGCGCTCGACGAGCTGGGCGTCAAGGCGACCTTCTTTGCTTGCGGCGCGAACGTAGAACGCCGCCCCAGCGTCGCGTGCGCGATCGTCGAGGCCGGGCACGCGCTCGGAAATCACTCGTTCTCGCACCCCTGCCTGCCCCTGTGCTCGCGGGCGCAGGTGCTCGAAGAGGTCTTCTCGTCACAGGACGCCATCGCTACCGCCACGGGCCGCGCGGTCAAGCTGTTCCGGCCACCCTATGGCCTGCGCTCGCCCTTTTTGGCGACCGCGCTGCCTGCCGCAGGCCTGACATCGGTCCACTGGACGGTCATCGGCAACGATTGGAAGTGGGATGCCGGCCGCATCGCGCGCCGCGTCTTGGACCGCGTCCGCGGACGCGGCATCGTGTGCCTGCACGACGGGCACGCGACGCGGCCCCACGCAGACAGATCGGAGAGCCTTGAAGCGCTCAGGGAGATCGTGCCGCGACTGCGCCAGCGCGGCCATCGCTTCGTGCGAGTCCCCGGCTGGGAAGCGCAGGACTAGCAGCTAGCGCGCGGTCCAGCCGCCGTCGATTACGACATCGGTGCCGGTCAGAAAGCCAGCGGCTTCCGAGCACATGTACACGGCGAGGCTGCCGATCTCCTCGACCTTGCCCCACCGTCCCACGGGAATGCTGGCGAGGAACTGGCTGTTCTTGTCGGGATCCTCGATGAGCGGCCGATTCATCTCGGTTGCGAACGGCCCGGGGCTGATGCCATTAACCGTGATGTTGTAGGGAGCCAGCTCAAGCGCCAGCGCCCGCGTGAAGCCCAGCAGGCCGCTCTTGGTGGTCGAATAGCCGGTGCGGTTCGGCAGCGAGACGTGGGACATGATCGAAGTCATGTTGATGATCCGGCCCCAGCGCAGTCCCTTCATGCCAGGCACGAAGGTGCGCGACATCGAGAACGGCCCGGTCAGATTGACCTCAAGGATCTCGTGCCACTCGTCGAGGGACATTTCCTCGATCGGCTTGCGATTATTGATGCCGGCGTTGTTGATCAGGATGTCGCAAACACCGAAGGCTTCCTTGACCATCTGGTCCACTTCCGCCGCGGCAGTCTCGTCGGTGACATCCGCCATGATGTACTCGGCAGCGCCGCCGCGGGCGCGAATCCCCTGCACCACCTCGGAGAGCAATTCCTCGTTCCGCGCCACCAAGGCCACCTTCGCCCCCGCCCCGGCTAGGGCTTCGGCCATCTCACGCCCCAGACCCTTGCTGGCTCCGGTGACTACGGCGACGTGGTTCTCTAACGAAACGGTGCTCATGTTCAACCCTGCGCGGGAACCCCGATCAGGTTCCGAGACGCCTAGAATAGCAAGCCCGGCGCCGTCGACTCCCGAGACGAGCAAAAGCCCACAGAGAATGCCTGATGGTGCCAATTGGCCGACACGAGCAAGAGGGTAATGCTGATCCAAGAATCAGCCTGCAACAACCAAACCTCGCACGCGGACGCGAGAAAGGCGGCAGACAAATTGTCTGATCATCCGCGTGCAATGGCGCCAACCAGCCGCCATGTGGATTCGAGCTTCGCCATTCAAACCAGCCTAAGTCTCGTCATCCAATCCGACTGGACACGCCCTCATGCCCGATATGGCATAATACGTTTCTCATTCCGTCAAAATTATGACTAAAGACACTCTAGTCAAGGCCGTTAGTGACTACATACGGGAGAACGGCGGGATGACAGCCGGCTACGGCTGGTATGTCGGGGTGACGTCAGAACCCAAACGCCGATTGTTCAAAGACCACCGAGTGAACGAGCGTGATGGGGCTTGGATCTACGGACAGGCTGAAACAGACTCTGCCGCCCGGGAAGCGGAAGAGTACCTCCTAGACATCGGTTGCCAAGGAGGGCCGGGAGGGGGAACTCGCGCTGCCCGGTTCGTGTACGCCTACCGAATCACTCTGTTTACTCAAGAGGACACCGGGAACAGTTTAGAACATACAAGGAAAACTGTAGAGGGCGCCGTATAGGTCTCTCGCCCCGTCCTAGAACCCCGCCAGATCTATAGGGAGGTACGAGCTCAATGCAACCCAATCCCGGAATCCGGCACAACATACAGCCGCGCGAAGAGAAAGCATACATAGTTCCCGAGGGCGAACTGGAGTTTCTGGGCTCGTTCGACTTCACCGCCTCGCTCCTAGCAGGTCTCGGCTGCGCGTTTGTTGGGATAGCTGTTACCACGTTCTTGAACGCTTCTGCCCCGTGGACCGCCGCAGAGTGCATCGGGGTTTATGGCGGGACGCTTGCAGCCATTGCATTATTCCTTTGGTGCGGACGGGAGGCGTTTCAGAGCAAGAGCCTGATCGCGAGGATAAAGCGCCGCCCAAAGCCATAGCGCAAAGGCAACAGAAACGCCAATGACTGTACCTGACGAGCCTCCGGCTCGAACCGTTGGTCCGTGCGCCGCCCCCACCAGACTGCATCCAGATGGACTCGCGCGTATCCGTTTGCCTCAGCGATCTCTGCCGCCACGCCCTGGTACAGTTCGCTGGTGGAGCAATCAAGATCTTTGATGCCCGCAATCCAGTTCAGCGGGACTTGTATCTGAACACCGCACAGACCTTGTGCCGTCTGGTGGAGTGATTTAGAGCAAGACGACGTTCGTGCGGAGGAGAGCTGGGTGGCGGGCTTCGCTTGCCCCTTCTTTCGAATTCGAACTCGACCCTTAACCGTAACTACACGTCGAGGCCCCTCTAGCGTCCTTGCCTAGACCGAAGTTCCGGGCCGGAAGCGAAGGGAAGTCCTTATAATGCATAGCCTTAGCTGGATTTGGAGCTGTCCTGCACTGGGAACGTTCGGACCAGTTCAAACGCACGCTTCTGCAAAGCGCTCGGTTCCGTCAGCCGCTCCA
>JAJDTX010000018.1 GCA_022826925.1 Bryobacterales bacterium
AAGAGGATCTGGGAGCGGCGCTGTTCCAGGGCTGGCAGGGAGTCTGACATGGGGCCTCCGTCTGTGTGTAGTATATACACACAGACTTGCAAGGCTCAACCAGCGATTCTACGTCTCGGTCACAGAAATGTCGCGCACCCATCCCTGAATCCCTGATCCACGGATGAGATTTCTCAGGGAACGAGCTAAGGGGCGGGAAAACGCGTTCAAGGGGCCGCTGCGAGAGCTGAACCTGAGCCACCCGCCGTGCAAGTCCTACGCGGCTAACCAAGCCTACTACCTGCGCGGACAGTTGGCGCAATTGCTGCTGCGGGGGTTGCAAATGCAACTGCTGCCGGAGACGGCCCAGGGGCATGGGCTGGGTCCATTGATCCGGCAAGTCGTGCGCAGTGTGGCGCGTCTGACGCGCAGCGGCCGTCGGTTACGGCTGGATTTCGCGGGCAGCAATCGGCGGCTGGGCTGGCTGGGGCAGGCGTGGCTGTGCTTGCAACCGCCCGGGTAAGCGCCGTGGGACAGCAGCGAGGCAGGAGGACGCGGCCGACGGCTTCTCAGTGGGCGAGGTGCGCCTGAACGGAATCTGGAGCGCGAATTGCGCGCCACGGAACCCCATTTCCGCTTCCAGCACCATCTGAATAACTTCATGGGGGGGGGCATGGGGGTATGCACTTGACTCAGGTAGCTACTATATATTGTGGTTGCCCGAATCGTGATTCTCGGCTCGTCGACTGTCCGCAGCGCACTGCGAACGAAGCCCTACGCGTCCGGTTTCTCCGGCTTGCCTCCCTCATGATCGAACGGGAGGGGGGCGTCTCAATGGCCGCCGCCTGCTGAACTATCGTGTTGCGGGCCGCGGAGACCCTCCGGCCAGCATAGCTGCGCCAAGTACTCTCGGCAGACTTGCTCGCTGGCGAACCTAGTATCGAATTCCAGTCGATTCCGCGGGTAATCCTCCACCGCCTCAAACACTACATGTAGTAGTTACCTGAGTCAAGTGCATACCCCCATAACTTCATATCGGCCAATTGGCCGATATCCCGACTAGAATTCGTACCGCAGGAACAGTTCAATCCGCCGCGGTCCCACGATGGTCTGAGTGATCCTTCCAAACTGTGTCGAGCCGATCGAGTGGGACCTCGTGAAGAAGGACGGATGGTTCAGGATATTCTCGACCCGCGCTCCCGCCTTGACCGAGTGGTTCTCGGTGATCCTCGTCAACTTGCTCACCGATACGTCGAACACGAATGCGCTGGGACCCGAAAACAGGCGTCGCTGAAGGTCCCCAACCTCGCCCGGTCCCGGATGGGAGAAGACCTGCCCCGTGAACCTTTCCGCGCCATCAATCGCCACGCCGCTGTTGTCGCGCGGATTGATCGCGCCCTGCGAGATGATGAACGGCCCGTCGTAGGTCATTCGGAACCGCACGATATGGTCGAGTTGGTCCTTGTTCAGAGATGTGGACGCCGTGTTCTCGCCAGACCGTCCCCGGCGATTCAACGTGCCCCTTCGCGACAGAACGGATATCGGGGATCCGCTCTGCAGCGTGACGATGGACGCCACCGTCCATCCTTGGAGCAATCGGTTGGTCGAGCTGAACGGGAGTCGCCAGATCACGTTCGCGTTCATCACATGGGTGAGGTCGAAGGTCGCTCGGGCGCGCTCCAAGTGCGGCTGCGCCAGATCTAGGAACGGCGCGAAGCGGTGGTAGCCGACCCCGCTGGAGTCAGTCAGAACCTTCGAGAACGTGTAGTTTGCTTGGAATTGCACGCCGCTCGCCGCTCGCCGCCGGACCTCGAGTTGCAAGCCGTGATAGCTCGAATTGGAATAATTCGTCACCAAGTCGCTAACGAGCGCGTTCTGGTTGCGTCGAAAGCGCACGTCGCTGCCCTCGGTCAGGCCGTTCACGATATAGAGGGCGGCCAAGCCGCCCGGCTCACCTTGGCGAATGAACTGCTGCACCACGGGGAAACCGATGTATCCTCCACCGATGATCCTCGGAAATACGGTCAACTCCTGGCTGCCTTCTAGGCCCGGGTTATAGGCGGGGTTGAAGGCTCCCGTCGCCTCTTCGGCCAAGAAACCGTTGTTGCGGGCGCGAATCAGATCGTCGAGGAACCCATTCTCCCTGATGATGACTTGGTTGTAATCGAACGCCCGGACGAGTTTTGTGCCCTTGTTGCCGACATAGCGGGCGTCGACCACGGTCTTCCAGCCGATCTCGCGCTGGAGGCCGAAGTTCCATTGCTGCACGTACGGCGAGCGGTAGTTCGGATCGATGGAAAACACAGCCGCATACGGGTCGATCGCCTGATTCTGGCTGACGCGGCGCGGCACTGCGTATTCGGGCGGGTCAACGGTGACCGGTCCATCTGCGAGAAAGGCATCGAGATTCTGCAACAGGTTGGAGCCTGCTAGTCCGTCGTTGGCCGAAATGGCATTTCTGGCACTGCCAATAGTTTCGTCGTTGACATAGTTGATGCTATAGCCGGCGCGCAGGGATGTCTTGCCATCGCCAAAGACATCCCAGGCAATGCCGATGTTGGGAGCGAAATTGTTGCGATCCGGATTCCACAAGGGCCGACCCACGCCGCCGCCGGCAAAGTCCAGTTCGGCGTCGGACAGCAAGGTATCGATCAGAGTCCCGGGGCCGGGTACTGGCAGCAACATGAGGCTGTCACGCTCATCCAGTCTCCCAAAATACTCCCAGCGCAGACCCAGATTGACGGTGAAGCGTGGCCGGATCTTGATGCTGTCTTGGCCGTACAATGCGAACGAATCGTAACTGTACCGCCTGCGGCTCTCCTGTCCGGGGACGAAACCGGACGTCCGGTCCCTTACGTTGAATGACTGCGATGCAGTCGAGACGATGCCCGCCAGCGAGGCCAACAGGGACTGGGCCGTGGCTAGGTCGCCAGAATCGACGCCTCCGGGAAATAGCGCACCAGGGAGTTGGTACTCACTCTCCACACCTAGGCCCAGCACCATCTCGGGAACGACGCCACCAAAGTTGAAGCTCTCGACACGGACGTGCTGCGCGTCGAATCCAAACTGCACCGAGTGCCGGCCAATTAGCGCCATGGCGTTGTCACGGATGTTGAAGGTGTTGGTATCGCGCCCTTGCGGGGCAAAGTTGACGTTCGGATTTGTATACAGCATCCCCGAGACTTCGTAGTCGGTCGGAGCTGCGCTGTTGCGAAAATCTCCCGGGGCGAGGTTGAAGCCGAACCGCGCCTCGTTGGTCCAGCGCGGCCCGAACGTGCTGCGCCAAGCGGCCGAGAGGAATTGCGACTTGACAAAATCCTGCACTGGCGGCACTTCTCGGAAGCCCACTCCTATGTCCTGCGGGTCCGGCCGGTCGTTGGTCTCTTGGCTACGCTTGTATGTCACCGCCAGCGCTCCACTCGTACTCGCGTTCCAGTCGCCACGCGCAGTGAGGGCATTCCTGTCAGCGTTGTTACGCGTGAAGAAACGATACCCGGCCGTATTGAGCTGGCGTTCGGAGGTGCTGTCGCCCCGGTCGAAGTTGTTGATCTCGCCGGGAGCCGGGATCTGGCTGAGGATCTGTGCCGCCGCCGTGTCGGCCTCCAATCCCTGGAGCCTTAGTACATTGACCTCGCGCAGCGTGTCACTCAGATCGAGATACTTGAACACTCCCTGGGCAGCGCTCGGAGTTAGGATTGTAGTGTTGACGAGGGACTGGCGCCGGTTTGTCATCACTTCGTAGTTGGCGAAGAAGAAGACCCGATTCGTGATCGCAGGGCCACCCACCGAGCCACCGTACTGATTGAAGCTCAGTTCCGGCTTCTCCAAGCCCTGCCGGTTGGAAAACCAAGACGAGGCTGCGAGCTTATCGTTGCGGTTGTGCCAGTAGGCGTTGCCGTGAAACTCTGGCCCGCCAGATTGTGTCGTGAAGTTCACCTGGGACGAGCCCATGCCGACCGCCGACGAGCCGTTCTGCGTCGTGACTGCGAACTCGGCGACTTGATCGATCAGCGTCCGGCTCGACAAGAAATCGAGCGCGTTCTCGCGGATGAAGTTGTCTTGGATGTTGATGCCGTCCAGGGTGACGTTGGAATACGACGTGCGCTGGCCGTTGATGACCGTGTTCGCCGCGCCGCCATAAGCGACTCCCGCCTGCAGGCTGACAAAGCTCAGGGGGTCCCTCCCGATCAGGGGGAGCTCTTGGATCTGGTCGGAGGTGACGATGGAGGTGACTTCCGCGTTCGACGTCTGCACGCGCGCCACATCCCCTTCCACCACCACGACTTCTGTGGAGGGCCCCAACTCCAAAGTGATCGGCGGCAGGGAGGTGGCTAGCGCAACATCGACCTTCTGGCCATTCACGGTGTACTTGCGGAAACCGTCGGCTATGACCTCGATCGTGTACATTCCGGGCACTAGGGATGTCACATTGAAGGAGCCCGCCACGCTCGTTTCTAGTTCGACCACTGCGCCCGTAGATTCGCTTCGAACCGTCACGGACGCGCCTGGAATGGACGCCCCAGTAGCGTCGAGAACAACACCTGCCAGCCTCCCAGTGGCTGTTTGGCCAAAGACACCAATCGGGATAACCAAGACCACCAGAAAGATCAGAATACGAGCTAACTTCATAAACTTGATTCTAATTTACACCAAGCCCTCAAGACTGACTCTGCCCCAACAATTCGCGACAACTTAACAATCGAAAGTGCCGTGCCGGACGTCTAGGCCGGAGCTGCACTCGATGAGGGCAGCACCAAGTCGCTGCAAGTTGCTGACCGACATCAGCAGCCGCCTATTGGCGCCAGCGATGCCACCCGGGAACGCCTTGCTGGCGGTTCAGGTCGAGCGCAGACACCGACCAGGCATTCGGCCCCGGTCCCATCCACGCGCTGGCTCAGGTCACGATGTCACGTTCTTGGAGAAGCGCTTGCGTGACGCAAACGTCATACCTTTGGCAGAGCCCAGCGCTCGCGGTACTGTCGGGAAACCAGCGCGTTCGCGTCGGAGTCCTCGCCAAAGCTCTCCGTGACCGCGTCGAAACGCAGTTTCCGGTCTGTCCGCCAAGCAATGTTCCCAAGGTGGATCAGTGCCGACGCGCAATGGCCGATCTCGATGTCGCACGCCGGGCGGCCTCCGGTGCGGATCGCATCGACCATGTCGCGCTTGTGGTTGACATCGTCCTCCGCCTTCTCGCTCGCGCCGGATTTGACAATCTTGCCCGCTTCGTCGTATGCGCGCCAACTCCCGTTGCCGATCACGACGTAGCCGTTCTCGCCGTAGACGGCAGCCCCCTCCGCCTCGCCTTCCATCGTGGTAGGCTGCCAGTTGCGCATTTCGTACATCAGCGTCGCGCCGGGATAGTCCCATGTCACCACGAGCGTGTCCGGCCACTGCTGTGCGTCGTCGAAGAAGAACTTGCCGCCCGAAGCCGTGACAGCCGTCGGCCAGTCGGGCAGCTTCTTGCCCATCGCCTCAAATCCGGCCGCCAGGCCGCGGCGGGCATAGTCCACGCGGTGAACGCCGTCGTTGCCCAAGTCTCCGGTGCCGTAGTCGAAGAACCAGCGCCAACTGCGATGGAAGCGACTCCGGTTGAACGGTCGCTTCGGGGCCGGGCCGAGCCACATGTCGTAGTCCACTCCAGCAGGCGCGGCCTCGTCCGGCGGGTAGCCGATTCCCTTCTGCCGGGCACTCTCCCAGCCCTTGGCAAAGGCAACCTTGCCCAGCGCGCCGGTGCGGATGTATGCGCAAGCTTCCTCGTAGTTCCGGCCGCTGCGGGATTGGATTCCCACCTGTACAACACGGTCGTACTTGCGGGCGGCATCCAACATGGCCCGCCCTTCGGCGATGTTGTGACCAGCGGGCTTCTCGACATAGACGTGCTTGCCCGCCTGGCAGGCCAAGATGGTCGGGATCGCGTGCCAGTGGGTGGGTGTCCCGACCACGAGCACATCGATGTCGGGATCGTCCAGGAGCCGACGAAAGTCGGTCTCGACCGCCGGCCGGCTACCCTGCCGGTCACCGACAGCAGAAACGGCCTTGTCGAACAAGCGCCGATCCACGTCGCAGATGGTTTTGACGCGGACGTCCGGCATCTCGGCGAATCCGTAGAGCAGCTGGCGCCCGCGTCCGCGAAAGCCCATCATTCCGACCGTGACGCGCTCGTTCACGCTGGCTCCGCTGACGAGCGCGGGCGTGAACGCCCCTGCGGTGGCTTGAAGAAAGTCTCGTCTCGTGCGCATCGCGATGCCTCGCACGTAACAATAGCGCGAAATCGCCTTGAGCGTCGAACCCTTGCGAGGGAGCGACCGCCACGACCGATACCAAGCGCGGTCTGGCCCGGCGGACAGTCAGAAGCCGAAGACGCCGGAGCCCAGGGCGTACACCGCCATCGGCACGATCAGGAGGCCGATCAGATCGAGCAGGATCCCCGCCCGAACCATTTGCGGAATTGTAATCCAGCCGCTCGAAAAGATGATCGCGTTCGGCGGGGTCGCGACCGGCAAGGTGAACGCGAACGAGGAGGTGACCGCCATCGGGATCAGAAGCAGGTAGGGGTGCACGCCCACCTCGCCTGCCATGGCGGCCACCGCGGGCGACAACATCAGCACTGTGGCGACATTCGAGGTGGTCTCCGTCATCGCTGTGGTCAGCACGCAGACGGCAACGACCAGGACCCAGCTGGGCAGCCCGCCCAGAGCGCCCAGCCACGCGCCGATCCAAGCGGCCAACCCGCTGTCGGTGATCCCCGCAGCAAGCGCGAATCCGCCCCCCAGCAGGAACACAATGCCCCACGGCGTGCCACGCGCCGCATGTCGCCAGTCCAGCAGCCGGCTCGCCTCGCCGGGCTTACCGGACGGGAGCATGAAGAGCAAGATCGCCATCGCCATGGCGACAGTCGAATCATGCACCGCGCCAGGCACGGGGAACAGCTGCGACCAGCCTGGCAGGAAAAAGCCGCCCAGATCTATCGGCGCGCGCAGGATCCACAGCAGTCCGGTCGAGGCCGCCACGATCGTGACGCGCTTCTCCGGCACCGACATCGCTCCCAAGGAGGCACGTGCATCCCGGATCACGCTCTGGCTGCTCGAAAAGCGCACGGCAGACAACGGAATCTTTGAACCGAACCGGCACAGGTAGAGCCACGTGAGCGGCACGAACACGACGATGATGGGCAGGCCGACCATGGACCATTGCGCAAAGCCAATCGGCGGCAGATCCGGGAACGCGTCCGTGGCGAACCCTAGGAATGCAACCGTGGTTGGAGAGCCCACTACCGTGCCGAGCCCGCCGATGCTGGCGGCATAGGCGATCCCAAGCAGCAGCACGGGCCCGAAAGTGTCGCGTGCGAGCTGTTCGTGCTGGGCCCCTTCGGGCGCGCCTCTGACCTGGGCCGAGCCCACGAGCTGGTTGACAACGGCCATCGCCATCGGCAACAGCATCATGGTGGTGGCGGTGTTGGAAATCCACATCGAGAGCAGCGCTGTGGCCACCATGAAGCCCAGCACGATTGGCCGGGGTCGCGAGCCGAAGCGGTCGATGATCGCCAGCGCGATGCGGCGGTGCAGGTTCCAGCGCTCCATGCCCTGCGCGATGATGAAACCGCCGACGAACAGGAAGATCAGGTGGTTGCCGTAGTGCGACGAGACCACGCGGCTCGACGCAACGCCCAGCAGCGGAAACAGGGCGATGGGCACGAAGCCGGTCACTCCGATGTGGACGGCCTCGCTAATCCACCAACAGATCATCAAGACGGCGACAGCGGCCGTCTTGTGGGCCTCCGGGCTCATGCCCGCCGGCGTCGGCAACAGCAGCACAGCCGAGAAACCGACGATTCCGGCAACCAAGCCCAGTGTCTGGCGCTGCAACCCAAGCATGCTGACTCGGCTAAGGTCCGGCCTCGATCCTCGGAAACCTTCGTCGAACCGACGCGGGCGAGCAGGAAGGCTTGGGGAAATGGTAGCGCTACGGGGATTCGAACCCCGATTTGAGCCTTGAGAGGGCCCTGTCCTAACCCTTAGACGATAGCGCCGTGCTAGCGCTTAGCTTAGCAGAGCGCTTGCGAATTCATGGACCGCGCAGCCATTCCCCAGATTCCCGGTTCAGCTAGCCGTCGCTAGGAATCTCGGTGAGGTTGGCCACTCGGCCGGGGTTGGCGGCACAAGGTGGCGGGCCGGTGGGTTTTGTGGGGGGATTCGATGTGGCAGGACACGGGTGCCCGCTATGGGAACAAGATGCCAGACACGAAGGCCTCGAAGAGAGAGCAATCCCTCCAATCGCAAGAGGTTATCGGCCAATCGGCCTGCGTGAGGTTTCGCTTAGACCCTTTCCGCATGGTGGTGCCACATCCGGTCTGTGGCGCATAAGGCCTTCCTCTCGACCGGACGACATTGGACCGGAGTCCGGCACAGCTCTTTTGGCCACGCCTCAAAAACCACAGTGCTCCGGCTGTCGTGCCGACCCACCCTGGGCAGGGGATAACGGCGGCAAATTGCCTCTTCGGCCCGAAGCGATCCAGCCCGAGGTCAAGGGGCCGAGCTTAGCGCTTGGGAAGAATGTCGTCGGCGAAGTCCGTTGTGTCCGTCATCGCCGTGACGCACCGCTCAAAGATCGCGGCCGCATCCTGGCAACTCTCGGAGCGTTTCATTGCCCCCCGCAGGATGGTCAGGGCACTGGTCAACCGTTCCATCGCATCCAACACCTGCAAGGCGTGGATTCTCCTGTTCTCAAGAGCCGTGTCGATCTTTGCCATCAGCGGGCTGTTGGGCGGGACGGGCCGATCCCATCCCATTGCGCGTTCCATTTCCTCATCCATATCCGCCTTCGCGACCCTAGCGGCCAAGTCCGCCGACTGCCGCGAGGCAATGAACGCCCGCTCTGCTATCTCCACGCGCCGCATGGCAAGCTGCAATGCCTGATCGTCAGACAATGCTCCCTCGAGCCTTGCAATCGAATCGTGATCCGTCACGCTGCGCCTTCTTAAGGTGGGCTGTCTACAAGGCAACGCACTTCGTCGTGGTGCGCTGCATCCGCTGAAGCGATGCCGCAGCCCCTCGTATCCGACATCATAGTCAATGACCCCAGCCCGTATCCGGGCCGACCCAACATGCCTGCAACGAGCTGTCGCCAGACGCAGTCGCCCACGTACGATACACAGTCGATTTCGACCCTCATCCCGTTCGCAGGCACGACGGCTGCACGTTTGTCCGGGCCAGCTTGGCCGCATCGAAATACTCCGCGTATACCGCTTTCATGGCGCCAATGGCGCGGATTGTCGGACCCGTGCTGGAAGCTAGCCGCTTGGTCCGGCGCTACGCGAGTGTCCCTGACACTTCCGTCCAGTTGACGAGGATCCGTCGGCCTTTAGGGCCTTTGGGCAACGTCTCTCAATAGATCGGCCTCGCTCGCTCTTGCTTTGACGCCAGACAAATCCAGAGGCCACTATCGCCCAACGACCGGGCTGTCACGACGCATGGCCCACGAGAGCGCTGTTTCCGCGAACGGGGCTTCGAGCATCCCTTACGTGTGCCGCCTGCCAGCGACCCGTGCCTTCGCGAGACCGGGGCTGTGATAATGACAGTTCGGCTCGGCCGGGCCGTCACGGCGTGCGCATCCTCAACCGATATGTCTTCCGCGAAGTTGCGGTCGCATCGCTTGTCGGCACGGCGTTGTTCACGCTCGTGCTGTTCTTGCAGCGCGTCGAGCCGGTCATGGAACTGCTTGTCGGACGGAGGGTCCCGGCCGACGCCATGGTGCGACTGTTGGCGCTGACGCTGCCACAGGCGTTCCCATTCACGATTCCGATGGGCGTGCTTACCGGGATCCTCGTCTCGCTAGGACGGCTCTCGAGCGACAACGAGGTCCTGGCCATGGTCGCATCCGGTATCCGGATCCGATCCTTGGTCCGCCCGGTCTCGCTGGTCGCCACGATCGGCCTGCTGGTCTGCGCGCTTACAACTCTGTGGCTCACTCCGTGGTCCCTGCGCGAGCAGGTCCGGATCGCCGAATCGATGCGCATCCAGCTGGCGGGCACAGAGGTGATCCCCCGGGTATTCATCGAGGACTTCCCGGATCACGTGATCTGGGTCCAGGACGTCGTTCCTTCCGAGGGAATCCACTGGAAGGGGATTTTCCTAGCGGACATGCGCCCGCCCGAAGTCCGCGGCTCGCTGAGCGGTGCCGAGGTCCAGGCGGCCGGGCCGCGCATCACGCTGGGCACCGAAGCCTTCGTCCAGCCCCGCCCCGAACAAGGCCGGATCCAAGTTCGCTTCCCTCAGACCACCACGTACGAGCGGTCCAGCAATCCGGAGCAGTACTTGGCGCTGCGGTCCCAAGCGGCCGACCAAGTCCTGCGAGCTCGCCCTCGAAGGTTCGATCCCGGCGCGAAGCGGTTTGACTCCATGACCACCTCCGAGCTGTGGGAGGAGGCCTTGCAAGGAGGCGACCCGACCGCGACGCTGCTGCTCCACGACCGATTCTCGCTGCCGTTTGGGTGTTGGCTGCTGCCCTTGGCGGGCTTGCCTCTGGCCATCTCGCTGCGCAGGGCCAGCCGCGCCTCGGGAGTGGTCGTCGCGATGCTTCTGTGCTTCTCCTACTGGATGATCTCGCTGGCCGGAACCGCTCTAGCCGAGCGGGGAGCGCTGCCGCCTGCCTTGGCCGCTTGGTCGGCCAGCGGAGTCTTCGCTATCGCAGGATTGGCCTTGCTGGCACGGACAGACGCCCCCGAGCATCGCGACTGGCACACCGCGGTCAGAAGTCGCCTGGCACAGGCGGCCAAGAAGTTCATCGGCAAGAGAGGCGCCCGCGAAGACGAAGCCGCCACCAAGCAGCCGATTCGCGACCCACTGGACCTGTTGGTGCCGGTCGTCGACCGCTATGTGCTGCGCAAGTTTCTCTTCTACTTGGTGCTGCTGGTCCTCACCTTTACTTCGATCTGGTACGTGTTTAGCTTCTTCGAGCTGCTCAGCGACATGCTGACACGAGACAAGCTAGGACACTTCGTTCCGTACATCTACTACCTGACGCCGTTCCTCGCCTACAACACCATCCCTCTCGCGGCAATGGTAGCGACACTCATCTGTTTCGGCGTCATGGGAGCGCATAACGAGATCACCGGATTCCGGTCTTGCGGCGTCAGCCTGTACCGTCTGGCCCTGCCCGTTCTGATCGCTGCCGGCGGACTCAGCGCCGGCCTGTTCGCCCTCGAAGAGTCGATCCTGCCTGCAGCGAACATGCGCCAGGACGCGCTACGCGACGAGATCAAGGGCCGGCCGCCGCGCACGTACTTGCGGCCGGACCGCCAATGGACGTTCGGGCTTGACAACCGAATCTTCTACCACCGAGCTTTCGATTCGCGCAGCGAGACGTTCTCGGGCATCAGCGTCTTTGACCTCAGGACCAAACCGTTCGAATTGAGCCGACACATCCATGCGGAACGGGCACGCTGGGATGAAGAGAGCGCAGCGTGGATATTCGAGAACGGATGGGTACGCGAGTTGCGCGGGATCCAGACCGATGCATTCGAGCCCTTCGAGGCGAGGGCCTTCCCCGGCATTCGCGAAGAGCCTGAGTACTTCCTCAAACAGGATCGGCACGACCAGCAGATGAACCTCGCCCAGCTGCGGGCCTACATCCAAGACCTCACTCAGAGCGGCTTTGACACCATTCGGCTGCAGGTGAGCATGCACAAGAAGCTGGCGTTCCCGCTGTTCGCGTTCGCGATGGCCTTGGTGGCCCTTCCCTTCGCGTTACAGACCAGCGAACGCAGCGCCCTGTGGCCGGTCGGCTTCGGCCTGGGCCTGACTGTGGCCTTCTACGCGGTCACGGCATTCAGCGAACAGCTCGGACGGGCCGGCCAACTACAGCCTCTGCTGGCAGCTTGGGCACCGTGCGCCCTGTTCGCCCTGGGCGGCAGTTACTTTCTGCTGCGTGTACGGACTTGACTTCGGCTTTCGGTGGAGGCGACGATCGCGTTCGAGGGCACGGGTGCGACCATATCGGGCTGCTCTCTTCCCGGCAGCTGCAGGCCGGAGGTCTATGCGGTCGGCGAGTTGGCTCGAACCGTAGAGCCGTATATGCTAACGAGAACTGTCCGGAGGGGGGAGACTGTGTTGCACAACTACAGGTTCGATGGCCGCAAGCATGCGCCGCGCGCTGTCGCGCGGGACAATCCCTGCCTTGGTTCGGCCAGCAGCAACATCGCGCTCACGCACCTTGCCGTATCTTGATGACCGTCGCTTCCGCCGGGCGGGGAGCGGACTTGGATGGGTTCCCGCTACTGGAGGGTCCCGGCGCCAACTTGGAACAGAAGAGCCATGAAAGAAAATCCCGAGATCGTTGTCATAGGAAGCCTGAACGCTGATCTCGTTCAGAATGTCGATCGCTTGCCAAGGGCGGGCGAGACCATTATCGGCGGCAACCTGCAGACCTTTAGCGGAGGCAAGGGGGCCAACCAAGCGTATGCCGCGGGTCGAATGGGGGCTCGCGTGAGCATGATCGGCCAAGTGGGAAGCGACGGCCTGGCATCACTCCTGCTCCAGAGCCTGCAGTCCGCCGGCGTACATACGGACTTGGTAGGCGAGGTGGACCTGTCCACGGGCGCGGCGGTCATTCTGGTCCTGCCTGACGGAGAGAACCTCATCGTCATTTCCCCGGGCGCGAACGCTACCGTTACACCCGCCCTGGCGGCGCAGAGACTGAGCTCCTTGCGCGAGGGCTCCTACTTGCTGTCGCAACTGGAAATCCCGATCGAATCGGTCGATGAGTCCCTGGCGGTCGCCAAGGCTCGCGGGGCGACCACCATCCTGGATCCGGCGCCGGCTCGGGAGCTATCTCCCGAACTGTTGCGCAAGGTGGATTTCCTCACCCCGAACGAGACGGAGACGCAGACTTTGCTGGCGGAGCCGGATCTGAAGATGGAGAGCGACGCTGACTTGGAACTCGCGGCGAAAGCAATCCTCGCCCTCGGCCCTCGGTCCGTAGTCCTGAAGCTCGGCGCGCGAGGCTGTATGATTGCCAGCGGCGACGGGAGCCACCGCGTTGCCGGATTCAAGGTGTCTGCTGTTGACACAACCGCGGCCGGCGACGTATTCAACGGTGCCTTCGCCACGGCACTGGCCGAGGGCCGGAGCGTGCCCGAGGCAGCCAGGTTCGCAAATGCAGCAGCGGCACTTTCGGTCACGCGACCCGGCGCGCAGAACTCCGTCCCGTCGAGGCAGGAAGCGGAGCGCTTCCTAGGCGAAGTCGCGGATTGAATCGGCGGAGCGGCACCCAAGGAGGTTGTGATGTTCGTCGTCGAGAGCCTGGGACTAGCGATCTTCCTATGCATCATCACCATGCTGGGCTGGGGGTCGTGGGCCAACACGCAAAAGCTGGCCGGCAAGGAAGACTGGCCTTTCGAGCTGTACTACTGGGACTACGCCATCGGCGTGTTCCTGACCGGCATCCTGTTCGCCCTGACGCTAGGCAGCTTCGGGAGCGTGGGCATGGGGGCGGCGGCCAATCTCGGACAAGCGTCCGGGGTGCCGATCGGAGACGCCATCTTGAGCGGAGCTCTATTCAACGTCGCGAACATCCTTCTGGTCGTGGCGATCGACGCCGCAGGAATGTCGCTCGCCTTCCCGGTCGGAGTCGGGCTGGCCCTGGTGATCGGCACGGTGCGCAGCTATCTCCAAGCGCCCAAGGGGGATCCGACCCTCCTGTTCGCCGGGGTCGCGCTGATCGTCATTGCGATGATCATGTCGGCGCTGGCTTACAGCAAGCTCCCCCCGGTGGCAGGCAGGCGTCTTGGGCGAGGCCTGCTATACGCGGTCTTGGCCGGCTGCTTGATGGGGTCGTTCTACCCGATGTTGGTCCGGGCCGTCTCGCCGGATTTCAGCTCGGGCGCTATCGAAGCCGGCTTCCTGACCCCGTACACCGCCTTGCTCTATTTCGGGATCGGCCTCCTGCTGAGTAACTTCGTCGTCAACACGATCTTCATGAAGGCCGGCGGGAAGACCTACGGGCGTTACTTTGGCGGAGGGCCCAAGCTTCATTCGCTGGGAATCCTGGGAGGGATGATCTGGATGGTGGCCCTAGGCTTAAACGTGATCGCTTCGGGCGTGGCGGGGCCCGCGATTTCGTACGCCCTGGGCCAAGGTGCCACCTTGGTGGCGGCTATCTGGGGGGTTTTCATCTGGAAGGAGTTCAAGGCCGCGCCCGCGAGCGCCTACCCCTTCATCGTGCTGATGTTCCTCGGCTACACGAATGGCCTGGCACTGATCGGAGTCGCGACTCTCTAGGCCGAAGTTCCGGGCCGGAAGCGAAGGGAAGTCCTTATAATGCATAGCCTTAGCTGGATTTGGAGCTGTCCTGCACTGGGAACGTTCGGACCAGTTCAAACGCACGCTTCTGCAAAGCGCTCGGTTCCGTCAGCCGC
>JAJDTX010000038.1 GCA_022826925.1 Bryobacterales bacterium
AAGAGGATCTGGGAGCGGCGCTGTTCCAGGGCTGGCAGGGAGTCTGACATGGGGCCTCCGTCTGTGTGTAGTATATACACACAGACTTGCAAGGCTCAACCAGCGATTCTACGTCTCGGTCACAGAAATGTCGCGCACCCACTCGAAAATTTGTAGTTGACATGTCCGGCCGCGGCGTGTTAGGATTGGAGCCGATTACTGCAGATGAGTTGGCTCAGGGGTTGTTCAGCTGCTGACTCAGGGGTGCATTGAAGCTGCGCCTGATGTAGTACGAATATCTTGTTTTCCAAGGAGGGAACTTCATGATGAAACGACAGCGCTGCTTTGTCGCAGCTCTTGTCCTGCTGCTGGGACTTGTGCCGTTCGCGGCCGCCCAGCAGGCTGATACCGCGTTGATCGTCGGGACGGTCTCGGATACCACCGGGGCCGTGATTCCTGGCGTCAACGTGACGTTCAGCCACATCGAAACCGGTATCGAGTCTTCGACGCAGACGAACGAGACCGGCAGCTACCGCTCCAACCCGCTGCGTATCGGAACGTATATCGTGGTGGTTGAGTCTGACGGCTTCAAGACATATTCCGGCTCGGGCGTCACGCTGTCCATCGGCGACGTGCGCGAACTCAATGTCGCGCTCGAGGTCGGTGCGGTCACCGAGGTGATCGAGGTCGAGGCTTCCGCGCCCCTGCTGCAAACCACCGAGAGCTCGGCGGGCACGGTGATCGAGAACCGTCAGATCGTCGACCTTCCGCTGAACGGTCGCGACTACTTGCAGCTTGCGGTGATCTCGGCCGGCACGGTTGTCTCGCGCGGCCAGGGAATCTCGATTGGCGGCCAGCGCGGCACGGAGATCAACTTCATGATCGACGGCGTTGATAACAACAACCAGTCGATCGCTTCTCAGGGTGCCCAGAAGGAAACCGTCAAGCCATCCGTCGACGCCGTGGCGGAGTTCAAGGTCATCACGAACGGATTTTCCGCGGAGTATGGCAAGTCCTCCTCTGGAATCGTTTCGTTGGCCATCAAGTCTGGAACGAACGAAATCCACGGCACGGGATTCTTCTTCTACCGTGACGAGACGATGGACGCCAAGCCCTACTTCGCCCCTGGCGACAAAGCGCAGTTCGGGCGCAAGCAGTACGGTTTCGCCGTGGGCGGGCCAATCAAGAAGAACAGGTCGTTCCTTTTCGGGGACATGGAGCTGACTGACATTCGAGAGTCGGATACGTTCGTGCGGACGATTCCGTCAGCCGCCATGCGGCAGGGGGATTTCTCGGGTGAGTTCTTGGACGTGACGAGTCGGATGATCTACGATCCGTTCACAGCGGAAGGCGCGATCTCCAACGCGAGGCAGCCGTTCCCGAACAATCAAATTCCGTCGTCCCGGTTCGACCCGCTCGCTCAGATAGCCAAGGATTTCTATCCGGATCCCCAGGTTGCCGGGCTGAGGAGGAACCATACCTTCCAGCCTCCTCGCAACCAGGACTTCAGCAAGTGGGACATCCGCTGGGATCACAATCTGTCGGACAAGGACAACCTATTTTTCCGCTGGAGCTCGCAGCAACAAAATCGCGGGAACAGGCCCGGCCTGCCGGCCACAGCCAACTTCGGCACGCTCGTTCCGGGTGGCAACTCCCTCGATGTGACCAGCAACAACACCGCCTTCGGATGGAACCGCATCTGGAGCCCCTCTCTGATCTCCAACATCAGACTCGGCTGGAACTATCTTGACACCGACGCCGAGATTCACCCCGACGTCCCCGGAAACATCAACCAGGAGATCGGGCTCCCCGGGTTCGACACGACCCTTCGCGGCATGGCGATTCTTGAGATCGGCGGCTGGCAAGCCCTCGGCAACTCAAACTGGGCTCCCAACCTGATCCAGTCGCAGACGAGGCAGGTGTCCGTGGACAACACGTGGACCAAGGGTGATCACGCGATCAAGTTTGGCGCGCAGATCTTCTTCATGCAGACCGGAATCGTCAATCCGCAGCTGGCGCTCGGCCGGGTTGGCTTCCCGCGCAACTTCACGCGCGACGCGCCCATAGGCGGCGGCGGCGGCGATGGGTTTGCTGACTTTCTGCTCGGCACGGCGAGCGGCCTGCGTGGATCGAACTTGATCTACATGAACATGCGCTCGCCGTACCAGCACTTCTACGTGCAGGACGACTGGAAGGTCAACGACCGGCTCACGCTGAATCTCGGACTGCGCTACGAGTACAATCCGCCGTTCTTGGAGACACGTGACGGCATCGGGTACTTTGACCCAGGTCCGGAACGGCCAGATGCCAACCGTCGTTGGACGCAAGATCCGGGCGAGGTGAACTACACCGGCAGCGTCACGCAAGGCCTGATCAAGGTCCCCGGTCTTGACGGCACCCCCCGACGTCTCACCAAGCCGGATGCCACGAACTTCGGGCCGCGCTTGGGAATCGCCTACAAGCTGACCGAAAAGACGGTCTTGCGGATGGCATATGGCATCTTCTACGGGACCTTCTCGAACACGGGCGGCGGCGAGTATAAGGAGACTCAGCCTCCGTTCCATTTCAAGGTTGGTTTGATCGCCGATCCTAGCAATCCAGCGCAGTACCCGTTCAGGAATGGCTTGCCGCCGAACACGATCAGCGCCCAGAATGCCATTGCTGTGGAAATGTCGGGTTGGGAGCCGGAGCCGGACTGGCCGATGGCGCAGAACTGGAACTTCAACGTCCAGTACTCGCTGCCGGGCGACACACTCTGGGAAATCGGCTACTTCGGGAACAAGATGAACCACATGATGGGCCGCTGGGATGAGAACGTCCCGAGGCCGGGTGAGTTCGTCTATGACCCCGTCACCAGACAGGTGATCCCGCCCACGGGCGGCATTAACGAGCGCCGCCCCTGGCGTGCGGCCTTCGTGCCCACCGCGCGGCGCGGCGATGTGGAGTTCCCGGGTAGCGAACCCGGCGGCTTCATCACCCTTGGGCGCTCCAACATGCATTCGTTCCGGTGGAACTCGCTGTATCACGGCTTGCAGACCAAGCTGGAGAAGCGCTACTCGCAGGGCATGACCTACATCGTGTCGTATACGTGGTCGCACGCTATCGGCGACTGGCGCGCGATTCCGGGTTCTGGCGGCGCTCCCGGCGAGAATGCCAGAATCGTCAAGGATGTCTTGGACCTGAGCCACGAACGCGGACCTACGCCTCAAGACATCCGACACCGCGCGGTCGGAAGCATCGTGTATGAACTGCCGTTCCTGAAAGGAGCTACTGGCGCCAAGAGAACACTGCTCGGCGGCTGGTCGATCGGATCCATCGTCACCCTGATGGGAGGTACGCCTGCTACTCCCGGCGTGCAGGGAGCGAGCAGGTCTAACATCAATGACCTTGCTCACCTCGACAGGCCGGACGTTGTCCCTGGCCAAGATGTGAATCCAGCCAAGCAAGATCCCAGCCTGTGGTGGAATCCGGCAGCCCTTGTGGCGAATCAGCCGCTGGCATTCGGCGACGCCGGAAAGGGCATCCTGCGCATTCCGGGACGTGCACAGTGGGACTTCTCGGCGTACAAGAGCTTCCAGTTTGGCGAGAAGTACTCGGCGCAGTTCCGGTTCGAGGCCTTCAACTTCACCAACACGCCGCAGTTTGGAGCCCCGAACACTCGCGTCGGCAACCGCAACTTCGGCATTATCAGCGGCGCGGGCAACCCGCGTAATCTGCAACTCGGCATCAAGTTCATCTTCTAGGCACTGACGCCGCGAAGCGGTCCCAGCCCGCCTTCGATCCACGGATCGAAGGCGGGCTTTTCACTTATCGCCCCTTGGCGTCAGCGAATCCGTCAATCGGAATCTTGGTGCGAGGCACCGAAGTGCATCTAGCGGCACGAGCGCACTCACCGCCGGCCGTCAACAGATCTCTGCACAGGGGCTCTTCGTTCCGACCGGGGCCGTAGTTCCAGATCGAGTCCGCAGTTATGCCCCTCGCTTCTGACGGTCGGGCTTCCTTCAAGCCACGCAGGTCCAGTGCAGCTTCTGGACCCAGCTATCGCAGTCGATGGTTCCCAGATTGGTCGAGGGACTCTTCATTCCAAAGTCCACTCCTAGGAACTACGCAGAATGCTGTTTGAGGTCATGCAGGCGGGAGCCGGGCTCGCTAGGTCCCGCGCGCAGGCCGATCGGCGTGGGAGCCGGATGAAGGCGTCAGATCGACCGGGCTGGCCGGCTGGCGACGAAGGCATGGTCATCCGGGTCTTCGCAACGCGAACGGACCTGTGGGTAATGGACCAAGGCCGCTTGGACGCTCGCGTGCAGGGGCACGATTCGTGCCCGGAAGTGATGGTGAGCGCACCATCACTTCCGGTGCTGACGCTCACCGTTGTAGCCCGTTCCGCTTACTCGAAACAGCGCCCCTCGACCTCGATTCCGGTGTCGTCGACGAGCACTGGAGCATAGCCCAATGCGGTCTGATAGCGGCGCAGCCAGTGTCCGGCCAGACATGTGCAGACGTGTCACAGGCGGGCCTGCAGGCCCGCCAAGCGACGCCTATCTTATTGCGGCGTTGAGAGAGATAGCTGACGCAACAACCAAGTATGGTGTAGCCGCCGGACGAGCCATGGCTCGTCCGGCGGCGCGGCGACCGGGATCCATCTCATTGCCAAGCATCTTCCGCGTTACTTCGGAGCGGGCGGAAACGCCCGACAGCTGCTCGTGGCGTCACTGGCTCTAATCTCCGCAGCTAGCTAGGCACGATGACCAGGCCCAGGAGGCATAACTCGTGCAGTTGTCGTATTGGGTATCGCACGACACCATGCAAGCGTAGTAGTTGGTGGAGGAGCTGCAAAAGCGTTGGCAGCTCTGCCAGTCTTTGTCGCACGTCCTTTGATCGGCTGCGTACGCGTCGTCGCAGGCGTCTTCGCATTGGCTGTTGACGTTGGATCTGCCATCGCTCTGCACAGTGGCGAACGAGGAGATCGTCGGCAAGATCAAGATCGCAGCGAAGCTCCAGATCGCGATGATCCAGCCGGCACGGTTTTTGTTTCTCATTGTTTGAACCCTCCTTCGAATTCAGACTGTCAGGCAGTCATCTACTAAGACGCGGCACAGCGCATTCGATCACAGTAGAATTTGATGTTCACAGTGATCGATGTCGAACAAACTCACCCTCCCGCGAAGTAGCAGGCTCGGTAAAGCTGCGCGGAACTGCCCGCTGCTCGACGGTCGCGAGGAGGCTTGGATAGCTTGCTGCTCCAGACGCTTTCTTCCCTTGGCCAAACGGATTGCCGGGGACGACGAGGCCGCGCTGGACGCACTCCAGGAGAGCTGGATCAAGGTGCTGCAGGGAGTGCATGCGTACCGAGGAGGCCCACCTGCATGCGCCTGGGTCCGGGCGATCATCGCGAACAGCGCTAGGGACATTCACCGGCATCAGCATGGCGAGGTGCCGCTGCCTGAGGAGCCTGATCAGCGACAAGACCCCGGGCCGTCCGCCGAGGACCAGGCCGTGGAGACTCAGTTGCTCCTGTTGCTCGAAGAAATCGTTTTCGCTCTGCCGGAGACGTACCGGCAGGTTCTGGAGTTGCGCTACGGCCAGGAGCGGAGCACGGAAGAAACGGCGGAACTGCTGCACATCAGCCGTTCCAACGTGGCAACGCGCTTGGACCGTGCGGTTTCGCTGGTACGGAAGCGAGTCAAGGAACGTTTGGAGGCCGCACCTCCCCAAACCTCGTAGACATGCAGCGAGGACGAGTCACATTCTCCGCAACGAAGAGCAGCCAAAAGACTCAGCCTGAACGGCACTTCGTTCTGAGCGACCATCTAGCGTTGTGTCGCGGCAGAATCGTCAGGTGGATGTGCTTGAGCGGCACGTTATCGACCTCCATCCGCCATTCGATGCTGGGTTGGTGTACATTGACTTTGCTCGATCATGCCGCGACGGCTGACTGGAGCATCTCGAACGTGCCTATCCGGCGAGCATTCCGAGGAGCGACTCGACGTCATGTTTGACCGTTGAACCGAAAAGGGGGAATATAGCGACATGAAGATGCCACTTAGTAAGGACCAAGTCATTTACTACGCGAAATGCTATCTGGACATTCCTTTTGGAAGATCGACTAATCGTACGGCTGACCAGCAGCTCGAATCGACGTTCAAGCGCGTCAGCCAACGGGGCTACATGAGTCTGGGTGAGTTGAAGCAAACCGCGAATTGGTTCTTGCCGGGGCCGTTCCTCATTGGCAAAGTCTCCACGAACACTTCAGAACATGTGGAGAGCGTGACCCGCGAGGCATTTGCCGCCGCCAGCGAACGCGAACGCGTTAGGCTTCTGCAGTGCCTCGACGGAGTCGGATGGTCGATGGCGAGCGCCATCCTCCACTTTGCTTTCCCCCAGTGCCATTACCCGATAGTCAGCAAGTACGTGACAGCCACCATCGAAACCTCTCCCGTCGACAGTTTCGAGGGGTGGTTCGGGGTCACAGAGTTCCTCCGGGAGAAGAGGAGCGAGTACGGTGTCGATATTCGCAAACTCGACCAGGCGCTTTGGGCCTATAGCCGGAAAAGCGAGCAGCGGAGTTAGTTGGAGCGCTACTTTCGCGGCGAGTGCTGAAGAAGTCTCGCCGAGCCGGCCGCGTATGAGACACATGCGAGAAAGTCTCGTGTAATTGGTTCGTAGGAGCTCGTAGTTTAGGTCTCTCTTATTCTGGCTAGTCAATCGGTAATCTGGACTGATCCCGTGATGGCTTGTGGACGTTGAGGTGTAGGACGTTGAGTTGAAGTAGTAGTCGGTGCAGGCAAATTCAATGTTTGATGCGAACGGGGGTTGAGGCATGTCTTGGAGTGCGCGGAGCTCGGGAGATGGCGTCCGGAAGCCGAGTCGGCGGGGCGTGCGAGCATGCGACAGCACACCCAGGAGCCTTGGCGCGGTCG
>JAJDTX010000149.1 GCA_022826925.1 Bryobacterales bacterium
CGTGATGTTGTTGCGCTGGAACCCCGTGGCGACGAGCTGGTCGAGGCTCGGCTCGGGCAGGAGGTCGCCGGCCACCTGCTCGACCACGAAGTCGTCGAAGGGCTGGTTCTCGTTGAACGCCCGGATCGCCCAGTCGCGATACGCGAACATCTCGCGGTAGTTGTCGATGTGGATGCCATGCGTGTCGGCATAGCGCGCGGCGTCCAGCCAGTAGCGCGCGCGGTGCTCGCCGTAGCTCTCGGCAGCGAACAGGACGTCAAGGTAGCGCTGGTATGCGCCCGGCTGGTCGTCGGCCACGAAGTTGTCCACGATCTCCGGGCTCGGGGGCAAGCCGGTGACATCGAGCGCGGCGCGACGCGCCAGAGAGCGCCTGTCTGCTTCCGGCGCCGGCGCAAGTCCTTCCTGCTCAAGGCGTGCCAGCACGAAGCGGTCGATTGGGTTGCGTTCCCAGTCAGCATCGCGCACGGCGGGCAGTTCCGGGCGCTTCGGGATCTCAAAAGCCCAGTGCCCGGTCCACTCGGCGCCTTCTTCGATCCATGTGCGGATGGTGTCGACATCAGCGGGCTCGAGAGACTTGTGCGAGTACTCCGGCGGCATGCGCAGCGCGGCATCGGCGTGCGTGATGCGCTGGAAGACCAGACTCGAGTCGGGATCTCCGGGAATTACGGGCGTGCCGTTCGGCCGGTGTCCGAACAGGCCCTCCCGGCGGTCGAGCCGCAGGTCCGCCGTTCTCGTCGCCGCGTCGGGCCCATGGCACTGGAAACACTTGTCAGAAAGCAGGGGCCGCACGTCCGACTGGTAGTCAACCTTGGCGTTGCCCGGAACGGCTAGGGCGATCAGGGCTGCGAGGACGACGAGAGGACTAAGAACCCGACTGTATGCCATGCGCCCAACATTATATATGGCCCATTCGATGCGGAGAGACGGCTTGGCAGTGCTCGGCACCAAAGGCGGACCAGATGCGCAGAGTCCGATCCGCACTGCATCGGCGGCTAGTGGGGAGTAGTCTGTTCCGACCTCGGATCGGTGGCGGCTTTGCGCGGAAGCCGGCGGCCGATCCACCTCTCGCGTTGCGCGCGGACTCCCCAATTTGCGAAAGAGAAGCTCGTGCTGTTTCATCTGGCTCAGCCCAACTGAAGTCACCGACAGCTTCGCAACGCTTGGCGCTACTCAGACGCTTGGAAGTGCACATTGGTCGGGTCTGGGTCTCCGAAACCGCCGGGAACGACACCGTACTGGATCTCACTGCTTGGGCATGGCCCAGCTCGCCCCAGCCCCAATACAGGAATTACTCCGCGGCGGCGGCATTCGCATGGGCGTTGCGCGCGGATTCCACGACGCTGCGGACCGCATCCACCACGGCTTCGGGATCCTCGTGGTGAATGAGGTGACCGGCTCCACTGACGACTCTCCAGTCGCTGTTCTCTGACAGCTCCGTATGCCGCTCCTGCGTGTCATCCACGTGTTCCATTCCCTTTCGGCGCCGCCCCTTGGTAAGGACGGTAAGCGGCTTCTGGCCTAGCCGAGGGGGATTCGCGGCGACTTGGTTCATGCTTTCCTCCAGAACCTCGAGTTCCGACGCCATGGTCCGAAACGATCGTGTCGTCGCCAGCAACTGCTGCTCCGCAACCTGCACTGAGCTAGGGCGGGAATCCGGGTTGCCGGTCGGCACGGGCGGCAGTATGAGACGAGCGACGCCAAGAGGACCCAGCAGCTTCGGCATCAACGCAAAGCTCCTCATCCGTTCGAAGTGCCCGGGGGGCAGATGGGCGATGAGGTCTGGGTGGGGGGCGTCGACTAGCACGATCCCGGCCACTTCTTCTGGAAACTGGCTCGCATACAACTGCACGACCACGCCCCCGAAAGAGTGGCCGGCGAGGACGAATGGCGGGTCCACGCCAGCGGCACGCAGCAGGTTTCTGAGCTCGCTGGCGAGGTTGCTGGCGGTACGAGGTTCAGGCCCGGCCTCGCTCCAGCCGAATCCAGCCCTGTCGTATGCGCACACCCGTGTGAACGAGGCGATGTCCTCGATCACCGATGCCCAGCCGAGAGACGTGCCGGGAAGTCCCGACTCAAGAATGACCGCAGGTGTTCCTCGCCCATGGCAAAGCAGGTGCATCTGGCGCCCGCTAACGACAACCACCTCTCCGGGCGGCGGGTTGCGCTCCAATGCAAGATGCGAGAGCAGCCACTGGAGTCCAATTCCCACTGCCAAGGCCAGCACCAGTACGCCACCTCCCCAAACGACTACCCGCTTCAAGAGCCTTCTCATCACAACCTCCGGTTGACAGACTTAACCAATGGACCCCGCCAGCTTCCTTCTTGTTCCCCGGCAAGGGCCGAGAACCGCGCAAACGGTCTTCGGAGGGAGCGAACCGACGTGGAACAGCAACGAATCAATCACCGGATCGGTTTTGAATCGGCATGGGCAGCCGCAAGCGGATCTTGCGCGAAACGTGTCTGTACTAGGTCACGTCGAAGGGGACGTTGCCATGGATCTCCTATCGATTGGCATGCGTTTGGGCGGAGAGAGTAGTGGAGATCTCCGCCGGGCCGTGCCTCGCTCGTGTCAACCGAGAGGGGGAAGCATGCCGAGAGAGGGTTCGCTGAGTGCGGAGCAGCCGGTGCTAGCTGCCAGATGACGAACCGCCGATTCGACCTCGGGTGTGCCTCCCTGTATTCAATGCTCGTCATTGCGCTCTTGTCGATCGCTTGCGTTCGTGGCGGTGAGATCGAAACCGTCTCGGACGATTACACGCAGTGGCGAGGGCTCCGAAGTGACGGTTCCGCCAGTGCGTTCGTCGAGCCCGCCCAGTGGCCGGATGAACTCAAGCTTGAGTGGAGGGTAGAGATTGGCAAGGGCTACGCCACTCCGTTGGTTGTCGATGATGTTGTCTATGCTTTCGTGCGTCGCGAAGGCCGGGAGGTCCTGGTGGCGCTTGAAGCGGGCACCGGCGACGAACTGTGGCAGTCCAGCTATCCCGCGCCCTACGAGCCAGGCGAGCCCGCCGCGGTTCACGGGGCTGGGCCCAAGGCGACTCCTGTCTACAGGAATGGCAAGTTGTTCACCGTGGGCATCAGCGGAATCGTGGCGGCGTTCGACGCCTCCGGCGGAGAACTGCTCTGGCGAACCGACGCACCTGGGGAGCCGCCATATTTCGGCGCCGCTTCGTCGCCGATCGCCGACGAGGGCATGGTCATGGCACATCCGGGCAACTACGGGCCGCTGACAGCCTTCGGTGCCGAGACGGGAGAAATCGAGTGGACCGCCGGCGCAGGAGGGTTCTTCGCATCCCCGATCTTCGCGGACTTCGACGGGGTCCGCCAGGTTATCTCGGTAACCCAGGAGGGTGTGATCGGCGTGTCGTTCCCGGGCGGAGCGCCGCTGTGGCGCCATCCTTGGAAGGCTGATCAGGGCGGCCCAACGCCGGTGCTGCATGGCGATATGGTCATTGTCAGCGGAAACCAACTGGGTGCCGCCGCTTTCAAGCCGGTGCAGCGCGATGGCGATTGGGTGACCGAGACTGTTTGGGAAACGACGGCAGTTTCGATGTATCTGAGCACACCGGTAGTGATCGCCAATACCTTATATGGCCTTTCCCAGAGATCAAGAGGGCAGTACTTCGCGCTAGATGTCATTAGCGGCAGCGTCCTTTGGCTCGGCCCGCCACGGGCGGCGCTCAACACAGCCGTCGTCAAGGCGGGCAGCCTGCTGTTGCTCCTCAACGACGATGCCGAGCTGGTTGTCGCAGAGAGCAATCGAGAGAGACTCGAGGTGGTTGGGCGGTACTCCGTGGCGGAGAGTGCAACTTGGGCCCAGCCAACGGTATCGGGCAAGCGTGTGTTCGTGAAGGACACTGATTCGCTAACGCTGTGGATCGTTGATTGAGAAGCTGGTGGACCTGAACGAAGAGTTAGCTCGGGGGCATGACTGCCGAAACAAAGAGAATATGAGGCGGAACAGCAGCGCTCTCCCGAAGACGGCCTTCGCTTACGCGGGCGGGGCTTTCCGAGGGGTCGCTGCCGGGATTATCCTTGCAGGAAGGCTAGACGGCCGAACGGCACGAAGCGTCCCCGCCTGCTCGTCATGCTCGATCCACTGGCGTTGACATGCGCGTCGATGTCCGAGCACTTCATCGGTGTCCCTCCCGGCTCCGAACGCACCTATAAGTCGAGACTGCCGCAATGCAGCGCGGCGACTGGCGAGGCGCTCGGTAGAATCGAACCAATGACCGTTTTCCGTTGTATCGCTGTGGCGGCGGCGCTCGCACTGGCTGCCTGCAGCGTGTCCCCGCCCACAGTTGGCAGTGAATTCGATGTCGCGCCGGGACTGGAGATGACGCTCTGGGCCAGCGAGCCGCTGCTGGTGAACCCGACCAACTTTGATATCGACGAGCGCGGAAGGGTCTGGTTTATCGAGTCAGTCAACTACCGCAGCGATCTCAGGAGTCGGCCCAAGAATGACGAGCGGGGCGACCGTATTGTGATCCTCGAAGATACCGATGGCGACGGACAGGCAGATTCCCGCAAGGTCTTTGACCAGCATGCCGACATGCTCGCCCCGCTGGGCATTTCCGTGCTCGGCAACAAGGTCATCGTTTCCCAGTCGCCGGATCTATTCGTCTACACCAAGGATGAGGACGACAGGATCGTCTCGAAGGAGACGCTGCTCAGCGGCTGGAGCGGAGTGGATCACGACCACGGCATGCACGTCGTGCTGTTCGGGCATGACGGCCGCTACTACTTCAATTCCGGTGATCAGGGCTTCCAGACCACGGATCGCTCGGGCAAGTCGTTCCGCAGCAGCCGCGAGGGTCCCTATTACGCTGCGACCGTGCAGACGGTGCGGCCCGATGGCAGCGATTTTCGCGTGCTCGCCCACAATGCCCGCAATCCCTACGAGATCGCGCTGGACTCCTTCGGCTCGATCTGGCAAACGGACAACGATGACGACGGCAACCAGTGGACCCGCCTGCTGTACGTGATGGAGGGAGCCAATTTCGGCTACTGGGGTCCAGGCGGCAGGCGCTGGCGGGAGGACCGGGGCACGCACTTTCACGAAGAGCGGCCCGGCACGCTGCCGTACGTGGCCCGCACTGGACCGGGATCGCCGACCGGGTTGGTGCTGTACGAGGGCGAGCTGCTGCCCGCCCAGTACCGCAACCAGCTACTTCATGCCGAGCCGGGCAAGCGCCTGATCCAGACCTTCTTCGTGCGCCCTGATGGCGCAGGCTACGAGATGGAGGCGGAGAACACGGTGACGGCCACCGATCCGATCTTCCGGCCCAGCGACATCGCAGTCGCTCCGGACGGCTCGGTCTTCGTGGCCGACTGGCAGGACCCGGTCGTGGGGGGCCACGCCATGTTCGACATCGAGCGCGGCAGGATCTTCCGGATTGCTCCGATCGGCCACCGCGGGTCGGTCCCGGAATTGGATCTTGAGAGCAGTGCCGGGCTCTTGGCCGCCTTCGGATCTCCGAACCAAGCCACTCGCTATCGTGCCTACCAGGAGTTGCTGCTGCGCGGCGAAGACGAACGTCGCGAATTGCTTATGGAAGCTTGGCAGAGCGGTTCCGACACCATGCGAGCAAGGGCACTGTGGCTGCTGGCTCCGCTCGGCGAGGCAGGCCGGGGCGCGTTGAAGGATGCGTTGGAGGCGGACGATCCGCGCTTCCGCATACTCGGACTGCGCGTCTCGAGACACCACGAACTTGACCACTATCAGCGTGTAGCGCAGCTGGCGAAAGACTCGGATGCTCAGGTACGCCGCGAAGCGGCACTGATGCTGCGTGGCGTTGACCCTGCCCAAAGAGAGGAAATTTGGCTAAGCCTAGCGGACGGATATGACGGTGCGGACCGCTGGTATCTGGGTGCTCTGGGGATTGCTGCGGAAGGTGCCGAGGACGGGTTGTTTAGAGCGCTGCGCCGCAAGCATCCTGCGTGGAGCTCCAAGCTGGGCGATTTGTACTGGGTGCTTCAGGCCCCGGCCTCTCGCAACTATCTCACTGGGATCGCTCGGGACCGGTCACGGCCCATGGAGGACCGCCTCAAGGCCCTGGATGCTCTCGGTTGGCAGCCAAGCGCAGGGGTGGCCCGGACGGTCGCGGGCATGGCCGGCGACCCTGCAGAAGCTGCTGAGGTTCGCGACCGCGCCCTGTATCTGCTGTCCAAGCAGGTCTTCAGCGAATGGAGCGATCAACGAGCGGAGCCGTACTTGGTCACTGCGGTCGGAAGGGCTCTGGCCAATTCCGAGACCCGCTCGGCAGCGCTCGAGCTCTCGGCTCTGCTCGCCAATCCCTCACTGGCCCCCCAGCTGCGACGCTTGGCGGCGGACGCGGCAGCTGAGGAAGCCGACCGCGTGGTTGCGATCAAGACGCTCGGCGCGATCGGCGGCAGCGCCGCCGAAGCCATGCTCTCGCAGCAGTTGTCCGAAGGGCCCGACGCCCTGCGCATTGCCGCCATCGAAGGGCTGTGGGCAGCTTCGGCTGAAGGTCTCGACCAGACACTTCGTGAACTGATCCTTTCCACCGCTCCCAATCAAGTCCGCAGCGAGGCAGTCCGCGTTCTCGGGCGCCGCGCGGATGGCGCGAAACTGCTGCTGGACATGGAGGAATCCTTCGAATTGCCCGGCGAAATGCGCGCCGTGGCAACCAGCGTGGTCCACAGCTCCCGCGATCCCGAAGTGCGTAAGCGCGCCGCAACAGTCCTTCCAGCTCCCAAGAGCAGCAATGAGCGTCCGGTGGTCCGAGTACGCGAAATCGTAGAAGGGGTCGGTAGCGCCGAGCGCGGCCGCGAAGTATTCAACCGCAGGGACGGTGCGAGTTGCGCCAAGTGTCACTCGCTGTCGGTAGGGGAGGAAATCGTTGGACCGAGCTTGGCCGCGATCGCGTCGAAGTACGGCAAGGAGGGCATGCTCAATGCCATCCTGCACCCCAGCGCAGGAATCGCCCACGAGTATGTCTCGTGGATCTTGGACACTGCCAGCCACGGCCTGCTGACGGGGATCCTGATCGAAGACACGCCGGAGCGCGTCGTGCTGCGCAACGAAGCCGCGGACGAGTTCCAGCTTGCGCCGTCGGACATCTTGGAGCGGCGACAGGGCAAGCTCTCGATCATGCCGGATGACCTTGTTAGCGCGATGACCACGCAGGAGCTGATCGACTTGATCACGTTTCTCGCAACGCTTGAAGGTAGCGCGTGATGCCCGGCGTAAGGGCCGGTGTGCTCCACACGGCGCGACTGCGCATCAACCTTTCGCAGACCCGTCGCGGCCCATTTTTCGGGGCCGGCGAACGGGGTCTTGGCTGATCTGCGCAGGATTCAGCCTCGGCGGCTAAGAGTTTGATGTCCAAGGCCTTGCCCGGTCGCCGGCTGTGGCAGGCACCTGTTGCCGCAGGCTCAGGAGGGCTGCTGGGAACGCGCGGCCCAGGCTTGCTGGGTGAACCTGCGATACGTCACGAGTTGCCCGCAAGTCCTGCACACACCCCCGCGTAGCCGCCGGTTCCTCTTCTGGCCCCAGCCGCAGCGAGAGCACGACGCGATGTACTTCGCCGGAGCGAACTCGACAGTGTGGCAGCGGTCGGCAGTGCAGCCGATGGAGCGGGCTATGCGTTTCCAAGTCGCGTCATGGTTGTGCTTGGGGCCAGCGAGTGCGTGCGCGATTTCGTGCAGGATCGTGTCGCGGACCTGAGCGTCGCCGGCCTGGATGCAGTAGAAGCGTGAAAGGCTGATCACCTTGGTGGTGAACACGCAGGCGCCGGCACGTTTCTGGGCGCTGTCGAACTGGAAGCTCCAGCCGTCCAGCCCGTGCTGCTGGATGAGCGCCTCGGCTGCCGCGACACAGTCGGACAGCCGCCGTTGGTTGCTCTCTCGCGCCTGTGAATCGACCGCCTTGAGTGAGCCATACGGCACGCTGTACTCGGTTCCATTGCAGGCGATGCGGGCGCGCTTCGGACCATTTCGAACGACTACACCTCGCAGCGTGCCGGCGCGAGACCGGAAGGAGACCTCGGCTCCTGGGGGAAAGTCGGCCACGCGCTCCTCGCTGCGCGGGCTGACGCTTTTCCGCACGCCGGATCGGCGATGCTGCATGAGCGACCAAGGAACGTTGTATTCCCGGCCGTCCTCGGCCACCACGAGAGCGAACGAACGGGACTTTCGGGCGAGGTGGCCTCGCACCAGACGGCTGCCCGCGGGGAACTGTACGGGGGAGTGCAGGGGGAAGTCCCGGGCGGTCGCCATGCCTGTTTCCGAATATACGCCACAATGGGAAATCGACCGCCTTGGCATTCGTCCGTCAACTTGGGGAGTGGGTGGCCGCCGCGGCGGGCTTTCTGGGACCGTGGGGTGTATTCCTGATCGCGCTGGCCGACAGCGCGTTCATTCCCATGCCGCAGGGCGTTGACGCCCTGCTCTTGGCGCAGGCAATCGCTACCCCCGAAATCGCCTACTGGGCGGCCGGGCTCGGCACCGTGGGATCCGTGATCGGCAGCGTGACGCTCTATTACTTGGCGCGGCGGGCGGGCCAAGCGATGCTCCGGAAGAGGATCACCGAGCGCGGCATCAAGCGGCTGAGTGACTTGGTCGGCAAGTGGGGTGCCGCCGCTCTGATTCCTGTCGCCATGATCCCGCTCCCGCTGCCGATGAAGCCTGTCGTCTTGGCCGCCGGAATCTTCCAGATGCCTCTGGGGTGGTTCTGCCTTGCCGTGGGGTTCTCGCGAGTCGTGCGCTACTTCGGGGTGGTGTTTCTCGGAATCCGCTATGGCGACAGGGCCATGGAACTCGCCGCCGAGCATTTGTATCTGGTAGTGGTCGCGTGCGCTTTGCTGGTCGCCCTGTTCGTCGCGGTTCATCAGCTCTCCGACCGCTGGCTGAACCGCTAGCGGGTGTGAGAGCTATGGATTGGGCGGCAGCATCGGCAGGTCGTTCGGCACGGTGAACAAGTCACCGCTCAGAGGACGGTTGACTTCGTAGCTGTCGGCGTACAGCTCGAAGACCTTGTCCCCGTCGCGCTCGCGCCGGATGACCCACGGCAGCAGCACGTCGCCGACCGGCTTGTAGCGGCCGAAGACGGACTTCTCCTCGTACGGTATGCGCGTCTTGGGATCGCGCCGCAAGTATTCTTGCTGCAGCGGCAGACCGTCCGACTGTCTGAGATATAGCGTGATGGCCTCGCCTTCGGCGTCCACGATGTCGAGCGAGTCGGCCGGCACGTTGTCGACGATCTCGGTGCCGTTGTAGTAGTAGTACAGCCCGGGTTCTTGCATGCGGTAACGCATGAAGTAGAAGATGTCGCGCCGGCTCTCCAGGCGGTATCGCTGCATGTAGTCCTGTGGCTGCGGCACCGTGCCCCGGTAGGTCACCTCGAACCCGGCGCCATTGAGGAATAGCGCGTAGTAGTCGCCCTTCTCCGTATAGACTTCGCGCCGCTTGAGCGGCAGCCAGTCGTCGGCCGCGTCGGGCTGCATCTCGTCGAAGCGGTCGTAGATCGTAATGCGGGCCGTGCCGCGCACCTGTCGGTTGTAGAACGAGTACGCCCGACCGGCGCGAACCTGGGTCTGGATGTCGAGGAACTTCTGCCCGCCGATCGCCGCAAACGCCTCGTCGACCAACCGCTTGGCCTTTTCCTGGCGGGTCTCGGCGCCGAGCGCCGCCGCGCCCGCCGCGCCGAGTGTGAACATCCTGCGTGTGAGCATTGCCTCGTTGGGTCCCCGGCTTCTGGGTCGCTATCTTGTCATTCTCGCAGGTCGCCTGCGGCCGCTGGGGTATTCTGCGGATTGCTGCCGATGTCGGTTGTGGCCAGATCCAGCATCGACGAGCGCGTGCCAGGGTTGCTTGAGGGCCTCTCAGTACACCTTTCCGAGCGTGCGATCGCTCGGATTCCCCGCCTTCTGGACCCGTTGCCGGATCCGGTCGGCGCGCTGCAGCGCCTGTTACAGTTCTGCGAACAGACGACACCCGGCACCCGCCCCGAGGATTTCGATGGCAAGGCTGTCTATGCGGCGCTGACGGTCTTCAGCAACAGCCGCTACCTGTCAAACCTTCTGCTGGGCCAGCCCGAACTGCTGCGGTGGGCGCTGGAGCCGGAGAATCTCGAGCGGTCCCCCAACGCCGGCGAGCTCCGCTCGGAAATCGGCTCTTTCTATGCCGATGCGTCCGACGAGGTGGTCGCGGTGCAACTGGCGCGGCTGAAGCGGCGGCACATGTTGCGGATCGCGATGCGCGACCTGCTCGGATTCGCCCCCTTGGCCGAGACCGCGCGGGATCTTTCTAGCTTGGCGGACGCCCTGATTCAGGCAGCGCATGACCATATCCGCCAGCAGTTGATCCGGCGCTTCGGCAGGCCGCTGTGCGACGCCCGCAACGGGCAGATCATCTGCGGGTTTGCGGTCGTTGCGCTGGGAAAGCTCGGCGGGGCGGAGCTGAACTACAGTTCCGACGTGGACCTGATGTATATCCACACAGGCGATGGCCACACGCACGGTCCGGTCGTGACGACCAACCGCGACTTCACCGTGAAGCTGGCCAAGCGGCTGACAAACATGCTCTCGGTCGTCACTCCGGAGGGCTTCAGCTACCGGATTGACCTCAGGCTGCGCCCGGAAGGGAACGCGGGCGAGCTGGTGTACCCGATCTCAGCCGCGACGCACTACTACTTCCAGCGGGCGCGCGACTGGGAGTTGCAGATGCTGCTCAAAGCCCGGCCGGTGGCGGGCGACCTGAAGCTGGGGCGCATGTTTCTCGACGTCGTCACGCCGCGCATCTACCGCACGACAACGGACTTTTCGCAGATCGAGACCCTTGCGGTCACGCGCGACCGCATCCAAAAGGCGCGCAGGTCCCGGCCGGCCACGGCATTGGACGTGAAGCTGGACCCGGGCGGCATCCGCGACATCGAGTTTCTGGTGCAGTGCTTGCAGCGCCTGCATGGCGGGCAGGACACGTTCTTGCGCAGCGGCGGCACGATGTACGCGCTGCATCGCTTGCGGGAGAAGGGCTATCTCGCCGACCACGACTACGGCAGGCTCTTCCGCGCCTACAGATTTCTAAGGACGGTGGAGCACCGGCTGCAGCTGGCGAACAACCAGCAGACGCACCAACTGCCGACGAACGAAGAAGCGGCCTGCCGCGTAGCGATACAGATGGGCAAGGGCCGGAGCCCAGAAGCCCCCGCGTCACTGCGGTCCGACATCGAGGATTGCTGCCGGTCGGTGAGCGAAATCTACGACCGGGTGATACGCGGCCAGCGAGAGCCTGCCGTCAAGCCCGCGGCAAGAGTGCAACCTTCGCCCGGGCACCAATCGGCCTCGTCAGACCGTACTGCCCCGATCGCTTCGTCGGTGTGGCGGGTCCACCTGCCGCGCTTGCGGCAGTTCTCGGCACCTCTTGCGGCGAGTTTCGACAGCGTCGACCTGCGGTGGGGCAACCGCATGCTGGAGCAGCTCTTGGAGAGGATCATCGGGATGCCCTCCGTGCTGCAAGTGTTGTCCGGCAATCCGGATGTGGTCCCCCGCATCGCGCAATTGGTGGACTACAGCAGCCATTTCGGCGGCTACCTGTTGCGCTTTCCCGAAGACCTTGCCGTCATCGCCGGAGATGTTGGGGAAGCGGCAGAGCCCATGTCCCTCTCGTTGGAGCGGATCATGGCGGTCGACCAAGACCCGGACGATACCGCCGGTGCTCTGCGGCGCTTGTATCGGTGTCAGATGCTATCGATCCAAACCCGCAGCATCTGCGACGGGGACGATGTCTTCGCGACGCTGTCGGACTCCAGCGACCTAGCCGAAGGCATCATGCGAGCGGCCCACGCGCTGGCGACGCGAGAAGCCGCTGCGCAGAAGCGCGAGGCCATTGACCCGACTCGGACGATCCGCGTCATCGCTCTCGGTCGGCTGGGGATGCGCGAGTTCGACTTCGGCTCTGACGCCGACGTAGCCTTCGTGATCCCCGACAGCGAGGCTCCCCGCATCCAGCTCTGGACGCTGGTCGCCAACCGGATCATCGACATTGTCAGCAGCTATACGGCCGATGGCCAGATGTTTACGATCGACGCTCGGCTGCGACCGTTGGGCCGGAATGGCGACTTGGTCCAGACGGAGGCGCAGTTCTTGGCGTATTTCTCTGGCAAGGCCGAGTCGTGGGAAGCGATTACCTACATGAAGGCTCGCAACATTACCGGCGATGCGGAAGCGGGAAGGGAGTTCTTGGCCAAGCTGCAAGATGTGCTCTGGCAGCGCTTTTCCCACGAAGACGAGTTTGCCGCGCTGCTGCTGCGAATGCGCATGCGCCTCGAGGCGGAACAGGGTGCGGCCAAGCCGCTCAAGTCCGGCCCCGGCGGCTACTACGACATCGACTTCATCTTGCTCTACTGGCGGCTGCGGCACGCCGAGGCGTTCTACGAATCGCTCAACACACCGCAGAGGATCGAGATCATCCGCAAGACCGATCCGGCATTTGGACCTGATCTGGACACGCTGCTGCACGCCACGCAAGTGCTTCGCTCCCTCGACCACGGCGTACGCGTGTCGACCGGAACCTCGGCGCATGATCTCCCGCCCACCGAATGGCAGCGCGAGCTGCTCGGAGCGCTAGTGTCCCGCTGGCTCCCCAACGATCTCCGCCAAGGCTCCTTGGCGGAGATCGTCGATACAACCAGGAAGCAGGTGCGGGAGGTCTTCGGCAAGGCGTTCCAAGGGGTTGGATAGAGTGGCGGATCGCGTGGACGCCGCCTAGTGCGGCTTATCCTCAATGCCGAGACTGCAGAGAGTTCTTCGAAGTGCGGGTTGTGGCCGTCGGACTGTCCGGTATATCGTCTCGATAGATTTCGGCAGAATGCGGCCTAGCTGCTGCCCATCGCGAGCCCTCGTCCTCGTTTCCACCGAGAGTGCTCCGGTTCGAGTCGCCCGCCGCTGCCTCGGGATGGTCCGCAGGCGGATTTCCGGCTGCCAGGCCAGCTTGGTAGGTTCGCCGCGAGTAGCTGAGCGCGTTCCAGCCTCAGCCGCAAATGGCCGCACCGGGAGTATGGATGCGCGACAAGTCTGCGCGACCTAGGCCGCACCGCGTTCGGGGATGCAGTCGGTCGGTGGCCGTCACGTATGATATCCTATTGAGCAAGGATATCATGAGGTGCCATGCTGGTTTCAAAGTGGGGCAATAGCTTGGCCGTGCGGCTGCCGCGGACATTGGTGAAGGCTCTTGGCCTAGAGGCGGGCGACGAGCTGGAAGTCGTGTCGGCTGACCCGAATCGAATCGTCGTAGCGCGGAACGACAGCCGGGCGCAGGCGATCGACCGCATGCGCGCCCGCGCATGGCCCCTCCCTGAGGGCTACAGTTTCGATCGCGATGAAGTCAATACCCGATGAGAGCCTTTATCGACACTAACGTGCTGATCTATGCGCACACGTCAGGCGAGAAGAGTGAGATGGCGCGCCAGGCGATCCGCGCAGGCGGCGTGATTAGCGTCCAAGTGCTCAACGAGTGCGCGTCCGTCCTTCGCCGAAAGTTTCGTCTGGAGTGGGACGTGATCGCCGACGCGCTCGCCGATGTTCGCGCCGTCCTGGGACCGGTTCGTCCCATAGATGTCGAGATTCACCTACGTGCTCTGGCTCTCTCCCGCGCGTATGGCTTCAACTTCTACGACTCCCTCAACGTGGCTTCGGCCCTCGCTGCCGGATGCGACACGCTGCTCACGGAGGATCTGCAGACCGGACTGCGGATCGAGGGATTAACGATCGTAGATCCCTTTGCCTGATTGGCTGTGAGGTGGAATCCGGGTATGGCTGTCCGCTCCGGGCCCGAAACACACATCGGCTGTGACCAACCGCTGCGAAGGCACCGAGTATCTGGCGGGAACAGCAAACCGTCCACCCAGGATCCTGCCCCGTGGAAGGCCCCTTCCGTGGTCGGCATTTGGGTGGCAGGCAGGACCGAATCGCTACCGCAAGACAGGTAGTGGCGTGGGCGACTGACCGTCCCGGTCGCAACCGGGGCCCATTCCGAGCGCAATCAGATCATGCCTTCTATAGCAATCATCGAGCTCGCAGTGGCACGAACGTTCGCGTTTGCCGGTGGCGGCCCGGTCGCGACCGTAAGAAGTCCGTCTCCTTGGTGGGTTGGATTTGCCGCATCGTCCAGCATCGACAGCGAAGTAGCAATCTAGCGGGGCTTGCTTCGTTCCACGTTACCGATCTGGAAGGTCTTGGTGGTCGGCTACTCGAGGCTGAATGCTACGAACTCGTCGCCCGACTTCCTGCCTCCGCTGCCGATGTCGCGTCCTCCGCCACCGGCCGCGATGACAACGTACTGCTTGCCATCGACTGCATAGGTGGACGGCGTGGCGTAGCCGCCGGCTGAGAGCTGGTGTTCGAACAGGATCTTTCCCGAGCTGGTGTCGAACGCCCGGAACTTCTCGTCCTGCGTCGCACCAAGGAACAGCAGCCCGCCCTTGGTGACGATCGAGCCGCCCACGTTGAATGTGCCCGTTCCTTCGATGCCCCTGGCCTTCAGCTCCGCATACTCGCCGATTGGCCTGCGCCAGAGGTAATCACCACTTGCCAAGTCCAAGCACAGCAGTTCGCCCCACGGCGGCTTGGCTGCCGAATACTTGTCCTGATCGACAAAGAACGGATAGCCGGTATGCATGAGCGGGTAGCCGAGCCCCTCGGGTGCGTCGACGAGCGTGAAGAACTTCGGCCAGTTGTTGGTATTGATGAACATCAGGCCAGCCTCGGGATCGTGGCTGGTCCCACCCCAGATAGTGCCTCCGACCGTCCCCGGGTTATACACCGTTCCGCCGCGACTGGGCGGCGTATAGAGCATTCCCCGCCGCAGGTCCTTCAGGCGCCTCTTGATGTACTCACGCGACTCTTCGGAGATGTCCGTGATGTATTCGTCGTTCTCAAAGCCCTGGCGCGCGAACGGCGGAGGCTTCGTCGGGAACGGCTGCGTCGGGTAGACGTGCTCGCCCTCCATGTCCGAGTCGGGCACGGGCCGTTCCTCGATCTCCCAGATCGGTTCGCCGCTGCCGCGGTCGAAGATGTACCAGAAGGCCTGTTTGGAGATCTGCACTACCACGTCTTGCCACTGGTCGCCGTTCTTGCGCCGTGCCAGCACGGGCTGTGCGGGAAGGTCGTAGTCCCAAAGGTCGTGGTGAATCGTCTGGTAGTGCCACTGGCGTTCGCCAGTCCTGGCGTCCAAGGCGATGACGCAGTTCCCGAACAGGTTCGCGCCAGGTCTGTCCGCGCCGTAGAAGTCGTATGTCGGCGATCCGGTCGAGACGAACAGCCACCCGCGCTCTGGATCGAGGCTCATGCCGCCCCAGTTGTTCGCGCCGCCGGCAGTCTTCCAGCTGTCCTTGCCCCAAGTCTCGTAGCCGAATTCGCCGGGGTGCGGGATTGTATGGAAAATCCACAGCCGCTTGCCCGTGCGCACGTCAAATGCGCGGATGTGCCCAGGGGCGGCTGGCGCCGGCCCTTCACTGCCGGACCCGCCGCCTAACAGAAGCATGTCTTCAAAGATCACCGGAGGGCTGGCGTAGTAGGAACGCACTGAGTCCAGCATGTCCCGGTCCACGTCCAGTTTCATGTCAAGAATGCCGCCATCCGCAAACTCCGGGACCAACTTGCCGGTATCGGCATCGAGACAGTACAGGTAGTCCTGCGCCGACCCGGACATGAAGATGCGGCGGTCCGAGCCATCGGACCAATACGCCACGCCTCGGTTCACTCCCTTCGAGCGGCGCATCTGGATCCCCTCGAAGGGGTCGAAGTTCCACAGCATCTCCCCTGTGGTCGCATCGAGCGCGCGCACTTGCACTTGGGCAGTGGTGACATACATCCGGCCATCGACCACGATTGGCGTGCATTCGATCTTGGTCGCAGGCCGGGCTTGGCTGTCGCCGGTCGCGTGAACCCACGCGACTTTGAGATCGGAGACGTTGGAACGATCGATCTGGTCCAGCTCGGAGTAGCGCGTGGCGCCCAGCGAGCCGCCGTAGTGGCGCCAGTCGTCAGCGGCGGCGATGTAGGAACTGGCTGGCCGCGCGTACAGCGCCGCAGCGGACAGGGCGGCGCTCTGCATGAACGCTCGTCGGGTCGGGCGGTATGGCATGGTGTTGCCCGCCATCATATAGCAGCCGCAGGGCCGCCGCACAGCCCGACCGCACCGGCGCAGGCGCGAAACCCTGTCTTGCCCCTACCGAATGCGCGATTCAGGACGCGCGAGGGTGGTTGGTGGATCCGCGGCTGTGTAGACGTTCGCTCCCGTCCCGAAAGCGACGTCGGCGATGTCAGGCCCGGTGCAGATCCCCCGGCTTGGCTCGGCGATCGCTGCTGGTCTCGATTGCGAGAGAGGCCGGCTCCCGTCTGAGGGCATGGGGTGCTCTAGTACAATGACCGTGTTATGAAAGTGCTGTTTCACCTCGCTTGCGCCGTTGCTCTGCTCGCGTCCCCGTCGTTCGCCGATGAGGATGGGTGGGTCGATCTCTGGGACGGCTCCAGCTTCGACGGCTGGAAGTTGAGCACGGAGAATCCCGACACGTTCAAGATCCAGGACGGCGCGATTTTCGCCCAGGGCCCCCGCGCCCACCTGTTCTATGACGGCAAGGTGGCCGGTGCCAGCTTCCGCAACTTCGAGCTCAAGGTCGACGTGCTCGCCAAGAACAATTCCAACGGCGGGATCTACTTCCATACCGCCTACCAGGAGACCGGTTGGCCGGACAAGGGCTTCGAAGTCCAAGTTAACAACACGTTCAACCGGGATCCTCGCAAGACGGGCGGGCTGTATGGCGTTTCTGACAATCTCGTGCCGCCGGTCAAGGACGACGAGTGGTTCACCGAGCACATCGTTGTGCGCGGCAACAGCGTCAAGATCTACGTCAACGGCGATCTGGTCACAAACTGGGTCCAGCCCGACGACTGGGATGGCCTGCGCCCGCTCTCCAACGGTCGCGGCCAGAACTTTCCCCTGCGCAAGCTGGACACCGGCACCTTCGCGCTGCAGGGCCATGATCCCGGCAGCGTCGTCATGTACAAGAACATCCGCGTCAAGCTGCTCGACTAGTCGCAGTTTGTGGGATCGGGCCACGCCTCCCGCAGCAGCATGGACTTCGCCCAGGAGGTTAAGGCAGCCGCCGACATTGTCAGTGTCATCGGGGCGCATGTGCGCCTCAAGCGGCAGTCCGGGAACCGCTACCTAGGGCTGTGCCCGTTCCACACCGAAAAAACCCCTTCGTTTTCGGTCCATGGCGGGCTGCAAATCTACAAGTGCTTCGGCTGTGGCAAGAGCGGCGATGTCTTCAGCTTCCTCATGGAATTGCAGGGGCTGAGCTTCATCGAGGCCCTCAAGCTGCTTGCCCAGCAACAGGGCAAGGAGATGCCGCGGAAGGGCGGCGGTCCTGGTGCCGATGCCGCGGCGCGCACCCGCGAAGGCCTGCTTCAGATCCACGAATTCGCGCAGCGATTCTTGGTCGAGCAGCTCAAGTCCAGGCGCGGTTCCGAAGCCATGGTGTACCTCAAGCAGCGCGGCCTTGGCCCCGAAGAGATCGAGGAATTCGGACTGGGGTACGCTCCGGCTGGCGACGCGCTCATGAAGTATCTGAAGGGCAAGGATCTCAGGCGATCACACGTGCTGGAGTCTGGCTTGGTGGGCCAGTCCGACCGGGACAATTCCGTCTACGCGCGCTTTCGCGATCGGCTCATGTTCCCAATTCACTCCGACGGTGGCAATCTCATCGGCTATGGCGGGCGGAGCCTCCAGGCAGACCGCCAGCCCAAGTACCTGAACTCGCCTGAGACGCCGATTTACCGCAAGAACGCGGTGCTGTACAACATCCACCGCGCGCGCACGGCGATGCGCCAGAGCAATCTGGCGGTCCTTGTCGAAGGCTACATGGACGTGATCGGCGTCTGGAGGGCCGGTATCCGCAATGCTGTCGCGACCTGCGGAACGGCCCTGACATCGAGGCAGATCAGCATGCTCCGCCGCCATTGCGACACGGTCGTGGTCAATTTCGATTCCGACTCGGCGGGGCAGGCGGCCGCCGAGCGCTCCGTGGAAATGCTCCTGCGAGACGGCCTGAACGTACGCGTGCTGGAACTGCCTGGCGGACTGGATCCCGACGAGTACTGTCGCGAACACGGAGGGGAGAGCTATCGCCAGCAGCTGGAAGACGCGCCGGCTTACTTTCACTGGCTGCTCGATCGCTCGCGCACCCAGTTCGACCTGTCGAGCTCCGATGGTCGGACAAAGGCGTTCGAGCATTTGCTGCGATCGGTCGTCTTGCTCCCTGATGAAGTGCAGCAAGCCACCACGGTCACGGACCTGGCGCAGCATATCGGGCTACCGCAGAGCCTTGCGCTGGCTAAGTTGCGCAGCGCCGCCAAGCCGTCTTCTCGCACCGAAGCCGTGCCGGTCGCTCAGGCGGATGGCCTCTCTCCGAGCGAACGGCTGTTGGTAGTCCTGCTGGTGAGCGACGAGGAGGCGCGCCAGCAATTCTTGGAGAGGGCCTGCGAGATCGCCGAGCGAGGACTGCCGAGCCGTCAGATCTTGTCAGCGCTCAGGGCGGTCGAAAACGCGGACGGCTCGTTTCGGTACGAAGCCGTCGAGGGTCGTCTGGATGGTGCGGATCGGGAGCGTTTGGCGCGCTTGGTCTTCGACCGGGATCGCCCGACACCCACGCTGGCCGACGGCGATGACCTGCTTGCGGCTCTGCAGCGGCAGGCGCTGGAAGACCAGTACCAAGATCTGCTGAGGCACATCGGGCGCAGCGGAAGCACTGCCGAGTTGCCAAAGCTGCTGGACCGCAAGCTCCGCTTGGAGCGGGAGCTCGGCCTAGCCCAGTGAATCGCCTTCGGGCCCTGTAGCCCCAGCCTTGCCATCCTTGGCAGCCGCGCTGAGCTTGCGTAGGATCCTGCGTTCCCGGTGGCAAAGCTCCTCTGACGGAGCGTGGCGCTGGGCGTTGCGGGTCATCTTCAGGGCGAGCGAGTAGTCCTTGAGGCGGTGCTCGTAGTGCTTGGCCAGTTCCACGAAGGCGGCAGCCCTGTGCATGGCGCTCACGCGCGCCAGATCGCGCAGTAGCTGGACTTGCTCATCGTGGCGGCCGGCCCGGCGCTCGATCTGGGCCGTTTCCCAGAGTGCCGCGAAGAGGTCTCGCCTGGGCAGCCCGCTGCGGATCGCCGTGCGGTACAGGGCAAGGGCTTGGCCTTCCTTGCCAAGCTTGTTCAGCCAGCGAGCTAGGCCCCGGATGTCCAGGCCGTGGCGCAGGCCGGCGCGGTCCGGCGCGGCCAGCACGGTCAGCAGGACCGAGTTGAGGCAGGCTAGCGAGACGATGTCGAGCACGTTGTGGTGAAACACGGCAGCCAGCTTGCTGGCGTCACCGCTGCGCAGGTAGTCGAAATAACGCTGCGGGATCAGCGCTCCGGGGATGTCGCCCTGCCGCTCGACCCCTAGCACATCGGACTCTAGGTTCGTCAAGCGGCAGCTGCCGAGACGCTCCTTCCAGAGCCGCCTGGCGGGGTGCAGCAGATCCACGTGGTCCATGCTCCGGAACGGATTGTGCAGGCGCTTGAGGCGGTAGCGAGTCTCCAGCAAGGGCACGTCGAATGCCTTGCCGTTGAACGTGATGACCGTGTCGTACTGGGCTAGGGTCTGGGCCAGTGCGTCCAACATGGCGTGCTCTTCGTCGAAGTCGCGCATGAAGTACAACTGCACGCGGAAGCCGCCGTCCTCGATCATTCCGATGCCGACCAAGAACGCACACGTGCCGGTGCCGCCTGCCAGGCCGGTGGTCTCGGTATCGAGGAATACCCAGCGCTTGGCGTCGGTCGAGCGCATGTGCTCGCCGCCGATGTCGTGCATGGCATCGCAGGGCAAGTCTTGCAGGCAACCGATTCGCACGCTGCCGTGAGACCGCTCGTTGGGATACAGATGCTCTTGCAGCAAGAATCTGCCTAGCGGCGTGACTTGTTCCGTCCCCTCGATCCCTCGCTCGAGCGCCGAGACCGCTGACCCCTGCCCCACGCTGTGCGCCGCTGGCGGGCTGCTGGCTGGGCGCTGATCCTGTAGCTGTATCCGTCGCCGCAGGGCGTTGATGTCGCTTTGGGTAATGCGCTGCATGGTGCGTCGCCTCGGCCGCTTCACGCCGCGAGGCTGCTCTGGTCGGAAACCAGGGTGCTCGCAAGCCGGAGCGCGACCTCTTTGGATTTCGTGCCAACCTCTCCCGGCGCCCCGACGCAACTGGGGCATCCCGTGGCGCAGGGGCAAGATTCGAGTAGCTCGCGAGCCTTGGCGCAGATCGATTCGCGCAGCCGGAACAGCGGTTCGCTCTGTCCGACCCCGCCGGGGAAGTTGTCGTATAGGTAAACCTCCGGGTCCAGCAGCTGGTCCGGGCCGGATTGGGAGTTCAGGCTGGAGACGCCGAGGTCGCGGGCATCGCACATCATTACGAGGGCGCCAACGGTCCGCAGGACGTTGCCGAGCCCGATTAGCCCGTCGCGCTTCTCGGTCGTCGAGTAGGGCAGGGAAGCCAGGAATTCCATCGGGAAATGCAGCCAGAAGGCCGTCGTGTGCATCTCCTGCTCGGGCATCGACAGCTTGCCGTCGCCGACGTTCTCGTTCGTGTGAAAGCGAATCTTCTTGAAGCCGACCACCCGACGCGTGATCCGTACTTCGCCGTGGCTGGCCACTGCAGGACCCAAGCTCTCGTCGTCGAAGCCCTCTAGCGGCTCGACCCGCACGTGTTCGATGGCATCTGTGTAGTAGCCGCACTCGACCTGCTTGACGTAAGCCTTGCGCTCGTCGTATTCGAAGCGCTCGACGTGGTACAGGCGGCCCTCGTGGATATAGATGGCCTTCTCGTGGAGGCTCGTGAGCGCTGCCGGGAAGGAGACCTCCCCGATGACCTTGGAATCGTCGCTGTCATCGACGACGACGAAGTTGTCGCTGGTAATCTTGCGCAAGCTGATGGCATCGGCCGGGTAGGCTTCCGATGTCCAGTGCCAGGCGTCGCCGGCCCGATGGAGCACGCCGGTCTCTTCTAGGAAACGGCACAGGTCAGTGGTGTCGTGCGGGCCGAACTTCTCGCCGACCTGCACGGGCAGCTCGAACGCAGCGCACTTGAGGTGGCTCACTAGGATCTCGAGATTGTCGGGATTGACGTGGGCGTGTTCGGGCGATGCATCGAAGAAGTACTCGGGATGTTCGACGACGTATTGATCCAAGGGGGCGGACGAGGCGACCAGCACCGCGATCGAGACATCGTTGCGCCGTCCCGCCCTTCCGGCGCGCTGCCAGGTGGACGAGATCGCGCCGGGATAGCCTGCCAGAACAACCGCGTCCAACGACCCGACGTCGATGCCGAGTTCCAACGCGTTGGTAGCGACCACGCCGAGGATCTGTCCCTCGCGCAGCTCGCGCTCGATCTCCCGGCGCTCTCGCGGCAAGTAGCCGCCGCGGTAGCCGCGGACCTGCGCGGGCACCCCGGGCCGCCGGCCGAGCGCTTCCTTTAGATAGCGCGTGAGCACCTCGGTCGCGAGGCGGTTGTTTGCGAAGACGAGTGTCTGGCGCCCGCGCTCGAGGAAGATCTCCGCCATGCGGCGGGACTCGTTGATGTAGCTGCGGCGGATGCCGAGCTGGGCATTGATTACCGGCGGGTTGTAGAAGACGAAGTGCTTCTCGCCGCTGGGCGCCCCGTTGTCGTCGATAAGCTGGAAGTCTTCTTCGCTGAGGTTCTCCGCCAGCTCCTTGGGATTGGCAATGGTGGCCGAGCAGCAGACGAACCGCGGCTCGGAGCCGTAGAACGCGGCGATGCGCTTGAGGCGGCGCAGCACGTTGGCGAGGTGGCTCCCGAACACTCCGCGATAGGCGTGCAGCTCGTCGATCACGATGTAGCGAAGGTGTTCGAAGAAGCGCGCCCAGCGCGTGTGGTGGGGCAGCATCCCGGCATGCAGCATGTCCGGGTTGCTGAGAACCACGTTGGCGCGCCTGCGGATCGCCCGCCGGGCGTCGGAGGGCGTGTCGCCATCGTAGGTATAGGCCCGGATGTCCGCGCCGAGAGCGTCGCCGAGCTGGTTGAACTCCTCAAGCTGGTCCACGGCCAGCGCCTTGGTCGGAAACAGGTACAGCGCACAGGCGGCCGGGTCGGCGGCCAGCGCGTTCAAGACCGGAAGGTTGTAGCACAGGGTCTTGCCGCTCGCGGTTGGGGTCACCACGGCGACGTTTTTCCCTGCAGAGATCTGCTCGAGGCTCTGCGCTTGGTGTACGTACAACTTCTCGATCCCCTTGCTTGCGAGCGCCGCTCGGATGCGTGGGTCGGTCGTGGCGGGAATCTCTGCAAAGCGTGCCTCCCGCGCGGGCTGAGTGCGGATGGCTGCAATTGGCGTGCTGGATTCGCGGTGCAGGGATTCGAAGCGCGCGATCACGCCAGCGAGCGAGCTGTCACGCGGGGACAATGGGCTCGGTTGCCGTCGAACTATCGTTCCGTTTGTTTGCCCAGACTGGCTCGCGGGGCTGATTGATGGAGGCATTGTTGCCATCTCCTTGCTTTTGAATTCTATACTACCACTAAATTTGTTCTATGTCTATTCGTGTTTAAGGGGTGCGGCCACCACGGCGTCTATGTGAGCAGATGCCGCCTACCGCCCCCTAGACTAGTTCGATGTTCACTCGGCGTCCGACTACAGCTGCCGCTCGTTGCAGGCTATCCAGCGTAATGTCATTCCTCGGGTCGAGCAGCCGGTCCACTTGCGAGCGGCTCGTCTTGAGCAACGCGGCCATCTTGTCCTTGGAGATCTTCCTCGTTCTCATCGCCTCGGCAAGCTGCCAAGCTACGACCTCCTTGACCGCTTGCAATTGCGCGTCCTCAAGTGTGCCCTCCTCCTTGAGGAAGTTATCGATGCTCGATCCGAGCTTATCGCCACTCATTGCTCAAGTTCCTTATGGTATTTCCGCGCCGTTGCCGGATCCGATTTCGGCGTGTTCGACGTATTCTCCTTGTATTATTAATCCCTTTTTCATCAGAGGTTTATAGAAATCCACATGAGAATCTGCAAGAACCAAACGCGGAAGGCCGCCGGCCTGGTCAGTGTGGGTCTGGGGCGGCTGGTCTGAGCATGGCATGGGCGGGCAGGTCACCCGCCGGCCGTGCTGGCGGTAGAGGCGGGAGCGGCGCGATGAGATCTTTGTCTCAGGGAACGTAGCGTCCGCCTCGGATTCCCTGGCCAGTCGCAGCAGGATCCCCCCGGCTCCCTTATGGTACGGGCTCCAAGACATGGACGCGCCGACTCCAGGAATCGGCGACCCAAATGTTCCCTTTGGGATCTAGCGCAATATTGGCGGACCATCCCATGAACACGCCTCCTGCCGGTTCGCCGTCACCTATGAATCGCGTTTCTCCCCCACCCGCTACCGTAGTTCCCGACCCACCAGAATCGAACATCAGGACTGAACCCCTAGAGAAGACGAAAACGTTGCCGGAGTCGTCTACATCGAAACCGGTCAAGAAACGCGGCACGTCCATCGGCGGCAGCGGTGTGATGAGAGGTTCGGACGACGCTGTGTCGATTTTGCCGACCCTGCCATTGAAGCTAGAACGGTTTCCCCAGTCGAAGACGTACAGGATGCCATTGGCATCCATTGCTAGCTCAGACGGGAACGAAAGTCTCGTTTCAGCTGCCCGGGCAGGACCGCCGTCCCAGTGATAGTCGGATGGTCCGTCGCCAGTGGAGGTCACATAGCCGAACTCGGCGGTGCGGTCGCGAATCCCCGTGCCGGCGAATGTCGTGATGACGCCGGATGTGTCGATCTTGCGTAAGCGGTGGTTGATTTCGTCGGCGACGTAGACGTTGCCCACCGAATCAACCGCTATCGACCGTGGGCTGGCGAGTTGGGCCTCGGTCGCCGCCCCGCCGTCCCCCGAGAATCCTCGCTCGCCCGTTCCGGCGATCGTGGTAATCGTGCCCGCAGCGTCGATCTTTCTCACGCGGTGGTCAAACCTCCCCGCCACGTAGAGATTTCCGGCAGCGTCCAACTCCAGTTCCGTCGGATTTCGAAGCTCCGCCGCAATGGCTGGACCGCCGTCGCCGGAGTGACTGGACTCGCCTGTGCCAGCGATGGCTGCGATCATGCCGTTGGGATCAATCCTGCGAACCTGATTGGAATCGAGCACATACACGTTGCCCGCAACATCGGCCGCGATGCCGTTTGGATAGTTGAATTGTGCCCGGGAGGCCGGACCGCCATCGCGTTTGTCGAAAGGCTCGCCCGATCCGGCGAACGGCTAGATCGTGCCCGACCCAGAGATCCGGCGCACGGTGTCGTTGCCGGAGTCCGCGATGAACAGGTTGTCAGAAGAATCCATCGCGAGGTTTCTCGGGTACCTAAGCCCAGCCTCGAGTGCCGGACCACCGTTCCCGAAATTGCCCGGTTCCCCCGTCCCTGCGATCGTTTCGATCATGCCCGACGAGTCAACCTTGCGAATCCTGTAGTTGCCAGCGTCAGAAATATACACGTTCCCCGCAGTATCCACCAGCAGTCCGCTGGGACCCGCGAGCTGGGCATCCATCGCCGGTCCACCGTCCCCCGAGTAGCCGCGCTCGCCCGTCCCGGCAATTGTCCTGATCGTACCCGCGGGGTCAATCTTCCGCACGCGCTGGTTCAAGCTATCAGCAACGTAGACGTTGCCCGCCGCGTCTGCCGCGACAGCTCTCGGGTAGTAGAGCCGGGCCTTGGCTGCCGAGCCGTCCCCTTCGAAGCCGCCTCGCTGTCGCGCCACACCGGCGATGGTTGTGACATTTCCACGAACGTCGATCCGCCGAACCAGGTGATTTCTAGGATGCAATTCGGCGATCAGCACGTTTCCGAACAAGTCCACCCCCAAGCCTTCTGGATTAAATAGGGGACCGCTCGTGTTGATTGTGGTAATTCTTCCCAAGACGTCAATTTTCCGCACTACGTCGTTTCCGTGATCGGCCACGAAGATTTCGCCGAGCCAGTTGACGCCGATTCCTTTTGGCGAGTCGAGTTCTGCCTGCGTAGCGGGTCCTCCATCACCTGCATAACCGCGCTCCCCGGTACCGGCAATTGTCGTGATAATGCCTGACGCATCGATCTTGCGCACACGGTGGTTGGAGGATTCCGTGACGTACGCATTGCCAGCGGAATCGACTGCTACGGCGTGGGGGTTGAAGAGTCTTGCCTCGGTCGCTAGGATTCCCTCGGCGACATCAACCGTCCCCGCGACCGTTCGAATGGTGTACTTAGCCAGCCTCCACTGCGTTCCGGTCCATTCCAGAAGGTACTCCTGGCCATCCTCAACATGGCGATAGCCGTTCGCCGCAACCTGATCGCCAATGTGCCAGACGCCGTCTTCGCCGTCCACTAGGGTGACGGTCTTGCCTTCTCGCAACTCGACCGTCTGTTGGCGGGGAATGTACCTCGCCGCGATTGCCCCGCTCGCTGTCTGTTCCAATGCGTAGCGGCTCCCATTGGTGGCAAACGCTTCCGTGCCATGCGCGAGCGGGGCGCCATTCCACCGCACTGACCCGGGCTCCGAGACAGTGAGCACAACGGAGTCGCCGCTGGTGCCCAACGGCACTGCAAAACTCGACAGTTTGGCTGTCGGCCTGAGAATGCGAACTCGGTCCCCAAAGAATTCGCTGACGTAGAGGTTGCCGTCGGAGTCCACCGCAATATAGCCCGGCCTGTCAAGGGCGGCATCGATTGCCAAGCCCATGTTTCCAGTGGAGAGTTGCTCGCCTGTGCCAGCAATTGTGTCGATGATGCCCGCAGCGTTGATCTTGCGGAGCCAGCCTGGCCAGTACTCAGATAGAAAGAGATTCCCTGCAGAATCGAACGCAATACCTCCGGGAGTTTCCAGTCCGGCGTCGATTGCTGGGCCCCTGTCCCCTGAGTGCCGGCGGCCACCGGCACCTGCAATGGTGGTGATCCGGCCAGTCGGTGAGATCTTTCGTATCCGGCCCTCGTTGATGTCGGCAAGATAGATGTTGCCCAGTGCGTCCGTCTCTAGATCGCTGACAAAGTTGAGTTGCGCGGCGGTAGCAGCGCCGCCATCCCCGCTACCACCCCTGGATCCCGTTCCCGCAATGGTGGTGATCGTGCCGTCGAGGCTGACCTTGCGCACGCGATGGCCTCTCGAATCACTGATCAAGATATTGCCCGCTGCATCTATAACCACTGCCACGGGCCAGTTGAGTTGCGCCTCAACCGCGGGGCCGCCATCCCCTTGGGAGCCTGCCACGCCCGTGCCGGCCACCGTACTGATCCTCCCCATGACATCGATCTTGCGCACTCGATTTCCAGCACTCTCAGCGATATAGACATTGCCGCTGGAATCCAGCGCGACAGCGGTCGGACCGAAAAGTTGCGCTTCCACCGCCGGTCCGCCATCCCCGGCGGAGTCTCGCTCGCCGGTACCCGCGATCGTGGTAATGACTCCGGCTTGATCGATTCGGCGCACCCTACCGTTGTTGGTGTCAGCGACATAGACGTTGGCTGCGGCATCTACGGCGATTCCCCCTGGATTGTGGAAGCGAGCCTGAGTCGCGAGCCCCCCATCGCCATGGAATCCTTGCTCGCCAGTACCAGCGAAGGCGTCGATTACGTAGGCCGTCTCTGTGACGGCCCCGGCGGGAAGCAGCGGTTTGCCGTTCGCGTCGAGCGGTAGTGTGATGACTTCTTGCGCAGCTCCCGATACCACGACGAATAGGGCCAAACACGCCATGAGCCCGAGCTGGGCGGCAGCGCGGACTGGTGTCCGCAGGCGTTGCTTGCGGCCGCAGCCGAGGGAAGCATGAGCGCTCGTGACCATAGAATCCAAGCAGCTGGGGACCCGCAGGGACAGGCGATAGGACTTGGCTGTAGTGCGCGGGACTGGGCTTGTACGTGCTTTCGAAGACATTCCGCTCATCCTAGCTGTCATGGACGGGTAGGGATGAGTCCTCGTTGCACGGCGCGGATCAGGGGCTTCCTTGGGGATTGGCCACAGCGCCATTGAGCGACGAGGAAGGCGCGGCAGCGGATGCTCCAGAATTCTTCCTGCCAGGTACTCTTATGGCACTGGCTCCAAGACATGGACACGCCGACTCGAAGAATCGGCGACCCAAATGTTCCCATGGGGATCTAGCGCAATATTGGCGAACCGTCCCATGAACACGCCTCCTGCCGGTTCGCCGTTACCCATGAACCGCGTTTCTCCTCCACCCGCAACCGTAGTTCCCAATCCGGCAGAATCGAACATCAAGACTGACCCCCTAGAGAAGACAAAAACGTTGCCGGAGTCGTCTACGTCGAAACCGGTCACAAAACGCGGCACGTCCATTGGCGGCAGCGGCGTGATGAGAGGTGCGGGCAACGCTGTGTCGATCTTGCCAGCCCTGCCATTGGAGCTAGAACGGTTTCCCCAATCGAAGACATACAAGATGTCATTGGCATCCACTGCCAGTTCATATGGGGACGTAAGGGGGAGCGCAGAAATAACTTATCAGTTTAGACCGGGAGAGATGGTGTAGTTCCACTTGGGGATGTGCTCGTTGGGGGTGAGATTGAGGGCTCCCATTTGCTCGTCGCTGATCTGGACACCGGTGGGGTATTCGTTGC
>JAJDTX010000116.1 GCA_022826925.1 Bryobacterales bacterium
AAAGCAATAAACCAGCACATCAAAAGTCAATTACATGGGAACATAAAACACCCGGCAAGCGCATGGAAAGCAGTCTAGGCCCTTTGGAATCAACGAGTTAGCGCGAGATCGAGCGGCAAAACCGCCCGGAACTTCGGACTAGGAACTGAGACGGCAAGTCCAGACGTTAACCTGATCCCGCCGATTGACCTCCGACTCGGAGAGCCAAGACGCTGAACTGACATAAACCGCCAGTAGCGGACTGGCCACCGCCAGGCCTGAATACTCAGACAGGAAGTCTAGGGTTCCGTTCTGGCAGGCGGACTCTGGGGTGGGCGGAACTTGCGGTATGCCTTAAAAAGTCCGAATCCAACTGCTCCACCGAGCAATGCACCTGCCGCGGTCACGACTACTGCTGGTATAGCGACAGCAGTACCCGCAATCGCGAGCCCTGCGCCCCCGATCGTAGAAGCTGCCCCGCCACCCAACGCGGCACCGCCGGCGCCGGTCGCCATTCGCTTGGCTCTATCCTGCCTGTCGCTAGGCACGCGAGCATCATACCACCCTGTCTTGAACGCAGACTTAGGCCTGCCGAATCGCGACTAATGCGATCAGTGCGCTAACTCAACAGCTGCGGGATCACTTCGCCGTGCACGTCAGTCAGGCGCATGTGTCGGCCGTTGAAGAAGTAGGTCAGCCGCTTGTGGTCCATTCCCAGCATGTGCAGCATGGTCGCGTGGATGTCGTGGTAGGTCAGCACCTGCTGCTCGGCCTTGTAGCCGAACTCGTCCGTGGCGCCGATCGACTGGCCGCCGCGAATGCCCGCGCCAGCCATCCAGGCGGTCATCGCGTGCGGGTTGTGGTCGCGACCCAGCCCGCGCTGCGAGATGGGCATGCGCCCGAACTCCGAGTGCCAGACGACTAGCGTGTCATCGAGCAGCCCGGTCCGCTTGAGATCCTTCAACAGCCCCGCGATGGGCTTGTCGACCTCGCCCGCGTGCAGCGTGTGGTTCTCGATCAGATTGCTGTGCGCGTCCCACGTGTCGATGTTCTGCTGCCGCAGCGCCCCGCTGTAAAGTTGCACAAAGCGCACTCCGCGCTCGACCAGCCGACGCGCCAGCAGGCACTGCCGCCCGAACGGCTCGGTGACCGGATCGTCCATGCCGTACAGGGACTTTGTCTGCTCGGATTCTTGGGAGACGTCGACCGCTTCCGGGGCGCAGCCCTGCATCCTGTAGGCCAGCTCGTACGAGGCGATCCGCGCCGCCAGCTCCGTCGATCCCGGGTGCTGCTTGGCGTGTTCTTCGTTCAGCGTTGCCAAATGGTCCAAGCGCGCGCGCTGCTGCTCTTGGGAGAGCAGATCGCTGGGCGGGCGCAGGTCGAGGATGGGGTCGCCCTGCGACCGGAACACGGTCCCTTGGTAGGTCGCCGGCAGGTAGCCGCTGCTCCAGTTCGAGGGGCCTGAGAACGGCCCTCCGCGATGGTCGTAGACCACCACGAAGCCCGGCAAGCTCTGATTCTCGGAGCCGAGTCCGTAGGTCACCCAACTGCCCACGCTGGGATGCCCCATCAGGACCGAACCGGTATTCCATTCGTAATGCGCCAACACGTGGTCGTTCGAGCGCCCTTTGCAGGAATGCACGAACGCCAGGTCGTCCACCATCGCACCCATGTGCGGGAAGAGCTCGGAGACGAGCTTGCCGCACTCGCCGTAGCGCTGGAACTTGAACGGGCTGCGCATGAGCGGGCCGGGGTAGCCCTGCCGCACCCGCACCCTGCCTTTGCCCGTCAAGGGCTGGCCGTGGTGCTTTTCGAGCATCGGCTTGTGGTCGAACGTGTCCACGTGGCTGACGCCGCCGCTCATGAACAGCGAGATGATCGCCTTGGCGCGCGGCTTGAAGTGTGGGTCGCGCGGCGCGGTCGGCGATGCGATGCCTTGTGCGTCGCAGGCAGTCTCGGCCGCGAGCAGGCCCTCCTGCTGGAGCATGTGAGCCAGCGCGATGCCGCTGATGCCCTCGCCGGCGCGGAAGAGGAAGTCGCGGCGTGAAACGAAGCGTTCTTTAGCTGACATAGAGAAACTCATTCAGGTTTAGGATCACGTCACACAGGTCGGTCAAGGCCTTGAGCGCGTCACCCTGATGGTATTCCCGCTGACGCCGCAGGAATTCCAGATTCGCGTCCATCTCGCCCAGTGTCGGCTCGCGGCTGAGCGCGATGGCGTAGGCGGCGCGCACGCGCCCCTCGTCGCTCTCAGCCAGACCCGCAACGCGCTTCGCGTAGGCGCTCGCTTGGCGCAGCGCGAACTCGTTGTTGAGCAAGGTCAGGGCCTGCGTCGGCACCGTAGTCGTGGTGCGCTGCTCGCAGGTGACGTTCATGTTGGGCTGGTCGAAGACCTCGAACAGCGGGTAGCGCAGGCCGCGCTTCGCATAGGCGTAGACGCTCCGGCGCCAATTGACGGGTCCGGGCTCGCTCATGTCCCACTTGCCCTTCGGAAACGACTCGCGCACCTCATCGGGAATCGGGGGGAAGAAGCCCGGGCCGCCCGCCTGGAAGTTCAGATTGCCGGACGCATCCAGGATGATGTCGCGGATGACCTCGCCCTCGAGCCGACGTTGCCGGTAGCGCCACAGCAGGGCGTTGTCCGGATCGGCTTTGGCCGCTGCGGGATCGCTGTGCGCCGAGGCCATCTGGTAGCTGTCCGAGCTCATGATGAGCCGGTGCATCGCCTTGATGCTCCAGCCCTTGTTCACGAACTCGGTCGCGAGCCAATCCAAGAGCTTCGGATGGGTGGGATGGGTGCCCATGCTGCCGAAGTTGCTGGCCGTGCGCACGATGCCCTCGCCGAAATGATGCATCCAGATGCGGTTGGCCATCACCCGCGCGGACAACGGATTGTCGGGCGAGGTGATCCACCGAGCCAGTGCAAGGCGGCGCCCGGTGGAAATCCGGTGCTGGGGCGAGGCGGGGTCGAACGTCCCCTTGCTGGCCAGGGCCTCGATCACCCCGGGCTCGACCACATCTCCCAAGGTCCGGTAGTCGGCGTTGGGCATGAAGCGGGCTTCGGGCGGCTTGTAGCCGCTGACCGGCAGCCAGGTGCCTTCGATGCCGCTGAAGTCCTGCCGGTCGCCCTTGCCCGGCTGGGGCTCGTCACCCAAGCCGTCAGGAGCAAACCTGTAGTCGCCGTCCCGGACGCCCATCGCCATGGGCAGGGGGGCGGGCATTTGTTCTTCGAGCTTGCCGATCTGGGCCTTGAGGTCTGCGATCAGCTCGGCATCAGATTCCGAAACCAGCTCTTCGTACCCGCTGATCCCCACCGACTGCACTTGGGCGGCCAGCAGCTGCTGGCCCTCCGTCCGCTGGTCTTCCGGCGTTCGGACTGCGATCTGGATTTCCTCGGGATATGCCTCCAGCGCCTTCTCGCGGGCTACCTGCTTGTAGGGGGCCTGCAGGTTCGCGATCCGCCCCTTGAGCGGCTCGATCTGAGCCTCGATCTTCGCGCTCGCCGCCTCGTGGCGCTTGACGGTCTCCGGGTCGGCCAGCGGGAACTCGTAACGCACGTAGGGGAAGAACACCGCCATGGTGCGGTAGTAGTCCATCTGCGAAATGGCGTCGAACTTGTGATCGTGACAACGTGCGCAGTCCACGGTCAGGCCAAGAAACACCCGCCCGGTGGTCGCGATAATGTCGTCGAGGTAGTTGTAGCGGTACTGGGGATTGTCCTTCTCGCGGAACAGCACGCGCGGCCCGATCCGCAGCATTCCGGTCGCGATCAGTGCGTCGAAGCTCGGGTTTTCGACCTCATCCCCGGCGAGCTGTTCTTGGACGAAGCGATTGTAGGGCTTGTCGTCGTTGAACGCCCGGATCACGTAGTCGCGGTACCGCCAAGCATGCGGCTGGTCGTAGTCGTGCTCGTAACCGGAAGAGTCCGCGTAGCGCACCGCGTCCAGCCAGTGCCGCCCCCAGCGCTCGCCGTAACGGGGCGAGTCCAGCAGTTCGTCCACCAGCCGCGCGAAGGCTTCCTTCGACGGATCCTTTTCGAACGCTGCCACGACAGCGGGCGGCGGCAGCAGTCCGACCAGGTCGAGGTAGGCTCGCCTGACCAGCGTCCGAGGGTCGGCGCGCGGCGCGCGTTCGACGCCGTCTTCGCTCAGCCGGGCGGCGAGGAATGCGTCGATCGGATGTGCTTCTCCCGCGGGCGGATCATGCCGCTCGGGATTTCGAAAGGCCCACCAAACCTTGTCCTCTGGGGCCTGTTCGGCGGCGACCTCCCACGGGGCGCCGGCATCGATCCAGCGCTTCAGGGCGGCGATTTCGTCGGTGTTGAGTGTACTGCCGAAGGGCATGCGCGGCTCGGCCATGCCAGCCACGTGGCGGTAGAGCAGGCTCGCAGCGGCATTACCCGGCTCTAGGGACGGGCCCTTCGAACCGCCCTGAAGCAGCGCCTCCCTGCTATCGACGCGCAAGCCCGACAGCTGCTGCTTGTCGCCGTGGCATTGGGCGCAACGCTGCTCGAGGATGGGCGCGATTTCCTCTGCGTAGTTCGGGGCGGTTGCCTCGGCCGCGACCGGGGCTGAGAACCCCGTGCAGGCTACGACTACAGAAACCACGAGCGCTACGCGAAACATATTTGCTGTTCTCCGCCGTTAGCAGTGTACTTTAAGGACGCAGCTCCGGACAAGGGGCTAGTGGCCTATATATGTTGTCAGGACCTGAAATCAGCGCGGTTCCGAGCGCTTTCGGCCCAACAGCAGCTTGCTGGGCGTCCATTAACTCGCCCAGCGCAGTAGACCGCTGCGCAGTCAGGCGATACGGTCAGAGGTCGCGGGCTATTGCCGCCACGGAGATGCACAAGATCTGATTGCTGCTCGATGAGAGGTCATTGCGCGGCCTCGGCCCCAGCGTCGAATTCCGATTTCAGGGACGAATGGGCCACCTGTCGTTCCGCCGGCTATTCTTCGATATCTCGAGCACTCACCTTGCCGGTGGTTGGATCGTACGTCATCGCAACCCTTCCTTGCAGCGTGGGATTGCCAACTGCTCGGCGCCGGAACGCAGCTAGGTTCGAGCCATGATATCGCGCTGACTGAGTCACTAATCCATCGAGATCGAGACGGCTGGCTTCGGAACCGAGCCGATTGCAAAATGAGTAGTCACTGTCGTGGACCAAGTCAGGCCATTCTTCGAGCTTGGGCCGCAAGTCTTTTTCAATGCCATCGAATCGACACGCAAATTGCTGATAGTACGCAGTTCGAAGACTTTGGCAGGTGTCCCCATAGCGCGGAATCCAGTGCTTGACTTCCGCTTCGGCAGTCTTCGGATCCGGCGAACTATAGAACACAGGAAATGATCCGTCAGAGAACCGCGTGGGTCTATGGAGTCTTCGTTTCACACGAAACGGGGTATCCAGAAGCTCATGCGGGCTTGGGCTGTAGCCGCTGGTCGAGAGCAATTTTCGTACTTCGTCGCTGCTTCGGGCATCGAGATTGAGTTCGCCGACGAATTCTTCGAAATTTGGGATGTTTGCCATGCGAAATACTCTCCGATGGCTCTTACGACTTGGGATGTTCTCAAGCACAGTTATCGTCCTGCGGCAGACTCAACGTATTCCCTTGTCAACAACAGGTCTTCCATCGATCCGCCGAGCAGCAAGGAAAGCGGAGACTTGTCTCCCAGCATGGAATGAGGTTCCCGCAACCAAGAGTTCTCGGTGTCCAGATCTCGAAATAGGGACCACAGTGTCATGCGGATCCAGATCAAGTGGGCGATTCGGTCCCTGACATCTCGGCCCCGAAATTGCTCGATTCCGGTCAAGACTGAGGTCACATGGTCGAGGTCACTTGGATCGAAGCCCAGAAGTTTGACTGCTTCGGGCGTCCCCAAGCGCCAAGAGTCCATGAGCCTTAGGACAAATTGAACCGGGCCGGTCAGGCGAGAATGCTCCTCTGATCCAGGAATAGATTCACTCTGAGCACTGACATCGGGTAGAGTCGACGAACTGCCGGTCGGCGTCTGTTCTTCTAGATCCGCAACGGCAAGAGCATCTTGGCGGCCTGGCATGATCCCCTGCGAGGCGATTGCCTCTTCCGGGGGGTGCCCCGATTCAGGGGGCGCGTCGTCAAGCTTGCCGATCGGGATGGGCCCATCACCGCGGATTCCGAATAGGCGGAAGTCCCGTGGACGCAGCACCATCGAACGACCGCTAAGGCCCAATTCGCCGTGAACGCCGCGCATCATGCCTCTGGCTCACCATCGAAGATGGGAACAAGAAGGACTGATCCGTGAGGCCCGTCGGATCCTGCGCCCCCTTCTCGGAAGCCGCCGCCGCCACGGCCGCCGCTGCCGCCGACACCAACGCTGACCTCGAAAGCAGCGCCGATCGACAAGTCAGAGAGTTCCACGATGCGCGTCTCTCCCGGAAACCCCTTGCCGCCATTTCCGCCATTCGAAACCGTACGGTTTGGGCTCGGACATACCACCGCTCCTCGGCCGCCATTTCCGCCGACTCCGTAATGGCAACCTCTTCCCTCGGCTACTGTTGTTGGTTTGCCGTCGGTCAGAGTACCGCCATCGCCTCCGCCACCACCGTTTCCGCCGGCGACGCGGAACGTCCTCTCCCCGACTGTCAGGACCGTTGCTTTTCCTCCGCCTCCTCCGTCTCCTCCATCCGAGCCGTAGAGATTCAAACCTTCAATGCAGATGGCACCGCCGCCGCCACCGCCGCCTCCCGCGGCGCCAGTGATGATCGCCAGACCTTGCTCGGTGGGCCAAGGCCACTCGAATACACCTGACTCGTGAATCCACCTCAGTCCCATTTCTCGCATCCTATCGTAGTGAGAGGTGGTTGGGACTGCTCTACGTTGTGCAGGAGCGATGTACGTCGCGAATGCCAGAAGTCGCCAGCAATGACGAAGAGGCGAAGAGGTAGATCTTCGTCCGCGATTGCTTAGTACTCTGTTTCGTAAGTTCGGTAACGTATTCTCGCTTCACGCAACGAGTTGGTCACGAGGCAGGCCGGGGGTTTTCAAGCGCCGGAGGAGGTCGTCTAGGTCATTGCGGGTGAAGTTCCACTGGAATGGTTTGGCGATGGCTTCGTAATAGCGCTCGAATTTGTGGAGCCGCTGGGCAAGATCGTCCAGAGAGTCGAAGTCATTGGGGGTGAGCGCTTTGCGCTGCAGCACGGAGAAATAGACTTCGACTTGGTTGAGCCAGCTGGCGTGGACCGGGGTGTGCACCAGCAGGAGGTTGGAGTAGCGTTGGCGGAGCCGACGGATGGCGCTGAGTCCGCGATGGGAGGAGCCGTTGTCGACGATCCAGAAGACGCGCCGCGCCTGGCGGTAGGGCGGCTGCTGCATGACTTGGTCGACGAGGCCGTGGAAGGGGGCGATGCCGGACTTGGATTCGCAGCGGCCGAACAGCTTGGCCCGATGGACATCGCGGGCGGCGAGGTAGGCCCAGGCACCGAGGCGCTTGTATTCGTGCTCGACCTTGGCCGGCTGGCCGGGTTGCGGGGGCGCAGTGGGATGGCGGCGTTGCCGCGCCTGGATGGAGGTCTTCTCGTCGGCCGAGATGACGAAATCGGACTCGTGCAGGGGGGCACCCTGCCAAGTGCGGTGATAGAGATCGAGAACGCGGCTGGCCTTGCACGGGAAGTCGGGATCGCGCGGGAAGATCCAGCAGCGGTGCTGCCAGGGGCGGATGGCGTCGTGATGCAGCCAGCGCCAGACGGTGGTTTTGCTGACGGTGGCAGCGATGCCGCTGGTGCGGGTGGTACGGGCGAGATCGTCGAGGCTCCAGCGGGACAGGGGCAAGCCGTGCTGGGAGGGGGGCTCGCAAGCCAAGGCGCGCACGCGCACGACGACCTCAGGGGGGGAAAGCCCGGGGGCGTCCGGGGCGCGGGAGTTCCTCGAGACCGTCCAAGCGGTGTTCGAAGAAGCGCTTGCGCCAGAGGCTGACGACCTCGCGGCGGGTGTCGAGGCGCTGGGCGATCAGGCTGTTGGGGAGGCCTTGGGAGGCGAGGAGAATCATCCTGGCGCGGGTAACCTGGAAATACGGCAACGTATAGCTGGCGGCCCGGCGCTGCAGTTCGCGGTGTTCGTCTCGGGACAAGTTGATGGCATAGCAGCCTGTGGTTTTAATGGCTTTGCCGACCATGTCGGTCGGTGGCCTTGCTTGGTGGTCTTTCGACGGCCTATGCGAGTTTTTCGGCGAATTCCGGGCTCTCTCCCCGTCTGAGGCCCAAGAGGCCCCTGAGCAGGCC
>JAJDTX010000045.1 GCA_022826925.1 Bryobacterales bacterium
CGTCGCATCCCAGCGTTTGTCAAAGGATAACTCCTTTAGAATCAAGCAATTGCGGAATCACGAACGCAGGGAATCGAAAAGCTGCCCTACACTTCTCCGTAAGTGCTTGATTCCATTGGACTTTAAGCGGGACAGCCGTGCCTTCTCCACCTATTTTTCTCCATAAGACTCTCGACGACAATGGTGAGGCGACTTACCATGTTGTCGACGGCAAACAACGGCTCCAAGCTATCATTGAATTTGTTAATAATAAAGTATATATACCTGACGATTTCTCAGACATCAATCTTCAGAACAAGCACTGGAAAGACCTTGGAGTTGAGATCAAAAACGACTTTTGGAACTACTCCCTAAACGTAGAGATGCTTCCCGACGTGAGTGATCCGATAATCCGAAGTATATTCGACAGAATCAACCGTAACTCTAAAAAGCTGACTCGTCAAGAAATGCGCCATGCTAAATACGATGGATGGCTGATCAACACTGCCGAATTTGAAGCTAGAGAGAAAGACTGGTCCACCCTCGGTGTCGTTACGAATGCCCGTGCTAAACGGATGCAAGACGTACAATTCATATCAGAGCTTCTTGCAGTAATTCTTACGGATAAGATTATGGGATTTGATCAGAATTATCTAGATGCCCTGTATGCTGCTTATGACGATATCGATGAACTCGATACGTTCGACGAAGCTCAGTTTCTTTTGGGACTCTCCCTAGCGAAAGATGCGCTTCTCGCGCTTCTGAAGCAGAATCAGACCCTCAGTAGCTTGTTCCGCATACAGGCCCACTGCTATTCTCTTTGGGCATACGTGTATCTTGAATTCGAGAGATTGCCAGCCGATATTGAGTTTGCCGCCCGCTACGGCACCTTCATGTCGTTCGTCAAGAAAGTGCAGGCCACGGACGACCCTGAAGAACATGCCATGATACTTAATCGAGTCGAACACCAGCAATGTATATTAGATTATGCTAGCAACTCGAGGGGAGCTAGCACTGATCTTGCCCAAGGGCAGAAGCGTCACGATGCGTTGGTCACGGCCATAAGTGAGCCGGCCAGTTTGGAAGATGAAAGTTGCTAAGCCAGTACGCGACATTTACTACGACCAGAGACCCAATTATGATCTCTTGGCTAGTAGAGTGGCGGACATCCTGAAGGTCCGTAGCGAGGAAATGGGATGGTTCTATATTTCGCGTGTTAAGTCTATGGAGAGCTTTGCTCAGAAGATCGAAACAGGTCGCGTTAAGTGCCCGTCAGCGATGGAGGACTTCTTTGCTTGCACGCTAGTCGTTCCAACAAGTGATCACGTTGGGCTCGCGAGCAACTTAATCCGGGCGCAATTCGAAGTCAGCTATCAGCGACCACAGAACGTACGTAAAACTCACAAGCCCTCGTCGAGCTTCGTCTTCGATGATTTTAGAATGTATGTGAAGATGAAGGGCATAGATGTTGATAGAAAGCGAAGCCTAAAGGGAATTGTATTTGAGGTGCAAATCAAGACAATCCTCCAGCATGCTTGGGCAATTGCAACTCACGACCTAATCTACAAGAGCGCATCAGCGGATTGGCCGCTCGAGAGAATTGCTTATCAAATCAAGGCGATGCTTGAGCATGCGGAGATTGCGATTTTCAAGGCGACTGATCTTGCACAAGCACCGGCGGTCGATAAGAAAGACAAAAGGACTGCTGATATTACACAATTGCTTCGTTACATCGAAAACACATGGGATCGCGACAGGCTGCCAGAAAACCTCCGACGTCTGTCAGAATCCATCTTTGAAGTGCTCACTATTTGTGACCTCAGAGTTGATCGATTTCCGACGATCATCGAAGACGAGCAACGCCGTTTCGGTGGTCTTCCACTAGATCTTTCGCCTTATGCATTTACGGTTCAGGCGCTAGCAAACAGTTCGGTTATAGATCTTGAAGAGAAACTGAACAGTGACCGGACCGATGTTCGGGTTGTCACACATTCGGGAATGGAGTTGCCGGATTGGATGTTGGGTGATCACTCAAGAATCGTGTACTTGGGATGAAGGTCGTCAATCAGGGGAAAGGAACTTATGTTTATGGCAGAGCGCAGTGAGGACGTGTGCGTACATTGGGCTGTGCGCCGGACTCTCAAGATCCTCGAAGATCCGGATTTCGGTCGGGGTACTCGGGGATGACACCAGATTAAGTTCCTTCCGACTCATGAGGGCCAAGAAACCGTTCCCCGTCGAAGTGGATGAGATGCGTTGGAGTGTCGGCGCACCAGACTTCTGTCTCCCAAGATATTTCGCCGAGATACCGACCCATCACAGTTCGGTTAGGAAATGCTGTAACGTAGATGATGCCTGCGGTCGCGCCGCAGAAGAGTTCAGCCAGCTCGTTATGTCGTTTTGGGTTCACTGGGCCATGGCTAGTTACCGATTCCACTAACAGGAGCCAGTTCTTTTTTTCGAGGTACAGGACGACGTCTGGCATCTTGCCATGGCGGTCGACAGTGACGCCGAGGGCCGTGAGGCGCTTCTCCTCTAGGATTCCGCTCTTGTCTCCCGTATCGCCTACATAGATGACTTCAGCGCTTGGAGCAAACCGGGGTGCGAAGGATTTGATTATGGCTCTGATCAATTCACTGTGGGCACCTGGTGTGAGCAAGACTTCTTGCTGAGGACTCAATGAAACCGGGACCATTTGCATTGCGCGTTCTTGAGCCCATTTTTCGGAAAGTGTCTCCCGCGCATCGAGCCAAGCAGTAAGTGCAGGTTGCCATTCATCGGTGCCGTAGGTCTTCATAACCTGGAAGGCCTCTTCGCTTATCTGGTAACAGGCGCTTGGGCTGTTGACAGGCCGAGCCGGATCGTCTGGGTTGTAGAGTGCGATGCCCGCTTCCACGAATTGGTGCATCGTCTGTCGCCGGAAGGTCTCCCGCGTGTTGGGCGCATACTCCCGACCATAGTACTGGCGTGAAAAGTCCATGATTGGTGTGATACCCATTAGAGGCCTCTTCAAGTTGTTCCAGTCACCGCTCGGCTTGAGATCGAGTAGCGCGAGCAGCGTCAGCGCCGAGCGGTCATTCTGCTGTCCTCGCGGCATCTCAACCTCCTTCAGGATCGCCAGCGCCTCGTCGATCTTGCGGCGCGCTTCAAGCGGGTTTTCGTCGTCCACCATATGGAAGATCTCCTTCTCGATAATCGTGTCAATGTCCTGCTGTGAGATTCCTTGGTTGTCGTACCGCTCTCCGAGGTGTTCAAGTGTCGCACGGTCCGGGTAGCGTAGCGATCGCAGATCGGTAGCGTTTACTTGCGTGTGCCCGTTGAATTGCCTGAAGTACCGGTCCACGAGGCTGCAATTCAGGAACAGGCTGAGCCCTACCGCCAGGGCACGGGACACTCCTTCCCGCCCCCAATGAAAGACATTGAGATGGTTCTCGAAGCCGACCAGCTCACCCGGCAGATCCGAGGCGTAAACCGATGCTACGATTCGACGGCGTTCTTCTTTGGACGTGAACCGCCGAGTTACAACATAATTCCCCCTGTTCGCCCACAACCATTTCCGGCTTGCGCTCGACAGGCGAATAGCATTCGGCTTTCGCATGACCTTAGGCCAGGAGAGCGTCCCACCTTGGAAATGTGCAGCGTACAGTAGGGGTACTGCACCGTCCCCTGGCTCCGAACACAAGTCGCCCTTGAGGCGGAAATCTACCACAGGACCTGTCGAAACCTCGACTCCGATATCCGAAATGCTCGCCGTCAAACGGGCCATGCGGTCAACAACGCCTTGTTCGGTTTCATCTGCGGCGATATGCACGAACAGGTCTGGATCTCCGTCGTGGATTACTGCGTGGTAGGGAACAGTTCTCCTAGTCATGTCTTCGGCAGCACATTCGCGACGTGTTGGATCGACCTCGAAACCGGCGCCGCAACTCGTCGAAATGGTCACTCCGGAGGCACCACGGTCCTTCACCGCGTGAATGATGATGTTCTCCTGAAGCACGTCATCGTCCCGGAAGGCGTGGTTTCGTTTCTCGAACACATGTACATGGCGGAGGCTCATCATCGAGAAGAATCGCTCGCGGAATGGCTTGAAGTATAGGCCGTTGCAGAAGGAGCGCGGGACGATCGCGACCATCTCTCCGCCGGCGCGGAGATGCTGCGCCGCCACGAACATGAAGCCGCTGTATAGATTGGAGGTTTCTAATCCCGCTCTGCGCAGGGCCGCACGATAGTCCGAGCCTACGTTGATCTTCCGGTATGGCGGGTTGAGGATAGCGTGGGTGAACCTAAGGTCATCGTTCGTGTTGCCATCGAACAGATCCGGCTGCCGGTCAACGCGGTGGTGGAGAATGAAGTCCTTCTTGAGTAACTGGCACATCGCTTCGATGCGTGCCTCCTGGCAACGTGCTTCCACTTGCGCAAGCGTGCCGCCAAGATAGGTCGCCAGGACAGCGTCGATTTCATAGCAGACGAATTCGACCGAGGTCGGTCGAACCGACTCTGCACACACCCGCTCGGCGAATGCCGCAGTGAGAGATCCTACCCCCGCGCCTGGGTCGAGAACACGTACATCTCCGTGCGTTGCTGAAAAAAGGCTTGCCATGAAGCGGCCGATTGGCAACGGTGTCAAATACTGGCCCAGCGCAGCGCGTCGTTTAGAGTCGAGCTTCAGCGAGGCGGCAACGCGAACGAAATCGGTAGTTTCGGCGAGCTCGACTCCGGTCATTTTTGCATCTGCCCTTGGCAATACGGGTTTACAACGCCGAGTCGAGCACCTCTCCGCCCGAAGATAGGCCGAAGTTCGACGACGGCCCTTCGCGCCAGCCATTCAGGCGAAACATGGTGACGATTCGATAGAACGGAGATGGAGGCGTGGGAGCCGCTGGATGGGCTTAGATGAATGCGGGTGCTCTTCTTCGACCGGACCATCGTATATCCTCTCCGATACGCGGTGATTTAGGGGCGTCGGTTCGTCTAATCACATCTTACTGATTCGCCGTTGGTCTTGAGATGTCGCCATTGCCACTGGAGATGAGCCTGCATGCGGACGTTGAATCTTGTGGGGTCGAACCGGGTATCATCTAGGGCATGGTCGTCTCGAGCAGCTCGCTCACGGAGCTCGCTTACTTGGCCAAAGCCGGTCCGGTGTTGTTCTGCGTGGGTCCGGTTTCAATCGGCGATCCCACCTCCCGACAACTGTTCTGACCGCTAGACAAGGGGGGCTTGCTTTTCCTCTTGGCTGTAGCGGTTGGGCGCAAACCCGAAGTGCGCTTGCCGGATCCTTCGATGAAGGCCGTACTCGGCCTGTTGTGCTGGATGTACGCTGCTTGAGGCACCCCCGTCTGCGATCCGCGGCACGGAATCAGGAGGTCCAACACTGTCCGATCTGCGAAGGCCGGCATTCGTCCAAATGCCGAAGTGGTAATTCAAGCGATAACCGAAGCGGCAATTTCTTGATCAGAATAGTCGGTGTGGAACGGAACAACGGCAGGCATGTCCCCATGCTCTAGGAAGACGGGTAGGTGCATGCCGCCACGAAGGGGGCCATTGGCAGTTCAAGCATCCAACCAAGCGCGGGCGGGTGATGGAGTCGCACACCAACAAGGACATCGCGCGCAGCACTGTAGCTTCGATTTATCGGCGCGCGAGGAGCACAAACCGATGCGCTGTGTGTCCTTCATCCACCGAGGCGATGCTGGCTACGGCGTCAGCTTCCCCGACATTCCGGGCTGCGTGGCCGTCGGCGAGACGGTCGAGGCAGCTGTGCGTCATGGGTGCGAGGCCCTAGCGTTTCACGTCGAGGGCCTCTTGGAGGACGGGGATTCAATTTCGCCGCCACGCTCAAGCGATGCCATCAAGGGCGACACGGAACTCGTTGACTGGCGCCGTGGCGCAGACATCGTGCTGATTCCACTGCTGCTCGACCGGGGAGCCTCTCGGCGGGTCAACGTCTCCTTCGACCGCGGGCTGCTCGAAGCGATCGACGACGAAGCTAGGCAGCGCGGTATGACCCGCTCGGCCTTCATCGCAACGGCCGCTCGCCATGAGATCGAGGCCACTTGATCTAGCTAGGTCACGGTCTATCTTGATGGGGAGCAGCCTAGGAAGGACAGAACTTGGGAACTCCGAGTTTGGCGGCGGGCCGAGACTGATGTTCCAGTCCGGGTGGCGCAAATGAGCGCCGGTCGGTGCCTGTGGCGGACACGCCACTCGTACGACGCTGGCCGTGTGGCTACGAGGATCCGTTGCTATCATCACGGATGGGTGAGCGTGGAAGCCGCATTGCGGTCCGATGGCCGTGAGAGCGGCACAGGCAAATGAGCGGTGTATGCACCCCCTAATCGAATCTCACCGTTCCGAAATCCGTGCCTTGGCCGAGCGCCACGGCTTCCACGATGTGCGCGTGTTCGGCTCCATGGTGCGTGGCGATGTGGATAAACGGAGCGACGTCGATCTACTGGTGACGCTATCGGCTGGCAAGACAGGCTTAGCTCTGGGCGCATTACTGATGGACGTCCAAGATTTGCTGGGGCGACGGGTCGATGTGGTGACTGAGAATTGCCTGCATCCAGCCTTTCGAAACCGGATGCTGCGAGAGGCACAGATCCTTTGAGGATGGATCCTGAACGGGACTTGGTGCTCCTAGGGCACATCCGTGAGCGTATCGCCCGCATCGAAGAGTACACCGGCGGGGAACGATCAAGGTTCTACGATTCGCGGTTAGTGCAGGACGCCGTAGTACGCAATTTGCAGACAATCGCGGAATCTACGCAGCGGCTCAGTGACGGCCTCTAGGGAACCGAGCCCGAAGTGCCTTGGCGTGCTATCGCTGGCTTTCGCAACGTGCTTGTGCATGACTACTTCGAGATCGACCTCGAGGCGGTCTGGGGCGTCGTGGAGCAGGACCTGCCAACGTTGGTTGGTGCAGTCGACCGGATGACGCACATCGTAAGGACTCGCCGGCCATGAGCGAAATCGCCCAATTCCAGGGTGGGAAAACGGGTTAGACCTATATTCCGACTATCTGACCGTGCTGCGCCCGAACAAGGACATCCCGCGCGGCCCGACAGCTTCGATCTACCGGCAGGCGGGCTGGAAAGCCAGAGGAGCGTAAACCGATGCGCTACGTATCTTTCATCCACCGGGACGATGCTGGCTACGGCGTCAGCTTCCCCGAATTTCCGGGCTGCGTGGCCGTCGGCGAGACCATCGAGGCAGCTGTGCGTCATGGGTGCGAGGCCCTAGCGTTCCACGTTGAGGGTCTCTCGGTGGACGGCGATTCGATCCCGCCGCCACGCTCAATCGACGCCATCAAGGGCGATATGGAACTCGCTGGCTGGCGCCGTGGCGCAGACATCGTGCTGATTCCGCTACTGCTCGACCGGGGGTCCTCGCGGCGGGTCAACATCTCCCTCGACCGCGGTCTGCTCGAAGCAATCGACGACGAAGCTAGGAAGCGCGGCATGACCCGCTCGGCCTTCCTCGCGACGGCCGCTCGCCATGAGATAGAGGGCACTTGATCTAGCTAGGCCGCTGTCTATCTTCATGGGACACAGCCCAGGCATTCTGGGCTGGCTATCAGCTCGCACAGGTTCGGCGGGAGTCCGCATGAACGAACCGGAAGCGACTTGGTCTCAAGCGTGGAGAGATCGAGACGTGTCGACGCCCTGTCTCGAATGACTCTCATTGCTCTGGTGCCTGCGAGCGCGGTTGCTCGCTCCTGAGTCAGCGCTGCCGCCTCGCTGCTACCATTGGCCTTCCATGCTGGCTCGGCTCGCAGCGGCGGTTTCGATTCTCACCGCGATGGGTGCCGCCCAAGTCCCCGCGCCGCCTCACGAAGACCCAGGCTTGACGATCCGGGTCGAATCGAACTTGGTTCTTGTGCCTCTCCATGTTTCGAAGAAAGGGACTGCCGTGACCGGGCTCGGGCCGGAAGAATTTGAGGTCTTCGAAGACGGAGTCCTCCAGGAAGTTGCCTTCGTTGAGGGTCCGGCCGCCCAAGGCGAGAGCACCTTGCACCGCCGCAGGGTGCCGAAGGAGATCATCTTTCTGATTGACGTAAGCCTCAGCGTATCGAGATGGAGGCTGCTGGATGACGAAACGCTCCGTAAGGGTATCCTCGACGCATTAACCGAGGACTTCCTGATTTCGATTTACGGCTTCGGAAGCCGGCTCAGGCACTACGCCGGGCCAACTCGCGACCCCGACGAGTTGGTACGTGCCCTGCACCAACTGGCGGTGGCTAGGGAAGGGCGGAGCCTCGTTTACAACTCGATCTTCAGCACGCTCAGCCATGCCGAACAGAGAGGAGGAAATGCTCGGAGGAGGCTGCTAGTTTTTTCAGACGGCATGGACACGACCAGATTCAATCCGTCTAGGGTCGTGGAAGCTGCCAACGCATTGGGAATTTCCATCAGTCCTGTCTTAGTTGCCCCTCGAGAATCGCTTGCCACTTCTGGGCCACCTGCGAGAACAGGACCCAAGGCAATTGATCTGAATATCTCCAAGCGCCGGGCAGCTCTAAGGTCAAGCGACTATCGCGCCCACACCGGTAAGTTCCACGGTCTCGGCCAGAAGACAGGCGGAAGTAAGTACGTAATCGACGTGATGGACTGGATGTCTTTGTCCCGCATCACAGAGTCAGTCTCGAAGTTGGCGCAGACAGAGTATCTGGTGGGCTACTACCCACGCAACGTTGACGAAGGGATCACGATGCACGAAGCCAAGATTCGATTGAAAGACAAGAGGATCGGCAAGCTACGTGGTGGCCGGCGGCTCGTCGCTCATTGATTCGCCAAGGTCGGCGATGGCGTGATGGTTGCCCCTGACTGTCCACCAGACTAAGGCGGGCACACTTGAGAAGGAGCCGTTAGCCGTCGGCCCGTTCAAGACCGAAAGTCAGCCGCATACGTGTTGCTTTGGCATGACGGCGCAGGGTCCTGACCGACGGCAATAGCCTGCCTCCCTCCAGCCGAGCAATTGCCGATTGTGTTGTTCCGATACGCTCAGCCAGTTGCGATTGAGTCAGGTTCGCTGCCGTCAAGATCCCTCGGTTGATTTCGTATGTGAATTCGGTCTGCCCGTCCGCAGGCCGTCCAAGCCCCCGAACTGTGCGAGTGATGGTTTGCTGACTATGCCGAGGGGGCGCGATGGAACTCAAGCGTTTCGGCGGAGATTTCCGCAGCAAAGATAACGGACAGCACTACCCGGCTTGGATTGAACTACTGGTCCACCAGATCTTCGTCCAGATTTGGCTCGAGGTGTCCATGCCCCCGGATCTGCCCGGCACCACCCACACGCCGGACTTTGAAGCGAGAGGTCGAACGGTACCAGCGTGTTTGCCGAAGCAACGGTCGTCGCCCCGGACAAAGACCCGTGCGCATCGTCGCGCTACGAGAAAGACGCCTAGGACAAATTCACGCCCATGGCGTCTCCCGAACAAGCGATCGCGAACAGAACCGATGCTAGGTCCCGTCGTCCTGCCACGGTAAGAGTTCCAGCCTGTGGGACAGCCACGCCCGAGGCAGCAGGACTTGCGTCCTTTGAGGAGGTAATTCACTGACACGGCCTCCCCGATTCTCAAGCGGGCCTTCGATATTCGATCAATCAGGTGCGTCTCGAGATGAAGGTCGCAGACAGCTCGAACTTCGCTTCGTATGCACCCCACGCCTGGGCTTGTGCTGATTGACGGTGACCACATTACGGCATCTGCAAGGCGGCGGGAATCCGCTGCTGACTGAATGAGATGGCCCATCCGCGCGACAACGCAGGGCCGCCAGTCACTCTTGGGCAGCCGCGCCTCGCGCCCGACAATGCAACTGCTCGCCGCAGTGAGTCACCAACAGTCCGAGGCTGGTGCGAGAATGGCTGTTTCCCAGGTCGCTTTCCGATACTGCCGATTCCGTGCCTCCCTAGTCCATTCGCTTGGCGAAGACCGCGGGGGCGCATAGCTAGGCCGAGCACCGATGAAGACTGTGGACAACATTGAACTGCACTCACTTTTGCGAAGGGAACTCGAGCACGCGCAAGAAAGACTTCGCGCCAGCGGCGAACTTCGTTCTCCAGAAAGACTCGGACACTACTACCGGACTTTCTGGGAGCGGTTCGGCCCTGACACGTTACTGGAGCATGACGGTGAGGCCTTGCTCTCGCTCATGCACGAGTCGACGCGCGACGGGATGGTCTACTGGCTGGAGTTCAAGGACGACGACGAGTTTCCGTCGGTCTTTGGAAGCATCGCGGGCGGCTCTGCCCTCAAGTACGGCCTTTATCGGCGCCAGGAGACGGGCGAGTGGACTACGGGCCCGTCCAAGGCCCAACGGACGATCACTGTCGCGGAGGCGGTCGCCCGGGCCCGTCGCAATCGAGACCAACTCGTTGCCGCATCGAAGTTCTTGGCCGAGTTCCCTTCCGGCGCCCCGAGCGAGGCATACGGCCAACTGCAGCACGATCTGGAGGGCGTGGCGCCGGATGTCCAGAACACGTCATGGGGACACAAGTACCTCTCATTAATTCATCCCGACAAGCTCGCCAACTTTCACGCCGTCTCCCACCAGCGGTTCCACCTCGCCAAGCTCTTCCAGGAGCCGTCGCAACAGGAGGGCAGGTACGTCAACGAATCCCGTTTCGTCTCGCTGAGCCAAGCCCTGAGGTGCCCGCTCAACCACGTGATGACCGTATTGCAGCGGCGAAACGGGCCGCCGCATCGCTACTGGAAGGTTGGCACGCGGGTCGACGGCAAGGGAACAAGCTACTGGGACCGCATGCGGCGCGAATCGGTCGTAGCGGTGGGTTGGTCCAAGCTGGGAGACCTCTCCGAGATACTGGCGGATCAGCGATTCCGGGAACTCATCCGGGGCGGCCTTGCCCAGTCGTATCCGAAAGATCCGAGGGCCACAGGGCGCGAAGCAACAAAACTCTGGAACTTCTGCAAGCAGATGGCGGATGGTGACATCGTTCTCGCCTGTCACGGAGCAATGGTCCTTGGTGTCGGGCAGGTGACCGGTGCCTACCGATACGCACCCGGCGAAGAGTTCCCGCATGAGCGCCCCGTCAGGTGGCTCGATCTCGACGAGTGGAAACTGCCAACGACGGAAGGCCTTCGCACAACCGTGCACGAATTCCGGAAGCACTTCGACAACTGGGTTGCGATCGAACAGCGAGTGTTGGAGCCGACTTCGCCGCCCGCCCCCAACGGGCGTAAGTCCCCCGGGATTCCCGAACCTGCCCCACGGAGGCGTGCGAAATGGATTGATGGCGGAACGATCGGTCGCATTCAAGACCTCTTGGAACGCAAGAAACAGGCCATCCTCTACGGCCCACCCGGAACGGGGAAGACATACTGGGCAGAGTTGGCCGTTCGGAACATTGCAGCCCTATGGAACTACGGAGTGAGATTCGATGACCTCTCGGAAGAACAGCGCGGCCGGCTCGTGGGAGATCAGCCGGACGCGTTCGTGCGGAGTTGCACGTTCCACCCGAGCTACGGTTACGAGGACTTCATTGAGGGCTTTCGCCCCAAGACGGCTGAAGGGAGCCTGAGCTTCGCCATACAGGATGGCATCTTCAAGACGTTTTGCCAAGCAGCTCTAGAGGATCCTGAAGGTCGCTATTATCTGATTATTGACGAGATCAATCGGGGCGATATCCCCCGGATCTTCGGCGAACTCCTAACGCTCCTAGACAGGCCGAGGCGGGGCTCCGCCGTTCTGCTTCCGCTGAGCGGTGACCGCTTCTCGGTGCCCAACAACGTGTTTGTTGTCGGCACGATGAACACCGCAGATCGCTCGATTGCCTTGCTCGATACTGCCCTCCGTAGACGCTTCGGCTTCATCGAGCTCATGCCCGACCGCAGTGTGCTTGGAGACACCGTCATCGAGGGGATTGCCCTTGGTCCGTGGCTGACTGCCTTGAATCAACGGGTCACCGAGCATGTCGGGCGGGACGGCCGGAATCTGCAAATCGGTCACTCTTACTTGATGTCTGCGGGGCGTCCAGTCCAAGACTTCCGGCACCTTGCCCGCGTCCTTCAGGAGGACGTGCTCCCCTTGCTCGAGGAGTACTGTTACGAGGACTGGGAGGCATTGGAACGCATCCTGGGATCGGGGCTGGTGGATATCGGGAAGCACTGCTTCAAGGCCGAGCTGTTTCAACCCGAAAGGCAGGGTGACCTTGTGCAGGCGATCCTTGCCGTCACGCCGGAAGTCAGTGCCTCTGCCGCATCCGTCGAGGCGGACGCCTCCACGGACGGGGATGCGGCTGACAGTGAGGGCGAGGAAATCGACGAGGAGTCGTAGGCGGTGCCCACAATCGAACTGTCGGAGTGGCAGCATGCAACACCTGCGTCAAATGCGGAACTGCGGAATCTCGATCTCGGCCTCGGACCGCCGGAACGAGCCATGCTCGCCCGCCTCGATCAACAGTCCATGGTCACAGTGCAGGAACTCCGCGATGGAGTGGCGGTCAAGACCACCTCGTACGCCGGCTCGGTGCGCGCGGGCCCACTCACCGTCAGGATCACGCCGAAGCTCACGGGCCGCCCGTTCTCGGCACTCCTGGGTTACGCCGTGGGCTTGCCGGTAAGCCTGTTGGCGAAACATGAAGTGGCCCTCACCACTTCGGCTTTTCAGGACCTGATAGTCTCCAGCCTCGCCTCGGAAACTTCACGGTTGCTCGTCGGCGGGATCTACCGCACGTACCTGACCCGCCAGAACTTGTTACCTAGCCCCCGAGGGCGAATCCTATTCTCCCGTCTCGCGCGCGAGCCCGTGACAACGGCGACGTTACCTTGCCGCTTTGACGAGCGGCATGAGAACGTGCTCCCGAATCAAGTGTTGTTGGCGGGCCTCGATCTCGCGGCTCAGGTGGCCATAAGTGGTGAGATCAGAGCCCTCGCCCAACGACTCCGGAGCATACTGGCGGACCGTGTGGAAATGGTGCCGCTTAACGAAGACACGTTTCAGGCGCTCCGGCGCAGTGAGAGTCGCTTGATAAGTGCGTACGAACCGGCCTTCGCGCTGATTCGTTTGCTGGCTTCCGGATCCGGTATCGGACTGGGTGACGGTGCAGCACGGGCTCAACTGCCGGGCTTTCTGATTGACATGAATCGGTTGTTTCAGGAGGCCCTCGAGCGTTTCCTGCGCGAGTGGCTCGAAGACGTAAACGTCTTGCCGCAATATCGGTTGCAGCATATGTTTCGTTACGATCCGAACTTTAACCCTCGCCTACAGCGTTCGCCGATACCGAGGCCGGACTTCGTGCTGCGCCGCCGGGGCCGTGTGGTCGCCATCGCCGATGCGAAGTACCGAGACCTGTGGAGGCACAGCCTGCCTGCCAGCATGTTGTACCAGCTCAGCGTATACGCCTTGAGTCACGCGGACTGCAGAACCGCGGTGATTCTGTACGCGACTAGCTCCACGGCCGCACGCGAGGCGCGGATCTCGATCTCGGACCCGATTAGTGGGGGTGCTCGTGCAAAGATCGCCTTGCGTCCCGTGTGCCTACCGTTCCTTGCGGACTTAATCCGCCGGAAGCGGAACGCCGCGGATGATCGACACCGCCATGAATACGCAGCTCTCTTGGCCCACGGTACACAGCCGAAAGTACCGTAGGTGGGTCTGACACCTCTTCGGTTGCGTGAGAGCGTAGCACCGACTATGCCGCGAACGACGGGCAGTCACGTCGGACAGGTAGAGTCTTCCGTCGCCCGCTGGCCTTCTGCAGAACTATCTTTACTCAACCACCAGTCCCGAGAGTCCGCAGAGCATGGGGACGAGCGAAGAACGGGTTAGGCCCCACTGATGTCGCCCACCGAGGCGACCTCCGCCACCGCACCGTCGTCAAGGTGGAAGCGTCGGCTGCGACCGTCCGTGCGAGCGGTATGGACGAGTTGACGCATGTAGGAAAGGCCCGTGGCAACCGTCGGCGAATCGAGCACCTCCGGGCTGGCATCGAGCAGTGGCTGCGGCAAGAAGACTATGGACTTGACCCTTGCACGGGTGATCGCCACGTTCAAGCGATTGCGGCTGTAAATGAAGTCCGCCTCCGAAGCGGCGAACTCGGGGTCAGCCACTCCGTACGAAATCAGGACCACGTCTGCCTCCTGGCCCTGCATCTTGTCGACGGTGCCCACAAAAGGCTGCGCGCTCCAGTCGCGACGGCGGGCAAGCGCTTTGCGGATCGCCCGGATCTGCGCATGATGCGGGCTGATTATGAACAGGCGCTCCCGCCAGAAGGTGCTGTCGTCCCCGGGGTCGGCTATGTCTTCCCGCAGAACCACGGCCAGTTGGCTCACCAGGTCCGCTTCGACGGCGTTGACGTTGGTCGCCTCGACACCCTCCAAGATCACGACGACCAGCGGCGTGTCGGGAGAGAGGCACGTGCCGGTGAAGGACCTGCGGCGCTGACGCAGCCCGAGTCGCCTTGCCGCGATCTCCGCGGAGGCACATTGGTACCCGGCCCCATACAGCGGGCGAGCCGCCTTTGTCAGCACGTCGCACATCCGCCAATTCTCGAGAAGCTGACATACCGGTGCTCCCTCCCGGCCGCGGCCATCCCGCAGCAGGTCGAATATCGAACCGTGCAGAAAAGGTTCGCCGTCGGGGGGATCCGGATAGACGCCAGAGAGGATCGGCCCCAGTTGATGATGGTCACCAGCAACCACCAAGCGACCCCGTCCCCCGATCCGCTCGATGGCTAAGGCCGCATCGGGGACCTTTACCTGGGACGCTTCGTCGATCACCACGAGGTCGAACTTGTCGCTCGACTTGGCCAGACCCCACACCGTGCTCCCCAGAACAGCTATGGGGTGATCCCTCAACCAGCCGTCGGCAGTCGCTGCGTCGATCGCTTCGACATCGCCCCCCGAATCAGTTTCGGGGCCACCCACCTTTGCCATCGCGGGGACCGGCCGATCCAGAGCCCGGGCGAGTTGCACGACCTTACGCAACAGATTGTCGATTGCGGCGTGAGTCATGGCGGTGATCAGAACGCGGCCCGGAAGCTCCGTTGGAGGCCCCTCGCAGAATCCGAGCACGAGCGCTGCCAGAAAGTGCGTCTTTCCGGTTCCCGGCGGCCCCCATACCGACGTTACGCGCGACGCGGCTACGGTACCCCACGCCTTCGCTTGACTCTGAGTGAGCCCGAACGCGGAGCCATCGGTGGCCAGGGCTCCGTCGCCCGGCTGCGGCAAGAGCGCCGCCGAAGCCGGGTCGTGCAGCAGTTCAACGAACATTCCGCCGCGTTGGTCGAGCCGCGTCAGTCCCTCAAGAACCTTGTCGGTATTGAAGTCTAGGTAGCCCGGCATCAGCAACACGCGGGCGTGCTCTTCGAGTGGTGGGTCGGGCTGACGAGTCCAGCCGATGCGAACTCTTCGGGCGAAACCCAGAGGACTCTCGTCGACCTCAATGACTCTTCCGACTCCGAAGTCAGGATCGGCCCCTCCTACCCACGGCCGTGCCCGATGTGCCCAGTCATTGAATCGAGCCTGTGCGCGCAGGCCTGCCGGACTGTCGCGCACGATTAGCCAGCGGTTGAATCTAGACGCCTCGATCTCGAGACCGGCGGCGGTCAACCGGAACCATTGACCCGCTTCGCAGACCATTGGCCTCAGCACTCCGCGGGCGGCCAGCGATGCGCGCGCATCGAAGCGCTCCGCGCGAACCGCGAGGCACTCCATCACGCTCTCGTAGCGCGCCAAGAACGCCAGCCGGGACAACTGGGGACGGGTGATGCCGACCGATGGAAGCAGGCGGTGCTTCGGCGGCCAGGCAACTAGCTGGCCGCCGGCGAGAGTCCGGAGCCTTGACAGCACATGGCGGTAGGCGCGCAGGCGCCGGGCAGCCTCCCGAACGACAGCCTGGAGGTCGATGTCCGCGCCGTTGCATGCGCGGTACACATCGTCCGGTCGGACGCCGTGGCCAAAGGGATAGTGGAATCGCTCTGAACGGGAAACCGCGAGGCTCGAACCGAGCGCATCGAGCGTCTCGGACAGCGTGTACGAGACATCCACGGGCAACGCAAGGAGGCTCCCGACGGCCGAGACGAGCGGGATCACCGGGTGCGGAACCACCTCCTCTGGATGATCGTCGGCCAGAAGCATCTCGGGAGCCTGCAGGTGGAAGAGGAGGGACATCGCTAGCAACGACAGTGCAGGATCGTGCAGCGATTCCATCAGGACGCGCACGAGGCGTTCGCGCTCCTGCTCGCTGTAGCAATAGAGTTGGACCGACAGCTGATCCCGCCACTCGCACTGCCTCGAATTCCAGAGGTCAACACGGCGCAGCACCTCATGGAGCCGACGGATGAATCGCGCCCGGACATCGAAGCACTCCTCGCGTTTTGATGCGATCGCCACGAACGGCCGGGGGGAGCCTTGCTCCTGGAAGAGCTGGTGCCGTACGTCTTCGCGAGCACGCACGAGCATGCCGAGCAACCACGTTCGGTCCTCTACCGGCTCCGTTTGAGCTGTCAGAAAGATCGCCACGTTCTCTCCCACGGGTAGTGCCGGGTGGATTCCGCCCACCTCCTGGGGTGCGTCCTCTTGGTACGCATTGACGCGTGCTTCTAGGCCCGGGCGCTCACCGGCAAGCGACGCGCAACGTTGCAGCTGCGCGTCAGCATCCGAGCGGCCCAATGCAGCCGACAGATCCGGCAGCGTACGTACGCCGAGAGCCCGGCCGAGGAACCGCTTGCCATGCGTCGTGAGTCCTGCGAGGCGGGAGACGCTGTTGGTCGCCACCATCTCGGATTGACAGTGATCGAGATAGTCACACCACTCGCACCGAAAGCGGACGTGCCACTCGGCCGCCCCGGGCGGCTGCCCGAGCAGCGCCGGAAGACGCATCAGCAGATCCTCCAGATGGGGCCGGATGACTCGCAGGTCGAAGTCTTCGGGTTCGGGCGATCCGCCCAGCCACGCCGCACCGGTGTCGAGATCGACACTGCCGCCCACCCGGTGGGCGCGCACGATATGCTCGAGCTCCATTGCATAGAACAGCACTTGGATGCGATACGGCAGCCGGACTGACGCCCCCCGCTTCATGTCGATCACTCGAAACCGCCGACCTCCTGCGCCATCGCTTGCGACCTCCACGAGGTCGGGCCGGTTATCCACGATCTCGATGAACTTCGGATCTAGGTTGAACTCCGCATACAGGGAGGGGGGCGCCCGCAGCGTCAACTGGTAGAGAAACTGCCCCGGTTGCGCTTGCCGCAGCTGTTCAAGGCTCTCTTCGACGGACCAGACCCGGTCAGAGAGCTTGCCGTCTCCTTCCGCAATGAGCGCGTGATTGGAGAGATGCTCGGTGAGAACCTGTTCTTCCCAGTCCCGGCCGCTGGCTAGCACAGCCTGCGAAACAGATCCCGACTCAAAGGCCCGAGAAGGGACACCATTCTGGGTGGGCCTGCGCGTGGCGCGGAACCGGAGAAACCGCTCGCAGTCGTGGAAAAAGTAGCGCGCTACGACCGAAGGGCTCAATCCGAAGCTCGGGTTGTGTGGCTCCGGCGAGCTACGCATCCTGCGGCTCACTCCTCATCAACGACCAGATCTCCCGCAAGATCGCCGGGGTCCAGCGGTTCCAGTCCCTCAAGAGATAGCTCCGAAACAGTCTCTGCGGTCACGGTGGCGGGCCGCTCGGCGTCGGCAACCCAAGCATTCGCGTAGAATCCGTACCGCAAGTGCGACGGGTGCCGCGTCCATGGGATCGGGAATACCCGAGGGCTCGCGGTCTCCGTGGAGTCGACGACATAGAGCCAGTAATCCACTCCTTCTTCGTTGTGCTGCACCGCGTCGTGAACTTGCCGAGCCGTCAGTACCACGCTGGCATCGGTTTCAAAAAGTCCGCTGACGCCCTTTACCTCGATTCGTCGCTGGTGCCCTGTGGCGTCGTCGATGCTGAGCACATCGAAGCCCGGATGTTGATCGTCCATCTCCTCGGCCCGTCTCCCCCGGTGGTTCTCGTAGCGGACCACGGCCTGCCGGGCGGCATAGTCGTCTTTGCGACGGCCTCCGCCCGAATCCGCGCCTTCGCCATTCGATGCCAGTTCACTTCGTCGTGTCACAAGCAACGCAGCAAAGTGATCGGCCGCTCGGACGGCGCGAGATGGCGAACGCACTGGGAGGGCTCGTCGGGTCCCCTCGCCACCTTCCAGTTCTGCGCGTCCCGCGAGGCCGGAAGGACTGCGCACGCTCGTGAAGGACGATCGACTTGGGGTTCGGAGCCCGTTCGTTTCCGTTGCTATCGTCGGCGTGTGCTCCTGCTCCGTAGGTTCTGCCGTCGGCGCTTCTTCCTGTTCCTCAGCCCCATTGGGAACCGTAACGGAATCTCCTGTAGGCTCGTCGTGCAGGTCCGGCTGCGGAGGAGAGGGCTCGACGCCGAGCCCATCTGCCAGCACCCGAAGGTTGCGTAGGAAATCGTCTGCGTCCTCGAGTGCGAAGAGGGCGCCGGTGAGCCATGGGATCTCGTTTCCGCGCTGCCCCAACTGGAAGTGCTCGACGAGTTGCCCCGTGGCTTCCACAGCGAAGGAGGCCGGGCGTCCCACCAACATCAAAGTCCCGTCGTCAACATAGGCTTGGATAGCGTGATCCTTACCGAACACTTCAAGCGAAAGCGCGTCGAGGAACTTGACCTCGCTGAGCGGCCGTCGGTCTTCGAGCCGGGCAAGCGTTTCTAACAGCCGATGCAATCGATCAACCCACGGCGGGTTGCCGAGAACCGCTCCTGAATTGACATGTACATCGTCGGATACCAGATCGACCTTAAGAGCGTACGCTACTCGGTGGATCTGGTCGCTGGTGTCGCCAAGGTGAGCGGAGGCAACTGCGATCCTGTCCTTCGGCAAGAATTGGTGGATGAGCGGGGACTGGACATCATCGATGGCGATACTCGGGCCGACGCGGTGCCACTCGCGGCGACCGTACAGGCAAGTCTCCGTCCGGACGGTGCTCCAATCAACGGCTGGCAGCAGGCCCGAGTCGCGGTCATCGAGCACATAACGGTACGCTGCTGCGAGGCGGCCGCGGAGGTTCTCGACACGGGAGGGTTTCCGATTCCAGACGTCCTTTAAGAAGTCGAGCGCCTGTCGCCCAGTCGTCGTCTCTGGTATATCCAGCGGGAGGCTCATCACCGCATCGGCCAGCTCGGGATCGAGATCCGAGAGAACGACCACCCAGCCCCCGAGATCACTTCGTTGCCCGCTCCCCGGCCCTGCTCGCTTCACAGTCCGGCCAGACAGAGGAACCCCATCGAGCCGGACGGCATCCAGAGCGCAGAGCACCTCCTCCTGTGTTGCACCGCCCTCTTCGAAGAGCGTGCACACTTCACGGAGAAGGTCTGCGAGTTCGTTCTCCGGCACGTTGCTGCCTCCTCGCCGCTGCAGGCGACGCAGAATTGGAGATTTGAGTACTTTGAAACCGAAACGGACGCCCTCTTCCTCCAATCGCGACGCCAATTCCGGGTCAATCTCGGCGATCGGTGCGTCCTCGAAATCGGGATGGGATTCGAGCAAGGTCTCTTCGGGCCGACGCCGTTGACCGTCAGTGCAAAGCAGCCATGGATGGTCCTGCAGGTCGTGCACCCAAGCGGTCGGTGCCTTTCCGGACTTCCGCTGAGGGGAGTAGTAATGGCTGTGCGCAGTCCGCCGCCCCTTTCCCTCGAGGGCTGTGTGTTCATGAGACAACCAGTCCTGTAGCGCCTGGTGCGGGACGGATTCGACCGTAAACGGGAAGTGGTAATTCACTACAGAGTAGCCTCTCCAATTCGCGGCTAGAACCTGCTGCACCTCCACGCCGATCAGTTCAGCCACAAGCTGGCGAGCATACTCAGGGACTTTGCGCTCCCGCTTCTCCAGCACACCTCCCCCAGAGACCCCAAGGCGCTCAAGAAACCGCACAACGGCCCTACGGTCTTCGATAGCGGCGTATTGCGGTGCTATAGCCGGTAGGTTAGGGAAGAGCTGCCGTCGACTCCGTCCGCCCGCGACGAACGGATCTGCGAGAAGTGCTTCGGCCGGACTGCGGGCACCAGCCTCAGTGAGTACGAGAGGTACCAAGTCCTGACGTCGCTCACCCCTATGCAATGCCCATTCCATGAGCTGGACTAGCGGAAGATCGTCCGGATCATCGGCGTAGTCGCAGGCACGTTGGACCACCGCGCTCAGCTTTACTTTCTTGTGCTGGTCGGTCAACCACTTGGTTCCCGCGTTGTCAGTTTGGTTCACGTATCGTCGCAGCCTAGCGGGCAGTCGCTGGTCGGGACGCGGAAGGTATTCCGCGAGCGAAGCCGCAACGGCAAGCCCGCCGGGCTCCTTTTCGGTCGGTGGCTCCTCATTCATCCAGATGGTCCCGCTCGCCTGCATCCATTGGCCCGCCTCCGTCGGGACAACCGGCACATCCTCCCAGCTGCATTCGGCGACTCCGCCCCATAGAGCCACTAACGCTTTACGCTGCTGTTTCTTCGAGAGCGCATCCCACCAATGCGGCAGGGTCTCACCCCACTCCACCTCATCCGGATCGATCTCATTGCCCCATCCCAACCACCGGGCGAAGGCGGTGGCCCGTTCTCCCAAAAGTGTTTCGTCCATGATGTCGCGGCCGAACAGCAGCTCCGCCCGCCACCCGGACGCGAACGTATCGCGGAACGGGCCGGGTAGGAGCGCCACTTGGTCCGGCGTACAGAACCGTCTGTGACTCCTCCCGTGGACCGGGATGACCGGCTGGTCGGCGAGGATTCCGCTGAGGTCGCCCCGGAGGATCCGGAACGATTCCGCCACGGGGCCGTCATCGCCGCTGGGGTCGCACAGTGCATCGTACCCGCGAGACCGCATCTCGTCCGATTCCTCGGCCAGCCAAGCCAGGAATTGCCCAACGATGTCCGGCACTTGGCGCACGATTGCCTCCTGCCATGGACTGCCCTCAACTTGGCGGAGGCTCTGCCGATCGATGTCGACTAGCCAGTCCGCCTGTAGATGGAATCCGAAAGGGATCCGGGCCTGCGTTGGAAGTGTTGAATAAACGCGTCCGCGCGCTGGGGGGCGTGGCAGGCCGTCTTCATCGAGAGGCAGCAGTCCCACGACGCTCCGCTCGACTCGGCGGCCCTCCGCGTCGATCTGGTCCTGAAGACTCTGTCTTACACCCAGGAACTGGCGCATCGCCGCGTCATCCGGTCGGTACCGGGAGACGAATGTCTTCCACCGCCAGAGCCCAAGGCATCGGGAGCGACGGATAGACACGATCCCGTCGTCAACAGAGAGTTCCCAGACCTTGTCGCCGACACGCACCTCCGTGAGCCCGCGCAGTGCCAAGACAGCGAGAGGTGTCGGGTCCTCCACTGATGCGAGATATTCGAGATCCTTCCCGACCGATAGAGCCGGGTCGGTCGGACGCTGGAGGCGAAACGCGGTCGTATAGCTCTCGTCAGGGTCGGGTGCGTCGTCATCCCAGTGTGGACACAGCGTGTCGAACCATTCCGGCACGGTGGATCCGAGTGCCCCCGTCCGGACGTTGACATCGAACCCGAATCTCCATCCGAAACCTGATACCTGTGCCTCTCGAAAGCGAGCGAAAACGGACTTGAAGCCAATACCCATGAAACCGACCGCCCCGAGGCCCTTGGTAGATGCGCCGAGCGATGCGATGCCGCGGACATCGGATTCGTCCAACCCGTCGTCACCATCGTGTTGGAATAGTGCACCATCGCCATCGACGCGCCAACATATCCGCCGTGCGCCTGCGTCGAGCGCATTCTGGGTTAGCTCGTAGACATACATCCAGGGGTGCGGCAGGGCGGGAGTGAGTAGCTTCTGGACAGCTTGACGCGCTAAGTCCCCGAAGTGGTCCTCGTTCTCCTGCCGAATCCTTGCAACAGCCGATCGGCGGTCGGCAACACAGGCTGCCCTTATGTCCATATATGGATCCAATGTTAGCGACGGTCAGCAGGCCCGGCGAGCGAACGCTTTCCCGTACCGAACTCCGGGGGGCGCTCGCGAACCGGAGAGTCCAAATCCTTGCCTCCTTTGGCGACGTTCCGAAAGCTGGCAGGGACCCCCGAAATCCAGTGGGTCGTGCAGAGCGCGTCAGCCGTGGCCGTGGCCCTCCCATTCGGACACCGCACTCCTCCCGCACCTCGATCACCGTCAACATGTGCTTGGCGCGAGTTCTCGCGACATAGCTGTTCGCATAGGCCCTAGTGCTGTCGCCGGTCCGCCAACTACAAGCGCAAGATCACGCATCCGCGGTTGATGAGCTTAATCGCGAGCCACCTCCCACACCAAGACTTCGCCTTAAGCCAATAGACCGGGCAGTCTCGCCACATATCGCTAGAGAACTCCGGCCCGGCTAGAGGCGTTCCCATTGATGCAGTCATCGAGATCACATAATGTGTCGCGGAATGCCACTGCAGGTCCCCGGGCAAATTCGTGTCGTGGGAAGCGATAAAGGCCGCCGCGGAGGCCACCACTCGTGCCCCCGAGCATTCAACAGTGGACTGACGCAGCGATAGCGTTCTCTCTCGCTAGCGTGGCTGGCGGTGTCGGACAACAGGCTAGCATCCGTTTCCGCCCCAGTCGTAATCTAGCGCCGTGCGGCCTCGCCGCTCCCAGACGTGCCCGAAACGGGTGGCCGCTGACGGGAAATAGATCAGTCCAGCTAGCCGACTGGGCCTCGAAAACCGCGTTCTTCGCTACGGGCTGGACAAGATCTGTGACGCTACATGTTGTGACTGGAAGAGCTCGACAAGCCGGGACCCCGATCGCAGCCGCCAAGAATCGGGCTTATCTCCTGTGATTGACTGGTGCGAGTTCCGGGCTTCAGCAAAACCCATCGCAGCGGTACCGAATCCGTTGCGGTATGGGACGCGCTCGAGGCTCGCTGTGGAGCCAATTTGCGAGCTCGTCCCGCCGCAGGTCAACGGCGACCGCGTCTAGGCCGCCTACTGCGCGCCGAGCAGTTCGAGCGCCCTAGAGAGATCATGCAGGAGTGAGCCGACAACACCTAGAGCCCCTGATGAGAGCGTCCTCGAAGTCTCTCAGCTACTGCGGCGCTTGCTCCCCTGATTCGCCTCGCTGGTCGACACGCAAAACTCATCGCCGCACGCTTCGCCAAGGGCAGCGGGTGCCGTCGTCCTGCTATGCTGGCTCATCCTACGGTCAAGGAGTCGGGCATGCCCAGTGAAATGTCATGGAAGCAAGCGATAGTTCAAGTCCTGCGGGAGGAAGGCGGGCCTTTGCATTACGACACGATCGTCGAGAGGATCTCGGAGTCCCAACTACGCTCTTCATTTGGCGCAACGCCAGCGGCCACGGTGGCCTCCGTCATTAGCCAGTCGCTGAAGAACGATGCGAACCCACTGTTCGAGCGGGTCGAACGAGGGCAGGTTCGCCTCGCCGATGATAGTTCTATCGCCGCTGGCCAGAAAGACGACGAGCAACCGGATGACGTTGCAGGAATCGTGACCGCCTTTGGGATGTACTGGGATCGGTCGTACGTAGATTGGGAACCGACAAAGCCTAGGCTACTCGGCCAACAGAGCAAGAACTCAGACGAAGTGGATTTCTCGGATCAGATTGGCGTCTACCTGCTGTATGACCGGCGCGAGATCGTATACGTGGGCCAGTCTAACGAAGAACGGAAGCACTCTTGCATCGGGCAGCGACTGAAGCTCCACACCAGAAACCGACTGCGATCTCGCTGGGATCGGTTTTCTTGGTTTGGCCTGAATCCGGTTGGCAAGAGCGCTGCGTACTATCCTTTGGGCAATGGAACTGCTGGCGGTCAGAACAGTGCAACAAAGGCCATAATTGATGTCATGGAAGCGGTGCTGATCGAGGCCATCGAGCCACGACAGAACAGGCGGCAAGGGGACTACTTCAGAGGACTCGAGTACTTGCAGGTCGAGGATCCGCAAGTCGCGAAGAAGAAGCTCATTCAAGCACTGCAAACGCCCTAGTTCGGACATGACTCGCGACGCCTCGAAGGTATTGGGCAGGTCCAACTAGGCCACGCGCGGCACCAGTTTCGACATCCCCAGTCCCGCACCGCTGAGCATCCCTTCCGCAGTTGCCCTTGCAGCCGCAATCGGACGAGCAGGCCCGCTAGTCGGACCGCTAGCACGAGTAGTTCGGCCGACCCATCCTCACCCCCAGGAGTCGAGCGCCCCCTTGGTGACACGTTCGCCCTGCGGAGCGAGACGGGCGTACAGCCGGACGAGGACACGCGCGCCAACAGGGATGGAGCGGACACCCACCCACCCCTCCGATCTCCTTGGTGTTTCCATCTGCAGCCTCGTGAATTCATCGCCTCCGTCGGGAATCCCCTGAAACCCCAGGCCGTCCAGCGTGATGACAAGTTGCTGGTGGCGGTCGGCGGCTAGGTTCGTGGCCGCCCGCAGGAGGCAAGAGTGATTCCACAGCGCCAAGCATCGTCCCAAGAGCTTGGGGGCTCTAGTGCTAGAATATTGACCGCTACTTTGACGTGTCGGAGACTGACAGACGTCATGACAACGCGCAATGCCAGGCAACTCTCAACTACTTCTCCAAGACGTCCTTGATCAACAGCGCAGCGAGCGGGCCCCTGACTCATCGCAGCAATATTACTTTGAGATTTTTTGTGCGGAGCAGATCCTTAAAGACTATAACTTGTCTTATGAAGAGTTGCAGACTGGGATCGTTGATGGTGAACACGATGGCGGTGTAGATTCCGTCTACTCTTTTGTCAATGGCGAACTCGTGGGTGAGGACTTTGACTGCTCACATTTCAAGAGAGGGGTCGTTATCGAGCTACACATAATTCAGTCCAAGACAGCAGCAGGATTCAGCGAAACACCTCTCAATCACCTAATCTCTATGCCTCGATACCTCCTGAGTCTTGATTCCACTTATGCTGATATGCCACAGTATAACGACTCATTGAAGTCAATTATAGATAACTTCCGCAACGTCTTTCGAGGTCTTGCATCGAAGTTCCCAGATTTGAAAATTTCGTACCACTATGCTGCAATGCGGTCCGACGGCCAAATTCACGAGAATCTAGCTCGCAAAGCCGATGAGCTTGAATCAGTTGCCAAGGAACTCTTTGACAGTGTGTCTGCTGAGGTAAGATTCCTTGACGCTAGGAAGTTGTTGGATTTGGCACGGCGGCATCCGCCGACTTCTCACGACCTTCGCGTGTCGCGAAACCTTAGTGACACCGGAGGATATGTTGTCTTGAGCTCTCTAGGGGATTACGTCAGATTTCTCAAGGGAACTGAGGGAAAAATCCAGGCCGAGTTGTTCGAGTCGAATGTTCGCGATTTTCAAGGAAATACAGAGGTCAACAATGAAATAAAAAACACATTGGTCAATGAGAGATCGGTCGATTTTTGGTGCATGAACAACGGCGTCACCGTACTAGCAAGCCGGGCGACTTTGAATGGAGATATCGTAACGATGGAGAATCCGCAGATTGTTAATGGACTTCAAACGTCAAGACAGATTGCTGAGTACTATCAGCCTGACGCCGAAGATAATCGCACAATTCTAGTAAAGATTGTGTCTTCGGAAGACGAAGAGATTAGAGACAAAATCATCAAATCAACGAATAGCCAAAACGCCATTCAACCCGCTACGCTACGGGCTACAGACAAAGTGCAGCGAGATATCGAAGCAGCGCTACAGTCCGCCGGACTACATTATGATCGGAGGAAGAACTTTTACAAGAATCAAGGGAAGCCGGTGTCTAAGATTATAAGTATTCCGCTGATGGCACAGTCGATAATGACGATCTTGCTTGCAAGGCCCGACACCGCTCGAGCTAGGCCCGCATCGCTGATCAAGAACGACGATGATTACTCTCGAGTCTTCTCCGAGGAGTATCCTATTCAGCTCTACACAAATGCAGCGATACTAATTAGGCGAGTAGAGGCCGTTCTCAAGGATCAGTCCGAGATGACCGCAAAAGACCGTAATAATCTTCGCTTCTACGTGCTCTTCTGGCTTATTGCCGTTCTCACCAATAGTCCGAGACCGACAGCATACAAGGTCGCGCAACTCGATGGGGAGTCTGTGAACGACGTGGACATTGAGTTGGCCATGGAGAAGGTTCGGGATCATTACTGGTTCCTTGGGGGGACTGACGAAGTCGCAAAGGGGCCTGATCTCCGGACCGCTACAGTTGATGGCGTAGCGGTACATATTGAGAAAGTCAACAGATCGAAACAAGTGCAGAGTATCGGATAGGCAGAACCGTACTGGGAAAGTGCGTTGGCTCGATTTCACGTGCGAAGTTCACCGTTGAGTGCGGGTTCGGCACGGATCTGTCATCGCTCTTACGCTGGAGCCGCCTAGGGGGGCACTGTCTTGAATGGGGGTTCTGGAACGGCACACAGAAGGAGTTCGAATTCCTGTTGGACTTGTGTCAGATCGTCTGGGGGATCCGGGGCTAACCTGTCGGGAGCCTGTCTGCGTAACACAGACTTATCCGAGGCTGACTTGACCGGAGCCGTTCTATCCCGAGCAACACTTCTCGAATCGGATCTCTCAGAGGCGCGCCGATCCAATGCAGATCTGTCGGGGGCGGTCCTGTCTCCTCCCTCCGAAGAAGCCGAATCACGCGCAGACATCACCGGTCTGACCCAATCGCAGTTGGACAAAGCGATCAGTCAACCGGAGCACCCCCCGAGACTAGGTTGCGAAGTCCGGGATCCGAGAACTGGCGAGCGGTTGGTGTGGAGGACATCAGACTAACACTACACTCCTGTAGCGACAGACTGTTCGGCCAGTGTCTCCTATCGTTGGGTCTGCTCCTGTGCCGCCGTGTTGTCTTCGGAATTTCTCCGAATTCAGATTGCAGATTCCGATGAAGCCATCGCTGATTTCGATCTGAACCGAAGTTCGCCACCAGCGTTGTCGTTCGTATGTTCAAGCAGTTGGCTGCCTTGGAGCGATCAGCGGAATGTCCAACTTCACATGGCTATAGGGGGCCCGCGGCACCAATGTGCCACGCCGTCCCTGTTCCAACTCCACCAGGCCGTAGCGTGACATTGTCTTCAAGGTCCGTGACAGATTCGACTTGCTGCGCCCCGCGAGCGCAGCGAGCGCAGTGAGCGAATCTGGATTCTCCCGTGCGATCACCGCCAGAAGCTCGCGATTGCGTTCCGAGAGTACTTTCGCAAAGCTCTCGATCGATGCGAACCAGACTGTGGGTTCGCCCCTCCCAGGCGGGTGCTCGCCGCGAGCGATCGCCATAGTGCGCGCCTTCATCCGCTCGTAGCTGGCAATTCCGATTTGCAGTGTCTTCATTGGATCGCTCCCCTATCCTTTAGAACCGCGTTGACTTCCTTTCAAAAATCCTCAAGGAGCGTCGATGCGTTCTTGTAGTCATATGGCCGAATCGTACTCGATCGGTGCCGATGGTCGTGCTCCCCGTGCCGCCGTGTACCCCGGGCCTCGCCTGTCCCTCACCGGGTGAGGATTGTCGAAGCCGACCAGCCTAGTGCCGTCCGGGGCGTGCAGTGCGAGCGAATAGCTCAGCCCATGGGGCTGTTCCACTGTCACTTCGGTTTGGAACACGACGAACTTTACCCAATGTCCGATCTCGTCGATGAACATCGTCTCGCCGTAGATGTCGAGCAGAGTGTTGATCCCGACGTCACACTCAGCCTCCTGTGTTGATAAAGGTTATCACAAACTGATAACACAAGAAAGACAGAACTTGGGTGTCGCGAGCTTGGTAACTGGCTGAGACTCCCGTCGCAGTCTCGTCGGTGCAATCGAGCGGCGGTCGGTGCGTCTGATGGACGCGTCAGCGGTCAAATCGCCCACAAATAGGTCAATACTCCTCACAAATGCACGAAAGCCCGCGCCGGAGCGCGGGCCTCGGAAGGAGGGCAAGCTAAAGCTTGCGTCTCGATCTTGTGAGTAGGCTAGCCCCCAGGACCATGTCAAGGGCACTCCAGGCTTATGTCAACCGAAGCCAAGAATCGTTGCTGTGTGAGGCCATGACTGTCCAGTTTACGGCCATTATCAGTTCCATAATCACGAAGATTTCTTGCCTGGCGGCGCGGCAGACGGGTGTTGGATGCGGGGCAGAATGTCCGGGGGCGCGCCGCTGTGGAAAGAATCAGATGGGCTAACGCTGTAATAGGGACATCCCGCGCAGCACGGTAGCTTCGATCTATCGGCAGGCGGGCTGGAGTGCGAGAGGAGCATAAACCGATGCGCTACGTATCCTTCATCCACCAGGACGATGCTGGCTACGGCGTCAGCTTTCCCGACTTTCCGGGCTGCGTGGCCGTCGGCGAGACCGTGGAGGAAGCTGTGCGTCGTGGGTGCGAGGCCCTAGCGTTCCACGTTGAGGGTCTCTACGAGGACGGCGATTCGATTCCGCCGCCACGCTCAATCGACGCCATTAAGGGCAACACGGAACTCGCCGACTGGCGCCGTGGCGCAGACTTCGTGCTGGTTCCGCTGCTGCTCGACCGGGGATCCTCTCGGCGAGTCAACGTCTCCCTCGACCGCGGGCTGCTCGAAGCGATCGACGACGAAGCTAGGCAGCGCGGAATGACCCGCTCGGCCTTCATCGCAACGGCCGCTCGCCATGAGATCGAGGCCACTTGATCTAGCTAGGGCACGGTCTATCTCGATGGGAAGCAGCCTAGGAAAGACAGAACTCGGGGACTCCGACTTTGGTGGCGGGCCGAGACAGATGTTCCAGTCCGGGTGGTGCAAATGAGCGCCGGTCGGTGCCCGTGGTGGACACGCCACTCGTACGAAGCTGGCCGTGTGGCTACGAGGATCCGTTGCTATCATCGCGGATGGGCAAGCTCCGAAACCGCGCTGCGGTCCGATGGCCGTGAGAGCGGCACAGGCTAATGAGCGGTGTATGCACCCCCTAATCGAATCTCACCGTTCCGAAATCCGTGCTTTGGCCGAGCGCCACGGCCTCCACGATGTGCGCGTGTTCGGCTCCATGGTGCGTGGTGATGTGGATGAACACAGCGACGTCGATCTGCTGGTGACGTTACCGGCTGGCAAGACAGGCTTAGCTCTGGGCGCGTTACTGATGGACGTCCAAGATTTGCTGGGGCGACGGGTCGATGTGGTGACTGAGAAGTGCCTCCTTCCTGCCTTCCGAAACCGGGTGCTGCGAGAGGCGCAGATGCTTTGAAGGTGGCCCCCGAGTCCGACTTGGTGCTCCTCGGGCATATCCGTGAGCGCCTCGCCCGCATCGAAGAGTACACCAGCGGCGAACGATCGAGATTCTGCGTTTGACGGTTGGTGCAGGGCGCGACGACAAGAACAACCAAGAGGAGCAGTAGGGAGGGGCTGTCCTACTTGCAGGACCTAAGGAACCGCAACGGGTCAGCTACGGAGTCCGCTGCGACGCTGGACGTCATGGAGCCGCTGTCCGAAATAGCGGCGGAAGATCTCGTTTTCTGGGAAAGCGCTTGGATCTGCCCAAAACGCTCCTAGGCGTCCTACGAGTCCCGCTATCCAGTCCGCGGCCTGCAGGGTCTGATAGCGGTGGCTTTCCGCCTGGAACGGAGGCTCGATCAGGTGACGGCGAGGCTCTTGTCCTCCGTACATGCTTCGGGAAGCCTCGGTGATCAGCGCAGAACGCTGGTCATGTTCGTCGAGAACTAGGAGGAGATTGTTCGACCGTTGGACATCTTTCTCACAGAACTCGTTTAGCCTCTTGATCGCCTCAACGAGCACCATGGCGTAGAGCCGATTCGGGTTGTGCTGGCCAGGTGAGTGGGTCTTCGTGCCCCCGACATAGAGGATGAACCCGCCGATGCTCTTGATTTTCTTGAAGAAGCGGTTAGTGAATGTCCGGAGTTCCCTGTAGCGCCCTACCTTCGTCACCGTGTAGAGGCTGGAACCCTTCTTCTCCCAAACGGCGGGGTGCTTCCGGAACGCTGTATCTCGAATGCCAATAGATTAGCCTTCCGCTGGAAGAACCAGGTTCCAAACCCGCGCACTTCGGTCGCCGGCAGCACGAGACCGGCAAGTCCGAACACCGGGCTGTCATTGTGCTTCGAGTCCGACCGACCAACATAAGGACCAATGTGTCCGAACTCATCCAAATAGGCCAAATAGGTCAAGACTTCTTACAAATGCACGAAAGCCCGCGCCGGAGCGCGGGCCTCGGAAGGAGGGCAAGCCAAAGCTTGCGTCTCGCTCTTGATAGTAGGCTAGCCCCCGGGGTCTTATCAACGTCAATCTAAGGTCAAGCGGCTATCGCGCCCACACCGGTAAGTTTCACGGTCTCGGCCAGACGACTGGCGGAAGCAAGTACGTAATCGACGCGATGGACTGGATGTCTTTGTCCCGCATCACAGAGTCAGTCTCGAAGTTGGCGCAGACAGAGTATCTGGTGGGCTACTACCCTCGCAACGTTGACGAAGGGATCACGATGCACGAAGCCAAGATTCGATTGAAAGACAAGAGGATCGGCAAGTTGCGCGGAGGTCGGCGGCTCGTCGCTCATTGATTCGCCAAGTTCGGCGATGGCGCGATGGTCGCTCCTGACCGCCCAAGAGACTATGTCGGGCACACTTGAGAAGGAGCCCTTAACAGTCAGCCCGTTCAAAACCCAACGTCAGCCGCATGCCGGTTGCTTTGGCATGGCGGCGCAGGGTCCTGACCGACGGCGATAGCCTGCCTCCCTCCAGCCGAGCAATTGCCGATTGTGTTGTTCCGATACGCTCAGCCAGTTGCGATTGAGTCAGGTTCGCTGCCGTCAAATCAACGAGTCTCTTGCACTAAACAACGACGTCATGATTGTGTCTTTTCGGCCGTACGTAAAGTACCGTTTGGGCGAACGCGGGACGGCCGCTCCCGCAGCCCGTCCGCCAGACCATGCGGAGGGGCATAACCGTACCATTCCCCAATAGACCGGCCTAGTCATTTCCATAACCGGCGTTGAGGCTCCGGAACACCCGCCTACAAGGGGACGGCGTTGGCGTCTACGTATTCGCTGACCCGGTCATGCGACGGACCGATGTAGTGGAACGGCTCCGCATACTCGACGCCGTATCGCCGTCCCCACTCCCGGTTGGGCTCCAAGACGAACTCCCGGATGTAGTTCCGGTTGGCGGTCTCGTCATCACTGCCAAGCAACGGAAGCCGCTTGCCTTCCGCAGCGAGGCGCTGGCGCAGTCTCGCGCCGTTGTCGCCAGCGGGTCCTTGCGTAACGTTCGCTCGGTTCACGTCGATCTTGCCTTCGACATGCGACGAGATATCGACCACTCGAGTCACTAGCTGGGGTCCCCGGGCGAAGTAGTACTTCTCCTGCACGGAGTGCGGCTCGAGCCCGGCATCGAAGTGCTCCCGATAGTCCCACTGGGAGCCGGCCATCCAGCACGCCGCCTCGACGCAGCTCGCCGTCACATAGTGGTCAGGGTTTTCCTCGTAATGGCCCCACGGGTCGTAGCAGATCACGGTATCGACCTTCATGAGCCGAAACAGGAAGATCAGGCGGGCGCGGAGTTCGAGCCGCTCGATGCCGTCCATGAGGTGATTGCGGTAGCCGAGGTCGTAGAACTTCTCCAGGCCCATCAGCCGGCCGACCTCAATGGTGTCGCGCTCGTTGTTCAACACGACCTCGCCGAAGGTCGCTCCGCGACCGGCCATCTCGTCGTTGCTGGTGCGGATGAGAATGCCCCGATAGCCTTCCGCCATCAGCTTCAGGACCGTTCCACCTGCGAGGATGGGAACGTCGTCGCAGTGCGGCTGGATCGCCGCGAGCATCTTTCCCTCGTGGGGCCTCCCGGGGAGACTCCTCTCTACAACGACTTCCGGATCGCGGCCGATATGCTCGGCGGGCATGGCGATGCCGGCCCCAGCCATGGCTCCTCCGGCAAGGGATCCTTCAATGAACCGACGGCGTCTCATTCTGCAAATGACCTCATTCCTTGTACGCGATGCAGTCGATCTGGAGCAGTTGGCCCGGCCGCCGGAACCCGGTGGCCCCGAAGTACGAGCGCACGGGCCGCGGCTCAGGAAAGAACTCGTTGTACACCTCGTTCATCCCGGGCCAGTTCCTCTCAGGGTCCACAAGCGCAACCTGAACCTTGAGGACATTGGCCATCGAACTGCCCGCCTCCTCAAGGCTCTCCATCATGATCGTGAGCGCGTCCGCAGTCTGCTGACGCACATCCCCCGGGCCGTCGGGACGCCGGTTCGGGTACCAGCCTCCAATCCCTCCCATGAACAGGAGGGGGCCAGATCGGACCAAACCGCCCACACGCTCCTTTCCGGGACGCCAGTCCTGGGCCTCCGCAACGGGAACTGCTGCTAGGCCCAGCGTGGCGGCGACGGCCGCTTGGCGACGCGAGAGGGTGCATCGGTCAGGCATCATTTCTTGTCCCTGCTGCGATCTTGCCGGACGTGGCTGGGTCCGTCGGCATCGTTCCTCCGTAAGAGTGCTTCGTGGCAGCCCAGGTCCCTTTGGGATACTCTCCGAGATCCAGGTTGCCTTGGAGCCGCCCGTACTTGACTCGGCCTTGGAACCGGTACCTGAGTTTCGAGCCCTCGACCGGGAGGACGCTGGTTAAAGTCACAACGTCACCATCTACAGTGCCCTCCACCGGACCGCTGGCCACGCTGCCGACGTGCGTTCCTTGCAGCCGATTCCCGCTGGCCTCCAGGAAGAGCACGTGCTGCGCTTCCCCGACAAGGAAGCTAACCGTGACGTCCCAGCGCCCGGACAGGTCCGCGACTGGGGCCTTCCAGACCCGTTCGGTCGGCTTGGGGGCGGTCCGGAGGACCTCCCGGAGGCGGTCGGCCACGATCCTGTACTCGCCGGGTTTGAGGGCCACGGGACGCAAGCGGAATTCGTGCCCGTCCCCGGCAGCGTGCGTCTGGATGGCCGGGTCCCCGGAGAGCAGCAGGTCGTGTAGAGCGCCGGCAGTCAGACCGATGCGCTGCGGGTCCCACGCAATGGTCATGGTCGGGAAGGGACCGCCCCTTGTCGGCCCGTCAACTCTCGCCGACACGCCCGGCACCTTCGTGATGCGATCGGAGATGTGGGCGTACCACGCTTCCCACTCGCGATACTCGGCTTCGATGTCGCGTTGGCGGACCCACGCGTCGACAGCCACCGTCATGCCGAGGACTTCTTCCTTGCTGACCTTCATCGGGCGGCCGAAAGCGTGGTGCGGGGCGCTGTTGGCGAAGGCAGCCCGGACGAGATCCTCCCGTCCCAGCAGGAGGCCGGCAGTCTGCGGTCCCCGCAGGATCTTCCCGCCGCTGTAGGCGACCAAGTCTGCTCCGGCCGCCAAGTAGGGGTCAGGACTGACCAGAATGTCGGCCGCAGCGTCAACGAGTACCGGAACTCTGTGCTGCTTCGCCACCGGCACAACATCCTCCAGGCTGACCCGGACCTGGTCGAAGGTATTCCCGAGCACCATGACAAGCGCGGTGCTGGAACCGATCCTGGCTTCCATCTCGTCGACCGAATCGACTTCTACTGTCTTTAGCCCCACCATGCGGACCGCGTGGTCGTACGCGTTCCGTGAGGATTTCGGAATGATCACTTCGTCCTTGAGACCGGTGAGATCCGGCAGTTGCTGCATGCGCTCAGGGTCTGTCCCGGCGACACACGCAGCCGCTGCGTGGGCGAGGGCACCAGCAGCGCCGGACGAGACCATCGCCCAAGGGACGTCGAGCAGCGTGGCGATGCGCTTGCCCGCAGCCTCCATCAGCTGGTCGAGATTGACGTGGTAATGCGACGCCTGTTCGACCGCTTCGATGACTTGAGGCATCAGGCGCGAGCCACCGTTGATCGTGACGGTGGCGGTGCAATTGATGAACGGCCTGGCACCGATCGCTGAGTACGGTTCCGCCGGTAGGTTGGCGGCAGAGGCCGGGACACCCGAAGCCTCCGCCATCAAAGCGGCAACCAGGGAACTGGTCCCCAACCATTGGCGACGGCTCAAGCCGCCAGGTTCCAGATTTCGGTCCGTCATGGCAGTCCTCCTCGGTCGTGTGGCACCGACCGGCGCCACGGGCCCGCAACCTCCGAAACAGTCGTTGCCCACGGCGTGCGTTCGCTCCGCCACTCACAGAGACGGGCACGGGAGCCCGAGCTTTCTCCGCCGCACCGCCAATGCGGTCCGTCCCGAATTTCCCGAACATCCGTCGCCCATCAACGCAAGCAATGCAGCCTGCCGGAGCCGGACGGCCACAGTGTACACAGCAGAGTCGGGGGCGGTGCAAAATGCGCCGCTTGACAAGAGGCACGGAAGCTACAATCTCTGGGCATGAGCACCTCTTCGGGCAATTCCCGTCGCCAGTGGCTGAAGGGAGTCGGACTCGGGTCGCTGACCCAGGTTCTTCCGGCAGCGGAGCCAACATCGCCGCGCCGAACCGTCTACGAGCGATTGGGTGTGAGGCCAGTGATCAACTTCCGTGGCACGTACACCACGATCGGCGCCTCGAAGCAGTGGCCGGAACTGTTCGAGGCTCAGGCCGAGGCCGCGCGAGAGTACGTCGTCCTCGAAGAACTCCAGGACGCCATCGGCCGGCGGCTCGCCGAACTGGCGGGGACGGAGGCCGCGATGGTATCGACCGGAGCTGCGGGATCGATCGCCATCGGAACCTACGCGTGCATCGCGGGTGAGGACCCGGACAGAATCAAGCGCCTGCCAGACCTGACTGGCATGAAGGACGAAGTGATCATCCAGAGGGTGCACCGGATCTCGTACGACCATGCGGTGCGTGGCGCCGGCACCAAGATCGTGGAAGTCGAGACGCCGGAGCAGCTTGAACGCGCTATCGGCCCCAGAACGGCGATG
>JAJDTX010000172.1 GCA_022826925.1 Bryobacterales bacterium
CACCGCATTGTCCACCACCAGCTGGTAGTCGTCCCCGGCTTCCGGCTGCGGGTTGCCGGTGGTGTCCTGCGTGGCGTTGCCCGACACGCACACACGGAACGGCAGCTTCGACGAATGCAACCGCTCGGTGCGGACGTAGAAATGCACGTCCCTCGTGCCCCCGTCGCCCTCCTTGACCTTCTTCGCAACCTCCCGGCCAGACGGGCCGGTCTGCCCAGGTGGCGGCGTCGGCTTGGGCGGAATGCTCTCCGTCCAGATCAGGGACAGTTCGGCGGGGGGTGGCGCATATACCTTGAAGACCGGCGAGAGGCCGTAGAAGTGCCAGGAGCTCGACGGTGGGGTGTTGCCACTGTTCAGCGGATTAGCCCCCGGTATTAGGCTTCCGCTACGGACGACGGCGTTCGATCCCAAATGAAAAGTGTGCTTGGTGCCGTTACTGTTGCTCCCCGTGAGGATGGAGGTTGCAGATGTCCCTGCGCCAAACTCGGTTCTGGCACCGTAATCGTCCCAGCTGCCGTCGTAGAAATCCGGGTAGTTGTCGGCAAGCTTGTTCCCGTTGAGCCAGTAGATGGGCACGCCCGTCCCGGTGGTCATGGTGTTGTCGCGGGCGTCGACCGCGGAGGTCGAGCCCACCACCCTGAACTGTGAACTATAAGGAGAGATCACCGGTTGGAGCGCGGCCCTGTTCTGCACGAAGCTGTTGTAGGTGGCGATACCCGTTGCGGTTCCGTCACGCTTCGTCGAGGTGATGAACAGCAGCCGGAACTTTGCCCCTGGGTAGAGCCCCGAAGGGGTGAACGGCCAGTCCTCGGGCACCGCGTAGGAGCCGTCGGGGTTGGCGGTTAGCGTCTGCGCGGCGGCCGGGGCGGCGAGGACCGCCAGCAGCGACAGGCACAGCAGGGCCGACAAAAGGCCCAGCCGCAGACGGCGGGCGGCATGACGGACGCCCGCAGCGGTGCGGGCGGCGGAAGAGTCGAGACTGTCGGAGGAAGAAGCGGGCCGGCGGGACGCGGAGGTCCGGCGGGCGGAGGCGGAAGAATCAGACGGAGAGGCTGAGCGGCTTAGGCGGCTGCATGAAGACGCAGGTGGGGCGATCCGGCGATCCGGCGATCCGGCGATCCGGCGATCCGGCGATCCGGCGATCCGGCGATCCGGCGATCCGGCGATCCGGCGATCCGGCGATCCGGCGATCCGGCGAAATTATACCGCCGACCTCAGCGCCGCATGTCAAGTGGAATTTGCGCTCACTGTCGCTGTTCGCACGCCGCAACCCGGCGAGGGACAGCACGGAGCCTGCCCAATGCGCCATCGACTGACCGCTGATCAACATGCCGTTCATCGCTACCTCCCGACCGGAAGTCCCGGCAGCATCGCGTGCGCGACCTGACAATCCAGAGCCAAGGCGCCAATCTGCCGACAAGGAAACCATCCACCCTTTCCCTGCTAAACGCAAGAATTTATCCCGGATGGCGCAATTGGTGTTGAAGAGCAGCACCGCTTTCACCAGGACTGTTGATGACGGTCTAGACCCGCGCTTATTCGCTTTTTTGGGGGCGCGTGCTTGCGGTGGCGATGTAGTTGATGGGTTTTGGTCGTCGGGCCGATCGCTCACTGCAGGGTTGGGATACGGGACCTGGCGGGGGTGTTCCCCCTCGAACGCTTAAGGGTTGGCCGGAAGGGGAACGGGAACGCGCCGTGTTTCGCCTAGCCGTTGGCGTCGGCGGTCTGCATGGCGGCGTCACTCGACAGGCTCACCATGTACGCCGGGCGAGGATCTTCGTCGCACGCACATTGTGCAAATCCAGGCGCGGTGCGAGACGGCGCAGCAGTGGTTGCGTACCAGCGGCACCACCGGCTGCTCGGATGGGCCCGCCCACATAGCCGCTTCTGATCAGTTGGTTGGAGGCGAACACCTGCATGATCGCGGTACCTCTCCCAGAAGCACTCTCAATGTCATCACGGAGCCAACACGGAAACGGAATCTCCGTACTGTTCCTGAAGCCCCATTGACCCCAAGACGGCTGGGAATCTGACCCGTGCGCGGTCTTTGAGACGTTCGCACGCCGACCCGTGAGCGACCTCGTGGGCGGGCGTCGCGGCGTTTGCCTCCGCCATGGTGTCCCCCTATCGTCGCGTGGTGTCCAGGCGCTTCTCGAGGTTGAGCGAGTAGCGCGACATGCTGAAGCAGATCACGAAGAAGAACAGCGCCGCCAGCAGGAAGGTCTCGTAGTCGACCTTGCCGAGCCAGTCCGGGTTGGTCTGCAGCAGGCGCGCCTGGCCGAGGATGTCGAACAGGCCGATGATGATGACCAGCGTGGTGTCCTTGAAGAGGCCGATGAAGGTGTTGACGATGCCCGGGATGGAGATCTTCAGCGCCTGCGGCAGGATGATCAGCCGCATCGACTGCCAGTAGCCGAGCCCCATGGCCTGGCCGGCCTCGTACTGCCCGTTGGGGATTGCCTGCAGCCCGCCGCGGATCACCTCGGCCATGTAAGCGGACGCGAACACCGTGATGATGATCATCACCCGGATCAGCTGATCCAGCGTGACCTGGGGCGGCAGGAAGAGCGGCAGCAGGATGATCGCGACGAAGAGCAGCGTGATCAGCGGCACGCCCCGGATGAACTCGATGAACCCCACCGAGAACCAGCGGACGATGGGCATGCGCGAGCGCCGGCCCAGCGCGAGGACGATGCCGATGGGCAGAGAGAGCACGATGCCGACGAGCCCGGCGATGAGGTTGAGCATGAAGCCGCCGAACTGGTCGGTGCGGATGACCTCGAGGCCGAGGCCGCCGACCAGCAGGATCGCCGCGATCACGGGATAGGCGAGTGAGTACCAGCGCCCGTAGCGGGCGTAGGGCAGCTTGTCGAACAGCATGTAGGCGAGCGCCGGCACCAGCAGGGCGATGCAGACGTTCACGCGCCAGTAGGCATCGGCCGGGTAGAAGCCGTAGAAGAACTGGGTGATGCGCTGGTCGAGCCAGGCCCAGCACGCGCCTTCGCTGGGGCAGTCCTTGCCGATCTCGCCGGTGAGCGTGGCGTCGATGAAGGCCCACTCGATCAGGCCCGGGATGACCAGCGCGAGCACGGCGACCGAGCCCACCGTGAGCGCCGCGCTCAGCCAGTTGGAGAAGAGGTTGGCACGCAGCCAGCCGATGACGCCCGTGCTGGTGAGCGGCGGCGCACGCTCGGGCAGCATCTCCGCCCGGCCGCGGTGGAAGGCGTGCTTCGTCATCGTTCCACAGCGCGATGCGCTTGTTGTACCAGTTCATGAAGGCGGACGTGAGCAGGCTCAGCACCAGGTAGAACGCGCCATGTAGGGGGAGATCACCTCAAGCGCCTGCCCGCTCTGATCGTGCCCTCCGAGCCTGAAGCGGAATCACGATTGCACGCTGGCGCGGGGTCGGCAAGCAGGCCCTCGATAGCAAGCCTCGGGAGGCCAAGTGTCTAGCAATCGTGTTGGCCGGGGTGTACGTCGAGATTGTGAGATTTGAACGAAGTGTGTGGTCTGCGGTCGTTTTCGGGTATTGTTCTGACAGTGTATTCGGCTGTCAGAACGGAGGCCCCGATGACACCGCTCCCCGAGTTGTCCGAACTCGGCCTCAGG
>JAJDTX010000167.1 GCA_022826925.1 Bryobacterales bacterium
AAAGCAATTGTTAGACAGAATATCATGAAAATATGTTGTTACCTAGGAATTCTGGGGCCTAGCGAGGAAATCCCTGTATTTACAAGGGCTTTTGAGAGCTTGCAGCCCCAAATCGGCCAAGAAATGTCAAACATGCGCTAGTAAAGCGTCAGCAGCTGATGGACCAGTGGGGCACACTCGAAGCGTTTAGGACGTGTTTATGAGCAGTAAGCAATGGATGACGCGGTGATCTCCCGTCTCTACGGCTTGAAAGACCGCGAGGATATTCGCTACATCTATTCAGCTAGCAAGATAGTGACAGCCTCTTCAGATTCTCGGACAATTGCCTATCCACAACGGCAATAGGTTCAGACCAGAGCTCTGCCAACGACTCGGTTGCCCTCGCCACGTCCCACGGTAATGCTGCGCGCCCGTCGATCTGGGCGAAGGGCCCATCGGACTCTGTGAGTACGCGATCTCGCGGCATACCCAATACGAGTTGCCGTCCCTTGACCCCGCGAAGCATTGCCGGTCCTACACTAAACCAGCATCCCAAGTCGACAGCTCCATTTAGTTCCCGTTGAGTGCCTGAGAACCAATGCAGGATCGGCGTTCCCGCACCAGGATAGGCAGAGAGCCCATCGAGCACTTCTTTCGCGGCTCGACGACTATGCAGTGTCATGATCCGTCCCCCGGCCGCCTCACAGAGCTCAAGGATCCTAGCGAAGACTTGCCGTTGATCTGGCCAGTGGCGGCGATATTCCTGCCCGCCATCGAGGCCAATCTCTCCCACATAACGAACCTGCGGCAGCAGTTCCTCGAACAAACCTAGTTCCCCTTTCCGCTCGTGGGCGATTTGTGGGTGCAGCCCCAGCGCCGTCTGAATCCTTGGCGCACCCTCCGTTAGCGTTGCTGTCCCGGCCCAAGCAGACGGCGTCGTTGTGACCGAAAGAACGTATAGATTCCGGGCTATGCACTCCCGTGCAGTCGCATGGGGGCTTGGGTAGAGATCGAGGTGGGCATGGAAGTCAATCACGTTACGCCATAGCTCTTATGCAGGGACTGCAACTCCGCGATCCCGCGGTTTAGCATGCCGAGCAGCGCTGCCCGATCTCTGACAAATGGTGATGCCAGTGCGGGACTGAACCACGATTCGGCACCTTCATCCCGAACGGCCGCGAGCGCGACCGCTACAGAGCGGACGTCATCGAAGCCCGAATGGTCTGCGTCTCTACGGCCGATCCGCTCATAGACATAGTCGGTAGCATCTGGGATGCCTCCCCACGCGATGAACGCCGCTCGCCGGACTTGACATGGCACACAGCGACCGCACTGGCGATAGTTGAAGCGCTGAAAGCGGCCGCAACTTGTGGACTGCACCGCTATTGCCTTCAATAGCGGTTGGTCGGCACACTCCCGCAGCATCTCGCCCTTAGTCTTTGTCTCATACGGATTCACCATCCCCACGCGCAGATCCGCAGCATCGAGCACACGCTGCAACCGTCCGAGGAATTCAGGATGTGTGGTCCGCGTGCTTAAACTACCAAGTCGGCCACCGGTTAGCGGTGGATTAAGCGCGATGAACCCGTTCTCGCAAACATAAAGCGGTACCCGATCGCCGACGTAGTAACGGTGAAGCGCAGTCGCTGCGAGTACGCCAAACGCGACGAATATGAAGGATCGCGTCCGCTGAGAGGCCTCTTGGAGTCCCGGCAGACTCGCATTGTGGTTCAGCTGGAGGTGACCAAGCCCACCTCCGATTCGAGCAGCAAAGTCGACCTGCTTGTCAGCATCGCCCCGGACCGTCTGGCTGATCGCAAAAGATCGGTTGCCCGCGGCAGCGAGGTCAATCGCACCCACCAGACTATCGAGCCCTCCGGAGAGCAAGACCACGCAATCTTCCTTTGGCCGCACCGGATCTTTCGGAAGCGCAGGCTGCACGCCGCCGTCATGAAAACGCAGTGTCCAACGGTCCGTTGTAAGAAACGCCAAAGCCTTGGCCAGCGACTCAGCATGCCCTGTCCAGAACGGGGCGTCAGCTACCGCGATGTCGAGATCGAACTCTCTCGTCCACCCATCGGGGCTTTGAGCGCGCAGCGCCGCAAAATCAGCGGTGACGGCACTCAGCGCGATTGACAACAGATCCCACGCCCGTGGCTCACACTGGAAACGTCTCAGAAGAATCTTGTGCCTTGCCGCTTCCCCCGTACTCCCTTGACCCTCCGCCTGAGCCTGTCCATAGAGGATTACCCGCATGGCGTCGTCGACGTCGGGCAACGCAAATTGCCGGGGTCCGCATACGAGTCTCATTCCGCGTAAGCCTCGAACACTTCAAACGTCTCCGTCAAGGCATCTCGAACCATCTGGCCAATGCGCCCACTAGTCGCCGTACGTCCTGCGTCGCGTAGTTTGCGGAACGAAGCCGCGACACTTTGCTTAATGTAGTCCCGGACCTCCTTTAGCCGGCCCAGAGCCGCGATAGCGCTGGGTGCCTTCTCGAGAATGGTCTTGCCTAGGTCAAGCTCAAACCGCCTGAATACGTCAATCGCGGTGAACCGCTCAATCACGAAATCACGTTGATCGGCGTCCAAATTGAGCAATTCGGCATCCGGAAACCGAGTCAATAGCTCAGACAGCGCATCGCGGATCGAAGCCCTTTCGGCTTCCGCATCTTGAGTGCCATCGACGGGACGAACCGCTTCGACGACTGCATCCATGACCTCCTCCACCGTTCGGCCTGACAGCAGAGCTGGATTGAGCGGACTTTCATGGGTGGCCGCCTGGCCACCGGCCACGCTGGCGAGTGCGCCCCCGAGCGCTCCTGCCGTTGCAGCCGTGCCTCCAAACCGCCGCGTTGCGGTTGTGGACCCGCCATATCCAGTCCGAACATATCGGCCGAGGCTGCGCCTCATCGCATTTCCGTTTCCTGATCGTGCGTACTCGCCAAGAGCCCGACGCGCTCCACGGAAGCGGGCCGGTGGGGCCACCGGCACTGGTACAGGCCCGGGCAATGGCACTCTCGGCTCGGAGGGCGCAGGTTTGTTAGGAGTGCCCTCTTCGTGAGACGGGTCGGGTGTCCAAGACGGCACCATTGGGACTCCAGCCCCCGGTCCTCCACTAGATTGTGATGTTCCCACTTTACCCCTGCTTTCTTATGGCGTTCTTGACGGGTCCCGAGACCTGCTTGTCAACCCAGATGTCGAACACACCTTTTGCCCAGGGTCGGTCACCGATCTTGGGGACAATGTTGGCCTTGATTTGCGTGGCTGGCCGCTCGCCAAGGAAAGCGGCCAACCGAACACCTTGTGGAGGGTCAGCTTCAGCGACCACAAGGCAAGCTTCGAGCACGGCAGGCACGCCCCATGCCTGCTCCTGCCGCGCCCTATCTAGAAGACGATCCATGATGACAGTCATCTCCGTCCTAGGTATGGCCGCCAACCGTTCCTTCAGACTCGACGCCATCTCTGGATGCTCAAGCAATGCTGTGAGAAGTTCGGCCGCGTCCGACGACAACCGATCCTCCAGCGTAGTCAGCGGCACATGTTCCCGGCTCACGTATAACGCACCTCGGAGATCGATATCCGCTAGCGCCGGTGGCAAAGCCAGCCATTCCTTGAAGAAGGAATCGTCAAACGGGGCCGGAGGCTCAAGATCTTGGCCAGCTATTATTTCTTGCTCCCACCTAGCCAAGAACGTCGGTTTACCAGTCTCTTCTACACTGACCTTCGCAATCAACTCAGCAAACGCTTTAGGGGTGCCTAGCCCATGTTTGACATTGGGGTTTGGAAGTCATTGATTTTAAAGGGTCGCGATCTGGCGTTGTTACCTAGACCCCCATTTTTCCCTGTTGTGGCACCGCGATCTGACGGGTTGACAACCACCGCTTCAGGCATGCTTGC
>JAJDTX010000156.1 GCA_022826925.1 Bryobacterales bacterium
GCAAGCATGCCTGAAGCGGTGGTTGTCAACCCGTCAGATCGCGGTGCCACAACAGGGAAAAATGGGGGTCTAGGTAACAACGCCAGATCGCGACCCTTTAAAATCAATGACTTCCAAACCCCAATGTCAAACATGGGCTAGCGGCAGTTGACCGGAAACCCGGCCACCCGCTACAATCAACACAGTACGGCGCAGTTACCTTCCTCATGGAGGGCCTGCGTCTTTTCCTTAACTGGGGCCCAGCACCATGTACGCGATCATCGAGACCGGCGGCAAGCAGTACACCGTCTCCCCCGGGGACGAGATCCAAGTCGAGAAGATCGATGGCGGCATCGGTGACGCGGTGACTTTCGACAAGGTCGTCGCCGTCTCTGACGAAGACGGGACGCTACATGCGGGCAACGAGGCCAGCGGCAGCGTGTCGGCGACCATTTCCGGCCACGGCAGGCACAAGAAGATCGACGTCTTCAAGTTCAAGCGTCGCAAGATGTACCGCCGCCGAATGGGGCACCGGCAGTCTTTCACGCAGGTGCGGATTGAGTCGATCTCGGGCGAGTAGGAAGGGACGCCCCTAGGAGCAAGTATGGCGCACAAGAAAGGCCAAGGAACTTCCCGCAACGGCCGAGACTCCCACTCGAAGCGGCTTGGCGTGAAGCGCTTCGCCGGGCAAGTCGTCACGGCCGGCAGCATCCTCGTCCGCCAGCGCGGAACGCGCTTCCGCCCGGGCGTCAACGTCGGCCGGGGTCGGGACGACACCCTGTTTGCGAAGATCGACGGGATCGTGGAGTTTCGCAACCGCGGCCGCATGGGCCGCATGATCAGCGTCCACCCCGTCGAGCAGGCAAGCTGATCCGCCGCCCGCGGCGCGCTCGATCGCAAGCGATCGCTCAGCGGGTCGAAGGGCCCGCGCTAGCGAAGCGTCCCAGCCAGCAGAGGCTGGGCAGACGGATCTTCGGATTTCGGAATGTCCTGCACCCCCGCGCGCGGCGAGGTCATTCCGGCAAGAGCGAACTCTTCAGCGCTACGCCAGCCCACGCAGGAGACGCCTGGAGCTTAGGATCCCCAGCGCCCCCAGCCAGGCCAGCACAGGTGCGTACTCCAAGAAAACCAAGCTGGAATCGTATTCCCACACGCCCGTGGCCTCGTAGCCGGGTACCACGTGGTACGCCAGCGGCGCTAGAGCGGTCCAAAGCAGAAACGGCCGCACGGGATGCACGGCCAGGAGGGGCAACATCCAGCTCAGATACCAAGGAAAGCAGTTCGCCGAAAGCAGCAAGACCGCAGTCACTGCGCCCAACTCTCCGAGACACGGCGGAAGCCGCCGCCACCACAGCCAAGCGACACAAGCGATCAGAATCCACTTCCCTGCCGTCGCGGCGGACGCCATGTCGCCGCCCACCAGCCAGAGCAGCACCGCGAACAGGCTGTCGTTGTTGCGCCAGCCCATCGTGAATCCCTCCAGCACCGCAAGCACCTCGGCGATGCCGTGCCAGTAGAGGCTGCAAATCGCGAGGCCAACCGCGCCGCCAGCCAACAGCCCCTTCCAGTGCGCTTGCCAGCGGCCGCGGCTCCGGTCCAGGGCCAGGAACGGGAACAAGACGACCGGCCAGAACTTGCAAAGCGTCGCGACCGTCAGCACGACCAGCGCCCATGTAGGCCTTCCGCGGAGCGACAGCGCAAGAGCCGCCACAGCGAGCGCGACGCCGAGCGCGTCGTTGTGGCCCTCGATCCAAAACTCCGTCACGGCAAGCGGAGACCACAGGTAGATCAACGCCCATGCCGGGGGCCGTCCGGCAGCCGCCAGCAGCCACATCAGGGCTGCACCGACCCCCAGTTCGGCCAGGGCAAACGGGAGCTTGAACAGCCAGACTTGAGTCCAAGGGTCGCTCTCCCAGAGTCGAACGCAGCGGTAGGTCCACAGGTTCAGCTGTTCGACGACCGGGCCGTACGCTGAAGGCTTGTCCTTGGCGGCGACTCTCGGCCAGGTGGCGTCACGCAGGTTCTCCCATTGCGGATCCTCCGGCAAAGCCAAGTACGGGTCGCCGCCAGCGTGCTGGACAATGCCCTGCCAGCGGTAGCGCGCAGTGTCCTCAGACAGGCTCGGATGCAACGGAAAGACCGTAACGCGGAACAGCAGCGCCGCAACCCAGATCCAGCGGACCGATCGGGGTGTCGATAAACGGTCTGACCCGCGAATCGCGATCCAGCTGGCCGCGATATAGGCAATCGAAGCGAGGAGATAGTAAGCTAGGAACTCAGGGACATTGCTGGCCGGTCGCTCCAGATGCAGCACCAACAGGAGCCCCCCCTCGATGAAGGCTGCAGCTACCCCTAGGCCCACAGTCAACCGCCGGGCGCTCGGAGCGGTCGGAGGCGCCTCTGTCGAGCCCTGAGCAAGCGGATCCAAGATCGCCCCAAGCGTAACGCAGATGAGTATCGTCGACCTCCTGCTGCTCGGAGCGTATTTCGGGCTGATGGCCGTGCTAAGTCTGTTCGGGCTGCACCGCTATGCGCTGGTCTACCTGTACCACCGCCACCGCGACCGGGTGCTGGGGACGCCGCAGCGGCAGTTCGAGCAACTTCCCACAGTGACCGTACAGCTGCCAGTCTTCAACGAGCGCTTCGTCGTGGCTGATCTCGTCAACTCCGTCTGCGCCCTGCGCTACCCCCGGCACCTGCTTCAGATTCAAGTCTTGGACGACTCCACCGACGAAACCTCTGCCGTGCTTGAGCGCATCGTGGGCGAAAAGCGCGCGGCGGGCGAGCCGATCGAATACATCCACCGCTCCAATCGGGAGGGCTACAAGGCCGGCGCCCTCGCGGCAGGCCTGCGCCGGGCGTCGGGGGAGCTGATCGCGATCTTCGACGCAGACTTCACCCCCAAGCGCGACTTTCTCGAAAAGCTCGTCCACTATTTCGCCGACCCCGAAGTCGGCATGGTCCAAGCGCGCTGGACCTTCCGCAACCGCGATCTGTCGCTGCTGACCCGGGTTCAGGCAATGCTGTTGGACGGCCACTTCGTGTTCGAACACGGCGGCCGCGCCCGGTCCGGACGTTTCTTCAACTTCAACGGGACCGCCGGGATGCTCCGCAAGGCGACGATCGACGATGCCGGCGGATGGCAGCACGACACGCTTACCGAAGACACCGATCTGAGCTACCGGGCGCAGTTGCGCGGTTGGAAGTTCTTATACGCATCGCACGTGGAAGCGCCATCCGAGCTGCCCGCCGACATGGCCGACTTCCAAGTCCAGCAGTTCCGCTGGGCCAAGGGGCTGCTGCAGACCGGGCTGAAGCTGCTGCCGACTCTGTTGCGCTCGGGCCAGCCCGCGAGGATCAAGCTAGAGGCCGGGTTTCACCTACTCGCCAACATCGCTTATCCGATGATGCTGCTCCTGGCGGCGCTCATCCTGCCCTCCATGCTTGTGCGCCACGAGCTTCTGGACGGTCAGCTGCTCTGGCTGGACCTGCCTGCATTCTTGCTCACCTTCTGCTCTCTTTCGAGCTTCTATACCCTGTCCCAGGCGGAGCTGGGTCGCGGCGGAGTTCACCGCCACCTGAAACTAGTGCCTCCGCTGGTGCTGGCGGGCATCTCGCTCTCTATCAGCAACTCGCGGGCGGTGCTGGGCGCCATGCGCGGGTCACCCTCGGCTTTTGAGCGCACAGCGAAATACAGCGGCGACCGCAGCGCCGCAACGCTCGCGCGCAGGGCGTACGGCCGTCGCGGCGGTTGGCGCGTAATCGCCAACTTCGCCGCAGCCAGCTATTTCGCGGTCTGTCTCGGCGTCGCAGTCGAAATCGAGCACTGGCTCGGCCTGCCAGTGATTGCGCTCTTTCTGGCCGGGTTCTCGTACGCCGGCTTCTCCATGCTGAGCGACACACGCACAGGCAACCGGGCTGTGTTGCGCACGGCCGACGATTCGGCACCGTGAAGAGCGGCGGGCCCAGAGCAGGCGAGAACATTCCCGCCGGTCTTGTACTGACTGGCCGCTTCCGGCAAAATAGGGGATCGGCGCAATGACCAGTTTTCGCATCCTGTACCTGACCGCTGACGCGGGCGAGAGGTTCCGGGACCGAAGTCCGCGCAAGCCCCCCTTCGTCTTGCGCAAGTCCCACTACGAGAGCGGTCCGGAGCTGACCGCGGAAGGTCCCTACGAGCTGTGGCGCCGGCTCCGCGAGCAATCCGAGAGTGGCGAGCCCGGCCCTGCGCGGCCCATCGAAGTCGGCGATGCGCTGGAGACAGCGGATGGCTTGCTGCTGTGCAACTTCTGGGGCTTTGACCCCGCTCACTGGATGGATGCAGAGGAATCCGAAGGACGCGGCGCAGCTGCCGAGAACGGCGCACCTTGATGCGAGCGCCAGCCTCGCTCCTACTTCTGAATGACCGCTAGAAACATCCCTGACCTCGCTCGTCTGCGCTCGAACTGGCGCAGCCTGGCGGCATGCGCCGTGTTACCGCTCCGTGCGGGACGGCCTAATTCGCGCACACGGTCCAGCGGTCGTGCAGCTCTGTGACTAAGACGGAATTTGCCCATGGGCCCGGTTGAGATTTGCAAACAGCGGCTAGAGAGCCGCCACAGTGAGTACAGGCACTGGAAGCAGCGCCACCGCTGGTTCGGCAACGCCCGCTTGGTCGCGGCCGGACTGAGCCTGCTCGGCCTGTGGTGGGTGGAGAGCACGTTCCCGTCTCTAACGTGGTGGGCGGTGGGCCTGCTCGTGGTGGCGTTCCTCGCCTCCTCCAAAGTGTTCTCGCGGCTGGAAGACTTGAGGCGGTCCGCGGGCATCGCGATGATGTTCTACGCCACCCCCGTCATGGGCGAGAAGCGCAAGACTGCCTCGAGCCAGTCCGACGCGCTGACCCTGCCGGAAGAGCATCCCTACGCACGAGACGTGGACCTCGCCGAAGATGGCGGCCTGATTGACTTTCTCAACCTAGGCTCGACCCAAGATGGATTGCTGATCCTATCGAACATGCTGGCCAAGCCCGCCTCGCGGGAGGAGATCATCGAACGCCAGGCCGCGGTCAAGGAACTCAAGTCGCAGCTCGACCTGCGCGAACGGCTCTTCGTGGAGGGTTCCAAGAAGCTTCCCTACATCCGGACCGACCTGCTGAAGGCCTGGGCCGAAAAGCAACCGGTCGCGGCGCCGAGCTGGTTCCCGGCGAGCTGCTTCGCGCTCAGCGTCGCGTTCGTGATCCAATCCGTGCTAGTCGCCCTCGACCCGACTGCGGCTGGCCTCTTGGCCCTCGTCGCCATACTGCTGACCGAGCTCGTGCTGTGGAAGTTCGGCCAGCGCTATTTGACGATGCAGGTCGTCACATCCGAGGGCATCCATCATGACTGCAACGAGTTGCGTTCTCTTGTGAAGGTCTTGGATGAGCAGGAATTTCACTCTCGCAACCTGCGAGAGCTTTCGAACGATCTGCGGCACGACGGCCACAGGGCCAGCCAGTTGCTGCGAGGCTTCTGCCGCTTGGTCTCGCTGTTCGAAGCCCGTCACAACCAAATCGTCGCCATGTTCGGCCCGCTCGTGCTCTACCAGACCCAGGCAGCGCTCGCGCTGGAGCGCTGGCGCGTAGCGCACGCCCGCCAGCTGCCGAAATGGATCGACGCCATTGGTGCGTTTGAAGCGTATTCATCCATCAGCTGCTTCGCCTTCGAACATCCGCTGTACTGCTTTCCGAGCGTGGTCGAGGAGGGGCCCGTCCTCAACGCGGAGGGACTGGCCCATCCGCTGCTGGGGGACGAAGCCGTGGCGAACGACGTCGACCTCGACCGCGGTCATCCCGTCTTGGTCGTGAGCGGCGCAAACATGGCAGGCAAGAGCACGCTCCTGCGGACGATCGGCACGAGCGTAGCGCTCACGTACGCCGGTGCCCCGGTCCGGGCCCTTTCGATGACGATTTCGGCCATGGACGTGGTCGCTTCCATCCGCGTGAAGGACTCGCTGCAGCGGGGCGAGTCGCGCTTCGCCGCCGAGCTCAACCGGATCCGCCTGGTACTGGAGAGCATCCGATCCGGCCACCCGACCTTGGTGCTGATCGACGAGCTCTTTGCCGGCACCAACTCCTACGACCGCTACGCAGGCGCGGTCGTCCTGGCGGAGTTCTTGCTGCGGAGCGATTCCTCGCTCGCCGTGCTGTCAACCCATGACCGCAATGTGACGCGGTGGGCGGAGGAGGGACCCGAGCGCGTGACCAACGCCCACTTCCGCGATGTCTTCAGCGACGGCGAGATGCACTTCGACTACCGGCTGCACCACGGCCCGGCCATGCGCGGCAACGCGATCGAACTCATGAAGCAGGCCGGCATGCCGATGCCGGAGACGCTGCCAAGCCCGGAAGCCTGAGCGCAGCGGGACTCGGCGCTCAGACCGCGGCCAGCAACTCCGGAAAATCGTTCCTGGGGTTGTTGACTTCCAGCCCCACCCTGCGGCAGTCGAACGGCCCGGGCAAAGGAGTCTGCACCAGCGCGAGCAACTCTGGCTGGCGAGCGGCCGGATCCAGCCATTCGGCGTAGCGCTCGCGTGGGATCATCGCAGGCTGGCGGTGATGCAGCCACTCCATCGACGGATCCGCCGGACATGTCAGAACCGTAAAGGAATCGATCCGGCCACCGCCGCGGTCCCAGCTCTCCCACAGGCCCGCGAAGGAGAACGGTTCCCCTCCCCGCGATATCCACCACGGCTGCTTGCGCGGGCCGTCGTTTTGCCACTCGAACCAGCCGTTGGCCGGCACCAAGCAGCGACGGCGGCGGAACGCGCTGCGAAACGCCGGCTTGGAGTCCACCGTTTCGGAGCGGGCGTTGATCAGGCGAGCCCCGATCTTGGCGTCGCGAGCCCATGCCGGGACCAGGCCCCAGCGCTTGGAGGCCAGTTCGCGCTGTCCGTCCAGGTCCGTCGTGCAGACGGCGAAGATCTGCGTCGGCGCACCGTTCCAGCGGCGGCGCAGCTCGATTTGCGGAGAAAAGGGATCCAGTTCGTACAGGTCGACTAGCTCACCCCCGTCGACATCCTGGGTGAATCGTCCGCACATCGCGTTCCCTGCCGAACCGCCCCGGCCCGCCCCCATCATAAACTCGGCGACGCGTGCAGCTCCCCTGGAAACCGCTTCCACTGCCGGGGACTGCGGCCATTCCAGCGTGATTCGAATCCGTGGTGCATACTCAAGAAGGGAGTGGCAATAGCTGAAACTTCGGGTGGCGCTCGGGGTTAACCAATACAACGGCAGGCGCGTCTAAGTGGTGTCCTTGGCCACCAGATTTTGACCGCAGCAGCGCCAATGACGGATTAGATGACCACTCGTGGCAAAACCTACGCATCGCTGCTCGCGGTCGTGGCGCTGACAGCGGGCGGATTTGCAGCCAAGGGCTGGCTGGCCGACGACGGATCCGACAATTCCGGTCAGGACGGCCCCCGAGCCCTGACCGCGGGTGATGCCGTGCCCGTCTCTACGGAAATCGCGATGCGCGGACCGATCTCGCACTTGCTCGGATCGACCGCGAACCTGCGCGCCCGCCGGGAGGTGGCCGTGGCAGCGCAAGCGGCCGGAATCGTCACCTCGGTAAAGGCGGAAGAGGGTGACTTCGTAAAGGCCGGGCAAGTCCTCTGCGCGATCGATGACCGGGACTTGCAGATCGACCTAGAACTCGCTAAACAGAGGCTGGCCCAGACCAAGATCCAACTCGAGTCCGCCATGATCCGCGCGGACCAGACCCGGACCCGGCTGAGCAACAAGCGCACCGAGCTCGAGCGCAACGAAGAGGCTCTGCGGGAGGGCCTGCTCGCCGAATCGGAGGTCGCGGTCCAGCGTCACGAAATTGACGACCTGGAGCACGAAATCCAGGCCGTGGAGTCCACCGTGCGCGAGAACCGCCTCAGACAGGACGAGCTCGAGTCCGAGATTCGCAAGGTCGAGCTGCAGATCTCGCAAACAGCGATCACAGCGCCATTCGCCGGGCGGATCACGGAGCGCACCGTCGAGCTCGGCCAATCGATCCGCAGCGCGGAGAAACTCTACAAGCTGGGAGCCTTTACGCCGCTGTACGCCGATGTGCACCTGCCAGAGAACGACTCGCGCTCGGTGCGAGCCGGCCAGAAGGCCACCCTGCTCTTGGGCAGTGCCAGCGGCGAGTCGGCCGAAGGCGCCGTCGAGCGCGTCAGCCCGGTCGTGGATGAGGAGACCGGCACGGTGAAGGTCACCGTGCGGTTCAGGCCTCCCAATCCGGGCTTCCGTCCGGGAGCGTTCGTGCGCGTCGAGATCGAAACCCACACCTTGGAAGACGCCATCCTGATCCCCAAGCAGTCCGTGATCGAAGAAGGCGGGCAGACCTACGTGGTGCTGGTCGGGGAGGACAGCACGGCCCAGCGCACTGCCGTAGAACTCGGCTACCAAGACGAGACCGCAATTCAGGTGACGGCCGGATTGGATGCCGGCGCGATCGTCGTGACCGCCGGCCAGGGCAAGCTCAAGGATGGGGACAAGACCCGTGTGGTCGCGAACTAGCGAGCTCTCGCGGGCGCCTAGCAGCTGCCGGTCCGGTGGCGGGACCAGCCAGTGCAGATCACGCGTATAGCGATCCGGCGCCCGGTCACGGTCTCGATGGCCGTCACGGCGGTGCTGCTGTTCGGCTATGTTTCCCTGGACCGGCTGGCGCTCAATCTCCTACCGGAAATCTCCTACCCGTCGCTGACCATCCAGACCGACTACGAAGACGCCGCGCCCGAAGAGATCGAGGCGCTGCTCACCCGCCCTGTCGAAGAGGCCGTGGGCGTGGTCGGGGGCCTCAACCGCATCAGCTCAATCTCCCGTCCGGGGCAGTCCGAGGTCGTCCTGGAGTTCAACTGGGACACCGACATGGACATCGCGGGCGTGGACGTGCGCGAGAAGCTCGACCTGATCGAGTTCCCGCAGGACTCCGAGCGCCCGGTGATCCTGCGTTTTGATCCGGCGAACGACCCGATCCTGCGCATCCAGGTCCATGGCGGCCTGACTCTGGCCCGGCTGCGCGACGTTGCGGACCGGGAGTTCTCTAAGCGCCTCGAAGCGGTCGAAGGCGTCGCCGCCGTGAAAGTGGTCGGCGGCCGCGAAGAGCAGATCCGTGTCGAGATCGACGAGCGGCGAGTGGCCGAGCTGGGCCTGTCGATCACGCAAGTGACCGACATCCTGCGGCAAGAGAACCTCAACCAAGCCAGCGGCAGCCTGTACGACCTCGACATGAACTACATGGTCCGCATGGTCAACGAGTTCCGCGCGGTTGACGACGTGCGCGGGATCGTGATCGCAGACGACGGCGGACGCAAGATCCTGCTGCGTGATGTCGCTCGCGTGTGGCGCGGCTCCAAGGAGCGCGAAATCATCGCACGCTACAACGGCAGCGAGAGCGTCGAGATGGCCGTGTACAAGGAAGGCGACGCCAACACGGTGACGGTCTCCCGCGCGGTCATGGACCTGCTCGAGCGGATGGGCAAGGAACCGACGTTCCCGCAGGGCGTGCAGACTTCGGCGGTCTTCGACCAGGCGCGCTTCATCACCCAGAGCGTCGACAACGTCCTCTCAGCCGCCTTGGTCGGTGGCCTGCTGGCGACCCTTGTCCTGTTCGTCTTCCTCCGCGACGGCCGCAGCACGGCCATCATCGCCGCTTCGATCCCCATCGCGGTGATGGCAACGTTCGCGGCGATGTACCAGTCCGGCATCACGCTCAACATCATGTCGCTCGGGGGCGTCGCCCTAGGCGTCGGCATGCTGGTGGACAACTCGATCGTGGTGCTGGAGGCAGTGCATCGTCACCGCGAGCCAGGCAAGCCGCTGGCGGAGGTCGTCTACAACGGCACCAAGGAAGTCGCGATGCCGGTCACGGCCTCGACGCTAACGACAGTGGCGGTCTTTCTCCCGCTCGTCTTCGTGGAGGGAATCGCCGGCCAGTTGTTCCGCGACCAAGCGCTCACCATCACGTTCTCGCTACTGGCGTCCCTAGGGATCGCACTGACCGTGATCCCGATGCTGCTGGCGGCTCGCTTTCGCGCGGCGAGCGAGCTAGGCGTGCCGCCCGCGCCGGTCAGACGCTCCGCGCGGCCATCCAACCGCTTCGCCGGTTGGGGGACGGACGCGGTGACCTTCGTCTCTGTTGACGCCCCGCGAGTGATTGTCGGGGATCTCCGGGCGGCGCTGCGCTTCGCCTCTACGTGGGCGTCGCGCTTGGCCGGGCCTCCGCTGTCAAGGTTCGACCGGGGAATCGCCGTACTGGAGGCGCGCTACGAAAAGCTCCTGGAGTCCTCGCTCAACGCCAAGCGGGCCGTCTTGGGCGGCGTGCTAGGCGCGGTGCTGCTGGCCGGGATCACCCTCCAATTTTTGGGAGGAGAGCTGATTCCGCCGCTATCGCAAGGCGAGTTCTCGTTCGAGGTCGAGCTGCCAGAGGGTCGCCCGCTGGAGGCCACCGACGCAGCCATGCGCACGATCGAGAGCGGGGCCCAAGCCATTCCCGGTGTCGCAGCTGTCTTCTCCTCCGTGGGCGGCAGCCAAGAGAACCAGTTCGCGAGCGGCGACTTGCAGGAGCATGTCGGAACGCTGCACGTTGTGCTCACGGACCGCGAGGACGACGCCCTTGAGGAAGAAGTGATCGGCCAGATCCGCTCGCTCATTGTGAATGTTCCCGAGGCCGAGCCGACCTTCCAGCGCCCCACCCTGTTCAGCTTCAAGACACCGGTAGAAGTGGAGATCTTCGCCTACGAGATCGAAGACCAGCGAGTCGCAGCCGGCCTGATCGCCGACCGCATGGCCCGCATCGGAGGGCTGCGCGACGTCGAGACCACCGCCCGCTTGGGAAGCCCGGAGATCCAGATCCGTTTTGACCGGCGGCGCTTGAAGCGCCTTGGCCTGCGAGAGGAGCAGGTCTCTAACGTGCTGCGAAACAAGATCCGCGGAAACGTGGCTTCGCGCTACCGCGAGGGCGACCGTCAGATCGACATCTTGGTGCGGGTCGACGAGCCGGATCGCGACGCAATCTCCGACATCGAGAGCATGGTCATCAACAGCGCTCCCCGCCGGGCGCCAAGTCCGTCTGGCCGCGTCTCTGAGAACGACGACGCTCCGGCACGGGAATCCACCCAAGGAGAAGGCGAGCCCCGCGGCGACGGCGAGCCTGCCGCCGACCGGCGGGCGAGGACGCCATTCGTGCCGATCCGGCTGGGCCAAGTAGCCGAGGTCGAGGTCCGGCGCGGCCCAGCGGAGATTCGCCGCATCCGCTCGCAACGGGCCGCGGTCGTGACGGCCAATCTGAGCGGCCGCGACCTTAGCGGCGCATCTGCCGAGATCCGAGGCATGCTCGCCCAACTGCGCCCGATACTGCCCGTGGGGGCGACGGCTGGCATCGGCGGGCAAAACCAAGAACTCGAGGTCTCGTTCCGAAGCCTCGCGTTCGCCCTGGCGCTGGCTGTGTTCCTCGTCTATCTCGTGATGGCATCGCAGTTCGAGTCGCTGCTGCACCCGTTCATCATCCTGCTAACCGTCCCGCTGGGCCTGGTCGGCGTTGTGTTCACCCTCGCGCTGACGGGGGTGGCGCTGAGCGTAATCGTGCTGTTGGGCGCTGTCGTGCTGGCCGGCATCGCCGTCAACAACGGAATCGTGCTGCTCGACTACACGAACCGCCTGCGTGCCCATGGCATGTCGAAGCGCGACGCGCTGCTGTGCGCCGGGAGCATTCGCCTGCGCCCGATACTGATGACCTCGCTGACCACGCTGCTGGGGCTGCTTCCGCTGGTCTTCGGCTGGGGCGAGGGGGACGAGGTGCGCATGCCCATGGCAGTCGCGGTGATCGGCGGCCTGCTCACATCGACGCCGTTCACTCTGTTCGTGATCCCAGTCGTCTACGAGCTGGTCGATCGCAAGCGGTTCGCACCCGCGCGGGACGATGGCAGGGACGAGCCCGCGGACAGCCACATCAGGCCCGCTCCCAGCCCCCTGCCCCAGTCCTGACATGCCCGAGACCATGCCACCTGCCGAGAACAACGGCTCCGGAGCGCGCATTGCCACCATGGCGATCCGCAATCCGGTCACGATCTGCATGATCTTCCTGTCGATCGTGGTCATGGGCGCGATCGCGGTCGGCCGCATTCCGCTCATGCTGGTGCCGAAGCTGGACGCCCCCGTCATGTACGTGATGGCGAGCTACGTCAACGCCACGCCGGACCAAGTCCTCGAGTCGATCACCAAGCCCATCGAGGAGGCGGTCGCGACGGTGCCCGGCGTACAGCGGATGAACTCGACATCGGCGCCCGACGGCATGCGCCTGCAGATCTGGTGCGGCATGGCCGCCGACACCTCCCTGCTCCGCTCGGCCATTCGGGAGAAGATCGAACAGATCCGCGGCACACTGCCCGAGGATCTGCGCCAGATCACGATCCACAATTTCTCGACCGACGACATCCCGATACTCGAAGGCACACTGACAGCCGATCGGGACCTGCGCACCGATTTCGAGTTTCTCGACGCCAGGGTGCGCAAGCCGCTGGAGCGGATCTCAGGCGTCGGAGAGGTGGTTCTGTGGGGCACGGACCGCAAGCAGGTGGACGTCTACTTGCGGATTGACGATATCAAGCGTCACGGCGTTGACATCTCCGAGCTGTTCCAAGCCTTGGACGGTTCGGCGCTGAACCTGTCCCTCGGCCGGGTCGGCGAGGGCGGCCAGCGCTACACGGCCATTTCCAAAGGAGCGCTGGACTCGGTCGATGCGATCGCCAACTTCCCGGTCGGCCGGCACAATCTGGTGCTCAGCGACGTCGCTGACGTGGTGTTCGACCAGCGCCCGCGCAATTCCGGCCGCCACCAAAACGGCGCGTACGCGGTGGGGCTGGCCATTCAGAAGACTTCCGAAGCGAACACCGTAGACGTGGTCGACCAGATCATGGCGGCTTTCGAAGAGTGGGCCGTGGATCCATCCATGGATGGCCTCACGGCACGCTGGTGGCACAATTCGGGCGAAGAGATCGAGAACGGGCTCGGGGAGTTGGTCAAGGCTGGCTGCATCGGCGCAGTGCTGGCGGTCGTGGTGCTGTTCGCGTTCCTGAGACGGCTCGACGCAAGCCTGGCCATCGGCCTGGCAATCCCGTTCTCGATGCTCACCGCCGTGGGCCTGCTCTACTTCAACGGCAGTACGCTCAACGTCCTGTCGATGATGGGCCTGATGCTGGCAGCGGGCATGCTGGTCGACAACGCCGTCGTGGTGCTGGAGTCCATCTTCCAGAGGCTAGAGAAGGGAGAATCGACCGAGCGCGCCGCTCGGCTCGGCGCAGGTGAAGTCAGCGTCGCCGTGATCGCGGCCACGTCCACGACCTTGATCATCTTCGTGCCGCTGCTTTTCGATAGCGAATCGCAGATCTCGATCATGCTCAGCCATGCCGGGATCTCGATCATCTTCGCGCTGCTTTGCTCGCTGTTCATCTCGCTGACCCTCATCCCGCTGGCAGCGGCGAAGCTGCTCAGGCGCGCGACGCCGGGCCCGTCGAGACCCGCCGGCGGCGCGTTCAAGGCGCTGGCTGGACGCGTGCGAACCGCGCTGCGCCCGTCCCAGGCGAGCCGCCAGCCAGGCCGTCGCACACCTTTCATGCGGCGCTACCTCTCCATGGTGAGCTGGCATCTTGACCGCAGATACGCGATCGGCCTGCTCGGCGTGCCGACGCTGCTAGGGGGCGCCATTTGGGCCCTGACCAACGTGGTGCCGAACAACTCTCCCGACGCCAATGCCGTATCCTCGCTGCGCATCGCGTACGAGTTCAGCGAGAACTACCACTACGCCAAGATCGAGCGCGACTTCGTCAGCCCGGTAGAGGCCTTCCTGCACTCCAACAGCGACCGCTTCAAGCTCGAGTCCACATCGAGCGCCTACGGAAATAACTGGGCATGGACGCGCGCGTACCTCGACGCGGACGAGATCTCTCCTGACGAGATCGGCAAGATACGCGAAGCCATCAACAGGGACCTGCCTGTCATCCCGGGCGCGCGGATCGAACTCGGCCAAGAAGGCGGCGGCGACCGCAACTGGATCAGCGCCAACATCCACGGTGACGAACCCGGGGTGTTGCGGGAGCTCGCGCAGCGGGCCCGAGCGAAGCTGCTCGAGACGGAAGGAATCACGGAGGTTTACACCGACATATCGGGATCGAGCGACGAGGTGCGCGTGCGCCTGCGTCGCGACGTAGCGCGCAAGTACAACGTCTCCCCCCGCACGGTCGCCCAAGTGCTGGGGATCGCAGTGCGCTCGCGACGCATGCGGAACTTCCGCACGCCCGAGGGCGAGATGGAACTGTGGATAGGACTCGATCCGGCGGACATGCAGAGCATCGAGCATCTCAAGTCGGTCGTGGTGGGCGGATCCGACTCTGGCGAACAGGTGCTGCTCGGCAACGTGGCCGACTTGAGCGTCGGGCGCGTGCCCAGCCGAGTCATGCGGGAGAACCGCCGGACCTTCACGGAGATTCAAGTGGTCTACCGCGGACAGCGGATCGAGGAAGGACGCGAGACCGTCAAGGCGGTGCTGGACGAGCTGCCGTACCCGCCGGGATACCAATGGAGCTACGGCTTCTTCACCCAGCAGCAGAACAAGGACGCGGAGGAATTCGCGTTCAGCATGCTGCTGGCGCTGCTCATGGTCTATTTCGTGATGGCCGCGCTGTTCGAGTCGCTGCTGCACCCGTTCGCGATCATGCTCTCGCTGCCGTTCTCGGCTGTGGGCATCGTGCTGTTCCTGCTGCTGACCGGCACGCCGTTCAACGTGATGGCCCAGGTCGGCCTGATCATTCTGATCGGCATCGTGGTCAACAACGGCATCGTGCTGATCAATCACATCAACAACCTCAGGCGCACGGGCATCGCCCGTCGCAGGGCGATCCTGCAGGGATGCGAAGAGCGCCTTCGCCCGATCTGCATGACCGCTGCGACCACGATCGTGGGCTTGATCCCGCTGGCGTGGGGAGACGCCAACCTGATGGGCATGAGCTACTTCCCGCTTGCTCGCACGGTCATGGGCGGACTGCTCGCCTCCACCGCACTGACGCTGGTGGTGTTGCCGACCTACTACGTGATCTTGGACGACCTGGGCATCTGGTTCCGGCGAATCTGCCGCGTGGGCGCAGCACGGCCGGCGTACCAACCGAGCACCGGGGACTAGCCCTCTCGCCGCGGGGGTGCCAAGCCCCTAGGCGCAGCTCAGAAATAGAGCTGAATCACGCGCCCGTCGAGCTCGTCGATGGTCGAGCGGCGGCTCGTCCACAGCGGCTCCGCGAGCTGCGCATTCCACTCGGCGAGTTCGGCTTCCAGGCGCGCGACGATGTCAGGATGGGCACCGGCCAGATTTTCGCGCTCGCCGACATCGGCCGAGAGATCGTACAGCACCGTCAGCTGGCCGTGGGGCGAGACCGGCGGATAGTCGACCTCCGGCAGCAGCCTTCCGCCAGGAGCATCCTCCTTTTTGAGGTCCGTCAGGTCCACTTTCCATAGCTTCCACTTGCCCCAACGCACCGACATGTTTGGGGCAGACCTCCAGAACAGAAACTCGTGCGGAGCGCCGTCGACCTCACCGCGCAAGTACGGCAACAGGTTCACGCTGTCGGGGCTCTCGGCCTGGCCGGGGCCGTCGCCCGCTGCGGCCGCGAAGGTGGCGTACAGGTCGAGCGAGATCGCCGGCTGCTCGTAGACCGCACCCTGAGGCAGCCCGGCGGGCCACTTCACGATGAACGGCACGCGCACGCCGCCCTCCAAGTGGTAGCGCTTCGCGCCGCTGAGCGGCGCGTTCGTACAGATAACGTCCTGTGCGTAGTTGATGCAGCCGTTGTCCGAGAGAAACACCATCAGCGTGTCTTGCTCAAGATCGTGCTTTCTCAGGGTCGCGACGATATCGCCAACCATGTCGTCCACCGAGGCCACCATTCCGGCGAAAATCCGCGCCCCCTCGCCCTCGATGTGCGGGAACCGGCTGACATACTCGTCAGTCGCTTGAATCGGCGTATGCGGAGCGTTCGGCGTCACCATGAGGAAGAACCGTTCGTCCGCGTGACGCTCGATGAAGTCGACCGCTCGCTCGGCGAAGACGTCGGTCAGGTACTCCTCCACCTTGACGACCTCGAATCCGTCCAAGATCTCGCGGGCGTTGTGCGGGCTCGTGCGGTCGCCGGAAACCGCCCCCGGCCAAGAATGCACGCCTTCCTTGGCCGAGTCGATGTAGCTCGTGCCACCGCCTAGAATTCCGAAGAACTCGTCGAAGCCCCGATTCAGCGGGTGATATTGATCCAGCGCGCCCAAGTGCCACTTGCCGACCAAGCCGGTGGAATATCCCGCGCCACGCATGAGATCGCCGAGCGTCCGCTGGTCCAGCGGCAGACCAAGCTCGGCGTCGGGACCGCGAGCGTAGTTGGCGGTCGGGTTGTATTCATAACCGAACCGGCTCTGCACGCGACCTGAGAACAGGCCTGCCCTCGTCGGGCTGCACACTGCGGCAGAAACATAGCCGTCCGTAAGGCGCACGCCCATCTCGGCCATCGCGTCGATGTGCGGCGTGTGGATGAGCTCGGAGCCGTTGGCGCTGATGTCGCCATAGCCGAGGTCGTCCGCCACTACCACGATCACGTTGGGGGGTGGCGGGCCTTCGACCGCCGGCTGGCAGCCGGGCGCAATCGCGAGCAGCGCGCCGATGGCGCACACCGCACCGAGCCCCGCCTTGCCGAAACAGCTTCGCGGCACACAACAATCCGAACCCGAATAATCCCTCAGCACTCTCATCTCAGTCCCTCCGCACTTTCACCGGCTGGCAACGGAAAGGGCCGGCCATGCCGACCCGTCGTGGCCGGGCCGTCCGATATCATAGCTGCGATGCAACGCCCCCTCGCCTCACCGACACCTACTCGCCCCCGTCGCACGGCACCAAACGGGATTCCGTGGCAGCCCACATCGCGTGCGGCCTGGGTTGCCGCGATCGCCCTGTGCTGCTGCTTGCTGCTGCCCCAGCCGGGGCAGGCTCAGGCCGAGTACTTCCCGCCAGATCCCGGCATCAAGATGGACGATTTTCCGAATGTCGTTCTCATTACGGGCGACCATCTCCGCTGGGACCATGTGGCGGCCAACGGGAACGATGCCATCCTGACGCCTCATATGGACCGCTTGGCACGAGAGGGCGTGACGTTTCGGTCGCACTTCACGGTCGGCGTCGCTTGCGCCCCCAACCGTGCCTCGCTGATGACCGGGAGGTATCCGCACGCCCACGGCGTGATTAACAACGGCATCAAGATGCCTCAGGACGAGGTGACGCTCACGCACGTGTTGCGGGACGCGGGATATTACACCGGCCAGATGGGCAAGCTGCACTTCCTGCCGCACAAGGACCGCGACCACCGGGAGCCGCACCCGCCCTACGGCTTCCATCAGATGCGGATATCAGACGAGCCGGGCTGCTACGACGATGATTACGGTCGGTGGCTCTGGGCCCAAGGCGAGGATGTCCGCGAGAAGGCACGCATTACCATGCCGGGCGACCGACTCCAATTCGAGCACTACGTCTTCGAAGGCGAAGACAGAACCACGCACTCCTCGTGGGTAGCCACAGAGACCCTCACGTTCATCGAGGACACGCTCCAGCGTCACCCGGGGCGGCCGTTTTTCGTGCACGCGGGGTTCTACGCGCCGCACCCGCCGTTGAACGCCCCGGCATCGGCGCTCGCTCTGTACGAAGGTCGCGAGCTTCCCCCGCGCCGCTATTCCGCGGACGAGGTCTCGTTGCTGCCGCCGAACCTGGCGCGTTCGATGACGGCGCTGCTGGAAACGCCAGAAGCCACTTGGGACTCATATCGCAAGTACTTCTACGCGATGGTGACGCACCTCGACGAGAACATCGGCCGCATCATTGACGCCGTCGAGCAGGCCGGGATCGCCGACCGCACGCTGTTCGTCCTCACCAGCGACCACGGGGACTACCTCGGAGACCACAATCTCTACAACAAGAGCGCTCGGCCCTACGATGGCGCATTGCGGATCCCACTCATCTTTCGCGGGCCGGGCGTGCCCACCAATGTGGTGTCGGACGAGCTGGTGGAGATCGTCGATGTGATGCCGACGCTGCTTGATATGCTCGGCCTCGAGCTGCCGAAGGGCAACCAGGGCATTTCCCTGATGCAAGTCATGCAGGGAGGGCCCGGGCGGGAACTGATCTACATGCAGGCGATGACCAACCGCATGATCCGTACACAGTCCGCCAAGTACTGGATCGACGCTGATGGCGAAGAGGTGCTGTTCGACTACTCGACCGACCCGCACGAGCTGCGCAACGTGGCGCAATCGCCGGCACACACGAGCCTGCGTGACGAGCTGCGCGTCCGGCTGATCCGCAAGGCAATCAATGCTCGCGACCCGCTCCCGGAGAGGATCAGACCGTACTAGGCACTGTGCCACCGCTAGGGCCGAGGCATCAGCGCAGCAGTGCAGGAAGTACGGGCCATGCAAGTGCAACCCTAGGTGTGGGTCGCGAAGCGCCACACGCAAAATAGACGCGAAATAGCCTTGCGAGGCCACGCCTCGGACCAACGAGGGCAGCCATTGAGCCCCAAAACGCGGCGCGACGAGCAGCATCGCGCCAAGGCAGGCAGACTGGTCGGACGAGGGACTGTCGGGCCTGGATGAGGATTCTAAGGAATCGGACGGCGCTCGACCGGATGCCGGTGCCTAGCTCGGCCCTAGGGTGGACGGACGGCTTTGCCGTGCACTGGAAGGCTCGACCCTAGGAATCTAGCCCCGAGGGACGGGCACGGCTCGCTAGGTTCCGGAGTCGCTCCTCCAACGCCCGCACTCTGTCTTGGGCAGCGAGGGCCCGGTCCTCGGCGATCCGCCGCCGACGCTCCGCTTCCTCCAGCTCGCCGTCGAACTCCTCGCCCGTCACGGGGTCGGTGAACACCAGTACTGTCGCTCCGTCCCGCTTCCGGCTGCGCAGATCCAGCCCCAGCACCCGGCTCCGCAGCTGCCTGCCACCTCCCGGACGCTCCATAGCCTCGACCGGCTCGTACCTTCCTCCGGTCGCCGCAGAGCCCTCCAAGGCCGTCTCCATGAGCGCTCCTTCCGGATCCAGCCTCCAGTACTCGCGCACTCCCATCCTGGCGTACTCCCTAGCCTTGTAGCGGGCGTCGTGTTCTTCCGTGGACGGCGACGCCACTTCCAGCACGAAGTCCGGCGGCTTGCCCTCCTCCCAGACTTTGTACGTGCTGCGGTTCCCCTCGCGCCCTACGCCGAACACCACCTGCACGTCCGGCTGCAGCCAAGTCGTGTCGTCGCCGCGATCGTAGTACACCGCCAGCTCCATGGCCACCAGCACGTCCTGGCGGTCTCGGAAGCGGTTGCGCAACGCTGCGGCGGCCAGCAGGACAGCCTCCCCGTGCCAGACGCTCTGGGCGACCCAATGCCGTTCCGGGTACTCGACCGCGTTGGGTTCCCGCGTCGGCGCCTCGTCGGCCGATGGGGCCACAGTGGCAAGTGCCGTCGGTGTATTGGCCTTGAGAGACATCTCGGATCCCAATCCGTGCCAGCGTCCTTCCTTCGTGATTATAAGAGGGCTGCCGTCCGAGGAGCCGCAGCAGCCCGGCAAATCAACGTGCCCGCTCGGCCGAGCCGCCCCAGAGCGGCGCCTCGGCGTTGAGACTTAACCCATCATCGTCCACCTTGCGCCGAGACAAGAAGTTCAGTGGATCCTCGGTACTGCCGGCAAACCGCAGCCAGCGCGACACGGAAGCGCCTGGAGCGGACGCTGGACCGTCCCTTTGGCGCCGATCCCGGAACCGGAGCTAGACGCTTGGGCTGGCCAGCGCTGAGTGTGGGCGCGCGTGCAAACCCGCGAGCCGCGTCTGAAACGGGGCAACGCCGGTCGGTACTGCCTATTCGAACAATGTGGCGAGTCGCGCCATCACTTCGTCCACGATGTTCTGGGGGACAGTGTCGACCTGCCTCGCATCCCGGGCTTCGAGATCAAGGGCACGAGGCTGGTCGCAGCGGATTACACCCTTCGTTCGGATACCCGCCTTGTCGAGCGATACTGCAAATCCATGCCGACGCGCGAAGCTCCCGCCCGTAGTAATCGGCAGAACGATCGGCGTCCCGGTCAGTTCGTTGAACGCTGCCCGGGACACGACCAAGACCGGACGAGTGCCCTGCTGTTCATGGCCGGAGGTGGGGTCGAGGCCGACGAGCCAGATGTCACCTCGCTTCACTACAGAAGCTCTCTCCCAACTGGCTTAGCATCAAGCCAGGCGCGATCTTCGGCAGAGGGAGTGTCAGTTTCCTCACACTGTGCCAGAAGCTCATCTAGCGTGTATTTGGGGCGCTTTCTGGGCTCCACAACCATGCGACCATTCTCTACTCCGATGTCCACCTTGGCCCCGACCGCGAGGCTCAGCAGGTCGAGAATGGCCGGGGGAACAGCGAGCATGACGGAACCGCCGACCTTGCGCAGATTCGTTGTATGCATAGAAGCTTCCGCAGTTATATGTAAATATAACAACTGCTGAGTGGCAACGCAAGCCCCGCAGTGGCTGGACTCGAGTGCATCGCCAGGGTGAGTCCCGCTATCCGCAGCCGGCTGTGCGAGCATTTGTATTCCCTTGCATCGTGCAAGGTGTCGAATGGAGGGCCACGCTTCAATGAAAGTTCGATTCGCTGCGGCGCTCACTGCCGTCTGCTTGTGCTCAACGGCACCGCTGCAAAGCGCGGAAATCATCAGGGAATCGCTGCAGACCAAGCTAGTCGAAGCAGGCGCTGTCGAATACGCCGTGCTGCTGCCGGACAGCTATGACCGCAACGGAAGCGAGCTACCGCTTTTGCTGATGCTCCATAGCGCGAGCGGAAACCGCGAGCAGCTAGCGCGGTTCCAGCCCCAGATCCAAGCCATGTGGGCCGCCAAGGAACTGCCCGAGATGATCGTGGCGGTGCCATCGGTGGCGACCGGCTCGATCTACATGGACAGCTATGACGGCGAGAACCGCTGGGAGTCGTTCATCATGACCGAGTTCTTGCCGCACCTGCGAGACACGTTCCGAGCCAGTACGGCTCGCGAGTCCACGATGGTGACCGGCATCTCGATGGGGGGCTTCGGCAGCCTGCGGCTTGGCTTCAAGTACCCGGAGACGTTCGGGGCCTTGGCTGCCATGGAGCCCGGAGCATGGCCGGGCCTGACTTGGGACGCAGTTCCGGACCGCAACAAGATCCGCACGCCCGACCGCATCGCCGCACTGTTCGGAGACCCGTTCGACTCCGAACGCTTCCAGCAGGAAAACCCCGCATCGATCGTGCAAAATGCGCCAGAGCGGCTGCGCGACTCGGCAATCTACATCGAAGTGGGCGATGAGGACTTCTTGGGCAACATGGAGGGAGTCGACTTCTTGCACCGCCTGCTGTGGCGGCACCGCCTCCGCCACGAGTTCCGGCTCGTCCGCTGGGCGGACCATACCGGCAGCACGATCATGGAGCGCTCCCATGATCGGTTTCGCTTCTTGGCGCGCTTCCTAGCCCAACCCGCAGATCCCGAGCCTGCCGTGACTCGCCAGCGCGAGCGTATCGCTGCAGGCCACGCCGCGCGCGGCATGGAGCCGTTCGGCTACTGGCCCAATTCGACCCTGCGCTCATACGACACATCAGACGGTGGCTTGAATTACCGTCGCGCTCTCCGGGACTCGCAGGAAGTGCGCGAGGAGCGAGGTGTCATCCGCATCGCCGACGTTGGCTACGACAGCAAGCCGGGGGTCGATCCGCAGCGCCAAAGCTTGGATCTATACCTTCGGGAGGGATTGACCAACGCGCCGGTGGTCCTCTACGTGCACGGCGGATCGTGGGTGCGCGGTGACAAGGCGCGGGCACTGTTCAAGCCGGCGGCCTTGGTGCCGGAAGGCTACCTCTTCGCGTCGATGAATTACCGCTTCCGGCCGACTGCAAGCCTGGCCGAGATGGCGCAGGACGTAGCTACGGCCGCGGCATGGCTCAAGCGCCATGGCGCCAAGTATGGCGGGGACGGTTCGCGCATTGCTTTGGTTGGCCATTCGGCCGGAGCGCACTTGGTATCGGCGGTCGGCACCAACGAAGCCTTCATGGAGGCGGCCGGAGCTGCGCTGGCGGATCTGAACAGCGTCGTTGCGATCGACACTGCGATGTACAACGTGCCGCTGCAGATGAAGCAGGCCCTGGCTGCCCACACCAATGCGTTCGGTGCCGACCGCGAAGCTTGGATGCCGGTTTCGCCCTGGCACCACGTCGAAGCGGACAAAGGCGTCCCGTCGTTCCTCTTGCTCGTCTCTTCCGGGCGCCCGACAATGCACGAACAAGTCCTGCCGTTGCAAGCGCGATTCCGCGAGGCTGGGATCGAAGCCGTCGTCCACGAAGGCGAGGGGCGGGGGCATTCTCCGCTTGACACCTACCTAGGGGTCGACGGGGACGAGAGCACGCGCGTGTTGGTCGAATTCCTCGCACGCCACTTCGACAGGTAGTCGCGCTCGAAGGAAGACACAGCGAACAACACATTGAATGGTCCCAGGACGGCCGATGATGCATGATCTCGGCCCTTGAACGCCGGGAACCGGCTACAACGAATCTAACTGCCTGTGCGACGATTGGAGGTCTCCCTGCATTGTGCGACTCCGCTCTTTCCAGACCGACCGCCAGAAGATTCTGGGCGGGACATTGAAGAGCTGCGCGGTTCTCGCCACCGTCCTAGGCATATACCCGGCAGTAGCTGAAGACGTGCCCGCCGAGATACCGGCCATTGGAGCGGCGCGGGTAGAGCAGGCACCGGAGATCAACGGTCTGGTCGACGAAGCGCTGTGGGACGCAATAGCTCCGGCCACCGGGTTCATCCAGCAGAACCCTGACGAGGGTGCGCCGTCAACGGAGCGCACGGAAGTCCGCGTTGCGTTCGACGATTCCAATCTCTACTTCGGAATCATTTGCTTCGACCGGGAACCCGAGAACATCGTCGTCACGCAGAATCGGCGCGACGGCAGTCTGATCGACACGGACTCGATTCAGATTTTGATCGATTCCTACAACGACGGCCAGAATGCCTTTGTGTTCGGCACCAGCCCGACCGGGATCGAGTTCGACGCCCAGGTGACCAAGGCCGGCCAGACGCGGGGCTCCGCCGGAGGCCCCGCCAGAGCCGGCGGTGCCGGCGGGGGAGGAGCCCAGCGGGCTGGGGCCGCGGCGTTCAATCTCAACTGGGATGCGGCGTGGAAGGTTCGCTCGCAAGTCACTGAGCGCGGCTGGGAAAGCGAGATCGCCATCCCCTTCCGGACCCTGCGCTACCGCCCCGGCACGGATCAGACCTGGGGCCTGAACATCTCGCGCAACATCCGCCGGCGCAACGAACTCTCGTTCTGGTCTCCGATATCGCGGGCCTTCCAGTTCACCCAGATCGAGATCGCCGGCAAGTTGCACGGAATCGAGGCCAAGTCCCATCGCAACCTCAAGCTCCTGCCCTACGTGATCAGCGGCTTCTCGCAAGACTTCCGCTTGGACCAGGGCCGCACCGAGCGCAAGTTCAACGGAGGCATCGACCTCAAGTACAGCCTCACGCCGGGATTGACCCTGGATGGCACAGTCAACACGGACTTCGCTCAGGTCGAAGTCGATGACGTGCAGATCAATTTGACCCGCTTCGATCTGTTCTTTCCCGAGAAGCGGCCCTTTTTCCTTGAGAACTCGGGATTCTTCGAGTTCGGCACTCCGCGGGAGGTCGAGATCTTCTTCTCCCGGCGGATCGGACTGGACGAGAACCGCCAGCAAGTGCCCATCGACGCGGGCGCACGGATGAGCGGCAAGATGGGCAAGTACCAAGTCGGCCTGTTGAACATGCAGACCCGGGACGTCCAAGGCCGCGCTCCGGCAAACAACTATGCCGTCGGGCGGGTCAGCCGCGAACTTCCCAACCGCAGTTCCATCGGCGTCATCGCGGTGAACCGACAGACCGCAGGAAGCTTCGAAGGAGTCCGCGGGTACAACCGGACGTTCGGGGCGGACGCCAACATCGGCATCGGCAAGTTCGGCAACTGGTTCAACTATGTCGCCGGCACGCAGTCCCCCGGCTTGGAAGGCAGCTCGCATGCCTATTCCAGCCGCTTCGACTACGACGACGCGACACACCGTGTCAGCGTCAGCTACTTGGAGGTGGGGGAGAACTTCAATCCCGAAGTCGGATTTGTTCGCCGCGTGAGGTTTCGTAAACCAAGTGCTTCATATCGCTATACTTACTACCCCAAGAAAGGTGCTTGGCGCACGATCGAGCCGCATGCGTTCATCCAGAACTGGTACACACTGGGAACGAACGAGAAGGAGTCCGGCTTCGAACACTACCACTTCGACTCTCGGCTGCAGAACGGCGGACGGCTGGGCCTGGCCTATAACCGCAACTTCGAGCTGCTGCGGCGTCCGTTCGCCGTCTTTCCGGGCATCAAAGTGCCGGAGGGGGCGTATCAGTTCGGCGAGACCATAGCGAACTTCCAGAGCGATCCCAGTGCGGTCGCATTCGGTGGCGGCAGCGTTGCGAAAGGCAACTTTTACTCTGGCGACATCACCGCATTCAGCCTGACGGGAGGTGTCCGCAAGGGGCAGAACCTGACGTGGACGCTCACTTGGGCCCGGAACATGATCGACCTGCCGGTCGGGGCCTTCAACACGGATCTGGCCAGCCTGCGGTTTAACTGGTCGATCAGTACGAAGAGCTACTTCCAGACGCTGAGCCAGTACAGCAATCGAACCAACCAGATGTCGCACAACCTTCGCTTGGGGCTGCTGTCCACCTCCGCCACGGGGCTGTTCGTGGTTTACAACACAGGGATGCTGATGCGTGACTACATCGACCCCCACAGCGTCGAACGGCGGCTCGAGACACATGCGTTCTTCATCAAGTTCAACTATCTCCTCGACTACTAGCGCATTGCCACGTGACTCCGTTCTGGGAATTTCCCCTACGCCGCCCCTGCCTGGCTAGCGACAATCCAGCTTCGCCAGAACGTGCCGGGCAAGGCGGTCGTTGATCTCGCGATGGCACGGTTCGGGCTGGGACACACCCGTCCCTAGATTGCGGTACCACTCATGCTTGGCTTCGCGCCGAACCGGCACGCAACCAGCCCCTTCGGGCTCACTGACAAGCGCTGTTCGTTTTACGCGACTGCGATATCGGCCACTCTACGGATTCCTGGCAACTCGTCGCGCGTAAGGTCCGTGTACAGATCGCAGAGGTGGGATTCGAGGTCTTCTAGTGTGTCTCCTTGGGTCCAGTAGTCAGGAAACTCCTCGAGATAGCCGATCCAAGTGCCCTCTTCCTCCCAGTAGACGATCTTGGCTGTCTGCATGCTGCTTTCCTCCAAGCGCCGCTGGGCTGGACCGCGAACTCTGTACAAGTATGCCAAGTCGGGGCTAGCGTATGATCCTCTGGAATCAGGACTCCAGAATCAGTACCGCCTGCAAGCTCTCTAGGTGACTGTAGCCGTGACCGCAGCAACGCCGGGGCAATGCACCTGGATGCCATCGCCCTCGACGACTGGATATAGCGGCAAAGGAGAACCCGTCAGCAAGATCTCGCCGGCTCTAGGTTTGATGCCGAACACAGCTAGTCGACTGGCAAGTTCATGGACCGTTTCCAACGGATCCACCGTTGCTGTCTCTTCGACCCGGTCGCTGATCGTCACCTTAATGTGGAGTGGATCGGTAGTACCCGCTGTCGCCCGAGCCTCCGGCACGACAATCCCCGCCTGAAGTGCATTGTTCGCGACCACCTCGGCAGCCGACGGATTGGGCCCGCGGAAGATGTAGTGGTGCAGTTCGATCACTGGAAACGCCGAGCCCACAAACCGCGCCGGATCTTCGCGTAGCTGTGCAACGTCGTCGATATCGGCGTCCAACGTCAGCGCTAACTCGCCTTCTATGGCAAGGCAGCAGAACTCGTCGGCGCTGAGTGCCGCCGGACTGGTACGGATTTCGCCGGCAAACAGGTGCCCGAAGACCGCGTGCTCAGTCCCAAGCTGCCGCCGAACAGCCGCACTCACGCAACCGATCTTGTATCCTGCGACGGTCTCGCCTCGCAGGACCCTCAGCTGGGCAGTCTCGATCTGCACGCGGTACGCATCATCGAGAGCTACGTGGAAGGTCGGCTCGGCGAACGCCATGCCTGGCTTCCGGGCATCGTAGTCGTGTAGTTGTCGCCCGGCCAAAGTCTGGATTTCGAAATTCGTCATCATGCTGTGGGCGCTCATGCCCATATGATTCTAGGGATCCTCCTATCCATCTCGACTACGGTCTCGGCGGCAAGTGGCGGAGAAGCCCGCGCTATCGCAGCACTCGTAGAATACTGTTTGGCCTGCGGCCGGCCTTCTGAGTGGAGCGTCTGGACGGCCGCGGGATGGTCAATCCATGAAGGCTCTCTTGCAATCCCTAAAGCAACTTGTCGAACCTCTAGGCTTCGCAGCGAAGCTGGCATGGGAGCGCTTGGAATCGGGCAGCGGCTTCAACCCTACCTCGGCACGGATGCAGGTCGACCCGTATGGGTTTTACGAGAGGATGCGCACGAGAGATCCGGTGCATCGCACACGGATCATCGACGGCTGGCTCCTGACGCGCTATCGCGATGTCGATGCGGTGTTGCGCAACCATCAGGCATTCTCGAATCGCACACGGGTGTTGGACGAGCGGCTGGAAAGCCTGCTCGATTGCGATCCGCCCGACCACACGAGGCTGCGCGGGCTAGTTTCCAAGGCGTTCACGCCCGCCGCTGTGGCGAATCTCGGCCCAAGAATCGAACGCTTGGTGGGAAGGCTCCTTGACTCACTGGCCGGCCAGGAACACTTTGACTTGATCGGCCAGTTTGCTTACCCGCTGCCCATCACGGTCATCGCTGAGATGCTGGGAGTCCCGCCCGAGGACATGGACCGTTTCGAAGGGTGGTCGAACGGAATTGCGCTGAGCGTCGAGCCAATCCTCACCGCAAAGCAAATCAACTATATGCGGCACAACACCGTAGCGTTGCAGCACTACTTTGAGGAAATCATAGAGTTGCGCCGCCGCAAGCCCCAAGACGACATGATCAGCGCCCTCATCGCGGCCGAGGAAGAAGGCGAGAAGCTGACACACAGGGAATTGATCAACACGCTCACCCTGTTGCTTGTGGCGGGTAACGAGACCACGCGCAACCTGATCGGCAACGGCACCCTCGCCCTGCTGCGGCACCCCGAGCAGATGCAGCGCTTGCGAGACCATCCAGAATTGCTCGACTCGGCCATCCAGGAGTTCCTGCGTTACGACGCCCCGGTACAACTGGACGGGCGGCTGTGCACCAGCCCAGTCGAGATTGGAGGTCGCGAAATCCGACCCGGACACGTCGTCATCAGCGCGATCGGGGCAGCGAACCGTGATCCCGAAGCCTTTCCTGATCCCGATCGGCTAGACATCGGACGGCAACAGACAAGCCACCTCTCGTTCGGGCGCGGAATCCACTATTGCCTCGGCGCTCCGCTAGCTGTCATGGAAGCCAAGATCGCGTTCTCAGCCCTGCTAGAACGGTATCCTTCGATGCGCTTGGCCGCAGAGCCGAGGGCTCGGAAGCAAGCGGTGCTGCGAGGGCCCGAGCAGGTACTGGTCGAGGTCGAGCCTGTGCGATAGCAGGATCGGTCACCGACACACCGGTGGCGCAATGACCGGATTGGGGAATAGCATGGGTCTTGGTGGCGGCAGCGACAGCTGCCGGAATCGCGAGATGAGGGCGTCCGAATGAGCTGCAACCAGAGATCGATTTCCTGCCTTGGAAGGATCGCTTGTATCGCGCTGGCTTGCGCAAGCGTCGCCTGCATGACAGACCGCGAGGCGACATCCCTGCCGGACATCGTGATCGTTCTTGCGGACGATCTCGGCTGGAAGGATGTAGGTTTCCACGGGGCAGGCTTCCCTACCCCCAACATCGACCGCATCGCCGCTGAGGGTGTTGAGCTGACGCGGTTCTATGCGGCTCCGGTCTGCTCGCCCACAAGAGTGGCCCTGCTGACTGGCCGCTACCCCATCCGTTACGGGCTGCAACGGGTAACCATCAAACCGTGGACCGATCTGGGCGTACCGCCCGATGAGGAAACACTGCCGGAAGCGTTGGGTCGCGCAGGCTACCAGCGAAAGGGGGTCTTCGGCAAGTGGCATCTCGGCGATTCGGTGCGATTTCACCCGCTCGAACAGGGATTCACTGAGTTCGTGGGTCACTACGGAGGCTCGATCGACTACTTCGAGCACACGCGCCTCGGAGTGCTTGACTGGCACCACGATTTTGCGCTGAGCCGAGAAGAGGGCTATAGCACGGAACTCATAGGACGGCACGCCGTCCGCTTCATTCGCGAGAGCCCGGCAGACCAGCCATTGTTCCTGTATGTTCCGTTCAACGCGATCCACAGCCCGAATCACGCTACGACTGCATATCTCGAGGCGAACGCCGGAATCGATCCCGAGAACAGGCGCGTCAAGGCTGCCATGACCGCCTCCATGGACGATCAGATTGGGGCGATTCTGGACGCCTTGGAAGCCAGGGGGACATTGGACGACACCCTGCTGCTGTTCTTTAGCGACAACGGCGGAGTGCCGCCGGCAGGCTCCAGCAACGAACCCTTGCGCGGGCGCAAGCACACGGTCTACGAGGGTGGCATCCGAGTGGTCGCGGCCGCCCGCTGGCCATCCGGTGGCATACAGGGCGGCCGCAAAGTTGACACGCCTGTCTCGGTACTGGATATCTTCCCTACCCTAATGGGCATTGCCGGGGTCGAAGCGCGCCACGACGAACGCTTGGACGGAGAGGACGTGATCAAGGCCTTGCGGGGCGACACCAGCGGTCGCGACGACTTCGAATTCCACTCGTACTTCAACGGCCAGACGATTCCGGGCAATGGCACGGCACCCGACGCCGAACGCCGCGAGCGCAACGCTGTGGTCACGAGTGATTGGAAGTTGATCCGCGAGGGGCCGAACCTAGATCGGGCCGAGAATCCCCGGGCACACGCGAAGCTGGAGTTGTATCGGATCTCGGTCGACCCGTTCGAAGCCTCGGACGTAAGTGCGTCTCATCCCGATATATTGGCTGAACTGCTTGCGCGAGCGGTACGCTTCCGCCAGCTCAAGCCCAAGGACGCGATGGCCATGCCGCTGTCCGCGCCAGAGGGCTGGGAAGCGCCGTCCGATTGGAGCATGCAGAAATGACATTCCGTGCTCGAGCCGCAGCAGCTGCTCTCGTCTCGCTAGCGAGTTGCTCGATTCCAAGCCAGGTCGGAGACTCGGGCTTCGGCCCGAGGCCCAACATCCTCCTGATCGTCTCCGAAGACAACGGACCGGAAATCGGCGCGTACGGCGAGCCGTACGTGTCGACGCCGAATCTGGACGCGCTGGCAGCCGGCGGCGTGCTCTTCCAGAACGCCTATGTGCCGCAGGCTGGCTGCAGCCAGTCGCGGGCGGCCTTTCTGACAGGACTGTATCCCCACCAGAACGGCCAGATCGGACTAGCCACGTGGAAGTTCGGCCTGTATCGCGGCGACACGCCCAACATCGTGCGCAGCCTGAAGGAAGCCGGTTACCGCACTGGCATCATCGGCAAGCTGCACATCAATCCACCCGAAGCGTTTCCTTTCGATTTCACCAAGATTCCCTCGGCCAACTTCCAGCGCGAGGACATGGGGCGCTACGCCGCGTTTGCGGCCGAGTTCATGGGGCAGGCGGAGCAGCCCTTCTTTCTGTCAGTCAACTACCCCGACGCTCACCGGCCGTTCTTGACGCAGGTCGACGGCATCCCAGAACGACCGCTGCGACCAGGGGATGTCGAGCCCTTGGAGTACATGGGACTCGACTCGCCCGAGCTGCGCGAGCAAACGGCCAACTACTACAACTCCATGAACAGACTGGACACGTACGTCGGGGACCTGCTGCAGGCTTTGATCGATTCGGGCAAACACGACAACACCCTCGTCGTCTATCTCGGCGATCACGGGGCAGACCTGCTCCGAGGCAAGAGAACATCCTACGAGGGCGGGGTGCGGATTCCCCTGATCGTGCGTTGGCCGGGCCTCCAGCAGTCCGGCCAAGTGCGCGAGGAACTGGTCTCGACACTGGACCTGATGCCGACATTTCTGGAAGCGGCCGCCGCCGGGGAGGTTGCGGGGCTGGCGGGCCGGTCTCTGAACCCGCTCGTGGCCGGACAGTCCCCTCCATGGCGGGAGTATCTGTTCACCGAATACCACTTGCATTCGAACCACAACTACTTCCCGCAACGCACCGTCCGCGACCGACGGTACAAGTTGATCCGCAACCTCATGCCGAACACGGTCAACCCCGGCCATGCCTTCACCCTCGGCAGATTCTTCGGCGAGGCGGAACTGCGCCAAGTGGCCAGCGGTGCCCCGCAACGAGTGCGCATGGCATACCAGACCATGGCTCGGCCGCCGGAATACGAGTTGTACGACCTGACCGCCGACCCACATGAGTTCGACAACCTCTCATCGGACCCCGCGCACGACGACACTTTCGAGCGCCTGAAGGCCAGGCTCCAGCAATGGCGCGTGGAGACCGAGGATCCGTTTCTCGATCCGGCCAACACCGCTCGCCTGAAGGCTGACATCGAGTCCACGCGCGAAGACGGCGAGTACGTTCGGCCCGAGGGCTGGAACTACACCGCATACCTGGCACCGAGCAAGCCAGCCTCGGCGGCAAGCGGACGGACTCTTCCAAAGGAGCCTTAATTGAGGCGGCCTCGCAGAAGTTGACTCTTGTTCCCACGCCTTGTGGAGTCTCGAGGCACCGTTCTGAGTGCCGGTTGTGAGAGACTCGGCGGCCAGCGAACTGCTCCGTTGGTACTGTATGCGGCGCCGGACATATGGCGCGGGCGGTGTGGAATCAGGCGGGATCCGCTGTACTGGCCGATTAGAACTACAGCCTGGCCCAGTTCTGACCTGCCCGCGGGACAGACCTCAGGGCACTCCCACCGCCACTTGGCTGAAGCGTCGTTGGATCCGGGCGAAAGGGACGTGAGGAGTTCGCCGCCCTGCTAGTCACTCCGCTCAGAGGAGCCCAGCCGCCGCTCCGGGCGCTCATCCGCAGGATTTCAGACGTGCGCGCCCAGGAGTTCGCGGAACACAGCTGAGAGGCCCTAGAGGGACCCCTTGCCTATGCGCTGGCTCCCGTCGAGCGCAGCCGCCTCCGACGACACATTCCCTACGCCGAAACCAGCAATCGAACTTGCCTGACAGTGACCTTGAATGGGCTTGGCCGCCTCTGTCAACACCTATAATCGAATCGTGAGCCGAGCTCTTGACACAGCGATAGAGAAGATGTCGGCACTCCCGCCCGAGGAACAAGACCGAATCGCCCGGTGGCTTCTCGGCGAGCTGCAGGATGAGGAACGCTGGACTCAAGCGTTTTCGAATTCCCAAGATGCCCTGAGCAGGCTCGCCGACGAGGCCCGCACTGATGCTAAAGCTGGCAGAGCGACGCAACTCGATCCCGACAAACTGTGAAATCGAGTGCAACGCCCCGTTTCTGGGCTGCCTACCGCAAATTGCCGCCGGACATTCAGGGGCTCGCAAGAAAAGCGTACCGTCTCTTCGCAAGCAATCCCCGGCACCAAAGTCTCCGCTTCAAGAAGGTGCACGGCTACGAGCCGATCTACTCAGTCCGCGTCGCGCTGGGATACCGTGCGGTTGGTCTGCTCGAGGGTGATGACATTACGTGGTTTTGGATCGGGTCCCACGCCGACTACGACCGACTCCTCGAAAAACTATGACGCCGCTCCGAGACAGCCCAACGGCCTTGTGATTGGTTGGTTGCAGGCTGGGAGATGCGAGGTCGATCACACGCGCGAGGAGGGCATCGAGCATCTTGTTGCTAACGACTGTTTTGGAACGTTGGCAGAGAGGTTGAGTACACTCACGATGCGGCTGCGGCTAGCGCGGCTGGGTCGGAGACTGCGAATCATGCACAGATTTCAAATCGCCATTCTTGGACTTGCCTTGGCCTTGGCAGCATGCTCGGAGCCGCCCCCGGCACCACCCAACGTGCTCTTTCTGAGCGTCGACGACATGAACGACTGGGTCGGCGCTCTCGGGCACGAAGCGGCCGAGACACCCCACATCGACAGGCTCAGCGAGCGCGGGACCCTATTCACGAACGCGCACGCCCCGGCGCCGAAGTGCAACCCGTCCCGCACCGCGATCCTGTCAGGCTTGCGGCCGTCGACGACGGGCGTCTACGTCAACAGCGAGTGGTGGAAGCCGAATCTGCCCGAAGTCGAAATGCTGCCGCGCTACTTCAAGGACAACGGCTACTACGCAGCTGGCGGCGGCAAGGTCTTCCACCACACGCCCGGCTTCAACCCGCCCGACTCTTGGGACGAGTACTTCGACCTTGTCAGCGACCTGAAGACCGATAGCTTCCTAGTCCCCTATCGCCTCCCCCGCCACATCAGCAGCTTCGACTGGGGGCCGCTGGACAAGACCGACATGGAGATGGGCGACGGCGCCACGGTTCGCTGGGCCGAGGAGTTCCTGGCTCGGGATCACGACCGTCCGTTCTTCCTGGCGGTCGGACTGTTTCAGCCGCACCTGCCGTTCTACGCTCCAAGAGCGTGGTACGAGTCGGTGGGGCCCGACGACGCGCCGGTCCCGCTCGACAAGCCGGGTGATCTGGACGACGTGCCCGAGGCCGGTCGCGAGATGGCCGCATCCCGCGTAGCCGATCTGGAGCTGATCGTGGAGCGCGGTGACATGGGCGAAGTCGTGCGCAGCTACACCGCTGGCATCCGGCACGCCGACGCGCTGGTCGGCCGCGTGCTCGACGCGCTCGACGCGAGTGCTTACTCTCAGAACACGATCGTCATGTTCTGGTCCGACCACGGCTATCACTTCGGCGAGAAGCACCACTTTGCGAAGGACACGCTCTGGGAGCGATCATCGCGCGTGCCGCTGGCGATCATCGCCCCGGGCGTCAGCACGCAAGGCGGGCGGTGCAGCCGGCCCGTGAGCCTGATCAACCTGTATCCGACCCTGGTGGATCTATGTGGCCTGCCGGCGCGGGACGACCTTGAAGGAGTGAGCCTGCGACCGCTGCTCGAGGACCCGGAAGCGGAATGGGAACGCCCGGCGGTAATGACGTTCCGCCGCAACAACCACGCCGTCCGCTCGGAGCGCTACCGCTATATTCGCTACGCCTCCGGAGCAGAGGAGCTCTATGACCACAGCACCGACCCCGAGGAGTGGACGAACCTGGCAGGTGACCCCACCAACGCGGCCGCGATCGCGCAGCACGCGAAGTGGCTGCCCAAGCTGAACGTTCCGCAGGCTGCCACCAAGGGGGCCTTCGTCTTCGATCCCGAGACATATACGTGGGAGCGCCGCGCAGAGGAGACACCCCAGTGATCGATCGTCGCGACTTCCTTGCGGCCGCTTTCGCCTCAGCCGGCCTGAGCGGACAATCCGCCAAGGGCGCCGGCAACGGCCTCAACGTGCTGTTCTTGGCGGTGGACGACCTGCGGCCCGAGCTGGGCTGCTACGGCAACGACCTCGTCCACGCGCCGAACCTGGACCGACTGGCCTCCAGCAGCGTAGTGTTCCAGCGCGCCTACTGCCAATCGGCGGTCTGCGGTCCGTCGCGAGCATCCTTGCTCACGGGACTCAGGCCGGACACCACCAGGGTCTGGGGCAACCGCACGCATTTCCGCGATACGATGCCCGATCTTGTCACGCTGCCACAGCGCTTCAAGCAGTCTGGCTATTACACCCAAGCAATCGGCAAGATCCTGCACGGCAACAAGGCCGACCGACCGTCATGGAGCGTGCCAGCCTGGCCGGCGGGCGGGCGACAGGCGGGCATGCAATACGTCGACGAGGAGCGCTTCGCAGCGATGCGCGGGGCGAGCCCCGACCGCAAGTGGTCAGGTGCCGACATCCCGACCTTGGAGTGGAAGAAGAGAGCTTCATGGCAGGCGCCCGAGGTGCCCGACGATGCCCTGCAAGACGGTCAAGTGGCAGATCGGGCGGTAGGCGCACTGCGCCGCTTGCGCGATGACCGGTTCTTCCTGGCTGTCGGGTTTCAGAAGCCACACCTACCCTTCACAGCTCCGAAGAAATACTTCGACTTGTACGATCCGGCTGCGCTCCCGGTGCCTGAAGATGCCCAGCGCCCGGCGGGCACGCCGGCTGTGGCCTTTACCCGCTCGCAAGAGTTACGCGGCTACACGGACATCCCCGACGAGGGGCCTGTGCCGCCAGCCAAAGTCCGCGAACTGATCCACGGCTACTACGCCGCCACCAGCTACATGGACGCGCAAGTTGGCCGCGTGTTGCGGGAACTCGAGAGCCTCGGCCTAGCCGACAGGACCGTAGTGATCCTGTTCGGCGACCACGGCTGGCACCTGGGGGAGCAACAGACGTGGGCCAAGACCACGAATTTCGAGCTCGCCGCCCGCGCCCCGATGATGCTGAGGGTCCCGGGCATGGCCTCGGGCGGCCGGGATTGTGCCGGCCTAGTCGAGTTCGTCGATATGTACCCGACTCTGTGCGCAGCTTGCGGCATTGACGCTCCCGAAAACCTGGAGGGGGCCTCGATGCTGCCGCTCTTGGAAGACCCTGCCCGGCCGTGGAAGAACGCGGCCTTCACTCAGATCCCGCGCCCCTATCTGACGGACCAAGACTGGGTTCACATGGGCTACAGCATGCGCACGCAGAGATTTCGCTATACCGAGTGGGTGGACCGTGCCCGAACGGTGGTGGCGCGGGGGCTGTACGATCTCGAGAAGTCTCGGTCCGAAACGGTGAATGTCGCTGACCGGCCGGAGAACGCGGAACTGGTAGGCATGCTGGCAGCTCAGCTTCGGGACGGGTGGCGCACGGCGCTTCCGTAGGCAGCCCCTGCGGGCGACCGGCCGCGCACGGCATCGTCAGACGCTGGCTACCAAGTATCCACGTACGGTCGCTTCTTGGCCGCTCGGGGCGCCGGAGCAGGCGCGGACATGAGGGCTCCCATGATGCACCGACGGGTATCAGCCGGATCAATCACGTCGTCAAAGGCGAACGCTACACCCGCATTGAGGGCCTTGCCCCGCTCGTAGGCAGCCGCCACCAGCTCGGCATACCTCGCAGCCCGCTCCTCGGGATCCCCGATCGCCGCAAGCTCGTTGCGAAATCCGAGCTTCATCTGTCCCTCCAGGCCCATACCGCCATGCTCGGCGGTCGGCCACGCCACGGTCAGCATGGGCCGCTTGGTGTGCCCGCCCGCCATGGCTTGCGCTCCGAGCCCGTACGCCTTGCGCAGAACGATCGTGACCAGCGGCACGCTGAGATTGGCGCCGGCAACGAACATGCGGCTGCAATGCCGCACCAATGCTGTGCGCTCGATCTCCGGTCCGACCATCATGCCGGGGGTGTCGCAGAGCACGATCACCGGCAGGTCGAAACAGTCGCACAGCTGCATGAACCGCGCAGCCTTGTCCGAGCCATCACTTTCAATCGCGCCAGAAAGGACCTGTGGGTTGTTGGCGAGAATACCCACGGGCCGGCCCTCGATCCGGGCCAAGGCGGTGATCATGCCGGGGCCGAAGGCGGGCCGCAACTCCAACACCGAGTCCGTATCCGCCAAGATCCCGATCAGTTCGCGGACACTGTAGACTCGCAGGCGGTTCTCCGGGATGACCCGACGCAGGAGCCGCTGGTCCTTGCAGGTCCAGTCCGCCAAGGATCCTTGGAAATAGCTCAGGTAGCGCTTGGCGATCGCAACCGCTTCCACCTCGTCCTTGACCGCCAAGTCGACGACCCCGTTGGGCACTTGGACGTCCATCGGCCCGACCTCTTCCGGGCGAAACACGCCCAAGCCGCCGCCCTCGATCAGGGCCGGCCCTCCCATCCCAATGCTGGAATTCTCGGTTGCGATGATTACATCGCAGCAGCCCAGCAGAGATGCGTTGCCGGCGAAGCAGAAGCGCGAAGTGATCCCAATCAGCGGCACCAGCCCGCTCAGGCTGCCCATGGTGGCGAACGAGGGCGTGTCCAGAGGCCGATACATGTCATCCGAGCGCCCCTGGCCTGCCGCGGTCGTCGCGGCGCCTCCCTTGCGCTTGCCACCCGTGCCGGCCCTGCCACCGCCACCCTCCGCAAACAGCACCACCGGCCGTCGCCACTTGGCCGCAAGCTCGAGCATGCGATCCGTCTTGACGTGGTTGAGAACGCCTTGCGTGCCCGCCAGCACGGTGTAGTCGTAGGCCAGCACCACGCACCTCGAGCCTTCCCCGGGGAAATCGGCACCGTTCACGCTGCCGATCCCCGTGATCATGCCGTCCGTTGGGAACTTGCGGACGATCTCGTCCCTAGGCAGGCCAGTTCCGGGCGTGAGCGCCAGCTGCCCGTACTCGACGAACGTGCCCTCGTCGCACAGGTCGTCTACGTTTTCTCGGGCAGTCCGCTGGCCGGTCTTGCGGCGCTTCTCCACCGCATCGGGACGGGCCGCGTCCAGCGTCGCGGCATGGCGGGCGTGAACCTCAGCCAGGTCAGTCCGGACGGAATCTAGATCCAGTTCTGACGCGTCTTGACCGACGGCACCGTCGACCTCGCGCTCTTCGATCAGTGCCAAAGGATGGCCTTCATAGACCGTATCTCCCACTGAGACAGTGATTTCCCGCAAGATCCCGCTCTCACCGGCCCGGATCTCGTGCTCCATCTTCATTGACTCCATGACCAGCACAACGTCGCTGGCACGGATCGCGGAGCCGACTTCGGCGTCCACGCTGACGATGGTGCCCTGCATCGCAGCGCGGAGCCGCTTCGCGCCGTCCGGCACGGCATCCGAACTGGGTGTGTCTCGCGTCGCAGTCGCCGCGCGCTTGCCGTACGACAGCACTGCCAATGGGTCGTTCGGATCGACCTTCGCGCCTGCCATGCCGCTCTGCGGGGCGGTGCTTGATTCGACCGGGAAGAAGCGTCCTTCCCCGCTCTGCCCGGCCACGAGTTCTTCCATGTGCTCGTCGACGAACTGCGTGTGTACCTTCCAAGCGCGAACGTCTCGGTGCGCCAGCAGCGCTTGAAGAAAGGGAATGTTCGTCTCGACTCCGACAATTCTGAAGTCGCTCAGCGCTCGTGCCGTGCGGCGCATCGCAGCTTCGAAGCTACCCTCTGGGACGTAGCCGACGACCTTCGCCAGCAGCGAGTCGAAGTTTGAACTCGGGCGAAAACCGGTGTATCCGAAAGTGTCAACCCGAACGCCCCTGCCCGATGGCACGTCGAAGGCCTCTAGAGTGCCGCCGCTTGGCTTGGCCGAGCCGTCAGCCTGCATGGTCTCCATGTTCACGCGAGCTTGTACCGCTGCGTTCTGCGTCGAGCCGGACTTCCCCGCCCGGATGCCCGCCGACCGGATCGATTGCCCTTGGGACAATCGCAACTGGGTTTGCACCAAGTCCAGCCCGCTGGTCTCCTCAGTGACCGTGTGTTCGACCTGAAGCCGGGCGTTGGCCTCCATGAAGAAGTACTCGTCGCCATCGACCAAGAACTCGAACGTGCCGAGGTTGCGATAGCCGGCCGTCTTGGCCAACAGCGCTGAAGCGTCGGCGATCCCGCTCCGGACGGCCTTCGGCAGTCCTGGAGCCGGCGCTACCTCGACGAGCTTCTGGTGGCGTCGTTGCAGCGAGCAGTCTCGATCGCCGATGCAGGCGAACTGGCCAGCGTGGTCAACGGCTATCTGCGTCTCGACATGTCGCGCACCCGCCACGAACCGCTCGACAAAGACGTCTGGGACGCCGAAAGCCGCGCCAGCCTCCGATTGGGCCCTGGCCATGGCATTCTCGATCTCTGCTGCCTCGCTGACGAGCCGTATGCCCCGCCCTCCGCCGCCGGCCACCGCCTTGATGAGCATGGTTGAGCCGTCGGGCAGCGCTTCGAAGAACGCCGCCGCCTGCTCGAGCGTGGTCGGCCCGGACACGCCCGGAACCACGGGCACTCCCAGTTCTTCAGCTAGGGTCCGCGCCCGGGCCTTGTCGCCGAACAGGGCCAGCGCCTCCGGCGGGGGGCCCACGAAGGTCAGGCCCGAATCTTGGCACTGGCGGGCGAACTCGGCGCTTTCGCTGAGGAACCCGTACCCCGGATGAATCGCGTCACACCCGCTCCCGACTGCGACGCCGATGAGTTGCGTCGCGTCCAGGTAGGCGCCCGCGCCGGATCCGACCAGAGCGACGGCGCGGTCTGCCTTGCGGATGTGTAGCGCCCTGTCGTCGTCTTCGGAGTAAACAGCGACCGATTCGATGCCGAGTTCGGCGGCGGCTAGCGCGATGCGGATCGCGATCTCCCCGCGATTGGCGATCAGCAGCTTCATCCACCAACGGCTCCGGGCAAGCGCGGACGATTGCCAATGATAGCGTCCCGCTCGAGGTCGGCCAGCTCTGCATCCGACAGCCCCAGCAAGCCCCCTAGCCCATGTTTAACATTGGATTTTAGGATGTGATTGATTAACAGGGAGTTAGACCGCTCCAGAAAGCGCGACTTGCACTACAAAGTGCGCGCTAATGAAATTGGGGCCGGATTCAGAGCAGGATCTTGCAGGTCTG
>JAJDTX010000069.1 GCA_022826925.1 Bryobacterales bacterium
CGGACCCGGACCTCGCCTAACGGGATGTGCTGCGGTCCCACTCTGCGAGTTATCGCACAACCACCGCGCGTTTGTCCAGCCCCTCTCCTAACTCCTTATGCAATCCGCCCCTCGCTATCTGACATTGAAAAGCCCTGGTAGAAGAGCAGGACGTTTCCGGTCGTCGGCATCGCGTCGGCTTCTCCCATAGCGAACGTCATCAGCCGGTCAATCGCTGGCCCTTGGGAAGCCCAGACCTGCTTCACCGAGCGGGTCTCCTCGTTGATGTCGTACTCCACCGCCCGGGTCCACGTCTGGGCCGGACGGAGCGGCGGTGCGAACGGCCGTGCGGAGAAGGTGCGGTTGTCAAAGAGCAGCAATGTCCCCTTCGAAGTGATCTGCGGCATGTGCTGGTGATAGAACCACGACATCTCCCCGTCCGGAGTCAGCAGCTTCGGCTGCAAGTGAAGCGGCCAGCCACTGTGGTCGCCCAGGATCCAGACGATCTCGCCGGTCTTGCGGTCCACCTTGACGACCGCATCCTGCATTCGGAATGAGATCAGGAGCGAGTCGTCCCTCCCGTCGTGGAAGAATCCATTGCCGTGGGACCAGTCCCAGGCGCCGGGGAAGCCCCTGTTGATCCAGTAGTTGGTAAAGGTCTCGTACCCGATCCGATAGGGATCAAGATGATCGAGCGCCTTCCAGACCCAGACGACCTTGCCGTCCCGCGTGAACTCGACGATCACGTCGCCCATTACCCGCTGGCGCTTCCGCAGGGCATCGGGATCAGTCTCGCTGCTGTACCAGTTGTCGTATTCGCGGATCTCGGTGCCCATCACGATGAGGTTCCCGTTCGAGAGCTCGTCGATCTCGTGATGCATCGTCAGCGTCGGAATCGGAATTCCGTCCGCCTCTCCCTGCGGTCGATCGGCGGCGTACCAATGTCCGACGCGATTGCCGAGAACGTCGATTTCGGTCGCCCGGTTATCAGTGGTCACGAACGCGAAGTTGCCATTCCTGAGGGGCTCGACATCGCTGATCCTCGCATCTGACTGATAGCTCCAGACGATCTCGCCGTCGTGATCGATCGCCGCCAGCAGTCCGAAGGTGGCTCCCATGCGGCGTCTGCGCTCGCCTTGCAAGCGGGGCAGCACCCGCCTGAGACTCAGCAGCGTGTAGCCCGGCTCCATCCTTTCCGGCTTGCTGACCATGACCCGCACCGGAGGGATGCGCGTCTTGTCGTCGGGCTTTGCCGGCGTCGTGAACTCCAGCTGCTTGGGTGATTCTGCGGTCTCGCCCCGTGAACTGGTGATTCTGACGCCGATACGGTGTGACTTGCCGTACTTCATGCCCACGACAGGCAGTCCTTCCACCGGGTTCCGATCTGCTGGGTATTCAAGGGCCCACTGGCGCTCGCCATCGGAAACGGTAAGGGTCGTTTGGACCGGTTGACCGGTTTCGAACGATACGATCGCTGCCAGCGGAACCGCGGAATTCGGATTCGGCCGAATTGTCGGCTGAGTCTGGAATATGGGCTCGCCGCCCACTGTCGGGCAGATGGTTGCTATCGCGACGGCAATTGCAGCCCACGAAAGGGTGGAGCTTCGGTTGCGCATGATTGAGCTTGCTTGCAGTGTACGGAGTCGATTGCACCGACTGCCACTGCGGCCCGTGCGACAATTACCGGATCATGCCCGGAATCCTGCGGTACGGTTCCTACGTTCCGTACTGCCGCCTGCAACGGACCCGGCTCGAGGGCGGCGGACGGGGCGAGCGAGCGATTGCCAATTTCGACGAGGACGCGACCTCGCTAGCAGTCGAAGCGGGGCGCGAGGCGATGCGCGGAAGCGCCCCTGCCCCGGCCACGCTGATGTTCGCCTCAACCTCCCACGCCTACGCGGAGAAGCTCAACGCGGCCGGGGTCCATGCGGCGCTCGACTTGCCGCCAGAGACCCGGCTGGTCGATCTCTCATCATCGAGCGGGGCGGGCGTTGCGGCGCTGGCGCTTGCGTCCGCGATCGGCACCGGGAGACCGTCCTTGGTTTGTTGCGCCGACATGGTCGTCGGCGCGCCGATGGGAGCCCGCGAGGCGATGGGAGGGGATGCGGCCTGCGCCTTCTTGGTGGGTGACGGCGAAGGGGCGGCGGCGCGGATTCTCGGCAGCGGTTCCCATGCAGAGGAGTTGCTCGATGTTTGGCGCGGCCCGGAGCAGCAGTTCGCGCGGCAGTGGGAAGAGCGCTTCGCGCAGCAACGCTTGGTGCCGGCGCTGGCGAGCGCGTTCGAGCGCTGCTTGGCAGAGTCCGGCATCGCGCCTTCCGACCTCAAGTGCGTCGCGGTGGACTCCGGGCATCGCAAGGTCGGGGGCCTGTTTGCGCGAGCGGCGGGCCTGCGGCCCGATCAACTCGCCGACGACTTGTCTGGCAGCGTGGGACGGGCGGGAGCCGCTCATGCCGGGCTCCTGCTGGCCGGCCTGCTGGACTCGGCCGAGCCGGGAGACAACTTGGCAGTGCTTAGCGCCTCCGACGGAGCAAGCGCCCTGATCGTGCAAGTGACCGAGCATATCGGTGACCATCGCCCGATTCATTCGGTCGCTGATTGGATCCAGTCCAAGCGCGCCGACATCGCGTACGAGACCTACCTCAAGTGGCGGGAAATCCTGCCTTTCGAACCGCCTAGGCGTCCCGATCCGCCCCGGCCCGCCGCGCCGCCAATGCGGCGTTCGGAACGCTGGAAGTACGCCTTCGTCGGTTCGCGCTGCCGCACCTGCGGAGCCGTCAACCTGCCGCCCCAAGTCGTTTGCGTCCAGTGTGGCGCGGTCGACTCGATGGACGAAGTGCCGTACGCCGATGCGACTGCTCGGATTGCCACCTACACGGTCGATCATCTGGCATACTCGCTACAGCCGCCGGTGGTGGCGGCGGTGATCGACTACGACCAGGGCGGTCGGTTCGCCTGCGAACTTGCCGATGTCGATCCCAAGAAAGTGGAGATTGGGCAGGAGTTGGAGATGACGTTCCGCCGCCTCTATACTTCCGATGGCGTCCGGAACTATTTCTGGAAGGCTCGCCCGCGGCGTTAGAATCAAGTCCGAAGGAGGTCTGACACGCATGCCTAGCAACGGAATCCGGGATCGCGTCGCCATCGTGGGGATGGGATGCACGCGCTTTGGGGAGCATTGGGACCGCGGAGCGAACGAGCTGCTCGTGGAGGCGGCGCTCGAGGCCTGCCGCTCCGCGAAGATCGAGCGCGAAGACGTTGACGCCTATTGGATGGGAACGCTGACCAGCGGGCGCTCCGGCCTGCTGCTCTCAGAGCCGCTCAAGACCGGCTACAGGCCGATCACGCGCGTGGAGAACTTCTGCGCCACCGGCAGCGAGGCGATCCGCAACGCCGCCTACGCGGTAGCTTGCGGTGCCTACGACTTGGTCATGGCGATCGGCGTCGAAAAGCTCAAGGACTCAGGCTATTCAGGCCTCGCCTCGGCGGGGGGCACGCCAACGGATGGTACGCAGTCCTCGATGACCGCGCCGGCCACCTTCTCGCTCTTGGCGCCTGCCTATGCGAAGAAGTACGGATTGGATCCGGATACCTTGCGCCGGGTCCTCACCAGGATCGCCTACAAGAATCACGCGAACGGGGCTCGCAATCCCAAGGCGCAGTACCAGCGGGAAGTGCCTGAGGCGACCATCGAGAACGCGCCGAAAGTAGCAGGCATGCTCGGCGTGTTCGATTGCTCGGGCGTAAGCGACGGAGCATCGGCGGCGATACTGTGCCGCAGCGAGGATGCCCACAAGTACACCGACAACCCGCTGCTGATCAAGGCGCTATCGTTCATCGCCGGCCCGGCCGATGGCGCCAAGCGCCAAGACTACGACTACACAACGTTCCCCGAGGTCGTGGCGAGCGCGGCAGACGCTTACGCGCAAGCCGGTGTTCGAAACGCCCGCGACGAAATCTCGCTGGCCGAGGTCCATGACTGCTTCACTCCGACCGAGTTGGTGCTGATGGAGGACCTAGGGTTCTCCACGCGGGGCACGGCTTGGCGGGACACCCTGGACGGTCGGTTCGAGATTGGCGGCGCCCAGCCGGTCAATCCTGATGGCGGCCTGAAGAGCTTCGGGCATCCGATCGGCGCCAGCGGGCTCCGCATGATGTACGAAATGTGGCTGCAGTTCCGCGGCGAGGCCGGCCCTAGGCAGGTCGAAGCGCCGAAGCTTGGATTGACGCACAATCTGGGCGGCGCTCCGGGACGCTGCGTCAGCTTCGTTTCGGTGGTCGGGGCCAACTGACGGCGGAGCCCACCGGAGAGTTCGGCTGGCGGTTGTCGGCGGAAGGCGTAGGCGCGCATTGACAGGGGTCCATCGATGAGACAGCCGGCCGCCAGACTGGTCGACCTCGGTCAGCTTCGCGGCCCGGACCTAGAACCGGTGCTGGAGGCCCAGCGGGCTCATTGGCGCGAAAGGCTGGCTTGGGATAATCGGGACGCTACCGATACGATTCGCCGCCTGCTCAATCAGCGGTGCCTGGCTGGCTTGGCGGTGCTGGTCGGCGGCTGCCCGGTCGGCTACAGCTATTTCATGCTGCAAGGCAGCAAGGCAGTGGTCGGGGAAGTGTTCCTGCTGCCGGCAGAGCGGGCGCCTTACCTTGAGCGGATGCTGCTAGAAATGACCGTGATCATGGCCTCGCGGGATTCCGGGGTGAAACGCGTCGAAGGCCAGTTGGCAAGCTTGGCTGCGTTTCCAGATGTACAGATCGTGGTCCCGGGTGAGCTGCAGGTCTATCCGCGGCAGCTGATGATCAGGGAGTCATGCGAGGCGTTGGCCGAGCAGGGCTCGGTCGATCCGGGCATTCGGTTCCTGCCCTGGACGGACTCACAGTTGGAGCCCGCTTCAGAATTGATTGCCGAAGCCTATGTCGGGCATGTCGACGCAAACATCACCGAGCAGTACCGCAGCGTGTCCGGCGCGAAGCAATTCCTGGAGCAGACGATCAACAGGGGCAGTAGCGGGCGGTTCTTGACGTCGGCCGGCTTCGTCGCCCGACAAGCGTCGTCGCCAAGGCTGCGGGGAATCTGCTTGGGAAGCATGGTGGGCGCTCGCGTCGGGCACATCACACAGCTTTGCGTGGCACCCGCGTGGCACGGCTTTGGCATCGGTTCCGAACTGCTGCGGCGGGCCGTGGACGGCTTCCGGCGGGCCGGATGCAACGCCGTGAGTCTGACCGTGACGGCGTCTAACAAGCGTGCCGTCCGGCTCTATGAGCAGGCCGGGTTCAGGACGTTGGCGTCCTTTCCCGCGTTCGTCTGGAATCGTGCTTGATCAGGTGCCCAGCCGGACTTGGCGTTGATGAAAGAACGGGGGATTGATTGTGAGAATCGGTGTGATTGGCCTAGGGTTCATGGGCAGCACGCATTTGGAGGCCTACCGCGAAGTGCACGGCTTCGAGCTGGCGGCCGTCTCGAGCTCGAGCGACCGGAAGCTCTCCGGCGACCTCGGCGATGTCGGCGGCAATCTGGAGCGCGGAGGCGGGCAGGTCGATTTCGGCTCGGCCGCCCGGTACAAGGGAGCGGAGGATCTGATTGACGATGTCCGCGTTGAAGCGGTGGACATTTGCACGCCCACGGATCTGCACAAGCCGCTGGCCCTGAGGGCGCTCGCCGCAGGCAAGCACGTGCTGGTGGAAAAGCCCATGGCGCTGGCCGAGGCTGATTGCGGAGAGATGATCGAGGCCGCCGCCGCGGCCGGAAAGGTGCTGATGGTGGCCCAGGTCCTGCGGTTCTTCCCCTCTTACGTGGCCGCCAGGGCGAAGGTCCTTTCGGGAGAGCTTGGCGCGGTACGTGCCGCTTCGTTCCGCCGGCGCTGCGCAGCGCCGGCTTGGGGCAAGTGGCTGAAGGATCGCGCACGGAGCGGGGGAGGGGTCTTCGACTTGTTGATCCACGACTTCGACTACTGCCGGCACCTGTTCGGCAAGCCCCAAGCAGTCAGCGCGAGCGGCCCGGAGGATCTGGAGCTGGGCATCGACGTGGTCGAGGCGCACTTGGATTATGGCGACGGCGTGCCGGTAACCATCACCGGAGGGTGGCATCACGCGAAGAGCTTCCCGTTCTCCATGGAGTTCACGATCGTGTGTGATGGCGGGACCCTCGATTACAGCTCTGACAAGCCGGGGTTGCCCTTGTACGGCTCCGACGGGAGGATGGTCGAGGTCGACCTGCCTGAGAAGGACGGTTTTGTTGGCGAACTCCAGAGCTTTGTGGATAGCTGCCAAGAGGGCATTCCGCCCGCGGACTGTCCGCCTGAAGAGTCAGCGGAGTCAGTCGCCATGGCGTTGGCGATGGGGCGCTCGCGAGCCAGCGGGGGCGCTAGGGTAGCTCTCTCCTGACCGGTCCGACAGACTAGCGCTCGCTCTCCCAGAGGGCCCGCTCGGTCGAGAACAGCAGGGCCATCGCGCCGCCGCGGTGGTCGCGGCCCAGGATCGCCTCGCGGGCGAAGTAGGCCCGCAGCGAAGGCTGCCTGCCGGTGCTGCGGCAGACATCCACCAGTGTCGCGTCGGACTTGATCCGAGCCAGGACGGCCTTCCAGGCTCGATCCGCTACAGGCTCGAATTCCGCACGATCGAGCCAGCCTCTTCGCAGGCCTCGGGTAAGGGCGAAGCCAGTCATGGCTGTGGACGTGAACTCGCGGTAGCTTTCGGGACGATCCACCACTTGGTGCCACATGCCCGTAAGATCCTGATGCCGCGCCATGGCGCGCATGTGCGCTTGGTATGACGCCAGTGCCGCGGCGTTGCCCGGATGTTCCTTCGGCCAGTCCGACAATGCGAGCGCCAGCCCTAGCGCCGGGAATCCGTTACCCCGGCCCCAGGCCGCTTGGTCCAGGGGCGAATGGCGGTAGAGCCCGTCGGATCGCAGGTCCAGGTCCTGCATGAAGCGCAGGTGGCGCAGCGCCATGTCGAAGTAACGTTTCTCGCCGGTCAGGCGCCCGACACGTGCGAGGATCGCGCAGCCCATGAACACCGAGTCGCTCATCTCGTTGTGAGACGGCATCGAACTCTTCAGCGCGCCATCCGGTTCGAATCCCAGGTCGGCAGCCGCTCGCGCCAACGCCAGGTACGCCGGGTTGTCCGTCCGCTCGTATAGGTCCGCGAAAACCAGGTGACCCGAGATGGTGCTTCCGCTCGGGCGGTCGCCCAGCGATGGCTTGCCCTCGAGAAACGGCCTTGTGATCCGCTCGACATCTGCCAGCGGACTCTCGCCGGCGATATCGCCCAAGCGCAGTCGCCCGATCAGTGCTAGAGCGGGTATGTACGTGGCGGTATCAAGCGCATGGCCGTAGGCCGGCGCGAGCTGTCCGGCGACTTCGACGGGAGATCTGGAAACCCTATCTTGCAGCTCCCTGCGCGCTCCGGACGGCGGCCGCGACTCCGCTAGCGATGCCAGTATTTCGGTTGCTTCGTGCCGCAGCTCGTCGAGTGTCTTGCCGTCGGCGGCGAGGCGAAGTGCTGTAGCGGGCACGCGCCCGACATCTGCGGGCGACAGGCCTCGCTGCAGTGCGTCTGCGAGCGCGCTTGGCCGCCCGTCGAAACGCAGGTCGACGACCAAGTCCGGCGCCAGCATGCCGATGAAGCGCCACAGGTACTGGGCTTCGACTGCGTCTCCCAGATAGGCCGGGCCGTCGGGCGGGAAGCGTTCGACGGGTTCCCGATCGGGAGAAGCGTTCAAGACGATCGACAGGGCGAACGGACCGTCTCCGCTGCGTCGCAGCAGCGCAGCTGCCAGATCAACTGATTCCCGGCTTCCGTCGAGCCCTGCAACAAGCAAGAAACGCGGAGTAGGGGTTGCGTAGTCGGCGGGATTCCAGCCAATCCCGGCGCGGATCGGGCTTCCGGCCGCCGACACGCCGATCGACGTGTGGAAGATCTCTGCCGACGAGAGCGACGGCAGGGCTAGACACAGCGCCCCAGCGACGGCGGGCAGTATTCCGCAGAGCTTTCTGCCAACGGTCCGATCCTGTTCCGGGCTAGGCATCTCACTTCGCCGCCAGCGCTGCCGTCTGTCCATAGAGCCGGACCTTGGGGTGTTCGACGACGGCGCGGTATTCCCACGAGCGCTGGGTATCGACACGAGCCAGCTTGGCCGAGAATTCGCCCGGCGCGGACATCGGCGTCAGCTTCTTGCCGACCACCCTCCACGGGTCGTCCTCTTCGTACATCTCGGCGGTGCTCTTCTTGCGCCTGTATTCGAACCCGACACGCACGGTCCGTGCGTCCCCCAGATCCTTCAGATCGGCCCGCAGGAGGGCTCCGCCACCCTCCCATGAAGCGTCGCTATGGGTCTGCACTTCCGGCGGCTGGAGGCCTGGCACGACGCCGGTGATCTTGAGCACGACGGGGTTGGGCCAGCGCCGGTCGTTGTATAGCCGCTGGGCTCGGTAAGCCGTGATGCGGAGACCCGCGGAGGTCTGCTCCCACTGGGTTTGAGGAGTTACTTCAGGCTGGTATTCCAAGACTTTCTCGTTTTGGCCCAGCACGCGCACCGTCGTGTCCTCGGAAGCCTTGACTGATTGCAGTGTCACGGTCTTGCGTGCGCCCCAAGCCCAGTCGGCGCCCGGCACGAAGGCGTATACGGTGTCTGCGTCCTTGGCTTTGGTGAACCATACATCGCCCTCGTTGGTGATCACCCAAGGACGGACCTTGCCGACGGCCTCGGCGTTGACGATGTTCCACAGGGCCATTTCGCGCATCCGCGCCTCTTGCTCGACCGGCAGTGCGCCGCTCGGCATCGGGCCGATGTTGAGCAGGAAGTTGCCGCCCTTGGCGCGGGTCTCGATCCAGGCCCCGATCAGCACGCCGCCCGACTTGTAGTGCTCGTTGGTGCCGCGGTACTGCCACTGCGTGCCCATCGTCATGTTGCCTTCCCAGGCGCCCTCCAAGGGAACCCCCGGGGTGTATTGTTCTGGTGTCTCGATTTCTCCGCGTGTCACTACGGTGTCCGGAGAAATCTTCCAGATCAGTTGCTTCATCTCCTCGACGATGTCGTCTCGCGGCACTGGCGAACCGGTCGGCGGATCGAAGAACACCACGTCGATCGGACCATAGTTAGTCATCAGTTCTCGCTCTTGGGCGAGATTGAGCTCTAGCAGGCCGGGGTTGTTCGGAGGGAGCACCTCGGCCCGCAGGCGGCTGATGAGCGTGCCTTGGCGGTACAGGAAGTGGAAGTCGTCGGGCGAGAAATACCAGCCGACCGCAATCCCCTCGGCCCGGAATGCATCTGCGATCTCTTTCGCTGTGTCGCGCCCGAACGGAGTGTTGACGATGTTGAAGTCCGTGGTGGCGGTGTCGAACATGCAGAAGCCCGAGTGGTGCTTGGCCGTGAAAACGACGTACTTGAAACCCGCCAGCCTAGCGACCCGCGCCCATTCGCGCGGGTCGAATTCCTTGGGATTGAAACTGCGCGGCAGTTCCGTTACGTAGCGCTCCAGGAACTCCTCGTCTGCGCCCACCATGGCGTGGCTGATGACGGAGGTGAGCTGGCTGTCAAGGCTCCAGTGGATAAACAGGCCCAGCCCAAGATCCCGAAACCACTCGACGCGCTCCGGCTTATTGGCGCACGGGGCAACAACTGATGCGAGGAGAAAAAGACAGGTAACGGCCAAGCGGTTCATGGCGGAGTGCAGGTATTGTGCCACACGCATCGGGCCGGACCACGGACCCCTCAAAGGGGCGTGCCCAAAGGGCCGTGCGATCGACTGCAGGTGTGGCCTTACCCTTCGAACTGGTCGAAGAAGGCAGGTTCTACTTCGACGTCCTCGACAACCCGCTCCGTGATCCGGATCCCCATTCTGTGCTCCTTGAGCAGATCGCACAAGGCTTCGCCGGAGACCAGTTCCACTGGAGCCGCCCCGTCACGAGTCGCTTCGGACCGGGCAGACGCCGTGAATGCCCCGGTAGTGATCAACAGGCCCTTCTCACCACGACCTGCCATGGCACCCCGAAAGTCCCGAACTGCGCCGGACGATACGGAGCCTTGGTAGCGTTTGCACTGAAAGTAGATCGGAAAAGAAACCAGAGATAGGCGATAGACCCCCACCCCATCAATGCCGCCGTCTCCAGCCTGTCCTAGGACTTCGACGTTTTGAAAGCCCGCCTCCCTGAGGAGTCGCTGTGCAAGTCGCTCGAATGCCTTGGGCGACATGGCCTTGAGTCTCTTGAGAACGCTTGTTTTCCAAGGCTCTTCCTCTGGTTTGGGTTTGCCCCCATTCGGAGCTTTAGTGGATTGAGTCTTCCATTTCTGCTGCAGTTGATCGCATTTCGCTTCCGTCAGGGTCTTGCCGAGTTCAGTCAGGGCCCAGACAGCTGGCGCTGAGTTCTCGACTGCAGAGATTCGCTTCAAGTTCGTTCGCGCCCAAGCCAGATAGTACGCAAGTCTCGTTGAACTCCCGTTCGGCATCAGCTCAGCCTGCTGAGCTTCAGTGAATTCGTTGCGTTCGAGCACCTTCGCTTCAATCTCGGAGATGTTCCCCGACCCGCCCAGTTCTCGAAGGGAGAGAACTGTGGGCCACATTAATGCAGAATCGGAAATCTTGATCGACACGGTTCTTGATCAACTCCTGCCCTAGCTCATGTTCAGCAAGCCACAAATCATAACAGGGGCCGTTGAGTGCTTCGTTGAGCCTAGGCGGCCACAATCTTGGCCTCGCGGGACCCGTGTCGAGACGCCGCCTAAACGTGGCTGTGACTTTGGTGTAATCAGGTATTTCTATCCCGTACGATCAAATCCTGCCTCCAGAACTTGCCTTGCGCTTAGAATTTTCCCGTACAGTACAATATTAGCCTTAGGGTGCGTCCTCCAGCATAGATTTTCCCGTACGATAAAAGACGTGTCCGCAGCAATCGAAGATAAGGTGCCTCATTACGGTCCCGTCCGGTCGCCCAGAGAACTCGGTCAACTCGTGCGGCTACACCGGAAGAGCCGGGGATGGACCTTGGAAAAGCTCTCCCGGTTTGCCAATGTCAGCATGCGCTTTCTGTCCGAATTCGAAAGGGGCAAGGAAACCGCCGAGATCGGCAAGGCTGTGCATGTGCTGCAACTTCTTGGACTGGAAGCCGTCATCGTTCCCAGGCACGAGATGCCGGCATCGCTTCGGAGCGGAGCCATGGCGGACCAGGAGCGAGGCGAATGAGCGACGACTTGCTCACGGTCTGGTACGGGAGCCGCCGCGTAGGCGACCTGCAGCGTGGTCCGACCGGAACCATGGACTTTCAATACGAACCTGGGTGGGTTCGTGGGGATGGTTTCGCGATTTCCCAGTCGATGCCCTTGGAGCCGGGGGGATCATCGGCTAGCGCCGAGCGAGCTCACAACTTCTTCGCGAACCTCCTTCCCGAGGGGGGTGCCCGCGACTTGATCGTACGTCGTTATCGCCTTCCAAACGATGATTTCGAGTTGCTGCGGGCACTGGGAAGCGAGTGCGCCGGCGCACTGCTGATCTTGCCCGCAGGCCAAGAGCCCGATTCATCGAGCTTGCAGGATTACGAACGATTTGATGATGCCAAGCTGGCCGATCTATTATTCGATCACGGTTGGAACTTCGAGCCCTCTGAGAACATTCGCCTTCCAAGGCTGTCTTTGGCGGGCGCTCAGAACAAGACGACGGTTGCCCTGTTCGACGGGCTCATCTGGCTGCCCAAGGGAACCGCTCCGTCAACGCATATTCTCAAGTTCGACTCCCTCGAATACCGCAACGTGCTTGTGTACGAGTGCTTCGCGACGATGTTGGCTGGGTCGGCAGGACTGCCTGTGGTCGAATTTGAACTGCGGACACTGGGACGGGACCTCTTCGCGCTGATCAAGCGGTACGATCGAGTCCGCGGGGATGACGGCCAGATACTGAGGTTGCACCAAGAGGACTTTTGCCAAGCGCTGGGCTATAGCAGTCGGAAGAAGTACGAGAGCGATGGCGGTCCGTCTTTCGCTCGCTGCTATCGATTGGTGCGCGACGTCTGTGACGCACCACTGGACGACCTCGAGCGGTTGCTTCGCTGGCAGATCTTCAACCTTCTCGCCGGCAACTCGGACGGCCACGCCAAGAACCTCTCGCTCCTATATGGCAGGGACGGGTCGGCATGTCTGGCGCCCTTCTATGACTTGGTACCGACCCGCGCGATAGCGAATCTCGATCCACGCATAGCGTTCAACGTCGGCGGCGTGCGAGAGCCCGCCAATGTGGGCCGGCGTCAGTGGGAGTCGCTTGCCGTCGAATGCGATGTCCGACCGCGAGCCGTACTCTTGTTGGTCGAAGAAATCTCCGAGCACCTGATTAGGCACGCAACCGAAGTCAGGCAGCGCTTTGAAGACGTCCACGGCTCCTCTCCCGCGCTGGACCGGGTCGTGCCCGTACTCAACCGCCAGTGTCGTCGGGCGACCCGCGGGGATTGACTCTCCTCTATCCATCCGCGCTGTGCGGCACGATCACTGCCCGCCCTCTGCGGCAAAGTCCTCTACCTCCAACGCATCATTGAGTTGGTTGAGCCTCAGCGGGTCGACGCCGGGTACAAGCCCGCTGCGATTGGCAACAATCCGGAACGTGGGCGGTTCCGGCCGATCTGAACGGGGTGTCATGCCTCGCCGCAAGACATCGTTCACGACTTGCTCGAACGGCCTGCCTAGCAGTCGACTTTGCATCTTCAGAAAATCTGCAACATCCTCGTCTAGCGTCAATGTCGTTCTCATAGAGCCATCATGATGTACGGAGTTTGTGATGCCAAGACGGACACTCAACCCACTCAACATAGCAGCTCAATCCAAGCCTCCCCTAGCGTGGCGACATAGCGCACGCCCTTGCCGGACAGGCCTTGAAACGGCAGATAGTGATGGGCCGCCATCAAGCGGCCCCACCTGCTGTGGTTCCGCGTCCCCTGGGGGGGCGTATGCGCACCGAGAGCGGATCCAAGACGGGGCGCTCGCTCGGCTCCACTGCCACGCCTCCGCGGGGACAGAAAGACAACGAAATGTCCAGTCCCTGTTACGGCGACTGGCGTGAAGCGCACATTCTTGCCACCCGCCAGACAAGCCCCTCCTCTCCACTTACCAACACCACGAAAACGGACGAATAAATGATTCTGCGCCCCAAGCTCCTAGGGACCCTTTCTTACAATCATATCGACGAATACGCACATTCTGTTCGAAAACAGCAGTGAAAATGCCAACTCACGCGCTAAACTGAGTTCATGCTACTGCGGCTGCAAGTTTCCAACCACCGCTCGATACTCGAGCCGGTGGAGCTGTCGATGATCGCCGTCGACAAGGACAGGGCGGCGACGCGACGGTTCGATGGCATTTCTGAGCACGTTCTGACCGTCGCCGGAATCTACGGACCCAATGCGTCGGGAAAGTCCAATGTACTGGATGCCATAGCTTGGCTGTCGAGGGCCGTTGCTAGGTCGCTTCGAGGCTGGGATGACTACATCCCGCGCGATCCTCACAGGTTTGGGAAGGGGCCCGCTTCACCGACGGAGTTCGATCTGGATCTAGGAGTCGATGGCGTCCGATACACGTATCGGCTCGAATTGGACGACTCGACTGTGTTGTTCGAGTGCCTAGACAGTTATCCGGAAGGACGACGGCGAAACCTGTTCACACGCAGCAAGGACGAAATCGACTTTCGCCGGGGCCTCGACCGAGCCCGCGGAATACAAGCCTTGCTGACCCCGACGACATTGGCGCTCTCGGCTGGCAGGCGAGTAGGCGATGATGACTTCCGAAGCGTGGCGAAAGCACTCTCGAGCATGCGCATCCTTAGGCCCCGGAATAGACGGATTCCTTGGGCCAGTGGCGTTTTGCGGTTCGATAGTACGATAGACTTGCTTGGCGACTCTGAGGCCAATCAGCTAAGACTGTTTGACACCGAACAAGATCGATCAGCAGTCACACCGCGTAGCGCTGCGATGGAATTACTTCGCTTCGCTGATCCGGGAATCGACAATTTCGTGATGACCGAGGAGGAGCCCGAACGCTTCGGAGGACGCCGTCGTCAACTTGGTCTCATTCATCGAGGCGAAAGTGAACCGGTCACTTTCGGCTTGGAGGATGAATCAGACGGAACGCAGACTTGGTTCGGTCTGATCGGTCCGGTGTTTGCGGCGCTTAGACTCGGTCGGGTCCTGCTGCTCGATGAGATCGACGCAAGTCTGCATCCCCGTCTCTCGGCCCGACTGATTGAGATCTTCCAGGATCCTGAGACAAATTCCCGCGGAGCTCAACTCGTCTTCACTTCCCACGACACCTCGCTGCTGAACAGCTTAAACCGCGACGAGGTCTGGCTCACCGAGAGAGCCCCTAATGCGACCACTCGCCTCGTCGGATTGGCCGAATTCCGGGGTGAACGAGTGAGGAAGTCTCTAAACCTAGAGAGAGCCTACCTGCAGGGTCGGTTTGGTGCCGTGCCAGAGGTTGACCAAGCGGCAGTCCACAGAGCTCTAGGGCTCGTTTCAATGCCTGACGATGGCTAAGTCGGCTGGACGGAGGCCACGCAAGGACGGTTCACTCCGACGCAGAACCGCATTACGAGCGCCCAAACGGACCTTCCTCGTGTTCTGCGAGGGCATCAGGACAGAGACCGATTACATCGAGGCGCTGAGAAAGGAGCCAGCGGTTCGGGACTCGGCCTCAGTCGAGATTCGAATAGACTGGACGGCAAGTGGAGCCGTGCCGTTGACTCTGGTTCACAAAGCGGCCGAGGCCCGAGATCGCTATTCCCAAGAGGAAGGCGAGATCGATGAGGTGTGGTGTGTCTTCGACGTCGAATGGCCCCACAACCATCCCAATCTTCGTGAAGCGAAAGAGAAGGCTAAGGCGAGGAACGTCAATCTTGCCGTTTCGAATCCCTGCTTCGAGCTGTGGCTGGTGCTCCATTTTGAAGAACGCACCGCCTGGCTCAACAGTGACACTGCGGGCAAGCGACGCTGTCAACACGACAAGAGTTCAGGTAAGGGGTTGGAGGGCTCGGAGTACATGCCCCGGCGAACTGTGGCAGCGAAACGTGCGCGTGCGTTGGCGGCCAAGCACGCAGGAGACGTAACCGAGTTTCCGCACGACAATCCATCGTCGGGCATGTACCTTCTCCTTGAGGCGATCGAGTCCAACGGGTAAGGCACCCTAGCCTCGGCGAGCGGTCCGCCGAGGGAAGGTTCGATATAGCAACCGGTCGCGCGTGCAAGAGCTGTTCTAGTTCCTGCACTTGCCGCTAGAACTGCTAGTTCCGCCGCTGCGCGTTCTCGAGAGTAGACTGCGGCGTGGCGCTAGATCTGCAGTGTCCGGTGGTTCAGTCGAGTAGCGCCATTACCAAGCCGCTGCGGATCTTGGGAGAGAACCAGGTCGACTTGGGTGGCATCATGCGCCGCTGCCGGCAAACCTCGACAAACTGCCCCATCGTCACTGGGGGCAGCGTCACCGCAAACGCGTACTCGCCCGTGTCAACCCGCTGGCGCAGGTATGTCGCATCGCGGTTGCCGCCGACGAACGTCAGCCGGTCGTCTCGCGGATCGGAAATCCCGCAAAGCTCGTCAAACACGCGCTTCTGGACGATGGCGGCGTCAATGCACTCGGCGGCATTGTCTGCGTCGTAAGCCTCGCTGCGGGGCGTGAGTCTCAGCCATTCTTGCCCCGTGTAGAGTCCGATGGCATGCGGCGCGGTGGGTTGGTAGTCGGTGTGGGCCGGAGCTTGGTCCACGCGAAAGTGCCGCGACAAGGCTTGCCGCCACGAAGCTGCAGGCTCCTGATTCGCTTTGACCAATCGGTTATATGGCGCCAGGCCCATGTCGCTTGCAGGGAACGCGATCGCCAAGAACCCATCGAGACCTAGCATTGCTGCTGCGGCGCTGCGGTGGTTTCCGTCGGCGACGTATGCGAACGGCTCGGCTGCGAGCGCCTCGAGCAAGCTCATGCGCTGGCGGCTAGCCGACAGGATCCAGATCCTATGTGTGCAACCGTCCTCGGCGAGCGCCTCGTAGTCCGCCGATCGGCTATCGGCGGCGGCTGCAAGGAGCTTTGACAAGCGGCCATCAGTGTCCTCAATGGCGTTGTTGACCCCGCCGATGATGGAACGGGTGGCTTCGATCAGGTCGGCTCGACCACGAGCTTTCTTTGTACGAACGCCCTCATTCCGGACTATCGTCCCTTGCGGTGTCTGTTCGGTCAGGATATCGCTGGTCGGTGCGAGACCCCCGAGCCCAATCTGGCGGGTGGCGGGGCGGGATGGGTCTGCGATCTCGTATAGGAACAACGCTTCGCGAACCTCGCGAGTCAGCGAGCTGGCACGAAGTTCCGCCATTCGGGAACTCGCTGCCTGCAACGCCTCCGGCGATCCCTCGGAAAGCATCGCGTCCGGCGAATCTGCGCATGCGTGGGGCATGGTGATCTGCAGCACGCTGTCCGGTTGGCGCTGAAGCAATTCAAAGATCTCGAGGTCGCTCTGGAATTCGTCGTAGTTGGGACTGCACAGCCGCTGGGCCGCAGGGGAATCCACCGGAACAAGAGCGCGGGGAATGGGGTTGAGCGTAACCATTGGCATTGGTCCCGATCTCGCCGCCGGCACCGGGCCAGCGAGTCGGTCGGCGGAGGGCCGGTGACGCTTTCAGCTTGCCCGTTTCCGCGAACGGGCGCAACCAAAGACCTGCGGCGTCAGCAGTTCTCAGAATGGAGACTCTGGCTCGGGTGAGGCGGAACTGGGGAGCGCTTGTAAGCGCATGTGAGAAGGTTGTGGTGGTGCAATCGGGGTGGCCGGGCACCAGATCGGGGCGGTTTGGCCGCATGTCATCGGCAA
>JAJDTX010000071.1 GCA_022826925.1 Bryobacterales bacterium
AAAGCAACAAACCAGCACATCAAAAGTCCATTACATGGGAACATAAAACACCCGGCAAGCGCATGGAAAGCAGTCTAGGCCCTTTGGAATCAACGAGTTAGCGCGAGATCGAGCGGCAAAACTGCCCGGAACTTCGGTTTAAGCCGATCCCCACGAATGTTCCTGGAATCCAGATCTGCGAGCACCTGCCGCAGATCGCCCGCCAAGCCGACAAGTTCGCCATCCTACGCTCCGTCTACGGCGACACGGCGATCCACTTCACCGGCGTCTACTACCTGATGACGGGCTTCATGCCGCTCCAGTCGGTGGACTTTCCGAGCCGCGGGGCGGTCGTCGCCAACGAACTGGGGCCCCGCAACGGCTTGCCGCCATACGTGCTCAACGCCACCTTGGACCACGCGGCAGGACCGGGGTTCCTTGGCAGTGCGTATTCTCCGTTCTGGGTGCGGAGCGACCCAAGCTCCCCGGACTTTCGAATCGATGATGTCGAGATCCCGTTGGACATGGACTGGAGCGAGATCTCGGACCGCCGGTGGCTGGTCAAGAGGCTCGATGCGAGATTCAAGGAGCGCGACACCAAGGGGCTGTTCGCGGACCGGGAGCGGTTCTTCCGGGAAGCCGAGAGCATCATCCGCTCGCCCGCTGTCAAGCACGCGTTTGACATCGCCAGCGAGCCCGAGCCATTGCGCAACCGCTATGGCCGAACGCCGATCGGGCAGGGATGCTTGCTGGCTCGCCGGCTGGTCGAGGGTGGTGTCCGGTTTGTGACCATCAACGCGGCCAGGGCAATCTGGGATACGCACTCCGACAACTTCAATCGCTGCGAAAAGGTCCTTCTGCCCGAGTTTGACGCAGCATTTGCGACCCTAATGGACGACCTGCACCAGCGGGGATTGCTGGAATCGACGCTCGTCGTCGTTTCTGGCGAGTTCGGGCGGACCCCGAAGGTCAATCCAAATGCGGGGCGCGATCACTGGCCGCAGGTGTTCTCGGTGGTGCTTGCAGGCGCGGGAATCCAGGGGGGACAGGTTTACGGCTCGTCAGACGCTGTTGGCGGAGAGCCCAAAGACGATCCCGTTTCGATGGAAGACCTGACAGCAACGATCTACGACCGCCTCGGCATCGACCCCGACAAGGAGTACCACACTCCGACGAACCGACCTGTCCGACTGGCGAATCGAGGCAAACCCATCCGGGCACCGCTTGTGTAAGCGCCAAATACGGCTCTCGAGTCGGGAATGCCCAGTTCGAGACTCGGCGGGTTTGCCAGCAATAAGCGCGAGACGCACCCGGAAATGACCGCCGGCTCAAGCGTTCCGAACGCACCACGGCACGGCGGGGGGACGCTCTGAAATGAAACTCAGGAGCCTTGTGCAGGGCACGGTTTGGGAAGTGGACTCGCTGGGGACGATGTATCCGATGGCCGTGGGCCGGCCTTTGGAGCCAAACATCGAACAGCGGCAGAAGCCACCGACCGTTTCGTGAACACATCGAGCGCTCTGCTACCGTATCTGCAATTCTGACTCGCGCGAGCGCAACTGCGAAAGCGATCAAGCCGCAATCGTCCAACATCGTGTTCATCCCGGCAGAGGCCCGAGGCCGGAGCAATCTGGGTTGTTGTGCGCCAAGCGTCAAGAGACCGCAATATGGCCAAGCTCGACATCCAGGCATGCGTTCGGTTGGAACTGTTGCGGCTCCGCCTGACTGTCTCGTCTCGCTTGCGAGGGGCTGCCGGAATCCGTTGACAGGGGGAGACCGATGAAGCCCCAAGTGCTGCTCGATGGCGGCGCATTCTTGGAAGGCCCGCGCTGGCGGGACGACAGGCTGTGGTTCTCCGACATGCACGGCGGCCAGATCATGACCGTGGACATGGACGGCAACGCTAAGGGGTTCGCCAGCGTGCCCCAGCGGCCGTCCGGCCTGGGCTGGCTGCCCGACGGCCGCATGCTGGCCGTGTCGATGAGCGATCGCAAGGTGCTGCGCATGGAACCGAACGGATTCGTGGAACATGCGGACCTGAGCGGATTGGCGCCGTGCGAATGCAACGACATGGTGGTCGACCGCCAAGGGCGCGCCTACGTCGGGCACTTCGGCTTCGACCACTTCTGCCACGCTGAATTCCGGCCGGCGAGCCTGATCGCCGTCGAGACCGACGGATCTGCACGGGTCGTCGCCAACGATCTCAAGTTTCCGAACGGCACGGTCATTTCCGACGACGGCCGCACGCTCATCGTGGGCGAAAGCTACGGCCGTCGCTTGACGGCTTTCGACATCGAGCGCGACGGCTCCCTCTCGAATCGACGCGTCTGGGCCGATATCGGCATGGCTCCCGACGGCATCTGCCTAGATGCGGAAGGGTGCGTCTGGGTGGCCTCGCCGACCGAACGCGCTGTGGTGCGCGTGCGCCAAGGCGGGGCCATCGCCAGCCGCGTCGGAGTCGGCCGCAAGGCGATCGCCTGCATGCTCGGCGGTCCTGACCGCCGGACTCTGTTCGCGCTCACATCCGAAACGACCCAACCCGCCCGGGCCCTGGAACTGCGCAGCGCCCGTGTCGAAACCGTTGCCGTCGATGTTCCCGGAGCGGGCCTGCCTTGACCGAAACGCCGCGACGGGCGGCACGAGACGACCGATGCCGGTGAGCCTTGCGGGGACCTACCGCCTCGTGGCATGCGAGCTCCTATGGGCAGACGGACGGGTGGAACTGCCGTATGGCGCAGATCCAGAGGGACTTCTGGTATACACCTCGAGCGGGTACGTCACGGGGCACCTGATGCGCCGCGATGTGACCAAGTTCCGCACGGGCGCGCGCCAAGCGTCCGCCGAACAGGCAAAGGAAGCCTTCTTGGGATACCTCGGCTACTACGGGACCTACACGGTAGACGAGGAAAGCGGCACGGTGACGCACGGCGTTCTCGGGAGCTGGCATCCGAACTGGGTTGGCACCAACCAGGTTCGGCATTTCCGCCTAGAAGGAGAAACGCTGGTGATCGAGACGCCGCCGATCGCGTCCGCAAGCTCCTCGTACCGCACGCGCCTCGTTTGGAGACGCTCGGAACCCACGTAGGAAGCCGCGCCGGGCTGGTGTCTATACTGGTCTTGGCCTTGGCGGCCCCGACGGGTTGCAGCTTCGGCGGCCTCGCCGCGCAAGGCATCACAGATAGCAATGAAAATCACGTCTTTTCACACCCAAGTGGCCTGCCCGTCGGCGAGTGCCGACCCGGCCATGGAGCCCACCGGCGCGCAAATGGCGAACTTCGTAACGCTCGAGCTGAGGACCGACGACGGGTTGACCGGAATCGGCTATTGCGGCTTTGTCAGGGTCGAGATGCTCAAAGCCCTCCAAGCGACCCTAGACGCGCTGGCGGGCTGGACGCTGGGGGCGGATCCGTCCGCGGTGGAAGCCATCAGCTCGAGACTGCTGACGATGGGCGGCCTCGGCGCACCGGCTGGGATGGTAACGTCTGCTGCCGCCGCGATCGACGTGGCCCTATGGGACATCAAGGGCAAGGCTGCGGGCCAGCCGTTGTTCCGCCTTCTGGGCGGGGAGTCCAACCGAGTCCCCACCTATGCCAGCGGCTTCCTGTGGCGCAACTACAGCGGCGATCAGCTGGCCGATACGGCGGCCGAACTCATCGAGAAGGGTTTCCGAGGGATGAAATTCCGGATGGGAGACGAGCCGAGCCTGGAGAACGAAGTCGACCGAATGGACGCGCTGATGTCGGCGGTCAATGACGACACCGACGTGATGGTGGACATCAACCAAGGCTGGACCGTGGACCAAGCGCTCGCAGCAGGCAGGGCGATGGAAGCCTACGAGCTGACTTGGCTCGAAGATCCGATCCACCATCAGGACTATACCGGCCTAGCACACCTCGCAGACAAGCTTTCTCTCCCCATCGCAACGGGCGAATACCACTATGGGGTGCCTCCATTCGGCGAAATGCTGGAGCGCCGGGCAGTCGACATCGTGATGGTCGACCTGCTTCGCGCGGGGGGCATCACGCACTGGATGAAGGCAGCACACGTCGCCGAAGCCTTCAACAAGCCGGTGGTGAGCCACCTGGCGCCGGAAATCCTGGGCCACTGCATCGAGGCCGCTCCCAACGGCACGATTGCCGAACACATGCCTTGGGCGTTCCCCATATTCCAAGAGGTGCCGCAAGTCTCCGCCAGCGACGGGGCCCTCGTCTTGTCGGAAGAGCCCGGGCTGGGACTGCAGTTCGATCAAGACGCTATCGACCGGATGCAGCCCGAATGACGGATGGTCGGCCCGAACCCGGCAGGCGAAAATCTCTGGCAGCAGGCGGCTGGCTAAGAGCGATCTCCGCAGCCTTGGTCTTCGCCGTAGCCATCGCGGCTCAAGAGCCGGCAGAAGAGGTCGAATCAGAATCCGACACCGATGCAGGAGCGGAAGAGCCGGGAGCGGCCGCGGGGCGCACGGCACTGAACCTGCTGGGCGAAGTGGATGCCGGCGGAGGCGAAGGACGGCGGAACGAGAACGTCCGAATCACTTTGATCGATAACAACGTCCTCCGCGAGCTGACCACTCGGATGGGCACCACTGCCATCGTCCCCGTCGATGTGCGCATCGATCAGCGCTACTTCGCCGCCGAGTTCGGCCAGCCTCCGAGGCGGCTGCGGCAGGCGGTGCTGGCACCGGTTGCGCGGGCCCATGGCACCCTTCGCTGGATGCATCAGAACAGCGTCACGAGCGCGCGCTCTTTCTTCCAAGCGGGCGGCGTTCGACCGGCCCATGACAATTCGTACGGGTTCACGGTCGGGCTGACTGCCTGGAGGGGCGCGTCCCTCATGCTTGACGGCAGCCAGGTGCGCTCACGCGGCAACGTAAACGGCAACGTGCTCGTGCCCGCGCCTGACGAGCGCACGCCGCTGGCGACGGACCCGGCGCGCCGCGCGTATGTCCAGCGCCTGCTGGACGCCTACCCCAACGAACTGCCGAATCGAACCGACATCAACCCGCGCGCGCTGAACACCAACGACATACAGGCCATCAACAACGACCGGGGCTCGGTGCGATTGCGGCAAGCCATCCGCGAAGACGACGAGTTGGTCCTGCACTACAGCCACACCGGGCAGAAGGTCGACGCGTTCCAGCTGGTCGGCGGCCAGAACCCCGACACCACCACCAAGAACCACGTCGCCGCGGCGACATGGAACCGGAGTTGGTCGCCAGCGACGACGACCAGCCTGACCGCGGCATACGAGCGGGTCGGCAGCCTGCTGGTTCCCGAAGAATCCTCCGTGGGGCCGCTCGTGCTGACCGGCTTCGTGGTCGAGTTCCTCGGCCCCAGCTCGAACATACCCATCGACCGGGCCCTGAACCGCTTCACCTACGCCGCGAGGGCCGAGCATCTTGCCGGAAGTCACAAGTGGACCGCCGGAGCAGAGCTGACCCGCAGGCAAGTCAATGGATCGGAAGCTGAGAGCCACCGCGGGCTGTTCTTCTTCCGCAACGACTTCGGGCGCGACGCAATTACCAACATCCGCCTAGGCACGCCCAGCGTGTACCGCGTTGCCATCGGCAGCATCCATCGCGGATTCCGCAACTGGGCCATGCAGTACTACGTCGGCGACGAGTGGAAAGCTGCCAAGGCGCTGACGTTCAACATCGGGCTGCGCTTCGAACCAATCACCGCGCCGGCAGAGGTGCAAGGCCTGACTGAGATCCCGTACGACTGCGACTGCAACAACTTCGCGCCGAGGTTCGGCTTCGCCTACGATCTGGGTCGCCGTGCCGGGGTGTTGCGGGGATCTTACGGGATCCACTACGGCCAGATCTTCGACGTCACGTACGGGCAGTCGCGCTTCAGTCCGCCGCAGAACCTCAATATCGCGGTGCAGGTCCCGGACCTAGTGGAACCCCTGAATCGACTCGAGCCCGGCGATCTCAACCCCAACGCGCGGTCAACCGTCTTCCGAATGGATCCTGAACTGGCCACCCCATACTCGCACCAATACGGACTGGACTGGCAAATTCCGCTCGGCGGGGACTGGACCCTGAGCCTAGGGTACGTGGGCAGCCGGACACACAAGCTGCTCACGCTGTGGTACACCAATCGCGCCCAGCCAGTGCCCGGCATTCCCCAGACCACGCGCACCGTCAACCGACGGCGGCCCGACGCGCGTTTTTTCGACAACCGATTGGGCCTGAACGGTTCGAGAGCCTACTTCGACGCGGGAAAAGCCACGCTACGCATCCCCTCTTGGAGAGGACTCGCCCTAGACGCCTCGTATTGGTGGAGCAAGGCGATCGATCTCGGGAACGACTTCTCCAATACCGCGTCAGGGCGCTCCGGAAGGCTGGGCCGCAGCCAGTCGGAATTCAATTCGCACGGCGAACTGCGCGCCGTGAGCTCGTTCGATCAGCCCCACGCCATGCTGATCCGGTCGCAGTGGCGCGCACCTGCCCTGCCAGGTCCGCTGCAAGCCGTGCTTGGCGGCTGGCAGCTGAGCGCGGTGGTGCTGGCCAAGTCAGGCACCCCGTTCGACGTTATCTCCGGCTCTGACGGAGAGGGTTTCGGGAATGTCGATGGCTCGCCCAGCGACCGTCCTAACCTACTGGATCCAGCTATCCTAGGTCGCTCGGCGGACGATCCGGACACATCCGCCGGCCAATTGCCAAAATCGGCGTTCGAATTCATCCAGCCGTTCGACACGGCCGGCAACCTAGGGCGCAACGTATTCCGGAAGGACGGAATCTTCAACACCAACCTTGCCGCATCCAAGGAATGGGCCCTCCCTGGCGACACTAGCCTTCTATTTCGGGCCGAGAGCCTGAACCTTTTCAACCACCCGCAATTCGCCGAGCCTGGTAGGGAGCTGACATCGCCAAACTTCGGCCAGATCACCAATACTCTCAACGACGGCAGGGCCTTCAAGTTCGGCTTGGAACTGTCCTTCTAAGGGGCGGGCGAGCCCTCCGATCAGGGTGAGGAGGCGGGTGTCACGCTAGCGCCGGGACACACACTTGACGCAGAACCCTTGCCCTGTTCCAAGTGTGTTCAGGAAGCGGCAGTCTTGTAGCGATAGGAGATATACTTGTTCTATTGGCGATACGGAATATCCGGCACGGAGGCTTGCGCCGGCTGTTCGAACACGGAGACAGGACCAAGCTGCACCCGGCACACGTGAACCGGATCCGAGATATCCTGCTAGCCTTGGACGGAGCAGACGCGCTAGGCGAGTTGTCCGAGCCTTTCTACCGGCTGCATCCTCTGAAGGGGGATCGCAAGGGCCAGTGGGCCGTGACGGTGTCGCGAATGTGGCGGATCGTCTTCCGCGTCGAGGGCGACGACGTGCTGGATGTTGACCTGACGGACTACCACTAGGAGGGCATCATGAGCGAAAGCAAGGGGAGCGTAGGGTACGACGCTTGGCTGCGGCGCCACCCGTCGCATCCGGGGCGGCATATCTACCACGGCTGCATGGAGGACCCGCTGGGAGAGAGCAGCCTGACGGTCAGCGAGGCGGCGCACAAGCTCGGCGTGTCGCGGGTGGCGCTTTCGCGCGTGCTCAACGGGCGGGCGGGCATCTCCGTGTCGCTGGCCCTGAAGCTGGAAGCGGCAGGCTGGGGCACGGCCGATGTGTGGCTGCGGCGGCAAGCCCAGTACGACCTGGCGCGGGAGCGCAATCGCATCGGACAATGGCCCGGCAGGGCGGCCGACCCCGAGGATGCCGAGATCGCGGCGGAGGCTGCCTGAGGGAGTTTCGCACTTCGCTCTTGCGAAGATCGACGTCGCGAGCCCGGACATCCGGCCCATGATGCTTCCGCTGCCCGGGCTGGCAGGGGACGACTATGCCCATCGGCTTCGCGATGCAGTCGATCGACTGGCTGATCGCCCTAGTCACACGGAGGGACGAGAGGTGCACGCTGGCAACTCTTGAATTGGCGTCCCTTGCCGGGTAGGGCAGTCCTGCTCCGGCTCGCGTGCACCTGCAGGCGATGGTCCGTGTGACACAACCAGCGAGGATGCCATAGCGATACTGGAATCGACGCCTGCATCGAATGTAATCAGGGTGCCGCGATAGCATGGGAGAAAGCTATGCGACTCTGTACGTTTGAATACGCTGGAGCGACCGAGGCGGGCATTCTCAAGGACGGCAAGATCTTGCCGGTCAGCCAACTCAATAGCAAACGAGGGGCAAACTTCCCCTGTGCGCTGCTCTCATTGATCCAGTCTGACGCAGCACCAGCCCTGAGAGCGCTGGCACAAGGCGTGGAAGCGGAGATCCCGCTGCAGGATGTTCGCCTGCGCATCCCGTACGCAAATCCCGGAAAGGTGTGGTGCATCGGCCTCAACTACCGCTCGCACGCCGAGGACCTGAGCGAGGTCCAGCCGGAGGAGCCCGGCAGTTTCATGAAGCCGTCCTCCTCGTTTTTCGAGCCCGGCGGCGCGATCGAGCTGCCACCCGAAGACCTGACGTCCGACGTCGACGCCGAAGGGGAGCTGGCGTTGGTGTTCGGCAAGCGCTGCCGGGACGTGCCCCTCGAAGAGGTGCCCGGCGTGCTCTTCGGCTATACCACCACGCTCGACATGACTGCGCTGGACATCTTGGCCCGCAACACCCGCTATCTGCAACGCTCCAAGAGCTTCGACACGTTCTTTTCCTTCGGACCGGTCATCGTCACCGCAGACGAGATCGACGATGTCAACGCGCTTGAGGTTCAGACCATCCACAATTCGGAGGTGTTCTCGCGAGACTTTGTCTCAAACATGCGGCACCGCCCCTTCAAGCTCGCGGCCTTCCACTCCCGGGTGATGACTTTCGAGCCGGGAGACATTCTCTCCACGGGCTGCCCGAAGGGCGCACGGATCAAGCCCGGGGACACTGTGGAGGCCCTCATCGAGGGCGTAGGGCAACTGCGCGCCCGAGTCACACGGCGCCAGACGGCGGGCTAGCCACCGCCGGACACGGCGTCAGTCCGAAAGAGGCCGAACGCTGACCTCGCGGAAGCGCACGACCGACCTCTCGTCGTGGTTCTGCAGGCCGATATAGCCCGAGTCCGGACGCGGGCCCCGCTGGGGCTCGAACCATCTCTTGCGCTCCGGCACTTCCTGAGCGCCATCAAACTCGTTGACCACCCGGCCGTTGACCGAGATCCGCGTAACCTGCCCGTCAAGTACGATTTCCATCGTGTTCCAGCCGTCCTCGCTGGCTGGGAACTCAGCCGCCGGAGAGAGTGAGTAAATCGAGCCGGTACGGTGAAACTCGTCGGCGGGGTCTTCGATTTGCACTTCGTAGCCCTTATGCACGGCGAACCACGGGTCATGGGGTTTCTGCGGCGCGCGGATGAACACCCCGGCATTCGACTCGGGAGTATCCGGCTTATAGACAACGCGCAGCACGGCGTTGCCGATCTCTTTGCCGTCGTAGACCAGCAGTCCCATGCCCCCGGAGGTCTTTAGCGCGCCGTCTTCGACCACGAACTCCCCCCGTCCGACGTGACGCCACCCGGTGAGGTCGGCGCCGTTGAATAGCTGCTCGGCCGGCGGTTCCGGCGTGCCGCATGCAATCAGCGGGGCCAGGGCGAGCGTTGCGAAAGTCGGTCTCAACATGCTCACTAGGATACCGATGCAGGCCACATATGACCTCATCGATTTTCCTGGCGCATAGACGAGGCTTGGGAGCGACCGCACGAGGCGCCTCAACTGCTGGGATCGTCGCTATCGGGCGAGTACAGCATGCCTCAGTACAGCGTGTCGGCGCCGGTCAGGAGGCCATCGGATCGCGTTGCTAGCCTGTGAGTGTATGTCCGAACTCACCACCCTCGCAGCAACTCGGCTTGCGCAACTCGTCCGCAACAGAGAGGTAACCGCTACCGAGGTGGTCGAAGCTCACCTGAAAAGGACAGACGAACTGAATCCAAAGATCAACGCTATCACTGACCTTCAAGCGGAGAGCGCCTTGGAGCGGGCCGCTCAAACCGACGCCTGTCTACGCGGGAACCCGGGCCCGCTGGGCGGGCTGACGGGAGTGCCTATCACCATCAAGAGTTCGATTGCTGCCGAGGGTTTCCGTCAAGAATGCGGAACCAGGCTGCGCCTCGGCGAAGTGGCACGAGCGGATGCACCGCTTGTCTCGGTCTTGAAGAACGCGGGAGCGATTGTCATCGGCACCACGAATGTGCCCGAGTTCTTGATGGCCTACGAAACGGACAATGCCATTTACGGCAGGACTCGCTCCCCGCTGAACCTGGACTTTACCCCAGGAGGTTCCAGCGGCGGCTGCTCCGCTGCGGTGGCGGGGCAGCTCTCGGCGGGCAGCTTTGGCAGCGACGCCGGCGGGTCAGTCCGCGTTCCGGCACATTTCTGCGGACTGTACGGATTCAAGGCAACGCCGGGCGTGATTCCCCGCACGGGTCACTGGCCGTCCGTCGCCGGACCATCCGTGACACTGGCCGCTGTGGGGCCGCTGACGCGGACAGCCGAGGACCTCAGATGCTTCGCGGCGAGAACATTCGCCCGGCACTCGGACGACATCTCCTGCATACCGGAATTCGTGCCAATGTGGCATCCCGAAGAGGTCATTCGGGCGTGCCGAGTTGGTTGGTTCGACCATGCTTGGAACACCCCTGTGACTGCGGAGACCCGAGCTGCGATCCAGACCACCGTAACGGCAATGCAGGAACGGGGATTCGACATGGAGCGTATTGAGCCTACCGGGTTGGAACGTGCGCCCAGCATCTGGTGGCTCATGTTCGGTAAGTGCCTCAGGACGCTCATCGAAGGATCCGTGCCGGAGGGCTATCGCCTTCATCCGCTGTCGTACGAGGCCATGGCGACGGACCGCGAAGCCGCGGCGACTACCTACGAAGATCTTCTCTTGGGCTGGGTTGCCCAGGACCAGTTGCGCAGTAAGTTCCGGGAGTTGATGAATCGGTACACGTTCCTGCTCTGCCCTGTCGCCGCCATCCCGGCCTTCCGCCACGGAGAGCGGCGGTGGACTATCGATGGCGAAGAAGTCACGTACCCCAACGCCTTCGTCTACAGCCAAGTGGTCAACGTGCTCGGTGCTCCGGCAGCCACGATCCCAGTCGGCACGTCAAGCGATGGCTTACCGATAGGAGTGCAGTTGATCGGCCGCCCACACGACGACTGGACGGTCGTGACCGGCGTAAAGGAAGTAGCGGCGGCACTGGGGCAGGATTGACCGACCGCAGGTCAGTCTTCAAGCCCGCCCCAAGTAGGTGCCGTCCGCCGTGTTGACGCGGATCGACTCGCCTTCCTTGATGAATTGCGGCACCTGCACCACCAGTCCCGTCTCGGTCTTGGCCGGCTTGGTGACATTGGTGACGGTGGCGCTCTTGATGGCAGGCTCGGTCTCGACGACTTCCAAATCGACGGCCGCAGGCAGGTCTAGGTTGAACGGCACGCCGTCCATGAACTGCACCCTTACCACCGTGTCAGGGATCATGTAGTTCACTTGGCTGCCGAGTTGCTCCGCCGAGAGTTCGATCTGCTCGTAGTTCTCGGTGTTCATCAGGTGGTAGCTGCCGCCATCGGAATACAGGTACTGCATCTCCTGGGACACGAGCATGACCTTCGGCACGAAATCTTCCGAGGCGAACTTCAACTCCACCATCGCTCCCGAGCGATGGTTGCGCATCTTTGCCTGGACGAAGCCCCGCTTGTTGCCCGGGGTCCTGTGCTCGGTCTTGTGAATGGTGCAGATATCGCCGTTATGGCGAATCACCATGCCCGGACGCAGCTGCGTGGCTTGTACGTTCAAGTCGTGTCCCCCTTCCGGCCGTCCCGGCAACGCTCCGGCACCGTGCCATTGGAGCCATTGTATCGTCGCGCCTGGCAGGCCTCGGGCACCGTTCCCGAACCGGGGGTCTACTGCACAGAGATCTCGAACGGCGCCATGTACATGGCACCGTCGCTCAGCCTATTGGCGATGCGTTCCAGCTCGCTGACAGCCCGCCTGGCTGCACCTAGCTCTCGCGGCACGAGCAAGCGAGCGGTCGCAGCCGAGAGGTCGCCGGACATCAGCGACTCCAGCATGGAGCGCCGCTCGGGGTAGGTGACGATCCTGACCGTCTCGTCGGGATCGATCTCGGCAATCTCCTTGACTCGCTCCACTGCGTCCAAGTAGCCGCCCAGCGAGTCCACGAGCCCGTTCCTCTCAGCTTGCGAGCCGATCCAGACCCGGCCTTCGGCCAGCTCGGCTATGGACTCGGCATCGTCTCCGCGGCCCTCGGCGACCCGGTTGACAAAAGTCTCATAGATCGAGTCGACGTATCCGCGCAACTTCGCCCGCTCGGCACTGGTCATGGGACCGTAGTCCGATTCGATCGCGGTGAACTGGCCCCGGCTGAGGATCTCCTTGGTAATGCCGAGCTTGTTGTACAGGTCGCGCAGATTCAGCCGGATCGTGAAGACGCCGATCGACCCGGTATACGTGCCCGGATAGGCCAAGATCGGCACGTCGGGCACGGCGGCGATGTAGTAGCCGCCTGAAGCGGCCACGTTCGCCATGGAAACTACCACCGGCTTCTCCTGGCCCAACCGACGCACGGCGTGGAGCATTTGCTCCGATGCGATCGCGTCGCCGCCGGGCGAGTCGATGCGGAGAATCACCCCATCGACGCTCTCGTCCTCGCGAATGGAATCGATCTGCGCGATGAAGTCGCCGGATGCGAGAGTACCGGACGGGCCCCCGAACGGCGACGGATCGGAGTAGCCGCTATAGATCGTCCCCGACGCGTGCACCATAGCGATCTTCGGGCCGCGAGAACGGCCAGCGGCCGACTCTCTGGCGTAAGTTGACATCGCGACGCGGTCGATTTCCTCAACTTCGACGGCCTCGCTGAGTTCCTCGTAGAACTCGTCCTTGTAGAGCACCGCATCGCTGAGGCCGTGCTCGCGAGCCTCGGCCGCCGCGAACGGCCCTTCGTCCACCACGGCCCGCCAGTGCGCCGCATCCTGGCCGCGCCCGGCGGCGATGCCATCGAGCAACTGGCCGTAGAACTCGTCCAGCATCTCGTCCAGCACCTGGCGCCACTCCGGCGACATCTCTTCGCGCGAGTATGGCTCGCCAGCGCTCTTGTAGCGGCCGGTGCGGATCAGCTCCGCTTCCACTCCCAGTTTGTCCAGCGCGCCCTTGAAGAACATGATTTCCAAGCGCAGTCCGCTCAGCGAGAGGTAGCTCTCGGGCTGGATCACGATTCGATCGGCGAGCGCAGCGATGTAGTAGTCCTCGCGGCCCGCCAATTCCAGAAACGCCCAGACCGGCTTGCCAGACTCCTTAAAGGCTTCGATCGCCCAGCGCAGTTCCTGCGCTTTGGCCCAGCCCGCGCGCGATCCGTCGCACTGCAGGACCAAGGCCTTGATGCGATCGTCTTCCGCAGCCCGGCGAATCGCCCGGACCTGATCGAAGAGGGTGGCTTTTCCCGCTTTGTCGAAGCTCAGGTAGTCGGGCAGACTCCAGTCGATGTACTCAGGGATGTCCCCGCTGAGCGATACCACGACAGCCGAATCCGGCCCGATCTCGGTGGAGTCGCTCTGGGAGATCACCAGAGCCAGCAGGACGACAAAGCTCAGGCCCGCCGCGACTGCGAGTGCGATGCCGACCAGCATGCCCTTGACGAATTGACTCATTTCCGCCTCCGCATGGCTCATTGTACAAACGGCCTGCCCGGGGGATTCTGCGGCCGTGCTCGGCTCGGTGCGCCCGCTACCACTCGTTGTAGGGCGTGCCCGCCAGCGACGTCTTGTCCGAACCGCTGCGCACGTCGAACAGGCCGGACTCGCCGGTCGGGCCGGTCTCGTTGATCAGCTCCCAGGTGTCGCGAGAATTGGTGATGGGATCGATCGGAATCTCGCGCAGATAGCCCTCGTCAACCAAGTCCGAGAGTGATTGGGGCGGCATCTCCTTGTCGTACGTGTACTGGTCAATCACGGACCGGATCGTGAGCAGGTTCGAGCGAAGCACGCTTTCCCGCGCCCTGACGATTGCCGACGAGTAGAAGGGAACGGCGATCGACACGATCGTGACGATGATCGTCAGCACGACCATCATCTCGAGAAGCGTGAAGCCCGCACGAGCCTCGGCGGGACGAGCCAGCGCGCGGCCTACCATTCGCTGTACCTCGTGCCGTCGAGCGAGATGCCCTGGCTCAGCGAGTAGACGTCAAACACGTTGCGGCCGCTCCAACTCCTCGCTAGCGGATCGTCCGATACCGAGAGCAGCCCCCACTCGCTCCTCCCAGTCATCGGGTCCACCGGAATCGAGCGCAAGAAACGGATGGCCTGCGGCTCGTCGTCGTCCCGTGCCAGCGGATCCTCGGACATGCCGCCAAATTCGCCCTGTTGGGAACGGCCGCTGCCAAACGCCCCGCCACTGCCGAACGCCCCGCCACCGATCTGGGATCCGGTCGGGCCCCGCGATCCGATTCCGCCCATCGGATTCGGACGGCTCCCGAGTGAACGCGAGGGTTCCAGGCCGATGCCGGGCATGCCCTGGCCCATGCCGCCTGTCGGCAGTCCGCCCGACATCGGGCCGACTTCGACGCCTTCGACGAGTTCTTCCAAGCTCGTGGGATAGCCATGGTTGTTGGGGTCTAGCTGGCCCAGCCTGCCTTTGTCGGCCATGTCCTTGTAGCGGTCGATAGCCACTCGGATTTCGGTCAGCGCCGAGCGCAGGCGGCGCTCCTTTTCCCTCTGCACCTTGACCCGCGCCACGGGCACGGCCATCGTGGAGAGGATCAGCATCAGGCTGAACGCCACGATCAGCTCGATCAAGGTTAGGCCGGTCTCGCCCGAGCTTGGCGCAAGTTGCCGCGCCACTCGTCGCGTCCAGCGCCCGGTCCTTCGCTGCGCGCGCATAGCCCCCTACTCGACTGAGATCTCGGTTTCCAGCGGCTGCACATCCAAGGTGCGGTTCGATGCGTCGCGAGGCGCGTTCGCGGTCACCCGGAGCTGTGCCGCGCCGGGTGCGAGACCTTCGAACGTCAGCGTGACGAGCACCCCTTCGCCATCGGCGCCGCCCGCCCCGGGAAAGCGCGAGATATTGACAGCCGCCAGCCCGTTGGCGTGCCTGATGCTGCGCGAGAAAATGATGTCGCTGGCGTCATCGCCGGCAAGAAACGGCCCTCTTTCGATCCCGACCAGGCGCAACTTCTCCCGATCGTATTGAATGCGCAGGGGCATGCTGGCCAGTTCGACGGCATCGCCGACCACCACAGAGAGGGTGGCCCGCTGGTCGACCGGAATCACTGCCATTTCCGGCTCCAAGCTCAGCCGCGGACCTTGGGGGGCCGGCACCTCGGCGGCATCGGGATCTTCGGGGCGATCAGGTTGAGGCTGGGGCGTGTCTGTCGCGGGCGTGGACGGCGTGGCGTCGTCACTTGGCTGCGGCTCCGCCGCCTCTGGTTCGGGTTGGGGTGTAGCCGCAGGGTCGGGTGGCGGCGCTTGCTCGGAGGGAACTGCGGCAGGATCGCCGGGCCCAACTCCCAGCGCCGGCTGGCCGTTGCCCTGCTGCTCGTAGCGCAACTCGAACTTTTGGTCCGTGCCGGACGCGATCGCCCGCAAGTTGCTCTGTTCGATGCCCGGCATCCGCACGATATGGGGAATCAGAACCAGCAGGATCTCGCTCTCTGAACGCTGCACGTCCTCGTCGCTGAAGAGCTTGCCAATCACGGGAATCTCGGCGAGGAACGGCACGCCAGCCCTGGTCGTGAAGATCTGTGACTGGTTCAGGCCGCCGATGACGCTGGCCTCGCCCTCCTGCACGCGGATGTCATGCTGGATCGTGCGCTGGCCGATGACGGGCTGCGAGATTCCGCCGATGTCGACGAAATCGCGCACGTTGGAAATCTCGACTTCGACATGCATCGAGACCTCGCGGTTCGCGTGGATCTTGGGAGTCAGCGAGACGTTCACGCCGACGTCGGTGTAGGTGAACTGGGTGTTCACCAACGGATTGATGCCCACGCCGCCGACCCCGGGCTGAAAGCTGCCGGTGGCGATCGGTATGCGGTCGCCGATGCGCAGGTCTGCCTGGTGGTTGTCAGCGGTGCGCACTCTTGGTGACTGCAACAACTCCGTTTGCGAATTGCTGAATAACGCCGTGAGTTGGAAGCCGGGCAAGACGGTCGACCAACTTCCCACGCCGACATCGCCGAAGCGATTCAGCGCGATCCCGCCAGCGTCGGCGCCCGTGTAGCCGATCGGGAACTGCAAGCCCTTGCCGCCGGGCGAGGTCGGCGCGAGGCCGAGCGTGCGCTTCGTGGACTTGCTCGTCTCCAGCACCAGCACGTCAACAACCACCTCGGGCTTGGGCTTGTCCATGTCGTGGACGATCTTCTCGGCGATGGCGACCTTGGAACGGCTGCCGCGAATCACCATGGCGTTCATGGAGGCCACCGTGAACAGCCGTCGCAGATCGGTCACTCCGCGGATCGCGGTCGTCACCTCGGCGAGGTCCTGCTGGGTCGAGAGGTTCGTCAGGTAGACCGTCTTGATCACCTCGTCTTCGAATTCCCGCCGCTTGTTGGGGTTGTCGTTGGCCACCATCACCGTGTTGTGCGTGACAGGCTTCCAGAACGCCTTCGCGAGCAGGCCGACGTAGTCCAGAGCCTCCGGCAGGGTGGCATTGCGAATCTCGATCTCCACTTCGCTGTCGGAGAAGTCGGGATCGAACAGCACGTTGATCCCGGCGAGCTTGCCGATGGTCTCGAAGACGATCTTCGATTGCTCTTTCAGCATCAGGTTGATCGGCTCGGTGGACAGCGGCACCAGATCGGCGGGCTCGGTGATCGACCCCACCATTTGCGCCCGTTCGAATCGGGCCTCTTCGAGCGCGCTCTGCTGCACCGCCGGGAACGCCTCCCCTGCAGGAGCATCGCGCCTCTCGATCAGTTCGATGGTCCTGCGCCGCTCTTGCGCGGCAATGCTGGATGCGGGATCAATTGCGAACGCCCGCTCGAACTCGGTCAGTGCCTCCTCGAGCAGTCCCTGCTGGCGCAAGTCCAGGCCCACGCTCACATGAGCCTGCCCGGCCACGAAGCGCATCCGGCGCTCGGCCAGCGTGAAGCGGCTATCGCGCGGCGACTCCTGGCTGGCCAAGCTGTACATTTCCAACGCCTTGTCGAAATCGCCAGCCGCCTCCGCCGCGACGCCCCGGCTATACAGGCCCCTTGCCTTGCGGGAGGCTGCCGCTGCCGCGTCGACCGCCACGAGCGAGACAAGCACCAGCGCCACCGCGCCAAAGCGCCCGGGGCGCATTGGTGGCATGCTGGAGTATAGGGTCCGGGTGCGCATCGTCAGGCCGCTCTGAAGTAATGACGATGCGACGGGCCGTAACGTGGAATGTCCAAGCCGAAGCGATCGGGCAGCAATGTGTTCGCGGAAAACCGCCGGGCGCGCCGGCTATTCACGCTCCAAGAGACCTTCGAGAGCGGCATGGTGCTCACCGGCGCCGAGGTCAAGTCGTGTCGTGCCGGCAAGATCCAGCTCGCCGACGCGTATGCGAGCGTGCGCAACGGCGAGATCTGGCTGCATAACGCCCATATCAGCGCGTACACTCACGCCACGGTCGGCAACGCCGAGCCCGTGCGCATGCGCAAGCTGCTGCTGCACCGCAGGGAGATCGACCGGCTGGCGGCCAAGGTCCAGCAGAAGGGGCTAACGCTGATCCCGACCAAGGTGTACGCGTCGAACGGGCGCATCAAGTGCGAGATCGCCCTCGCCAAGAGCAAGCAGCTCTACGACAAGCGCGACGAGAAGCGCAAGGCGATCGAAAAGGACGAGGCGAGAGAAGCTGTCCTTAGCCGCAGGGGTCGCGCGTAACCCGGAAGCGGCGGCGTTCAGCCGCCGAACGGCTCGGCGAAGACGTAAAACTTGAACTTCGCAACCTGCGAGCCCACGCCCCAGCGCGCCACCTTGTAGTCAACCCTGAGGAAGCGCACGTCCGGGTTGGCGTCCAAGTCGAAGAGCAACTGCCAGACTCCGGCGTAGAACTTCTGGGGGAACGCGCGCAGCGGCTCCTCGATCCACTCCTCGCCATCGACGGAGCCCCGCACGCAAACGTCGAGGCTCTGCTGCTCGACGATTTCGGTGATGCCCAGCGAAAGCAGCGCCCGGCCGCCCGAAGCGATCTCGACCGGCTCTCCGGAGCCGCTCTCTTGCACGGTGGTTTCAGAAAAGAGGAAGCCAGGAAGCATAACGGCCCGCGCGCGTTGACCGCTCGCGGCGAATGGCCATTCTAGCACTTGGGCAGGGGCGGTCCCAGCGCGAGCCGGCAGACGCCCAGGGCTTTTCAATGTCAGATAGCGAGGGGCGGATTGCATAAGGAGTTAGGAGAGGGGCTGGACAAACGCGCGGTGGTTGTGCGATAACTCGCAGAGTGGGACCGCAGCACATCCCGTTAGGCGAGGTCCGGGTCCG
>JAJDTX010000139.1 GCA_022826925.1 Bryobacterales bacterium
TCGACATGAGTGAGGGATGTGGGAACAACGCATCCACTGGAGCTTGCGGGCTCAAGTCTCTAACACCCGAAAACCTCCCGTAAGGCATTGAATTATAATGGGTTATAAGCAATTGACCGGGGCCTCAACGCGACACTAGTGATCGATACTGAAACAAATCAGTCACGGTGTGTAATGCAGATCCTAGGCGGTCGGGCAAAGTGGCAGAAAGCCCGTGATGTCAAGGACTTGCAGCCGAATCACGTCCCAGTGGCACATCTGTCGGCCTGTTTTGAGTCGGGCTGGGATACCGCTCCAGCCAAGGGAAGACCAAACCGCAGCTAGGGAGCCCGAGGCTCAGAGAGATTCCAAATAACTCAATCTACAGGTTTTGCGCTCGAATTTGACATTCTGATGCCTGATTGTGCGACTCGAAATTAGGGTCTAATCGGAAATGAAAATCGGTGGTCATAGTCAATGCCCGAACCGATGTAGGGTCGCTTGTCGCGCAACGCCGCCACGATCAGGCGCGGCAGCTTGTGCGCCACCGCCCGGCTAGATTGACACGCCCGGCGCTTCAGCTTGCGTCAGATAGTTCCAGCAGCACGAAGGAAACCGCTGAGATTTTGGGTCGGACTCCGCTGTTTGACACACCACGACGAAGGAAGCGTTCCGATCGTTTGCCGCCGGGGTCGCCTTCAAAAGCGATCCGCGCGGAAACCCTATGCGCTCGGCATCGAGAAACGATCATCCGTTTCCGCCGCCCATTCCCGCAGGATCTCGCGATGGGATGCGAGCACTGAGCCAAAGGCTGAGTCGACGGCTAGGTTGCGGGTCTCCCCAGGATCGTCCTGCATGTTGAACAACTGTTCGCGCCTAGTGCCGGAACTGTATATGACATATTTGAAGCGCTCGGTGCGGACCATCCTGCCGGAAGGGCCGTAGTCCCTCCCCCTGCCGAAAGTCGTCTCGGCAACCACAAACCTGCGGCTGCGACCCGAGACATCGGACGGATCAATGGACAGGGCCTCCAAGGAGCGTCCGTAGCGGCTCCCTAGCCGACTGTCAATCGCGGCGGCGCCCAGAATCGTGGGCATTAGGTCGATGCCAGTAGAAACGAGTGCGTCGCAGGTCGCTCCGCGCCTGCTTGCTCGGGGGTGGGCGACGAGCAGAGGAACTCGTGCGGCTTGGTCGTACAGGACCTGTTTCTGGTTCCAGCGGTGACTCGCAATCCCCTCGCCATGATCGCTGGTGAAGATCAGCATCGTGTTATTCGCGTTGCCGGAGTCGCTTAGTGCGTCTAGCAGGGCACCGACCCCTCGGTCGGCCTTTTCGACCAAACGATAGTATCCCCACAGATACTGCCGCCACTCCAGATCGCTCCAGTCGTGGGTAGGATGGAGGAAGTCTCGGTGCTTGCGCTGAACGTCCCGGATCGCCGAGGGTTCGTTCTGGGGTAGGGCGAAGTTCTCCGGCAGCGGGGGAAGCTCCGACGGATCATTGGGGGCCTCCGGTATCGGACCCTGCGGCAATCGCTCGCGCCGGGCAAGCTCGCAGACATCGTGTGGGTTGCGCAACGATATCGTTGCAAAGAACGGTTGTCTAGGAGGCTTGGCGAGGAACTCCGAGGCCATCCGAACGATCTCGACATCACTTCTTTTTTCCGACGTAAGTGCGTACCCAGTGGCCGGCTCTTGGAGCGGAACGCCGACATGCCACTTTCCGAAGTACGCCGTGGCGTAACCGCCCTCCGCCAGCAGCCTGCCGAGCATCGGATGGCCGCTTTCGAGCCGCGATCCGTTCGTCGATGTCCCGATCTCGTGCGGGAACCGGCCCGTCTGAATGCTGGCCCGGCAGGGCAGGCAAAGTGGTTGCGTCACGTAGCTGCGCGTGAAACGCACACCACTGGCGGCGATGCTGTCAATCGCTGGCGTGTGCACATGCGGGTTTCCGGCGCAACCCATCGCGCTAGCGGCCTGCTGGTCAGTGAGGATCATGACCACGTTCGGGCGTTCGCTCGCCGCGCTGAGAGTGCATCTCGGGAGGGACGAGACACAAGCCGCTTGCGCTAGGACTTCCCTTCTCGAGACTTGCGGTAACATCCGCCTAGCTCTGCACAGCTTTAGCGAACAAGCTGCCCGCCGCCCGGGAGCTGATCCGAATCATGCCCTGACCCCAGGCCATAGCTCGTCAACCGGAGAATAGACGTCGTGGTCAGACAAAGGGACGTAGCGGAACGGTCGTCCCAACTCGTCGTATCGCACGGTTGTCCAGTCGATCCCGAGAGCTGAGTATATCGTGGCCTCGATGTCCTCCGGGCGGATGTCACGGTTGCGGTGCCAGCCTGGCTCGGTGGTGAAGGCACCCGGCCGGGGGCCGAAGTCGTTCGTCTCGCCGATCACGGTACCCCCTCTGATCCCGCCGCCGGCAAGAACGAAGAACATTTGCAGATAATGATCGCGCCCATTCCGTTTGGCAGAAAGCTGCCCAGGAGTGCGCCCGAATTCGCCGCACACCACCACCAAGGTCTCATCCAGCTTTCCTAATGCGTCCAAGTCAGAGATTAGTGCCGAGAATGCCGGGTCAAACTCCTCCCGTGCCGTCCGGTACAGTTCGTATTTGCCGTAGATGCCGCCGTGCTGGTCCCAGCCGTTGTGCTCCACATGAATGAAGCGTGTTCCTTGGTCCTGTTCGATGATGTTCTTCGCCAATAGGTATGCGTTTCCCGCTGCTGTGCCACCGTAGCGCTCCGAATCTTCCTCCGTGAACTGGAACGCTTGAGCGACGTTGGGGCTGAGCGTGAGGTTGCGCGCCACACCGTAGGCAGCGGCTCGCCCCACTGCAAGGTCGCCGAATGGCGCCGCCGGACCACTCAGGCCAGCGTCCAGCGCTTGCATCAACTCCCACCGGCTCTTGAATTCGGAGAGGCCGCCGGGGTGGGTGGCCGCCGCCAAGCCGTCTGGCGCTGGCGTGATTTCGAGAGGGGAGTACTGGTCTGGCAGCATCCCTGAACGTCTGAGCTTGCCGGGCTGCAGCGCAATGAATGTGGGGAAAGCCTGGTGCTGCAATCGCTCCGGCTCCTTTTCCAGTGCAACGACGCTACCAACGTTCGGAGCGAGCCGGCCCGACTGTGTAGTCGGATCCCTGCCGATCTGCATCCAGATTTGCGCCAGCGGGTGGGCCCGAGCCCAAGCCACGCCCGAACGAATGATGGCAATCTTGTCGAGCAACTGGGAGGTCCTACCAAGCAGGCCGACCGGAAGCGTCACGCCATTGAACTGCTCTGGCTTAAAGTCCTTAGGGGTCACGCCCGGCACTTCTTTGAAGTCGAAAGTGTCGACGTGGCTCGGCCCGCCACGCAGAAAGACGAGAATCACGTTCTTGGCCGTGCCCTTCGGCCGAACCGATCCCTCTGTGGTGGCTTCTCCTGTGGCCGCCGCGCTCGGACCGGCCAGCCAGAACCCTCCAACGCCGGCCGTCGCGGTGCGGAAAAAATGGCGCCTGCTGAGGTGCGGACGCTCGTAAAAGCCCGGGTGTTCAGGCTGCCATCTCGATGTAAGCTTCTCGAAGCGCTCTCTCTCAGTCATGGTCCGACTCCCTCGCTAGTAGTTGAAGAAGAAATCCGTCTTGTTGAACAGAGCCCACATGAGCTGGGACGCCCTCTGGCCCCGGTCGCCCTGCAGAAGAGAAGCCATGGCGACCTGCCTCTCGCCCTCCGTCGGAAACCGATTCAGCACACTCAGGTACAGCAAGGTCACCAAACTGTCATTAGGCGAGTCCAGTGCGTCCTGGAGCGTCCCTTGCGGCCGTTCGGCGCTGATTCGTCCGAGTACGAACGGATTGTTCATCAGGTTCAGTGCTTGCAGCGGGTTGACGGTCCGCGATCTCGGAACGTCGTCTCGGTTGCCGCGATTGAACGCATCCAGCAGTTGCGTAGCGCCGGAAGGATCTCCGGCCTCGGTCTCTACCTTCGGCATTTGCTTCACATCCGGGAGTTGCATGGCGTAACTCACGTCCTGAAGGAATTTGGACACCCTGTACTGGCCGGGCACGCCCGTGGCAATCGTGATCGCGTCAAGAACCTGTTCTGACGTGAGCGGTTCAACCGCATGCCGAACGAAATACCGGTCGTAGCTAGGGCTGTAGAGCCCCTCGTACCGTGACGACAGCTGGTATGTCTGCGAGGTCGCGATCTGACGCATGAGCCACTTGAGGTCGAAACCAGAGTCGCGAAATCCCCTGCCGAGCCAATCCAAAAGGCTGGGATGGGACGGCTGAACATCCCAGCCCTCCGGCAGCGTTTCGCCCGTCAGCAATCGATCTGGATCGAACTCGTCGGGCGGCTCCACTATACCCCTAGTGAAGAACTCCGCCCAGATGTAGTTGACCGCCGCCCGGGCAAATTGCGGGTCGGATGTGAGGTGGTGGCCGAGCTGCTCGCGCAGCCGGAGATTCGGGTCGTCCGTGACCTCGCTCTGGAACGGATAGCGCGCGGCTACGTACTTCTCGGGATGAAGGCGGTCCGGCCGGTTCCCACCCTGCGATTGGGCTCGATAGTAGCCAGTTTCCTCGTCCTCGCCTTGGGTGCCCTCCGGCAGGTCTCGAACGATGTAGTACTGCACGTTATACGGTTGTCCGTTCTTTTTCTTCGCACGGAGCGCCTTCTTCATTTTGTTGGGACCCGACATCCGGGAGAAAAACGCGGCCAGATTCCAGCCTTCCAGTCGCAATGCCCTCGTCCCCCACACGCTAAGGGAATCGAGGTGGCCCGCGCCATCATGGCAGAGGACACATTCCATGGCGGAGACCCCCAAGAAGTGCCGAGACACCATCGACGCTAGGGAGTCATAGGTGTCTTCCCTCGGCCCGCCTCTTGTGTAGCCCCCGGCCACATACGAGACTGGCGACGGGCCAACCGGATTGATGTCGTAGTTCCGATAGTTCGTTAGGAAGAAGTCGACGTCACCCGCATAGCTCTCGGGATGGTCGCGGCCGTCGGTCACGCCTTCGGCGGCGAGGATCTCCCGTACCATTTGGTCGTAGGGCTTGTTCTGCTGCATGGATTCCAGCAGGTAGAGATGGAACGCGTCGCGACCTTGCTCGTAACGCTGGAACATCGCAGTCCTGTACGTGTTCTGCAACAGTTCCGCGAAGAACATGGTCCATCGATCGGCCCATTCCGGCGTCTGCAGCAACCTGTCTACCAGATTGGCTCTCTTGTCCACAGCGGGGTCGGAAACGAAGTCGATGACTTCCTTCGGGGTTGGAATCCGACCCGTCAGGTCGAGGCGGGCCCGGCGCAGGAATTCCTCGTCCGATACCAGCGAAGCGAATGGAATCCCAGCCGTAGCGGCCACACTCTGGATGCATTCGTCTATTCCGGAACACGCACCGGCAGGAATCGCTGTACTGCTCCGACTTGGCGTGAAGGGGACTCTCTGCGACCTAGCTGCTGGGAGGCGATCCACTACCCATCGCTGGATCTGCGCACGCCTTTCCATTGCGCGGTAGTCATCCGCCCTCGTGTGGAGGCGAATACCATTCGTGGGTCCGAAATAGTCGCAGGCTCCGTGATCTGGATACGTCTCGGCTGGGGTCGCCCCGGAAGCGGCCGCCCCGATTCCGCATAGGGCCATTGAGAAGACAGCGGCAAAGCCACATCGAGCGATACCCCTGTCGTAGAAGCGCGACATCATGCCTCCTGTGTTCAACTACCGTGCGATCAGCCGGTCTCCAGAGCCCAGCACCCCAGCCAGCATAGCGGACCATGGACCGTAGCCGCCAGTTCCGGGCTAAAAACCGGGCAAGGCTGCGAGGGAACTGACGTGTGTTCTGCCTCTCCGTCACATGCTCGACGAGCCAGAGGTCCAAGGCGCCGAACGGTGCGATTCTGATTGATCACGATCATCATGCAGTTTACAAGCACTGTGTGGTGCTTTGCAAGCTGTGCGGCCAAATTTTCCGCAATTCATCATGTTAGAGAGAGCGGGTCGGGCACGGATTCGAATGCCGGGAATCGCGTGGAACGGCACCACCGAGCCAAACCTCAGTAGGACCAAAACAATGAAAGAACAAAGGTTTGGAACCTCTTCAAGAGTTCCGTTCAAGCTCACCGCACTACCATGAAATGAAACGATCCTACTCCTCGAGCTCATTTCTGAATGATCCGCGAGCAGTAGACACAGAGGCACCACTCTCATCGGCAGCGGCTCTTACTTTACATCACGCAATTCATCGATTAAGATTGACAAAGCTGGGTTGCTTGCTCCAGATGCATCCCCAGCCGCTCAAAGAACAATGTGCTTGGACATGCATGGAGGTGTGGAACCATGAGGCAGTTTGGCGGTCCAGTAATTGCAATCGTGCTGGCGCTCGCCGTCGGTCCCCCGGCCAAGGGGCAGTCCAGTTTGGCCACCATCACAGGCGTAGTCACGGATTCGGCGGAGGCCGTGATTCCGGCTGCGAGCGTCAGGCTCACTAACGTCGAGACCGGCGTGGAGACGAAGGTCCAGACGAACGGGGCGGGCTATTACACACTGGTCAGCCTGATGCCTGGAAGCTATGAGTTGGAAACGCACGCGGACGGATTCCGCCGGTTCATCCAGACGAATCTAGAGCTCGAGACTGGCCAGAACCTCCGCCTAGACTTTGCGCTCGAGATCGGGGCGGTGACCGAATCGGTGACGGTGACCTCCGCCACACCCACGATCAACTTGGAGCGCGGCGCGGTCAAGGGCGATGTGATCGTGTTCGAGGAAATCCAAGACCTCCCCCTGCCCGGGCGAGATTTCACCGACCTCGCTTTCCTCGTCCCGGGCGTGATGCCGAGAGGCCGCGGACAGGGCTCCTTTGCCTCGATCAATGGGGCTCGGGGCGATCAGACAAACTTCTACGTGGATGGGGTGAGCAACCGCAATCCCATCGGCGGCGGCGCACAAGTGCGGCCTCCGTTGGACGCAGTTGAGGAATTCCGCGTCGAGACATCCGGTTTCTCGGCCGAATTCGGAGGATTCTCCGGCGGCATCATCGGGATCACGATGCGGTCGGGTACTAATGAGATCCACGGCTCGGTTTTCGAGTATCTTCGCAACGAGTTCTTCGACGCGCGAGGGTTCTTCGACCAAGAGCGGCTACGGCTGCGCCGACACCAATACGGAGGCACGATCGGAGGGCCTCTCGTGCGCAACAAGAGCTTTTTCCTAGCCAGCTTCGAGGGCCGCTACCAGTCGATCGCCCGGACCCGGCTGGGGACCGTGCCGAGCGCGCTTGAGCGCACAGGCGACTTCTCGCAGTCTCTCGACCTAGCCCGCGCCCTAGTTGGTGGAGTGCCGCCGCCCGTATACCTAAACAACCCCGATCAGAGAGGGGCTTGCAACCGACGCTCCCAAGCGGGCTGCTTTCCGAACAACCTGATTCCAGCGTCGCAAATCGATCCGGCCGCGGTCGGGCTGGTCGACTTCTACCCGCTTCCAAACCGCGACCACATCCGCCTGAACAGCATCTCGACGGCGACGGATGACGACGAGTGGTACCAGACCGTGTTCAAGTTCGATCACAACTTCTCTCCCCGCGACACGTTCGCAGCCAGCTACCAGAAGCGGTACAACAACCTTGAAAACCCTTTCGCGGGAAGCGCGTTGGCGATCTGGGGGGACCAGACCCGGAACCGTCGGGAGCTAGTCTCGTTACGGCATACGCATACGTTCTCGGCGACGCTGGTGATGGAGTTCACGGGCGGTTTCAGCCGACGTTCAAACTATGCCAACTCGATCGCGGCTGACTTCGACCCGGCCACTCTCGGACTGCCGGTGCCGGAGGACCTCGATCCGGCGCTGAAGGGCCTGCCGCGCGTGACGGTGCAGGGCTACTGGCCGCTAGGTCAGGGAGCGAACACGCCGCGCGAGCAAGCTGTCTGGGACGTGCAGGGGACGGGCAAGATCTCCTGGGTGCGGCAAACCCACACAATCAAGGCTGGCTTCGACTACTCGCGGACGTTGTACGACCAGCCGCAGTACAACAACGTTCGCGGCAACTTCCGGTTCGGCAGGAGGTTTACGCGCCATTCGGTGGGCGACCTGCTGCTGGGACGCCTCCAATCCGTCAACCGTCGTGTCCAAACCACATTCAACGAATTGCGCGCCGAGGGTGTCGGGATGTTCATCAACGATGACTGGAAGGTGGCGCGCAACCTGACCTTGAACCTAGGCGTCCGCTACGAACTTGAGTTGCCCCCCTACGACTTGGGCGACCGTCTCTCCACGTACCTGCCGGAGCTCAACAAGGTCGTGCTGGCGGGCGACAAGAGCCTGCCCGACCTAGACCAAGTTCTCGCAGAGCACGGGCTCGAGGACCGAACAGTGCTAGCCAGCGAGGTCGGCATGACCCGCCGTCTCATCGACATCGACTACAACAACATCGCGCCGCGCATGGGATTCGCCTGGCGTCCCTTGGCAGGCAACCGGACAGTGTTCCGCGGAGGGTACGGGATCTTCTACCAAGGCTACCTGTTGGGCCCAGTGCGTAGCCAGCTGGCAGGGACATTTCCGTTCACGTTCAACCAGACGTTCAACTCAACGGGGCGATCCGGCGCACCGCCGCCGACGCTGCAGAACCCCTTCCCAGAAGGTCGGGCACGCAGTGGTGGATCTGGAATCCAGAACGTCAATGGTTTCGATCCGGACCCTCCGACGGCCTACATGCAGCAATGGAACCTGACGATCGAGCGGGACCTCGGGAACGGACAGGCACTGGAAGTCGGGTATGTCGGATCCAAGGGCACCCACCTGCAGCGACGCTACAACCTGAACCAGCCGATCCGGGACCCGGACCAAGCGACCGAGTCTGCCAACGGCACGCTGGTCTTCCCTAGGCCCATCGAGGATTTCAACAACCTCCAGTACACCTCCTTCGGCTCGAACTCAACGTATCACGCGATGCAGCTGTCGCTCCGTCGCCGAAGCCGCAGCGGGCTCTTCTACCGCATCAACTACACCTTCGGCAAATCCATTGACGATGCCTCGTCCGCAATCGACAACTTTGGCACCGGCGGAGCAGGCGCGGCCGACACGTTCAACCTGAAGCTGGACCGCGGCCGGTCGAACTTCGACCAGCGTCACAGCGTCACAGTCGCCACTCGCTACCAAGTGCCGATCGGCAAAGGGCGGCGGTTCCTGCCCGGCCTACGGGGTCCGGCACAGGCCATCGTCGGCGGGTGGCAGCTATCCACAACGCTGAGAACGTATTCCGGGCAGCCCTTCACCGTGCGGACAGCGAACGTAGACCTCAACGCGGGCGAGTCGCAGCGACCCAACCGGGTCGGTCACGGATACCTGGCTTCGGACGCGTTGCCGGGAATGAAGGGGGTCGACTTCCCCTGGTACGATCTGACAGCCTTCGAACGGGTGCCGTGTATCGGAACGGAAAACCGCAACGGTGTCGAGTGCGTCGAGAGCGCGTATGGGTTCTCGCCGTTCCAGATTGGTAATTCGGGCCGCAACATTCTCGACATGCCGGGGGAGTTCAACCTCAACGTCAGTCTGCAGAAGAACTTCCAGTTCGAGGGGCGGCGACGCCTTCAGATCCGCCTCGACGCATTCAACGCCCCGAACTTCACGCGCCTCGGCAATGTCAGCGGCCTAGCCGCGCAGTTCGACTCGATCCAAGGAGGCCTGATTATCAACGCGCGTGCCCCGCGCATTATGCAGGCGTCCTTGACGTTCAGGTTCTAGCCGATCGGGACGCGGGATCGCGTGGCGGGACGTGACTGCCAACGAGCGCCGGGAAGATTGCCTCCTGAGCCCGATCCATCCTCTTGGGCGAGGCGCGGTGCTCGGGCAGCACACCTTGTGTTGCAAGGCGGCATTATGCGCTCCTGCGGATTCGCTCGGACAGGCATTCGGCTCCCGCTGGTTGGAACAATGACCCGACGAAGGGATGGGACCGCACTTGGACCCTCTGTGCGGCAACCGCCTCGCCCTGACCGGTCGCAGCCTCCGCCGCCGTCTCTCGGACGGCCTCGGTGTGCGCCACTCTCGTTGTGATTTCTGCCGACTGCCTATACAGATCGTCCTCTGCCTCTGTAGGGCCTCGAACTTTCTGTCGCTGCGGCCCATCATTGCTCAGATCGCATCTCCGCGCTTGGCCGCTTCCCGGTCGATCCGTTCCAAGAGTAGTTCAAACTCCCGCTTGCGGGCGACACGTCGGCCCGCCCAGATGCTCACGATCAGCGCCGCGATCGCGACCAACGCGGCAACCGCTGTCGCTGCGCTCCCAATCGACTGTGGCATCCCTCTGCTATACGGCCACTTCTCCTTTCACAACCCGAAGCCTGCGCCTTCGGTTCGCTCGGATGCCGCGACGCTATCCGGGTTGCCGACAAGACCGATCCCTAGACAGTGATCGAGCGGGAACCAAGCGATCACCGGTGCTCAGTCTGGAACGGGTGTACTGCGCGCGATTCGATCCGAATGCATCGCCACGGGGTCCGCAAGTAACGCGCCCGAAGTGACACAGGCAACGCTCAGGCTCTCCTGTGAGCGAGCCGCTTCTGGCCCGCACGGACGGTGTCTGGTCGTCGGCGATCTCGCCTGAGCGACGAAGTGATTTCGGCGAGGATCCTAGGTGCCGGAATCTTGGCCGGCTGGGTAGCCCCGCAACGAGTGCCGCTCAAGATGCGGTAGAGCTCCCTCCTAGCGGGAAGGCGGGAGCGACAGCTGGAACTGCGATCGCAACTGGGGCTGTCTGCTGGAGCGGAGATTCGCGCCAGCGGGCCCACCCCGTTCCAGAACTTCGACTTGCTGGACACCGACCGGCAGCAGGCTGCTTGCACGACCAAGAACAGGTTAAGGGCCGGGCCTAGACAGGCAATGACTCCGCGATTACGACAGGTCGCGCAACAAACATGACTCGGCCCGTCGTGGAGTCCGGCTAGCGACTGCGCCCGAGAGCCCGGATCCTCTCCAGAGCCTGTTCTAGGCGCATCGCGACGATCGGGTGCTCGTCGTAAACGTTGCGTTTCTCGGATGGATCGATCTCGAGGTCGAACAGCTGGTAGGGACGCTCGAACGGCTTGCCCGCCGGCTTTTCCCTGCCCCCCGATCCATTCCCCGCCACCAGCTTCCAGCGGCCGTCGCGGATCGCGAACATGCCGCCGCCGGAGTGGTGGATCACGGGCGCTCGGGGCTCGGCCCATTCCTTGCCCTGCAACAGCGGCAGCAGGCTGAAGCTGTCTTCCGCGACATCTTCGGGCAAGTCCGCGCCGACGATTTCAGCCACGGTCGCGAAGAGGTCCGTGATACATACGGTGCGAGCTTGGATCGAGCCCGGCTCGACCGTGCCAGGCCAGCGCACGAAAAAGGGCACCCGATGGCCGGCTTCCCAAATATCCGCCTTGGTGCCGCGAAAGACATAGTTGGACGTGTGGTTCAGCGACCGGAACGCCTGGATGGTCTCGTCATCGGTGTGGTCCTCTTCCGAGATTCCGTCCAAGCGGTGCATGAACGAGCCGTTGTCGGACGTGAAGATCACGAGCGTCTCGTCGCTGATTCCGGCGTCGTCAATCGCCTTGACGATGCCGCCGAGCGCCGTATCGACGTGCACGATGAAGTCCCCGTACGGGCCAAGATCGGTCTTGCCGACGAACCGCTTGTCCGGCCAGACGGGCTTGTGGGGCGCCGTCAACGGCACGTACAGCAGGAACTTGCGCTCCTGACGGACCTGGCGCCGGATGAAGTCTGCGGACTCCTTCACCTGCCGATCCAGCACGCCAACCGGATCGAGGTCCTTGGCGAGCTCGCCGGCTCGCATGAAGCGGGGGAACGTCAGGCCCGGCTGGCTGCCCAAAGGCAGGCCTGTGATCTTGCCGTCCCGAATATAGACATAAGGCGGGAAGTCGAGCGAGGCAGGAATGATGAACGAGTCGTCGAAGCCGTGCGTGTGCGGGCCATCATCGATCGGCCCGTTGAAATCGAACTCGCCGGCCGCATCCTTGGCAAACCCCAGGCCCAAGTGCCACTTGCCGACGATAGCCGTGCGATAGCCCCTCGCTTGGAGGAATGTGCCGATCGTCTCCCGGTCCGGCGCAAGCAAGGGCTCGCCGTAGCCGTTCAATACGCCCCGCTTCAGCCGCGTGCGCCATGCATACCGACCCGTGACCAAGCCGTAGCGAGTCGGGGTGCAGACTCCGGACGGCGTGTGGGCATCGACGAATGCCATGCCCTGACCGGCCAAGCTATCCAAGTTGGGGGTGGGGATCCGCGACTGCGCATTGAGATAGGCCACATCTCCGAAGCCGAGGTCGTCGGCAAGGATCACGACCATGTTGGGGCCGCTCGCCAAGGCCGCCCCGACGGTGCAAAGGCCCAGCCAAGCCCAGCGCAGCAATGCGATGCTAGTCAGTTCGCGCAAGACAGCACTATTTTGGCAAACCGCGGCGGGCACTCGCCATGCCGTCCGCCGTCAAAGAGATTGCCGCGCGGCCGGAGGCCAACGCGGTCGCGCTATTCAAAGCTGGACGCGGACTGTCCTAGTCCGTTTTCTTGATCTCGCGCTTGCCGGACATCTGCTGACGCTCGTTCTCGAGGTCGAACTCGAAATGTGACGCATCGAGTTGTGCTGCACCCCGAAGCACGGCAGTTGGCTGAACATCGCGGAGTGCGAGCTCAGTGCCATGTCTCGCCAGAGCTTGGCCACTCGCCGCATCCGGAGCCTCGCCGCGCTGCGGGCTGAGATCGCGGCTTGGTCGGTCGACACCAACACGCGCCAGCGCGGCGTGGAATCGCAGATGAAGATCGCCGAAGCTCGCTGCAAGCTCAAGTCCGCCTACTCGAAAATCATTATCTGACAGGCCACTAGCTCATTTGTATATTGATTATTGATGATCGAGCGAGTAATCGGAAAAAATTATCGTTTAGATAATTTTAATATACTATTATATTCAAATGGATAATCACTTCACATACTCCATTAACCTCAAGCTGCTGGCAAGCCGTACGCGAATCGGATACCAGCAGCTCTATCTCGGCCTAGTGCAGCGCAAGCGGGACTTGAAGTTCCGCGATGCAGCACAGATCGCGGACGCCCTGGGGCTACCGCTGTGGGAGCTTCGCGAGTGCATCGAAGACGGACGTTTCGTTGCAAACAGCAGGCAGGAGCAGCTGCTTAAAGGCAACCGAAGGGAGATGGGAGCCGACGGTGCCAAGTTCACCGAGCGGTTTCTTTCGCGCGTGGCTCCCCCGAACATTGCACCGGCCAGCGGCCTCCTAGGCGTTCTCCTGCCTGGGTTGGGTGCGGTGGCGACGACCATGATTGGCGGTACGGCACTGATCAACAAGGGCCTAGCCAAGCCCATCGGATCGCTGACGCAGATGGGACGAATCCGGCTCAGCAAGCGAACCGACAAGCGTAATCCGCTGATTCAGGACTTGCTGGAACTGCATGACACCGACAGGCTTGTGTTCGGAGGATGGGACATTCAGGATCAGGACTGCTACGAGGCAGCCCAGGCGGCCTGCGTCATCGAACCTAGCCTGCTGGTGGAGGCAGAAGGCGAGCTACGGGCTGTTCGCCCGATGCCGGCTGTCTTCGAGCAAGACTACGTTCCCCGTCTGAGCGGCTCGCACGTCAAGCACGGCAGCAACAAGATGGCTCTAGCCGGAGCGCTAGTTCGCGACATCGAGGAATTCAAGCGAAACAATGCCGTCGACCGCGCTGTGATGGTCTGGTGCGGATCCACCGAGACGATCTTGCGCCCCACTGAAGTGCATCTGTCCTTGGAAGCGTTTGAAACGGGCCTGCTGGCAAACGATCCCAACATCGCTCCTTCGCAAATCTACGCCTACGCCGCCCTGCAGTGCGGCGTTCCATTCGCCAACGGAGCGCCGAACCTGACCATCGACTTCCCTGCCCTAGAGCAACTCGCAAAGCAGCAGCGAGTGCCAGTGTGTGGAAAGGACTTCAAGACCGGCCAGACTTTCATGAAGACGCTGATAGCGCCCGGATTGAAGGCCCGCCTGCTAGGGGTCGACGGGTGGTTCTCCACAAATATTCTCGGAAACCGGGACGGCGTCGTGCTGGAGGAGCCTGACTCGTTCAAGACCAAGGAAGAAAGCAAGCTCGGAGCACTCGACGTGATCCTCCAGCCAGAGCAGCACCCAGACCTGTACGAGGAGTTCTCGCACATGGTCCGGATCAACTACTACCCACCACGCGGCGACAACAAAGAGGGCTGGGATAACATCGACCTGAAGGGCTGGCTCGGCTATCCGATGCAGCTCAAGGTCAATTTCCTCTGCCGCGACTCGATCTTGGCGGCACCCTTGGTGCTGGACTTGGCGCTGTTCCTCGACCTGGCCCAGCGCTCGGGGTTGGGAGGAATTCAGGAGTGGCTGTCGTTCTACTTCAAGTCGCCGATGGTGTCGCCCCAGCTGTATCCCGAACACGATATCTTCATCCAGCTGATGAAGCTCAAGAACACGCTTCGCTGGATGGCTGGGGAGCAGATGATCACGCACCTAGGTCTTGAGTACTACGATTGACGGTCCGGCCAAGGGCCTGTTCAAACGCGGCGAGGGTCTCTTGGACCATGCGGTCGTCCGCCTGCGAACCCTGGACCACGTAGACTGAGCGGCCATGCTGCTCGAATCGTCTCAAGACGGCCTTGGCTTGCTCCACCTCCGTAGGCGAAGGCGAGTTCGCTTCGTTGATCACAGGTAATTGAGCTGGTAACTACTCACGCCTCGGTTGGTGTCGAGGCGTGAGTGGTTACGTCGATTCCAACGTTTCCCGATTGGGAAGTGGCTGGGATTTTGATTTCTCTTTTCATTTCAGCAAGATAGGCGCTCGCGCCGGAAGATCTACTGGGCGCAGATCAGGCTGATTCCGAGCAGTTCGAGCTCCTTGCGCCACAATGCCTTCGGTCGCGAGAGAATCTTGAGAGACTCTCCCCCGCCGTGGGTCTGGATACGAGTCCCGGCAATCATGGCCGGATTGGCCAGCCGGGTGCGGAAGCTGCGGACCGGTTCGCGGGCAGTCATGCACCCCTACAAGACCTCACAGCACTCCCTTCAGGTTCAGGACACTTCTCTTCTCCCGGCCGTGTGGTCTCGAGCTCTGCAAGCGGGGAATCCAGAGCGGCCCTCTTGTCTACGGAACCCCCGATCTGGCAGTCGATCCGCCTCGGGGGATGGTCATTCCACCCATGCGGCTGACAGGACCTCGGCCTGCTCTAGCACCGTCTGGGTTGCCGACTCCTGCCTATCCGGCGGATAGCCGTGGTTGCGCAGCACGCGCTTGACGCGAACGCGAAGCTTAGCGCGGACATTCTCACGTAGCGTCCAATCGATGGTCACATTGCTCCGCACGGTCTCGACCAGTTCTCGGGCGATGTCGCGAAGCGTCTCGTCTCCGAGCACTTGGACCGCGCTGTCGTTGACACCGAGAGCGTCATAAAACGCCAGCTCGTCTTCTGAGAGTCCCAGCGACTCGCCCCGGGCGCTTGCATCGCGCAGCTCGCGAGCCAAGGAGATCAACTCCTCGATCACCTGTGCCGCCTCGACCGCGCGGTTCTGGTAGCGGCGGATGGTCCGCTCCAACATTTCGGCGAACGAGCGGGCTTGGACCACGTTTTTCTGCCGCTTCGTCGACAACTCGCTCTTCAACAGCTTCGCGAGCAGTTCGACGGCAAGGTTTCGCTGGCGCATGCCACGCACCTCAAGCAGGAATTCCTCGGAAAGGATCGACACATCTGGTTTCCTGAGGCCGGCCGCAGCGTATATATCGAGCACCCCGTCCTCGGCCACGGCTCGAGAGACGATCTGCCGCACAGCATGATCCAGATCCTCCTCGGGTTTCGCGTCTGGGCGGTCACGCTTCAACAGGGCAGCCCTCACATGCTGAAAGAGGGACAGATCGTCACGGATACGGATTGCCTCTGGATGCGGCACCGCCAGCGCGAACGCCTGTGACAGCTCTTGCACGACCTTCAAGCAGCGCGCCTTGCCGTCCACCTGTGCGAGGACATACTCCAGAGCCGCCGGTAGCAGGTGGAGGCGCTGCGCTGGTGAGCCGTTCGCCCATACGGACCGGTCGAATCCGTGGAAGAGTCCACAGCAGATCTCGTATTTCTCCTGCATTACGCGGACTGCTTGGTCTTGGTCCAGCGCGGTCTCGCCCCGGCCGCCGCTTTCGGTGTAGGTGGCCAGCGCCCGCTTCAATTCGTGTGCCAAGCCCAGGTAGTCAACAACAAGTCCCCCCGGTTTGTCCCGGAACACCCGGTTGACCCGTGCGATGGCCTGCATTAGCCCGTGGCCGCGCATCGGCTTGTCCACGTACATCGTGTGCAGGCTCGGGGCGTCGAAGCCCGTGAGCCACATGTCACGGACCAACACGATCCGGAGCGGGTCGGAGGAGTCCCGAAAACGTTTTGCGAGCGCTTCGCGCCGTGGCTTGTTGCGGATATGGGGCTGCCATTCGAGCGGGTCCGATGCCTTTCCCGTCATCACGACCTTCAGCGCACCAAGTTCGTCGTTCTCGCAATCCCACTTGGGACGTAGGCGGACCAACTCACGGTATAGGTCAATGCAGATCCGCCGACTCATGCAGACGACCATCGCCTTGCCTTGCAGCGCATTCTGGCGACTCTCGAAGTGCTCTACGATGTCACGGGCTACGAGCGCGACGCGCTTCTCTGCACCAACAACGGCTTCCAGCTGCGCCCATTTCGTCTTCAGCTTCTCTCGGCGGTCAGCCTCCTCTCCTTCGGTTACTTCTTCAAATCCTGCATCGATATCGGGTCTCTCGGTCTCGTCGAGGGTCAGCTTCGCGAGGCGACTCTCGTAGTAGATCGGCACGGTCGCTCCGTCCTCAACGGCCCGCTGGATGTCGTAGACGCTGATGTGGTCGCCAAACACAGCCCGTGTGTTCGCGTCCGCCAGCTCGATCGGCGTTCCGGTAAAGCCGATGAAGGAAGCGTTGGGCAGCGCATCCCGCATGTGCCGGGCGTAGCCGTCGATGAAGTCGTACTGGCTGCGGTGCGCCTCATCGGCGATCACCACGATATTGCGCCGGTCCGACAACAGCGGGTGTCGGTCGCCCTTTTCCTCGGGGAAGAACTTCTGGATCGTCGTGAATACCACCCCGCCGGACACGACCGCAAGTTTCGCCCGGAGGTCGCTGCGGCTGTCCGCCTGAACGGGGGGCTGCCGCAGCAGGTCAGCACAGCGAGAGAAGGTCGTGAACAATTGATCATCCAAGTCGTTGCGGTCTGTCAGCACGACAATCGTGGGGTTCTGCATGGCGCGCTCACGGACGATGCGCCCGGCGTAGAACGCCATAGTCAGGCTTTTGCCCGAGCCCTGGGTGTGCCAGATGACACCGATGCGTCGGTCACCGCCCTCGCCACCGCGGCGGCCTGATTCGTAGCGGGCCTGATGGCTCTGGTCCGCCAGCCCCTGCTGCAAGGCTGCCGCTCGCAGGGTCTCGGCAACCGCTGTCCGCACAGCGTGGAATTGGTGGTATCCCGCCATCTTCTTAACCAGCGCTCCGCTGCCATCGTCCTCGAAGACGATGAAATCTCGGACTAGCGCAAGCAGATTGCGCGGGGCGCACACGCCTTCAAGCAGGACTCGAAGCTGAGGCAGACTCGGATCGGCCAGCCCCTCACCGGCGATCGTGCGCCATGGCTTGAACCATTCCCGGCCGGCGGTCAGCGTGCCGACACGCGCTTCCAAGCCGTCGGACACGATCAGTGCAGCGTTGAAGGCGAACAGCGACGGGACGTCGGCCTTGTAGGTCTGGAACTGCTGGAACGCCGACCAGATCGTAGCGCTCTCGTCCACGGGATTCTTCAGCTCGATGACTACCAGGGGCAGGCCGTTGACGAAGAGCACGATGTCGGCTCGGCGGTGGTGCTTGTTCTCGACGACCGTGAACTGGTTGACGGCCAACCAGTCGTTCGTCCCGGGCGTATCGAAGTCCATCACGCGCACCTGTCCACCGCGGGCCGCTCCATCGGTGTCGGCATACTCCACCGTGATCCCATCGACGACCATGCGGTGGAAGGCGCGGTTACGGGCTTCGAGCGTCGCCCCCGCAGGATCGATCAACCTACGCTGGGCATCATCGACCGCGTCGATTGGAAGGTCGGGATTGAGCCGTGTGAGGACGGACCGTAATCGCCCAGCCAAGACGACATCGCTGTAGTTGTCGCGCTCCGCACCTTGCATCTCGGGAGCGATGTCGGGGCCGTGTGCGATTGTCCAGCCAACCCCTTCCAGCCACGAAAGGGCGGCATCCTCCACGGTGGATTCATTGAATGTCATGACTTCTTGCGCGGTGCGCCGATCTTGAGAGGTTCCCGAGCCGGCGTCACGCGAGATCAATCGACATCTCGGCGTAGCGGCCGGATCAACCGATCCACGTCAATGCCCGTCTTGCGAGTCCTTACCCATCGGAGGTTCGTCGTCTATGATGACGTCCTCGATAGTGGGACCCAGCAGGCGCCAGCGTTGACCCGTCCTCTCCAGATCGCCCCGCATGACAACCGGCACTTTCAGTTTGTGAGCCTCAATTGCACGGTCATAGTCGACTCGCGCAAGGACGGCGGAGACGGATTTGTTTTGCCCATCTATGGATGTCCGTAACATCACAGTGCCTTCCGTCTCCGCCTCAGAGCGCGCCAGCCGCTGCACCAAGCCGACGAGAACCACGCCCGGTTGAGCTTCACGGCTGCGAAGCGCTCGGCTCGCTTCGCGAAGGATGGGCCCGTCATGTGCGGCGAATCGGACCACCGTTCGCAGTTCGTTACGAGGATGGGTCCGTGCCCAGACTACGCTGATGTCGAGCATCGGAAGTGTTTCTGTCAATGTCGCCAGCCCGTCGCACAGATTAGCGCTCACACCGTTCCCCACGGATGCTTGGAACGCATTCGCATCTCCCCCGTTCGTGGCGTCGGTCGCTCTCCGCGCTGCCACCAGTGCTTCGGTCAACCGTATCGTCACCCGGCGCTCGAAAGAATCGTCGCTCACAGACGGGTCAGGCACGATCTGCATTTGAATCGGCGGCGGAACAACAGGACTCAGTAGCGTCACCACAAAGCTGCCCTGATCGGTCTGACCAAGTCGTACGCGGCCCAAGTAGTCGGCGGCCTCACGGTTCGCACCCGGTCGATAGAACGGTCTCGGATTGACGAGTGAACAGGCTGCCGCAAGAAGGATGTCACGAGAACTACAAACCAGATCCGCTCCGACATCGACGGGCAGGCTCCCGCTGTGGTCGCGGTCGACGGCGCGGACTCGGACCACATCGCGGTCCGCGGTTACTAGATCGCGATAGATGGTCATCTCGTCCTGATCAGCGACCGCTGCGAATGTATCGATGAGCGTCGACACAACACTTGCGTAGTCACCGAGTTGCTCGGTGTGCGGAACGATGATCTCTGGTAGCCCCTCACCTTCGTAGATGTCCGAATGAACTCGATAGGGCTCTTGGCGGTTCCATCCGGCAGAACGGGCGTAGGCGGAGAGCGCCGCCGGGGAGACAGCCAGCAGCGCGTCCCTATCACGAATGCCGACCTTCATAAGATCTCCCCCGCCCGGGACTGTTCCATGAGTGCTCGCAGGGTCTGGACATCAAACATGTTGTCCTCCGGTATGCGAACTGTAACGGATTCCTGTCCGACAAGCTCTTCATGTCCCCGCTGCAAGCTCAGCCAGTAGGCCCGACGACGTAGAATCAGTTCTTCAGCGGTAACGGTCATCCACCGCGACTCCTCTGCCGGCAGCTCGAGCACCACAAGCAGTCGAGGAGTCTGTGTGTCTGCGCGAAGATCATTGTAGTTCTTGATGGGCAATCGAAACCGCAGGAAGCCATCCTTCGGGGCGCCAAGATCGGCCGTGGCCTTCAATTGCAAGTCGAGAGCTGGGCGACGCGGCCCGCCTGCCTGAATCCGGAGATCAACACTGTCCCGGTCAGGCTCCGGTACTGATGTCATGAAGCCTAGACGTGTCGCCAAGGCCTTGACGTAGACCAGCGACAGCCCCTCCTTTTGATCCGGAACACTGAGCAGAGTATGCTTCATACCACGAGTGTCGCGTTAGAAGTTATTGAAAACAAAGGGCTTACGAATGAGGCCATGGCTGATTCTGCAGCGTCGTTCTATAAGTGCTTTGTTTTCAATGATTTGGATTTCCAGCCGGAGGCCAGTTGCAGCGAAAGAAGTGTGCGATTTCCGGGCTCCACTCACCCCTTCGACTTGCCAGACGGCACCGCAAACGGGCTTGGCGCACTGCTGCAAGGCGGCCCGTTGTGGGCAGCGCGTGGTGCGTGCGGTCGTTCAGGCAGATGTGGTTCGGGCAA
>JAJDTX010000104.1 GCA_022826925.1 Bryobacterales bacterium
GGTCCAGCCTCCAGTACTCGCGAACCCCCATCCGGGCGTACTCCCGCCGCTTGTACTTGGCATCGTGTTCCGCTGTCGCCGGCGACGCCACCTCCAGCACGAAATCCGGTGCCTTGCCCTCTTCCCAGATCCGGTACGAACGGCGATTCTCAGGACTCACCCCGAACACCACCTGCACGTCCGGCTGCAGCCAGGCATTGTTGTCGTCACGTCGGTAGTACACCGCCAGTTCCATGGCCACCAGCACGTCCGGGCGCTCCCGGAAGTGGCTCCGCAAGGCCGCCGCCGCTTGCAGCACAGCATCGCCGTGCGAGATGCTCTGCGCGATCCAATTCCGTTCTGGGTATTCGATTTCGTCCGGCTTCGCAGGCGCCTCGGCAACGGCAGTGGCCGGCCCGGCAGATTCGGTGTCTGTGGCGGTCGTGAAGGCCATGTCGCAGGGGGCAGCGCTTGAACGCGCCGCCTAGCGATGATACTAGCACCGTGCCGGGGAGCGGCCACTGACCTGCCGCTGTCGTGACGCGAGCTTGATTTCCAGCGCTGCTCGCGCCCAAAGCGACGCGGTGCGCAGCTTGCCACTGCGCTCTGACCGGAGCGCCCGCCGTGCGCCAAGCTCCGCCCCCAATCACACCCGGCGTGAGTGGATCCGCACCTTGGAGGCAGATGCAACTAATCGTGATTGTGCTGGTTCGTGCGAGCGGATTCACGGAGCGAACGGCGGTGAGTGGCGGAGCCGAGCTTGGGCAGCTACAGGCCAGCTCGCGCCGCTCTGCGGGCATCGGGTCAGGCGCGGTAGTTAACGTGGCCGCCGAGCGAGGGTGTCGCGGAAGTTGGCGGGAGGCTATGCCCGATTTCGACCGGGAGATCGAACGCCACGGAAAAAGAGAGTCAATGTCACAATCTCACCGTAAGCCTGACTCGCTTGTAGACGTTACGAGGAGACAAGGAGTCTAGTTGCCAGTCTGAGCGGCATGTCTGCACACGGCAATCAGCTTTGTCGCAACTACCATCGTCGGAGCGTCCCACGGCCGAGCCGGCAATTCGTAGCGTGCGAACGCACCGCTAAGTGTCTTCGGCCGGATCCGGCTCCTTGCGCCTGACGTGTCCGAGCGCAGCCTGGGCTGATTTCTCGTCGACCATGTCCCGCTCTAGGTAGTAGGAGATCACATCGCTGATGCGATAAAGGCTGTGAATCGGATAGCCCTTTTCACGAAGGCCGCGGTCGCCACCCTGCTCGCGATCCACGACCACCAAGATCCGCGCGACTTCCAAGCCTGCCTCGCGCAAGTAAGCGGTAGACCAGACTTTCGTCGCGCCAGAAGCGATGACGTCGTCGATCAAAGTGATCTCGCGCTCGGTGTTGCACGTCCCCATGTAAGCGCTGCTGCCGTACTGGCCGCCCGGGTAGGCCGCCCGCTGCTTGCGCAGCTGGCCGTATGCCAGCGGTTGATCCGTGCCGCGCGAGGCCAGCGCAGCGGCCAGCGCTAGCGGCGTTGCCGTGTCCGGAATCCCCACGACCTGCTGTGGCCGCCTCGAATCGCCCGCCAAGGCGAAGATCTCGCGGTGCAGTGCGGCACCCAGGGCCTGCAGCAGGTCGAGGTCGTCGTAGAGCCCGTGCCGCAGGTCAATGAAGATCGGCGTATTGAGCCCGTACTCTTGGCGCACTCGATCGCCCAGCAGGATCAGTCCTCGGCGCCAGAATGCGTCGAGGATGGGGTCAGCCTGCATCTTTCCCGGAGCGTCCTATTGGACTTCTCGCACCGCTGGCATGCCGTCCACGAAGCCGGCGCCGTCCTCCCGCAATTCCGCGATAGCCAGTTCCCGCATGTGCAAGAGGCGCTCTCGATGTTCGGGCTTGATCGCGAGGTTGTCCAGCTCCTCCGGGTCGGCGCGCAGATCGTAGAGTTCCTCCAGATCGTTGATCAGCGGGCGGATGTACTTGAAGCGGCCTTCGACCAGCATGACGTACCACGGGACGTTGCTGTGCATGACATCTTCGCCAGTGGGGATCGTGTCCGTGTCCGAGCCGTACTTTTGGCCCGTCGCTGTGAGCAGGGCGGGATGCGGCCAGGCTCGCTGCGGATCCTCGAGCAGGGGCGTGAGATCCTCTCCGTGCATCTCCCACGGCAAGTCGATGCCCGCGAAGCTGAATATGGTCGGCACCAAGTCCACGCCCGCCACAGGGTTTGGGGTGACCGCCCCTTCGGGAATGCGCCCGGGCATCGAGATTACCAGCGGCGAGCGGATGGTGGCGTCGTACGGGGCGACCTTCTGTCGGAAGCCGTGCTGGCCCCACGCGAAGCCTTGGTCGGAAGTCCAGATCACCAGGGTGTTTTCGCGCTGGCCTGACTCGTCGAGCGCCTTCAGGACGCGGCTGATGCCTTCGTCGAGGGCAAGCACGCCTTGGTGGTACTGCCTCACCAAGGAGACCAGCGACTGCCCCCGGTAGGTAGGCGTGCCATTGGGCCCCCTCTGCCAGAAGTTGATCTTCTGCGCCCAGTCGGGCTTGCCGGGCCGCGGGGGGAAGATATCCGCCGGGGTGTCGAAATCAATCCCCGGATAGGCTTCCATGTGGCGATCCGCCGGCGTGAATGGACTATGGACCGCGCCGTAGCACAGCCACAGGTACCACGGCTTGGACTCGTCGCGGCCGTTGCCCTCAATCAGGTCCACCGCCCAGTCGGTGTACTGGTCGGTGGAGTAGCGCTCGAGCACTTCGGTCTTGCCGCCTTGGTAGGTGATGGGCTGGTCGTAGTAGTAGTTCTGGTTCGTCTCCGTGTACTTGGGGCGGTTCCAGACGATCTGGAAATCCCAGTCGCGGCCGTAGCCCGTGTCAGTGCCGGTGTGCCACTTGCCGATCTGAGCGGTGAAGTAGCCGTGCTCCCGGAACACGGCGGGCCAGAACGGTGCCTTCTCGGGGTCATAGGTGCTGCCGGGGTAGGGGCCCTCCATGCGCATCGATTCGACGCCGAACTGGTGGTGCCCGGTCAGCAGGGTCGCGCGAGACGGCATGCACCAGGTGCCGATGTAGGCGTACTCGAAGCGGACGCCCCGACTCGCCAGTTGGTCGAGGTTCGGGGTCTGCACCCATGGATACGACTCGGGATAGGCTCCCACCGTGCGGTGGGAGTGGTCGTCGGTGTAGAGGAAGAGGATGTTGGGTCGTTCTGGAGTCGCCGGCTGAGCGCCTGCGACGGCGCAGCTGAGCAGGGCGATGGCGGTCAGGGCGACCAGATGGTGGCGAATCGTTGTGGACATACGGACCTCGCGGGCAGGCACGATTGTATATCGAGACAGTGCGGCGTCGGCCAACGCAATGGGCTTTTGGGATCGGGCTGTGGGAAATGGGCCTGGATGCAGTTCAGCAAGCCAGGTCTGCGCGCTCGACCCGCCAGCCGTCCAAGTTGCCAAGCACGGTCAACGCCAAGCGATCTTGCTGGAACCACTCGTCGGCCAGCGCCTGAACGTCAGGAGCCTTCACGGACTCGATCTGGTCATTGATCTCATCGAGCGAGCGGACGTGGCCGTGGATCGCTTCCTGGCGCGCCAAGTTCGCCATGCGGCTGCCGGTAGATTCCAAGCCCAGCATGAGGCTGCCCTTGAGATGCTCCTTGGCTCTGCGGAGCTCAGATTCCGGTGCCAGCCGGTCCTTGAGGTCCCGGAACTCCCGCAGTGCATACTGCAGCACCGTGCGCAGGGCATCGAGCGATGTGCCCGCCCCTACAGAGAGGCATCCGGCGTCGGAATACAGGCCCAGGTCGGAATAGACGCTGTAGGCCAGTCCCGCTTCCTCGCGGATCTTCTGGAACAGCCGGGAGCTGAAGCCGCCGCCGAGCAGCGTGCTGAGCACCAATCCTGCGAATCGCCGGGGGTCGAGTGCGGAGAAGGTCTCCACTCCGAGCAGCACGTGGACCTGCTCCAAGGAAGGCTTGTCGCGGAGCACGATTTCCGCTTGGCCTTGCGGCGGTTGCTCGGGCCGGATCGTGCCGGCGCCTTCGAGACCGCCGAAGTGCCGCTCGGCCGAGCGCACGAATTCGTCGTGCTCGATATTGCCCGCCGCCGCGAGGATTAGATTGGAGGCGCGGAACGTGTCCGCGAAGAACTGCCGCAAGCGGCTCCGGCCGAATCCTCGGATGGACTGCTGCGTGCCGATGATGGGGCGTCCCATGCCGTGGCCGCGCCAGAAACTGCCCGCGAAGATGGTGCCCAGCAGGTAGTCCGGGTTGTCCTCCTCCATCTTGAGCTCCTCGAGGATGACTCCTTTTTCGCGCTCGATCTCGTCTTCGGCAAGGGTTGGGTTCTGCACCATGTCGGCGAGGATGTCTAAGGCACGCGGCCAGTGCTCGTCCAGCACCTTTGCGGTGAACGCCGTAGTCTCCTTCGACGTGAACGCGTCGAGATTCCCGCCCAGTCCGTCAATCTCGCACGCCAGTTCCCGCGCTGAAAAACGGTCGGTGCCCTTGAACACCATGTGCTCGATGAAATGCGTGATCCCGCTCTCGGGGTCGGTCTCATGCCGGGAACCGGCGTTGAGCCAAACCCCCAAGGAAACAGAGCGGACCGCGGGCATCGATTCGGTGACAACCCGCAAGCCGTTGGGGAGCGTGGTCTTGTAGATATTGGCGGGCAAGGCGCGCTCCATATTCGCCATCGTAGCAACGCGATGGAGGGCGGTAATCGCGGGTTGGCACGCTAGGCGTTTCGTGCGATGCTGGGTCCGCATGCGGCGTCGGGAGTTCATCACATCCGTCGCTGGCGCGGCTGTGGGCATTGGCTGCGCGTCGGAGCCCGGCCTGCCGGAGGAGAGGCGGCAGGCTGCCCGCTTGACGGTCGATTTTCACCAGCACACGAACTACAGGGGCCGCAGCGACGACGAGTTGCTGGCCCACCAACGCAAGATGGGAGCAGACCTGACCGTATTGCTGCCTGCCGGATCTAGGTACGGGCTGGCCGCCGAGGCGTACGGGAACGACTCGGTCGTAGCACTGGCAGAGCGGTTCCCAACAGACTTCGTGTGGTTCGCCAACGAACTCCCGGATATAGAGCAAACGCGGCCGGTGCTTGAGCGCTACTTGGGACTGGGCGCCAAGGGCATTGGCGAGCAAAAGTTCCCGGTTGCGTGCGATTCGCAGGCCATGCAACTCGTTTACTCGATCGCTCGCGACTATCAAGTCCCCGTCCTGATGCACTTTCAGCACGAGGCCTATAACACCGGCATAGAGAGATTTCAGGCCATGCTGGAGATGTTCCCGACGGTCGACTTCATCGGACATGCGCAGACGTGGTGGGGCAATATCGACGCCAAGCACGACCAATCGGTGATGTACCCCAAGACACCGGTCACGCCCGGCGGTATCACGGACCGCTTGCTATCTGACTTTCCGAATGTTTATGGCGACCTCTCGGCCGGCTCCGGGCTGAATTCGATGTTGCGCGACGAGGTGCACGCCCGCGGGTTCTTGGAGCGGCACCAGGACCGCCTGCTATGGGCCAGCGACTGCAACGATACCGTCGGAGAGGGGGAAGATTGCATCGGCGCCAAGGGCCTGGCTGCGCTGCGGCGGCTGGCGCCCGACGATGCCGCGCTTGGCAAGATCTTGGGGGGCAACGCAGCCCGCCTACTCAAGCTGGCCTGAAGCAGATGCGCTGCCGCGACGCGGGGACTGTTTGAGGCCTCGCCTGCGGAGGCGGCACCGCCCTGCGCTGGCCGGCGTACGGTCCCGGGGAGTTTCAGCGACGCCTCGGCAGCGAGCATGTCAGAGGCTGGCGTGTGTCCAGCGCTGCCAATCTCTGCTCGCAACTCGGACCAGTAGCGGCATTCCGCTCGCAACTCAGGAATAATGGGACCGCTATGACAAGCTTGCCCTCGCGACGGGAATTTGCGGCGATGCTGACCGCCGGCGCCGCTGCGTGTAAACGCACCGAGCCCCCACTCAACGTTTTGTTCGTCGCCTCGGACGATCTCACGTCCACGCTGGGCTGTTACGGCCACCCGGTCGTCAAGTCCCCGAACATCGATCGCCTCGCCGCGCGCGGAGTTCGATTCGACAACGCGTATTGCCAGTTCCCGTTCTGCGGGCCCAGCCGCGCCTCGCTGATGACGGGAATGCGACCCGACACGAGCGGCGTCGTCACCAATGCCATGGTGAACTTCCGGGAGAAGCACCCCGACGCCGTCACCCTCCCGCAGTTGTTCAAGAACAGCGGCTGGCGCTCGATGCGCGTCGGAAAGATGTTTCACATGGGCGTCCCTGGCGGAGTCGGGTCGATGAGGCACCAGGACCCGCCGTCGTGGGATGTCTCGATCAGCCCGCCGGGAGACGAGGACGAAAGCGTCGGGCCGGGTGGCGATCCGAATCCCGACCTGCGCAATGGATTGAAGATGCAGTGGGTCCAAACCGCCGATGCATCCGGCCAGGCGGATGCCGCGGCTGCCGATACGGCGATCGACTTGCTCGAATCCACGGCCGACCAGCCGTTCTTCCTGGGGCTGGGGTTCGTGCGGCCGCACGTGCCCTTCGTCGCCCCCACCGAGTTCTTTGACATGTACCCGTTGGAGGACATCGAGCTCATCTCGAACCCGCCCGATGACCTCGACGATATTCCACCGCCCGCGAAGAACCTGCGGCCGTTTCTTTGGAATCAGATGGGCATGAGCGAGGAGAACCAGCGCATTTCCCTGCGGGGCTATTACGCCTCGGTGTCGTTCATGGACGACCAGCTTGGACGCGTGCTCGACGCGCTGGAGCGGCTAGGGCAGGCGGACCGGACGATCGTACTGTTCTTCGGGGACCACGGCTGGCACCTCGGGGAGCACACGCACTGGCAGAAGATGAGCCTGATGGAGGAGTCCGTCAAGGCGCCGCTGATCATCTCCGCGCCAGGCATGCGCGGCAACGGCCGCGCTTCGAAGGCCATGGTCGAGTTCGTGGACTTCTATCCCACATTGGCCGACCTATGCGGTTTGACGGCACCTGCTGGTCTGGAGGGCGTGAGCCTGGCACCATTGCTGGACGATCCATCCGCCTCGGTGAAGGATGCCGCGTTCTCGCAGGTGCAGTGGGAAGACCGCATCTTCGGCCGAACCGTGCGGACAGATCGGTATCGCTACATCCGCTGGGAAGGGGACGGGGGTGGTGAGGAACTCTACGACCACCAAGCGGACCCGCGCGAGTTCACGAATCTTGTGGCCGACCCCCAGCACGCTGATGTGCTGGAATCCATGCGGTCCAGGCTCGCAAAGGGACCTGTCTGACCGCGGGCGACAGATTCCTGATGACGAGCGCCATTGCCAGATGAAGGGCATCCAGCGACTTGACCGGCTCGCAAGGAAACGACCGGCGGGACCGCTCGACAACCTCCAGGTCGATGCTGCGGAGAATCCAAAAGGCTGACGCCCTTTCGGCGATTGCGTGAAGCCGCAACGATTCACTGGCACTGGTTCCCCCAGTAGCGACGGCGCGCCGGAGCGTCCGATCGCACTCGACGAGCGTCAGGTCCGAGGCGTGGAAAGCGTCGGCGGAGACAAGTTGCGACCAAGCAAGGCCAGCGCGCTCTTCGTCGAGCAGCCATGCGACGACGGCACTCGTCTCTGCATAGAGCGTTACCGTTCTCCCCTGATCTCGTCGAGCAGATCCTGTACAACCCGTGGAGGCAACCGGCCAGTGGGCCTGGGGTAGACGTCCGCGCGGTTCGCCGCACCTAGGCGAACCGATCCGGCAAGGACTCGACGCCGCAGCCCGACGTTGGCTTCTTCTTCGGTGGCGTGCGCAGGGGGGCCCAATTCGGCCACGACCCGCCCGTGACGGGTGATCGCCACGCGCTCGCCCCCCTCAACCATGCGGAGATAGGCGCTCAGGCGGTTCTTGACCTCGCGTACACCTGATGTCTTCATCGAATCGGATTGTAGCTGCATGAATCTACATCGTCAGGCCGTCCCGTCGGTCATGTGTCATGGCTGTCGGCCTCGCCTAGCGCAGTTGCCACCTGCCAACACCGAGCGGGGGGTGCCCAAGAAGCCGGATGAAAGAACAATGCGCCGCAGCAGTCGAAGCAGACGAGCGCGGACCAAGGAAGCCCAGCCTAGGAGGATCTCGCAGACAAGAACAGTCTTGGTCGCCCACTCAGCGGCGGAATCCGCGGCGAATCCTTGCGGGGCCTATTCGTCATCGCTCTCGACCCTCTGGCGTCTCAGTGCGCGGTTCAGGCGGCGCTTGACACGCTTGCCAACTCCAGGTCGGCGCGTGTACGCAAGCAGAAAGCGCCACCGCGAAGTCCAGTCGTGTGCATCACCGTCCATCTTCTGACGAGGTGCGCGCCGCATGCGTAGTGGTACTTCCCCTTCTTCGCCACCTAGCTCTGGGCGAGGCGTGTTGCTTCAATTCTACGATGGCCCCAGCGGCCACGGTGCACTCACCAGCAGTGTTCTGATTGGCCTATCTCCTGTACAATCCGTCAATCATGCCGATAAATCCGCATTTAAAGCGGATAATCAATCATGCTTCATGATCAGCGGTCTGCTCTGTCTAGATTTGCCAGCGGCCTGCTTTCCGAGGGCCGGACGGTCTTCACCGCCGAGGAAGCCGAGCAGGCGCTCGGCGTCGGGCACGGCGCATTTCTGGACGCCGCTGAGCGGCTTCAACGACGGCGGGCGCTCCTGAACCCGCGGCAGGGATTCTACATCGTAGTTCCACCGCAATTCGCATCGTCGGGGGCACCGCCGCCGGCCTGGTATATCGACGACCTCATGCGCCATGAGGGCCAACCCTACTATGTCGGGCTCCTCAATGCCGCCGAGTTGCACGGAGCGACACATCAGGCTGTCATGGAGTTTCAAGTTGTCTCGCCAAAGCGTCTCCCGAGGATCCGTGCCGGACGTAGATTGATGGTCTTCTATTTCCGCAAGGACATGGATGGAGTGAAGCCCGCGATCGAGGCGCGCAAGACCGATACCGGGATCATGAAGATCTCTTCGGCCGCGTTGACGGCCCTAGATCTGCTGCGCTATCCCCAGGCGTCGGGTGGCAGCGACAATGTCGCCACGGTGCTCTTGGACCTCGGACAGAAAATCGACCCCCAGGAACTCGCCGCCCTTTCTGAATTCGTTGAGCGGACCGTGGTGCAGCGCCTAGGCTATCTGCTGGAGCATCTCGGCCACGGTTCGAGGACGGGACCGATGTTGGAGGCGTTGCAGAGACGAGGATCGCCGCTCTGGACTGAACTCGACCGGGAGGAGGCCCGGGACCCAGACTTCGCGCCCGAGCCGCGCGAGTACGATGCTCGCTGGCACGTCGTCGTGCGGCGGGTGCCGGAGGTCGATGAATGATCCCTTCTTAGGAGAGTGCGGCGCGGACACGGCTGTATTGGGCACGTTGGTATAGAACAACAGCCCGCTACTCCTCTTCCATCACTATGTAGAGCGGGTCACGATTCGAGACGTCGACCAATTCCTCGCCACCGTTCCATGTCGGTAGCGGAGGGAGGTCCGTTGCTGGCGATTCGGACGACGCAGGCTCAGGGAGGACATGCATCAGGCCGGCCTCCACAGGCCGAGACATCGTGATCCCACTCTTGGCAGCCTCGTCTCGGAGTCGCTGCACGACGGAGTCGGCGATGTTCAGCGTTACCTTCACATGAAAACCATACAAGTGTTCAACTGCGGGTCGCTGAGGGCGGTCCCGACGGCATCCGGGCGCGTGTCGAGCAATGCGCCGGGGTGGATGGGCGGAAGAGGGGTCTTGGTAGAATGCTGAGGCCCAGCCGTGAGGATCAAAACCGTCATGTCCGTTTCCAATCTGCGCATTTTCCAGCTCTCGTTGCTCGTTGCAGTGTTTGCCTCTGCCCTGCCGCTAGCCGGGCAGGAGACTGTCTCGGTGCGCGTGCGTTTCGGCATCTCAGATGTTGTCGAAACCAAGTGGGACGGCTCGGCCTCGGTCTCAGGCGGTGAATTGCTAAAGACCGCTGACTGGCACCCGAGGCCGGAGAACTCAGTCGATCCGGCAGGAAGCTGGCGGTTTTCGACGCACAAGGGAGTGAACTACAACTGGCGCGCCTATGAGAACATCCCGGACCGGTCCGTCCAGCCGTATTACTGGACGCCGGGCGTGGTCTTGGACATCAGGGGCACTTCCGGCGCTGAAGTGCGAATCGCCACGCCTCAAGGCGACTTCGGATTTCCGCTGGGCGACGTGCGCTTGGGCAAACCACTGGAATTGTTAGGCGGCTCTGCCGTGGTCGACATGGTTCCCACTGTTGAGAAGTTGAGCGGCCCCGAAGCTGAAGACGACTACCCAGCAGTGCTTGGAGGGGCCAATGGTTCTGCCCGCACGGCGTGGGTGGCGTTTCGCGACGGAGCCGATGTAGTGCTGACGCGAAACCTCCAAGGTGACGCGTGGGGTCCGGTCGAAACCGTCACCGAGGCTCCCGGGGACATCCACATGGTCCAGCTCGGGCGCGCTGGCGACGGGACGGTGTGGTTTGTTTGGGCCGAACAACGCGCTGGCAATTTCGATCTCTATGGAAGGTCTCTCAAGGAGGGCTCGTGGGGGTCCACAGTGCGTCTGACCGAGGCTCCCCAGCCCGACGTGCTGCCGAACATGGCGACCACGACAGGTGGCGACATCTGGTTGGTTTGGCAGGGCTTCCGCGACGGCCAGTCCGACATCTTCGCCAAGCGCTACGTCGGCGGCCAGTGGGTGCCCGCCCAGCGAGTGTCAACTTCCATGGCCAACGACTGGGAGCCGGCGGTGGCTGCCGGGCGCGACAACGAGATCCATATCGCCTGGGACAGCTACGGATCTGGCAACTACGACGTGCTGATGCGCACTTGGGACGGCGAGCGCTGGGCTGCGGGCCCCGCGCCGATCGCTGACACGCCGCTGTATGAGGCGCACGTCTCGCTCGCGGTGGACGGCCAGAACCGCATCTGGGCGGCTTGGAACGAGAGCGGTCTGAACTGGGGCAAGGACACGGGCTTCCTGCTGCCGGTTGAAGGCACGCTTCTGTACGAGTACCGTCAGACGCGAGTGGCGGTTCTCGATGGCATCGAGTGGCAGGTCCCGGCGGACGATATCAACGCTTCGCTGCCTAGTCACATGGACAGTCGGCACAACGACTTCCCGAAGCTGGTCGCCGATGATGACGGGCGAATCTGGCTGTTCAGCCGGACCCGCACGATCCGGCAGCGCGACATGCCCGACGATACGCCCCTGCACCGTGCGGTGTGGGAGATCTGGGGCAGCACTCTGGATGGCGACGAGTGGACCACTCCGTACGAGTTTCCGTCCAGTGGCGGGCGGCAGGATGTGCGCTGGGGTGTCGCGCCGGACGGAGCCGGCAACTTGGTCGCCGCGTGGCAGTCCGATCGCCGCGACTACTACGACTTTCTCTACCAGCACACAGATGTCTTCTCGGCCAAGCTGCCTTCGCTGGGACGTGCTGCCGCTGCGCCGGATTTGCGCGTCAGGCCCGAACGGGTAGTGCGATTTCATAACGTGGTCCCCACTGAGGTGGAGGACCTCAAGCGAGTGCGCGGCTACGAGATCAGTTCCGGGGGCAAGACCTACAAGATCTACCGAGGCGATACCCACAGGCACACGGAGTTCTCGATGGACGGCAACAACGATGGCTCCCTCTTCCAGACGTATCGTTACGCGCTCGACGCGGCCAGCCTCGATTACCTGCTCGTCAGCGAGCACAACTTCCAGGGGGGGCCGGACAACCCGTACATCAACTGGGTATTGCAGCAGGCCGCCGATCTCTTCTCCGTCGGCGGCACCTTCCAGCCGTTCTACGGATACGAGCGCTCAGTCCGGTACCCGGACGGCCATCGCAACATCCTGCTGCCCACGCGCGGCACCCCGACCCTGCCCATTCTTCCCGAAGAGTCCAGCCACGCCAGCGGGGCGGGCCGACTGTACGAGTACCTGCGCGGCAATGGCGGCATCGCGATCTCCCACACCTCGGCGACGGGCATGGGAACGGATTGGCGTGACAACGATCCAGAGGTCGAACCCTTGGTTGAGATTTTCCAAGGAGACCGTGTGTCCGCCGAATACGAAGGCGCTCCGCTAGCGGCGGACGGCAATCGCCCGACTACGCAGGCGGGCGGATTCGAGCCCGCGGGATATGTCTGGAACGCATGGGCGAAGGGCTACAAGCTCGGCGTGCAAGCCGCTTCGGATCACTTGTCAACCCACTACTCCTATGCCTGCACCATCGCGGAGGACTTCACGCGCGAGGGGCTGATCGACGCAATGAAGCAGCGTCACAGCTACGGTGCCACGGACAATATCGTGCTGGACTACCGCATGGAGGCCAATGGGGGCGAATACCTTCAAGGCGACATCGTAAAGGTCGACGGAGACTTCCGCCTGACGGTAAACATCCTGGGCAGTTCGCCGATCCGCCAGATCGACATCATCAAGAACCAAGAATTCCTGTACACGCGCCAGAAGCTCCCGCAGGACTTCGAGTTCAGCTACGAGGACGCGGGCAAGACAGCGGGCGAAGACTACTACTACGTCAGGGTCGAGCAGAACGACGGCAATGTCGCGTGGTCCTCTCCGATCTGGGTGACGACGAACTAGGCCGGCCCGGTTCCCGGATGCATGCGCGGCACCGCGCGGTGCCGCGTGGACTGCTCGAACGAGTGCGCGAGGCCGATCAACCTCGGCTCCGACCAAGCCGCGCCGAAGAACGACACGCCCACGGGCAAGCCGTGTACGAGCCCGCCGGGAACGGTGACATGCGGATATCCGGCCCGCGCCGCGGCCGACGAGCAGCTGGGGAACGAAGACCGGTCGCCATGCACCAGGTCGGTGACCCAGGCCGGCCCCGTCGTCGGAGCGGCCAGCGCGTCGAGTTCGCGCTCGCCCAACGTGGTGTCGATAGCAGCCCTGCAGCGGTCGCGGCTCGCTGCGACGGTATCGAGATAGGCCTGTTCCGTAAGCGGCCCTTTTCCCTCGGCCATCTCAAGGACTTCTTGACCGAAGTAGGGCATCTCGTCCGCACTGTGCTGCTCGTTGAAGCGAATCACATCCGCCAGCGTGCGCACCCTTGCATCAGCCGAGAGCTGGGATAGGTAGTCGTTGAGGCCGGCCTTGAATTCATACAGCATCAGTTCGAAGCCGGGACGATTCGTCTCGTCGATGCCGGGCAAATCAGCGATGTCGATCAGCTCCGCCCCGTTGTCTCGCATGACGGCCGCTGCCTCGTCGAGGATCTGGTCGATGGCGCTGTGCCGGCCCCAGTACTCTCGCAGCAATCCGATGCGAGCGCCGCGCAGCGCGTCCACCGTGAGGAATTCGGCATAGTTCCCCGGCGCCCGCTCCGCGCTGGAGCGCGTGGCCGGATCCAGCGGGTCCGTGCCGGCCAGCGCCCCGAGCAGTTCGGCCGCGTCGGCCACGGTGCGGGCCATTGGTCCCGCCGTGTCTTGGGTGTGCGAGATCGGGACGATCCCGGTCCGGCTGACCAAGCCTACCGTCGGCTTGATCCCTACGATGCCGTTGACAGAGGAAGGGCAGACGATCGAACCGTTGGTCTCGGTGCCGATCGCAAGCGGCGCAAGGCCCGCCGAAACGGCCACTGCCGAGCCCGAGCTGGACCCGCAGGGATTGCGATCCAGAAAGTGCGGATTGCGCGTCAGCCCGCCGCGGGCGCTCCAGCCGCTTGTGGACCGCCTCGAGCGAAAGTTGGCCCACTCGCTGAGGTTGGTCTTCGCAATGAGCAGCGCGCCGGCGGCGCGCAGCCTGGAGGCCACTGCCGAGTCCCGAGCGACGCCTGAATCGACTAAGGCCAGCGAACCGGCGGTGGTCTGCATGCGGTCCGCTGTGTCAATGTTGTCCTTCAGCATGACCGGGATGCCGTGCAACGGCCCGCGCACCTGCCCGGCTCGTCGCTCGGCATCGAGCCGGGCGGCGTCGCTGAGAGCCTCGGGATTGACCTCGATGACCGAATTGAGGCTCGGCCCGGCGGTGTCGATGGCCTGGATTCGATCTAGCAATGCCTCGCAAATCGAGCGGGCTGTCCATTGACCGGAAGCGAGTCCGGCGCGCAGCTCCGCAACCGAGGCCCGCATCGGGTCAAATTCGGCGCTTGGCTGCGCCGACGGTCGGCGTCGACCGTTGGCACAGCCCTGCAGGGCCGCGCTTGCGGCGAGCAGCAGGAGGTCGCGGCGGCGCGGCGAGGTTCCCGCGGGATCGCGTGCCGCAGTTGTACTGTCCGCGCTCACTGCCTCACTCCGGGGCTAGCAGGGAGTAAGTTCGGAACGCTTCGAACAGCCGCCCCGCGCCATCCAGTCCGATCGCCCGGACCGACAGGGTCGTCGGGTAAGACTGCGCGAGTTCGGCGGGAATGTTGAAACTGCCCGCCTGGGTTGTGCCCAGCACTCTCGCGCCGCGGGCCGAGCCTGCCGCCTCGGCCATCCACAGCCACACGGTGCGCTTGGCCGCGATGGTGTTCTTCAGCAGCGTCGCGTTGAAGTCGTGTGCCCGGCCTGCTCGCAGCTCGTTGCCGTCGGGCAATTGGATCTCGAACGGCAGTTCCGAGGGCGAGTACTCCACTTCGCGAAACCGAGGCAGTTTCGATTCGAGGATGAAGGATTTGTTGTAGTCCTGTTTCTTGCCTTCGCGCCGAACGTAGAGCACCCAATCGTGGGTGTCGTCGGGCGTGCGCGAACGGTAGCGGTCGCCCTTGAATTTCTTCTTCTGATCGAGCCACGCCCCGTTTGCGGGGTTGTACCAGCTGACCGAATACTCCTGCTTGGGCATGACCATCTCGATCAGTCCGGGCGTTTCGGCGTAGACGACGTGTTCGATCCCCACGGTCCGCTCCGAGTACCGCGGCACCCGGTGCAAGGCCAGCGCGGCTCCGCCGACGATCCGATAGTGCGGCTGGAGGTCGTAGTAGCGCGACTGCGAGAAGAACTGTTTCAGCGGCACCATCTGTTCGGCGAATGGAGATGCGGCTGATGTGTCTTCGGCGTTGAGCGTGACGTAGTGGCCGCGCACTGCGGCGTTCCAGGCTTGGCGGCGTGCCGCCGGGGGGTTGGCGCCCTGGCCGACTCCCGTGTTGACAAACGGAGCGCGGTTGAGCTCGTACTCGATCGCGGCCAAGGCAGGGTCGACCCGGTTCTGGACGAAGTAGTCCTGCCAGCCGTCCTCGGCCAGCGGTGCCGAGGTAACTGTCGCGCCGGTAGACATCGGATGGGCGTAGGGGTCGTGCTTGCGGAGCGAGCTGGCGAGCTGCTTGAGCAGCTTGCCCGCCGCCTCGTGGCTTTCCCACTCCAGCAATATCTGCCAGGTCACGCTATAGGCCGCGTAGCGGGCGCACAGGTAGCGGATGTACCGGTCCTTTTCTCGCAAGCGCGGGAACAGCTCGTCCAGTTCGTCGCCGGAATTGCCTAGCACGAGATCGATGACGATTCCGAGCTTGTGCAAGTGCTCGACGCGGCGATCGAGTGCGCGAAAGTGCTCGATGTCTGGTTCGCCAGCCTCGCTGAACACCTTGCGGCTCGCGCCGAGCGGGGGGACTGCCAGCGCCCGGACGTGCGTGAAGCCCTGCTCCGATCGTCTCTCGGCGGTGGCCTCGAATTCCGCCCAGGGCGTTTCCGCCAGCCCCAGCAGGCTGTCGCCGAGCCAGAAATGGGGCGTGTTCGTCAGGGGGTACCTGAAGTAGCGGGTGTTGAACACCTCGATGAATCCTGGTGTCTGCGCGGGCAGGGCCTCGAAGCTGCCGGTCTGTTTGTCGAGATTCCCGATGTTGGAAATGAGGCGATAGTCCCAGCGGCCCTCGAAGTCGGGCGAGAAGCGCAGCACGAACCTGCCGCCGCCGTCCCAAAAGGCTGGCATGACCTTGGTTCGTCCGCCCTTCGGCGAGCGGTACTCGGCACGCAGTTCGACATCGGTGAACGGCGAGGAGTGCTTGGCGGCTTCGCTTGCGCCGAGCTCGACGACGATCTCGCACGGATCGTAGACCGGAACGGACTCGCACGCGTCGATGTCTTGGGCCGGCAACGCCGCAGCCGCCGCAAGTGCTAAGGCAACAATCGCAACCATCACTTCTGTGAGGATAAAACGGCCCGCTCCGCCGTGCGGGCCGCGGTGCTGCAAATTCTCTCAGGCCAGCGGTTGGGTGCGCGATGGCGGCAGCGTCGACACACGGGTCCCGCAGCTTTGGGCCCCGTCCGAGCGCAGCCCCGACATCGCGGCGCAGACCGTCGCGGCGCAGACCGTCGCGGTCGTGCGCATTGCGGACTCTCGCTTGCGCCGGGCCCGCCAGAGTCGAGCTGGGACGGCAGTGCCTGACGGACGGTCGTCTACAGTGAGTGTGTGCTGGTCAAGCTGCGCAAGCGTATCGACCGGGAGCGGATGTTTGCCGCCGAGGGGACGATTGGCGCCGCTGTTTCGGGAGGTGCCGACTCTGTCGCGTTGCTCCACGCGCTACGGGCGCTATTTCCTGATCGTGAGATCGCGGCTGTGCATCTGAATCACTGCCTGCGCGGCGCCGACTCGGATGCCGACGAAGAGTTCGTACGGAAGCTCGCGGCCAAGCTCGGCTGCAAGCACTTCGTGCGCCGAGAGGATGTCGCCTTGGGTGGAGGCAACCTCGAACGGGCCGGCCGGCATGCCCGCTACCGATTCTTTGAGGAGCTCCTCGCGGACGGTTCCTGTTCGGAAATCGCGACGGGTCACACGCAATCCGATCAAGCCGAGACCGTGCTCTTCCGACTGTTGCGAGGCGCTTGCGGCAGCGGGCTGAGCGGCGTCTGGCCCGTCTATCGCGAGCGTATTTTCAGGCCGATGCTGGATGTGACGCGCGCAGAAGTGCTGGAGTATCTCGAGCGCAGCGGCCTGGATTGGCGGGAGGACGCTTCCAATTCCGACTCGAGTTTCGCCCGCAATCGGCTGCGCCACGGACTCTTGCCGCAACTACGCCGAGAATGGAATTCAAACCTCGATTCGGCCTTGGCGCACACCGCGGATTGGGCGGTGGAAGAAGAGCGCTTCTGGAACCGCCGAATTGCGGTGCTGAGCGAGCGCTGTGCCGAGCACGGCTCGGCGGAGATCATCTTGGATGTCCACGAGCTGCAAGCGCTTGGCGTCGCTGAGCAGCGTCGCGTGCTGCTGGCGGTGCTGAAAGACCCTGCACTCGGCTGCAGCAACTTGGGATTCGAGCATGTCGAGTCCCTGCGCGCCCTGGTGCTAGACCGATGCGGTAGCGGCGTCGTTGAGCTGCCTGGCGTGCGCGCCGAGCGATCTTTCGGCCACGTTCGCCTGCACCGCCAAGGCGCCGCGGAACGGACGGCCTACGATCTGCCGCTACCTGTGCCCGGCCAAGTGCCCCTGCCGGGGGCGGATAGACGCGTCATCAGCACCCGCGTTCTCGAAACTGCTTCGGCAGCAATGCTGTACGATAGGAATGCAATTGTATTGCTTGACTGGGATCGTGTCCCGAAGTCGCTACGGCTCCGAAGCTGGCGTGACGGAGACCGTTACAAGCCGTCCGGTTTGGACTCGCCGAAAAAGATCAAGGATCTGTTTCAGCAGAGCCGGGTCAGCGCGTGGAACCGGGCGGGCTGGCCGGTCGTCGCTTCGGACGGCGCGGACGGGGGCCGTATCGTCTGGGCGCGGGCCTTCGGCCCCGCGGACGAATTCGCGGTACGGCCGACGAGCCAGCGGGCGCTGGTCGTGGAAGAGGTCAGGGCTGACGAGGCAGGCTGGTAGCCAAAAACGCCGTTCGATGCGTCTAACGTATTGAGCGGCGACGCAGCTGGCAAGGATTCAACAAAGTGAACTCGACATTCAAGACCGCAGTTTTCTGGATCGTGATGCTCTGCACCGCCGTCCTGCTTTGGAAAGCTGTCAACGCCAAGAGCGGCGAGAAAATCGAGACCATCAGCTTCACCCAGTTCATGGACGAGGTTGAAGAAGGCAACATCGAGGAGATCACCGCGACGGGCCAGCAGATCGAGGGTCAGGCGAGTTCTGGCAAATTCCAGACCACGATTCCCCAGGACTATCCCAAGGTCTTCGACTTGCTGACCGCGCAGGGTGTCACGGTGACAGTGAAGGACCAGGCCTCGCTGGGCTTCTGGTCGATGTTCTGGCGGATTGCGCCGCTCGTGCTGATCGTATTTTTCTGGATCTTCATGATGCGCCAGTTGCAGGCCGGCGGCAATCGCGCCCTCAGCTTCGGCAAGAGCCGGGCCAGGCTGCTCACGTCCCAGCAGAAGAAGGTCACGTTCAAGGATGTGGCGGGCGTCGACGAAGCCAAGGAAGAGTTGCAGGAGATCATTGAATTCCTGCGCGAGCCGCAGAAGTTTCAAAAGCTCGGCGGGCGGATTCCCAAGGGCGTCCTGTTGATCGGTCCTCCCGGCACCGGCAAGACCCTGCTGGCGCGCGCCGTGGCGGGCGAGGCGAACGTTCCGTTCTTCTCGATTTCCGGCTCTGACTTCGTCGAGATGTTCGTGGGCGTGGGCGCGAGCCGCGTCCGCGACCTGTTCGAGCAGGGCAAGAAGAGCGCGCCCTGCATCGTCTTCATCGACGAGATCGATGCCGTCGGGCGGCATCGCGGCGCAGGATTGGGCGGCGGCCACGACGAGCGGGAGCAGACGCTCAACCAGCTCTTGGTAGAGATGGACGGCTTCGACTCCAACGAAGGCGTCATCCTCATGGCGGCCACCAATCGCCCCGACGTGCTCGACCCCGCCCTGCTGCGGCCGGGCCGCTTCGACCGCCGCGTGGTCGTGTCGCGTCCCGACGTGCGCGGGCGTCAGGGAATCCTGCAGGTGCATACCGCCAAGGTGCCCTTGGCCAATGACGTGGATCTGATGGTTCTCGCGCGCGGCACGCCTGGCTTCTCGGGAGCTGACTTGGCCAACTTGGGCAACGAGGCGGCCCTGTTCGCGGCGCGGCAGAACCGCAAGGTCGTCACGATGGCGGACTTCGAGATCGCCAAGGACAAGGTCATGATGGGCGCCGAGCGGCGCTCGATGATCCTTCGCGACGAGGAGAAGAAGAACACCGCCTACCACGAGGCCGGCCATGCTGTGGTGGCGGCGCTGCTGGAGCAGGCCGACCCGCTGCACAAGGTCACGATCATCCCGCGCGGGCAGGCCCTTGGCATCACGATGCAGCTGCCTCTGGATGACAAGCACACCCACACGCGGGCGTACCTGTGCGACCAGTTGGCGATTCTGATGGGCGGCCGCATCGCCGAGGAGCTGTTCATGGACCACATGACGACCGGCGCGGGCAACGACATCGAGCGTGCCACAGCGCTGGCACGCCAGATGGTCTGTGAGTGGGGCATGAGCGACATGGGCCCGCTGACGTTCGGCAAGCGTGACGAAGAGGTCTTTCTGGGGCGCGAGATCGCGCAGCAGCGCAACTACTCCGAGGCCACCGCCAAGCAGATCGATGCCCAGGTCGGGGTGATCGTGAAGGAGAGCTACGACCGGGCGCGCAAGCTCATCGAGGACAATTCGGACGGGCTCACCCGCATCGCCGAAGCCCTGCTCGAGCGCGAGGTGCTGGACGGCGGCGAGGTCAGCGCCTTGCTGGAGGGACGCGAGCTGGAACCGCTGGCGATTCCCGAACCACCGGCTGACAACAACGGCGGGCCGACGCAACCCGAGCCGGAAGCCGCAGACAGCGGCCCGACCGCCCTGCCTGGCCTAGACGAAGGCCAAGCCTCACCGGCCTAGGCGCGCGCCTAGAACGGAATGTCGTCGTCGTCCTGCGACGGTGGGGGCGAGCTAGCCGGCTCGCGTGACGGCGCCGGCTGTCCGCCGCCTCCTCCCGGAGCAGCGCCCGAGCCGCCTTGGCCGTAGCCGCCACCCTGGCCGCTTGGGCGATAGCCGCCGCCTTCCTCTCCCGGACCACCGCGGCCGCCTAGCAGCATCAAGCCGAATGAGTCGCACACCACTTCCGTGCTATAGCGCTTTTCGCCATTGCGGTCTTCCCAAGAACGTTTCTGCAAGCGGCCTTCGACAAAGACCTTCTTACCCTTCGTGAGGTACTGAGCGACGCGCTCACCTCGCCACAGCACGACATCGTGCCAATCGGTTTTGTCCTTCCAATCGCCAGTGGCCGCATCCTTGACGCGGGCGGTCGTGGCGAGCGTAAAGCTACTCACGGACGTGCCGCTAGCGGTCTGCCTAGTCTCGGCGTCCTTGCCGAGATTGCCGATGAGCATGACTTTGTTCAGACTGGAGGCCATGGTCTCCACGGTACAATCAATGGCTCGCAGATTACAACCGACTCGCGCCCGTAGGTGCCGATGAAATCCACTGCCCCAGCCATCCTGTCAGCCCTCAGCGCAGCTGCCCCTGCGACCGCCGCGCAGCCGGATCTGCTCGTCGTAGAAAAGAAGAACAATTCCGTTGGCTTCTACACTTCGGCGGGCCAGCGCGTGGGAGAAGTGCTGGTCGGCGAGACCCCGCACGAGGTGGCGCTGTCCCATGACGGACGTTTCGCGTATGTGTCCGACAACGGCGTGCTGTGGATGGACTACGAAGGCCCCGGCGGCAATACGATCTCCATCATCGATCTTCAGGTGCGCAGGTGTGTCGGCACCCTGCCGCTAGGCAAGTTTCACCGCCCGCACGGCATCGGGATTGATCCGCGCTCAAGCCGCGCGTTCGTGACGTCGGAGAACCCGGACCGGATCGTGCTGGTCGACCTCGACGCGCGGGCTGTCATCAACGACTTTGACAACGGCGGCGTGGATCCCCACATGGTCACGTTCGGCCCGGACGGCTGGGGATACGTCTCCAACACGGCCAGCGGCACGGTGGGAGCCGTGCATGCCGCGACCGGCGAACTGCGCCTGATCGAGGTGGGCAAGGGCCCCCAGGGCAGCCTGTTGTCCCGCGATGGCACGAAACTGTGGGTGACCTGCCGGGACGAGGGTCGCATCGACGTGATCGATACGGCCTCCAAGTCCGTAACTGGCTCGATCCCCACGGGGCCGGGCGTGAATCGTATCGTCGCCACGGACGACGAGGGCTTGCTGGTGTACTCCCTGCAGACTGGCGAGGCGGTCGGAATCGCCGATCCGCATACGCTGACGGAACTTGCGCAGATCCCCTTGGGCGGGGCGCCGCTGTCGATTTCGCTGTCCAAGGACGACCGCCACGCATTCGCCGGCGTGCAGGACGAAGATCAGATCTGGATCGTGTCGGTGCGCGACCGCAAGGTCGTGCAGGTGATTGACACGCCGCCCGGAATGGGACCAGATCCCGTCATCGAAATCGGCACCTACCAGCCGTCGAGAGCGAGGCCATGAACGACCAACGACTGCGGGCCTTTCTGGAGGATGTGCGCGAGGGGCGCCGCGATGTCGAGAGCGCAGTCGACGAGTTGCGCCACATGCCCTACGAAGACCTCGGCTTCGCCAAGGTCGACCACCACCGGGAGTTGCGCCACGGGATGCCCGAGGTGATCCTTGGCCAGGGCAAGACTCCCGACGAGGTCCGCGCGATTTCCGAGAAACTGCTCGAGCGCTCCCCCAACTTGCTGGTCACGCGGGCGTCGCAGGCGATGTTCGAGGCCGTGCGGGAGCTCAGCGACCAAGCCGAGCACTTCCCGCGCTCGGGCGCGGTGCGGGTTTGGGGCGAGCGGAGCAAGCTGGGGAAGGCCAAGATCGCCGTGGTCTGCGCCGGTACCAGCGACATTCCGGTGGCTGAGGAAGCCACCGTGACGGCCGAGGTGATGGGCAACGAGGTCGACACGATCTACGATGTCGGCGTCGCTGGAATCCACCGGCTGCTGTCGAAGATCGACCGCATTCAGGCCGCTCGCGTGGTGATCTGCTGTGCGGGCATGGAGGGAGCGCTTCCCAGCGCGCTGGGCGGCCTGGTCTCGATTCCAGTGATCGCCGTGCCGACCAGCGTGGGCTACGGGGCCAGCTTCAACGGGCTCTCGGCTCTGCTCGGCATGCTGAACTCTTGCTCCAGCAACGTGTCCGTCGTCAACATCGACAACGGCTTCGGCGCTGCCTATGTCGCCACGTTGATCAACCGTCTCTGACTTCGCCTGTGCGAAACTAGCGGTCATGAAACTCCGGAATTTGATCACAGTGGCCGCGCTGGCCGGGCTGCTGCTGTCGACGGCTGCACCCGCCGCTGCCCAGGACGCCGACGAAAAGAAGCACCTGCTGGTGCTCGGCGGTTCCGACTTCTTCGCGCACGACTCGGTGTCGCACGCGATGTTCACCATGGCCAAGATCGGCGAGCGCACCGGCCTGTTCGACGTGCGCTTCCGCACGGACATGGAACTGATGACCAAGCAGAAGCTGAAAGGCAACCGCAAGAACCTCGACTATTTCGACGCCGTGATGTTTTACACGCAGGGCGACCTGAAGGTCAGCGAGGAACAGAAGGCTGACCTGATGCGCTTCGTCAAGGAGGACGGCAAGGCGATCTTGGTGGCGCACAGCGGCACGGACTCGTTTCGAGAGACTTGGCCGGAATACATCGACATGGTAGGCGGCGCCTTCATCAACCATCCTTGGCACCAGAAGATTCGGGTCCGGGTGGAGGATCGCACGCATCCGATCAGCCGCCACTTCCCGGCCGAGTTCGAGATCACCGACGAGATCTACCAAGTGGACCACTACGACCGGTCGAAGGTGCGCGTGCTGATGGGCATGGACATTTCGAGCGTCGACATGACCAAGAAGGGCGTCCGGCGCACCGATGGTGACTTCGCCCTGGCATGGGTGCGGGAATTCGGCAAGGGGCGGGTCTTCACCTGCCTGCTGGGGCACCGTTTCGAAGTCTGGGACAACCCCGCCATCCAGAAGATGTGGTTGGAGGCCTTCCGCTGGGCGGTTGGGATCACGAACGGCGAAAATGCTTCGCTGCCGCTCCCGACAGACGACGACTGAGACCTGGGCCGGGCTCGGCCACAAAGCGGTAGCCCAGGCCGCGCACGGTGACCAAGTGGCGCGGCTTGGCCGGATCCGGCTCGATGGATCGGCGCAGGCGGACAATGAAATTGTCGATCGCTCGCGTGTCGGTGTCCTCCCGCACGCCCCAGACGTCTTCGAGCAGGTTCTTGCGAGAGACGCTGCGGCCCTCGTGAGCGATCAAATAGTGCAGCAATTTGACCTCTGTCAGAGTCAGGCTGCGTGACTCGCCCTCCACTTCGATGCGCTGGTTGGCGAAGTCTACGGTCCTGCCGTTGAACTCGTACCTGTCCGGCACGGCCTGCATCTGCTCGCCGGCGCTCCAGCGGTGTCGGCGCAGCAGGCCGCGGATGCGGGCCAGCAGCACTGCCAGTTCGAACGGCTTGGGCAGATAGTCGTCGGCTCCGGCCGCCAGCCCTTCGACGATGTCCTGCGGACGGCGGCGCGCCGTGAGCATCATCACCGGGACGAAGCAGCCTCGCGACCTCAGCTCGCGGACCAGGTGAAAGCCGTCGATGCCGGGCAGCATCACGTCTACGAGCAGCGCGTCGAAGGCCGGGCTTTCCTTGATCGCGGACAGCCCGGCTTCGCCTGTGGGGGCGATGTGCGTGGCGAAGCCTTCGGCCTCGAGGTTGAATTGCAAACCCTTGGCGAGATTCGTCTCGTCTTCGACGATGAGGATCCGTTTCATGCCCTAGCCGTCAGGGGCAGTTCGATCGTGAACGTGCTGCCGCGACCCTTGCCCGGACTCTCCCCGAAGACCCGTCCGCCATGCCGCTTGGCAACGGACTGCACGATATACAGGCCCAGCCCGGTGCCCTTCGGCCGGAACGTGCCTTGGACGCGATAGAAGCGTCGGAAGACGCGCCTGAGCTCGTCGCTGTCGATGCCGATGCCGTTGTCGCGGATACGGACTGCCACCCGCGAGCCGAGCTTGGACATCTCGATCTCCACATTGGCGCGCTCGTCGGAATACTTGATCGAGTTGTCGATCAGGTTGGAGATCGCCGCCGCCAACTCGTCCCTGTTGCCAAGCACGATGGGGGTGTCGCCCTCTTCGAACTCGCTGCGGAAGCGCAGCGCCCCGTCGCGCAGGCTGTGGCTGTGCTGCAGCCGGCCAATGCAGTCTTGGACCACGGCTCCAAGATCCACCGGTATCCGCTGCCGCTTGCGCTTGCTGCGGGTGGACCCGGCCAACAGCACCTGCTCGATCGTGCCCTGCAGGCGATCCATGTCCGAGAGCATCGTCTGGTAGAACTCTTGCTGCTGGTCTGCGTCAAGTTCTCTGGATTGCAGGGTTTGCAGGTATAGCCGCAGAGAGGCGACGGGAGTCTTGAGTTCGTGGGTGACAGCGTTGATAAAGGCGTCGTGCTTCTCGTTGCGCCGGATCTCCCGTACCAGGAACACCGTGTTGAGGACGAGTCCGGCAACTAGGGTCAGCCCTGCCAGGACGCCTAGCACGACCAGCACGCCGCCTGGCCAGTTGGCGACCAACCAGCCAATATTCAGCGCCACGGCCAAGGCGACCAGGCACGCCCCTAGGGCGATCCAGAAGATGACCGAGAGCCTGCGATGGCCGGGGAGTTCCACTCTGCCTTCATGATACGTATGTGTCCTCTAATCTCCGTGTCGGGGTTCGACAGCCGGTCGAAATCCCGCCTGAGGCCGTATCCCATCTGCCACTTGCGCGTTCCCATGCCACTCATGGCGACCTGACTCGCCATCTAGGCAGCTTGCCACGCGTCAGACCTGCGATTTCCGGGGAATTCTGCCTGCACCTGAACGACACTGACGGCGCGCGGTCGCTTGCTGCGTGCACCGCAAGGCCTGCGAAGGCCGTCACTTGATGGTCAAGCGCTGCCCAGAGGCGCTCGGTCAAGATTGGCCAGTTTTTTCAAATCTGCCAGGCTTTTGCAACTTGGCCATTGACTGCGGTTTGACTCTGTGTTCAAATTGGCGCGCATTCGGTGAATCGAACCGTCGAGGGCAAGGAGGGCATCTGATGACCAAAGCCGCAATCGCCGTGACGTTCCTGGTGGCGACAGCCATCATCACACCAAGCAGCTGGGCGCAGACCACGCAAGGTCAGATCAACGGGCGTGTCACAGACACCTCCGGCGCCATGATTCCGGGCGCTGAAATCGAGGTTGTGAATCCCTCGACCGGGGTTGCCCAGAAGATCAGCGCTAACGAGGTGGGGCAGTACGTCATCTACCTGCCCTTCGGCACCTACGATGTGCGGGTGTCGTCTCTCGGCTTCGGTACGAAGGTCACCACGGGAGTCCTCGTCACGACCGCTTCGGAAACCACAGTCGACGTCGAGCTCGATGTTGAGACCGTGGCGGAGCAGGTCAGTGTCTCTGCGGCCGTGGCCCAGCTGGAGACCAGCGACACGACCATCGGTGCGGCGATCGAGGAGAATCTGATGCGCCATGCCCCCATTGCCGTGCAGGGGCAGAAGCGTCGACCGTACCAATACATTTCCCTGTCCCCCGGCGTGAACAACACGAATGGACGCGGCAACGTTGCTGGGTCACGCACGCTCAATACCGTCATCATGCTCGATGGCCTCTCGACGGAAACCACCAACAACGGAGTTGGTGAGCAGGCGACTGGCACCGAGCCCAGCGTGGAAGCTATCGGCGAATACAAGCTCCTGTTGAGCAACATGAACGCCGAGTACGGGCGTAGCAGCGGCGGGTTGATCACTTACGCGACCAAATCCGGAACCAATGATCTGCACGGGTCCGTCTGGAACTTTCACAACAATTCGTTCCTCAACGCCCGCCCTTGGCAGGCGGCTGAGCGCGAGAACAGCCGCAACAACGAATTCGGTATTGCCGGCGGCGGCCCCGTTTTCATTCCGAAGGTATACGACGGACGAAACAAGACCTTCTTCTGGTCGACTCTTGCCTATTACCGGCAGAGCGCCACGGGCCGTCCGACCAACTTCCTGACCCTGCCGACGGCAGCGATGCGTAGCGGGGACTTTTCCCATGCCGCCCTGAACCCGCTCTACGACAGGAAGGACCAGTACACAGACGCCAACAATCAGGTTTGGTTCCGGCAGTTCGCCAACAATCAGATTCCCATGAGCCGGCAGAGCCGGGTAAGCGCGAACGTCATGCAGCTTCTGCCGATTCCCACAGCGCGAGACACTCCCGAGCTGAACCACATTGGCGCTGTCTCAAGCACGTTCAACCCATGGGACATGACGACCAAGATTGACCACCAGTTCAACTCGAGCCACCGACTGTCGGCGTTTTATATGTACGGCACGGCACCGCGGATCGAGACTGACCCGGGAGGGATTCTGGACGCAAGCTTCGGAAGAACGGCGTTCAACTCGTTCCAGCGCATACGCGCCGACTATTCCTGGGTGCAGAGCCCGAGGGTCGTTCACCAGATCTTATTCGGATTCAACTTCCAGGAGAACGGAAGAGAGCAGAACAACTTCGGCCAAGGGCTGTCCGGCCAGTTCGGACTCTCCGGTATGCCGAGCAACGAGTGCCCTTGGATTCAACTGGCGAGGGCATCGAGCTTCGGGGTCTCGATCTGCGCGAATGCCCCCTCGAATCGAGAGTCGAAGCTGATTCCGAACTGGGCCTACAGCACTCTCTGGAACAAGGGCCGGCACACGATCAAGTTCGGCTACCAAGGGCAGTACTGGCGCATCAATCGACATGATCAAGGAGGCTTTGCCGGGGGCTTGACTGTCGGCTCGGCCGGCACCTACCTGTTTGGGGTTTCGGAAGGTAATCTCGGCAGCGAGACCAAGAACACGGACGGCTCGGGTGGCTTTCACTTGGCCGATTTCTACCTTGGTCTGCCGAACTTCGTCGGAACCGCGGCCGGCCTCGCGCTGGAAGAGCGGGAGGCCTACCACGCCTTGTACCTGCAAGATGACTGGAAGCTGTTGCCCAGGCTGACTTTGAACTTGGGCATCCGCTGGGACGTGCAGATGCCGTTCAAGGAGAACCGCGGCCAATTCTCCGGCTTCGACCCTACGCTTGCGAACCCGGGCATCAGCGGCGACTACCGCGGAGCGGTCGAATTCTACGGGATGACCGAGGGGGCGAACGGCAAGCTTCGGGTCGGACCGGCCACCTATGGCAACTTCGGGCCGCGGCTTGGCTTGGCGTACCAAATCACCGACAAGCTAGTCTTTCGAGCGGGTGCCGGAATACAGTACATGGCCATCCAGAACACGAACGTGAGATCCGTAAACCGGGTTGGGCACGAGGCGCGCGGAAATCCGCCCCAGCGGACCAGCCCATTCGCTACGTACTACGAGTGGGATAACGGGTTCCCGGCGTCGCAACTGGGCACGCCCCCCTTCATCGATCCAGCCTTCCTGAACAACCAGTCAGTGACGAATTGGATGAACCCGCAAACCATCGGGACGCCGCCCTCGCTCTACATGATCACGGGCGGCTTCCAGCGCCAATTCGGCGATTGGGTGCTTGAGACCACGTTCTATTCGAACATGGGCCGCAACAACGCGGACCACGAGCGCATCAACGACTTGCACCCGGACTACTGGCACCTAGGACCGCTGCTCAACCTGGAAATCAGCGATCCGGCGGTGGCTGCCGCCGGTTTCGGCAAGCCGTATCCCGAGTTTCCCGACAACCTGCCGCTACACCGCGCCCTGCGGCGCTTTCCCCAGTACGGCAACGTCTCCAACGATGCCGGGATCAACACGGGAATGAACTACAACGCGTTCATGCTGAAGGCGACCAAGCGCTATTCGAACGGCCTCTCGTTCCTCGGGCACTGGACGGTAGCGAAGCAATTGGGGGATGTCGACTGGGCGCCTGGCGCTTTCGGAAGCAACACCCGGAACTCGTACAACAGAAAGCTGGACAAGCGCGTGAATCGCTACGACACGACTCACCGGGCGGTCTTCAACTACTCGTATGACCTCCCGTTCGGCCCGGGCCAGAGGTGGGGCGGCACCAGCGCCTTCAGCAATTACGTGCTAAGCGGGTGGACGATCTCGGGCGTCCAGGAGTATGTCAACGGCTTTCCGATCTCAACTAGCGGGGGATTATCGGTGGGCATCCCGGGCGGGGTCCGGAACTTGGCGGACCGTGCCCCGGGCGTGCCGTGGAGAAGTTCGATTGCCTGTGGCGACATGGTTTTCGGGGATCCTAACCGGAACTACATCCTCAACGCCGGGAATCCTAGCCAGGTCACTCCCAGCAGGCCTCAGGCGTGGCTCCCGCCCGGAGATTTCGTCGAGGGGAACGCGCCAGAGGTTGACCAGGAGACCCGGCAGTGTCCGAACTTCAATGAGGATTTGTCCGTAGTCAAGCGGATTCCCCTCGCAACCGAGAAAGTAAAGCTTCAAATCGGGGCGGATTGCTTCAACTGCCTGAATCGGCATCGTTGGATCGCCGGCCGCTTCGGCAACAACATCAACAGCTCGACCTTCGGACGAATCGTCCCGGAACAGCCCAAGGGCCCGCGGACGATTCAGCTGCGCATGCGTGTCGAGTGGTGACCGGGGGGGCTGGCCAAGCATAGAACGCAGCGGGCCTTGCTTCCCTGGGTCGCGAGGCCGGCTCGTTCTTTGATTCGACGAGTGCCGGCCCCGCGGCGCGGCTCATGGGGCGCTCTTGCCGAATCTCTCGGTCCGTACGATCCCCGCGCCCTCCTTGACGTAGATCAGCTGGTCAGAGCCCACGCCCGAAAGTGTCTCTGACCCTGTGTTCGGCCATTCCACTCGGAGCGAGTCCACTTGGGTCGCCCGCCCAAGGCCGAAATGCAGTCGAAAATCATTCACGGACAGATAGCTGTCTTGGCTATGGACCTCCTGCACCTGTAACAGCCGCCCGGAACGAACGTAGACGCGTGCGCCGATCGCCGTACGGTTTGACGCCGTGCCAACGAGCTTTACCTTGAGCCAGTGGTTGGCCGAGCCGACATCGCACCGGATCAGCGAAGGCGGCTCGTTCATGTTCATCACCAAGACGTCCATGTCGCCATCGTTGTCGAAATCGCCGAAGGCGCAGCCGCGGCTCGAGTGCGGCGCCGTGAGCCCCGGCCCGCACTGCTCTGTGACGTTGGCGAACAGCCCGTTCCCGAGGTTCCGAAACAGGAACCGCGGACCGCGGTACGGGTAGTCGGGATTGACCGCTTCAACCTCCGGATAGACGCTGCCAGCGACATAGAAGAGGTCAGCCCGGCCGTCGTTGTCAAAGTCGACCAGCCCCGCTCCCCACTCCAAGTGCCTGACGCTGGCTTGCAGTCCGGCCATCGACGACTCGTCTGAGAAATACCCGTCGCCGTCGTTGCGGTACAGGCCCGGGATGTCATCTGCGAAGTGGGTCTTGACAATGTCGAGCTTGCCATCGGATGAATAGTCCCCGATCGCCAGTCCCATGCCTGCCTGGGCCACGCCATCGGGGCTGTAGGCGAGTCCGCGTTCGGCCGCGATGTCGCTGAACGTGCCGTCCCTGTTGTTTCGCAGCAGGATGCTTGGGCTGGAGTCGCAGGCGAGGTAGATGTCGTGCCAGCCATCATCGTTGTAGTCCGTGTTCATCGCTGTCAGGCCGTAGCCCTGCAGGTCGCCGATCTGCGCATCTTCCGAAACGTCGGTGAACGTCCCGTCGCCGTTATTGCGGTATAGGATGTGCGACCCCTTGACCAAGCCTTGGGGGCCGTAGGCTACCGGCACGCCCTTCCAGGTGGTCCGACCCTTGGGCGGCAGATTCTCCAGGCTCTCGGCCCCGATGTAGTTCGCGACGAAGAGATCCAAGTGCCCATCCCTGTCGTAGTCGATGAACGTGCAGCCGGTGCTCCAACTCCGCTGCTCTCCCCCAACGCCCGCTTCATCGGTCACGTCTGAGAAGGTCCCGTCGCCGTTATTGCGGTACAGGACGTTCTTTCCTCGGTAGGTGATGAACAAGTCATCAAATCCGTCGTTGTCGTAGTCTCCGATGCAGACGCCATTGGCCCAGCCGGTCTTGGTCAGGCCTGCTTCGCGAGTGACATCCGTGAAGGTCCCGTTGCGGTTGTTGCGGTATAGGCGATTCGTGGCGATGTCGTGATCTGGAATGCCGCTCCGACGCGAGCCGTTCAGCAGCAGGATGTCGAGCCAGCCGTCGTTGTCGTAGTCGTAGAAGGCTACTCCGCAGCCATTCGCCTCCGAGATATAGTCCGACGTGTCGGCCTCGCCGTAGTAGATTGTGCGAGTGAGGCCGGCCTCCTGTGCCACGTCGACAAAGCGAGCCCTGTACCCGCTCGTGCCGCCGCCCCTTGTGAACTCGCGCTCGGCCTCGCCCTCGATGCGCTGGCCCAGGGCGGAGGGGAGCGCCGCAACGCCCCAAGGCCACATTTTGAGGAGGCGTCGCCTTGTCACGGTTGGTAGAAAGCCCCGCGAGAGCCTTGCAAACGGACATGCCCCCGAGCGAGAATCTTGGCTTATCTTACCGGAGCGTCAAACGAGCAGTCTGATCTCAAGGGCCGGTTTGGGGATGGTGGCCGCCATGCTGGCGATAGGCCACCTTACGCCGGCGTATTCGCAACGGCGCCTCGTGGACGTTGCTCTCTTGAGGGCTTCTGAGTCCGCAGACGCTCCGAGCGTCCGCCAGTTGCTCGAGCAGGGTGCCGAGATTGACGCCCGCAACGACCACGGCACGACGCCTCTGACGATTGCCGCGCTGGAGGGTCATCGGCCGGTCGTGAGGATTCTTATCTCCGCGGGCGCGGACATTCGGAGCACGGACGACCGCGGCATGACGGCCTTGATGGCCGCCGCCTCGGAGGGACACACGGAGATTGTCCGGGACCTGCTGAATGCGAGTGCGAATGCAAATACGCAGGATGACCAAGGCCGAACAGCTCTGATGCTGGCTGTCGGGGAAGTCCGGCTCGGCGCAGTCCGGGCGCTCTTGGAATCCGCAGATATTGACATCCGGAACGACGCAGGTCAGACCGCCCTTCTGATCGCGGCGGCTACTGGCCACGAGCCAGTGACCGAGGCGCTGATCGAAGCCGGTGCCAATCTGGGCCACGCTGACGACTCCGGGCAAACGCCCCTGATGGCCGCCGCGTTCCGGGGGCATTCCAGCGTGGTCGAAGCGCTGATAGGGGCAGGTGCGAACCTCGACGCCCGAGGCGCAGAGGGGGCGAGTGTCGCCGCCGCCGGCATGGAAATCCCAGTGGGGCGCGTGACCGCCCTGATGCTCGCGGCAGCTAGGGGCGCGACTCCGGTCGTAACTGCGCTACTGAGGGCAGGCGCGACGACGGCAGCGAGATCGATCGATGGCCGTACCGCCCTTATGTTCGCTGCGTCGAGCGGGCACACGGAGATCGTACGGCTATTGCTAGAGCACGGTTCTGAAATTGACGCCGTCGATGATCTCAAGGAGTCGGCTCTTGTCCAAGCGGCTTTGCTGGGGCACATCGACGTCGTGCAGGAGCTCAAGCGCCGGGGAGCGGCTTCCACGCCGAGCGAAGACCTTCTCTTCGCTGCGCGAGTCGGGGGGGCCGAAGAGGCCGAGGCCGCACTGTCAGGCGGCGCTGACCCCGATACCAGCGATAGCCGGGGCGTGACAGCCCTGATGATCGCATCCCTGCACGGCCACCTAGGGGTGGTTCGCTCACTGATTGCGAGAGACGCCGACATCAACCGCCAGAGCATGCCAGGGGCACCCGTCGCGGTCCAGAGCGGAACGTTGGAGGAAGGCGGGGTTTCTGCCCTTATGCTCGCTTCAACAGAAGGCCATCTTGGGATCGCAAAAGCGCTGCTGGCAGCGGGTGCCGACATTGCCTTGGCCAGCCCCGTCGGCTGGACAGCCCTGCTGATGGCCGCATGGGAAGGCCAGACAGCCGTTGTGGAGAGTCTTCTGGCAGCAGGAGCGGATCTCAACGCCCGCGGCGAAGGCGGTCGGACGCCACTAATCCTTGCCGTCTCCAAGGGATTGCCGACGATGGTCCGGATCCTGCTCGAAGCCGGTGCCGACATCGACGCCCAAGCTGACGACGGCAGCACGGCGATCATGGTTGCTGTTTCATCAGGGGACCTCACGATGCTCCGGACCCTGCTGGCCGGCGACGCTGACTTGAACCTACCGTCGATCGACGGACGCACCGCATTGCTGGTCGCGGCCAGCAGGGGGGATGTAGCTGTCCTCGAAATGCTCACGACGGCGGGTGCCGAGGTGAGCGCCAGGATGCACGACGGCAGGACGGCGCTCATGCTCGCCGCGGCCAGCGGACAGACTGATGCGATTCGATTCCTTCTGGACCATGGTGCGGAAGCGGGCAAGTCTGACGAGCGCGGCAGAACCGCGTTGGTGCATGCCGCCTTGGCCGGCCATGACCAAGCGGCATTGCTGCTCGAGAGCGCCGGGGCGGGCGAGGATCTAGATGAATTGCTGCGGATCGTCGCTGCCACCGGGCGGGCTGACAGAGTAGCGGGATTAGTGAGCGCGGGAGCCCAAGTCAATGGCCGTGACGCTGAGCGGAACACTCCGCTGATGCTCGCCGCAGCTGCCGGCCACGCATCTGTAGTGGCCGAGCTCGTGGCCCGAGGGGCGGACGTGAACGCCGAAATGCCGGATGGAGGAACGGTTCTCATGCTGGCGGCGGGCCAGAACCGGAGGGAAGCGGTGGAGGCCCTGTTGGAGAGCGGAGCCCGGCCGGATGCCCGCACGCCGGAGGGCCGAACAGCATTGATGATGGCGTGCTTCGAAGGCTTCTCGACAACGGCTCAGACCCTGTTGGATCATGGTGCGAGCCCTGACCTCGCGGATACGTCGGGGGGCACGGCGCTCATGTTTGCCGCGGCCGAGGGGCACGCGGAAACGATCGAGGTACTGCTGGCCGGCGGGGCTGATCCGAACCTTAGGCGGGCCGATGGTGTCGCCCCGCTCATGTTGGCCTCATCCACAGGCACGCTTGGGGGCGTACGGCATCTCGTCGAAGCAGGCGCTGACCTCGCTGCCGCGGATTCGCGGGGCTTCACCGCGTTGCTCATTGCCGCCTCCCGCGGGCAGACGCTCGTCGTGGAGTATCTTCTCGCGCGAGGCGCCGACCCGCATGCGCGGACAGCTGCCGGGGAGACCGCGATCTCGCTTGCGGAGTCGAAAGGGTATCGCAGGACCGTGAGCCTGCTCTCGGACGGGCGCTGAGCGGCTGGCTGGGGTTCGCAGCCGGACCGCTCACAACGTTACCGAACGAACGATTCCGTTGCCCTCCTCGATATGGAGAAGGCGATCAGCGGGCAGCTCGCGGAATTGTTCGCGCAGCCCGTTCGGCCAGCGGACGCTTAGCTCGTCGACCTTGGAGTTCGAGCCGAGGCCGAAATGCAGCCGTAGGTCGTTGACCGAGTAATAGCTGGACTGGCTCTGCACCTCCTGCACCTGCCGCCGCCCTCCGGCCTGCAGCTCAATCCGGGCACCGATCGCCGTCCGGTTTGACTCGACGCCGAACAGCTTGACCTTGAGCCAGTGATTGCCTGTGGAGACATCCGCCCGGATCAGGGATGGCGGTTCATTCATGTTCATGACCACGACGTCCAAGTCTCCGTCGTTATCGAAGTCGCCGAAGGCGCAGCCTCTACTCGAGTGCGGCGTCGTCAGGCCGCTGCCGCACTGGTCGGTGACGTTAGCGAACGAGCCGTCTCGCATGTTGCGGAACAAGAACCTCGGCCCGCGATAGGGATAGCGGGGATTGAATCGTTCCACCCTCGGGAAGAGGTTCCCAACGGAATAGAACAGGTCCGGCCAGCTGTCGTTGTCGAAGTCCACCAGTCCCGTGCCCCACTGGATGTGCTGCGTCACGACATGCAGGCCCGCCGCTACCGACATGTCGGCGAAGGTCCCGTTGCCGAAATTCCTGTACAGCGCGGGCATCTCGTCCGCGAACAGGGTCTTGACAATGTCAAGCTTTCCGTCCCCGTCATAGTCGCCGGTTGCCAGGCCCATTCCGGCCTGTTCCCGCCCATCCTCGCTATAGGCAACTCCGCACTCGACCGCGATGTCTGTGAACGTGCCGTCGCGGTTGTTTCGGTACAGGATGCTCGGAGTGGAATCGCAGGCCACATAGATATCCGGCCAGCCGTCCTCGTTGACATCCGTCACGAGCGCGGTCATGCCGTAGTACCCGTGCGGGTTGTGCATCCCGGCCTCCTCGCTCACGTCGGAGAACGTGCCGTCGCCATTGTTGCGATACAGGTAGTTCTTCGTGCCCGGCATCCCGCGCGGACCGCAAAAGACCGGAACACCCTTCCATTCGCAGTTGTTGCCCTGGCCCGGCAGGGGAACCCTCTCAAGGTCGATGTCCACGTAGTTCGAAACGAACAGGTCTAGGTGCCCGTCACGGTCGTAATCGACAAAGGTCGCGCCCGCGTTCCAGCGATCCGGGAAGCCGCTTAGCCCGGCCTCTTCGGTGACGTCGGAGAATGTGCCGTCGCCGTTGTTGCGGTACAGGACGTTCTGGCCCCAGTAGGTGACGAAGAGATCGTCGTTGCCGTCGTTGTCGAAGTCCCCGATGCAGACGCTGTTAGCCCAGCCGGATCGGACCAGTCCGGCTTCTTCGGTGACGTCGGAGAACGTGCCGTCGCGGTTGTTCTTGTAGAGGCGGTTCGTCGGCGTCGCTCCCGCTGGAAGGCCGTCAAGCCGAGTTCCGTTCAAGACGAAGATGTCTAGCCATCCGTCGCTGTCGTAGTCGTAGAACGCCACGCCGCAGCCATTTGCTTCGACTATGTAGCGCACCTGCTCGCTGCTGCCGTAGTAGACCGTATCCGTCAGGCCAGCGTCCTTGGCAACGTCTGTGAATTGCACCCCATACGGCGTGTCCGGCACGGATTCCGAAGTTGCGCCCAGCAGGCCGCCGCTGGCGACGGACGCCCACCCTGCCGCGCCTGCGGCAGTGCCGAGCTTCAGCAGGCGCCGTCGGGACAGGATCACGATCACTCCGCCGGGATGCTTGGCGAGCGCGCCGTGATGCCCTCGCCCTCGGTGATTTCCAGGAATTGGTTGGCAGACAGATCTGTGAGCGTGTTGCGGGATGAGTGCGAGGGCCAGTCCACGACGACCGTCTGCACCTTGGCGCTGTCTCCCAGCCCGAAATGCAGCCTCAGGTCGTTGCTCGACAGGTAGCTGGAACCCGACCGGACTTCTTGGACCAGAACCCTGGCATCCGCGCGCACCGTCACGCGAGCGCCGATCGCGCTACGGTTGGACTTGGTTCCGACCAGCCGCAGCGAAAGGAACCCACCGGCAGGGGTGGAGTCGTTGCGCAGGAGACTCGGGCGTTCGTTCATGTTGTTCACGAATATGTCCGTGTCGCCATCGTTGTCATAGTCCCCGACGGCTACCCCGCGGCTTGAATGCCTGGCCAGCAAGGCCGATCCGTCCGGCGGCTGGACCGGCTCGAGGCCTTGCCCGCCGAGATTCCTGTACAGCAGCCGAGTCTGGCGATAGGGATTGTTGGGAACGAGCCCTTCGAGTTCCGGGTAGGTGTGTCCGTTCGCAACGAAGATATCGGGCCAAGAATCGCGGTCGAAATCAAGGGCTGCGACGCCCCAGCCCATATAGTCGGCGCTGATGCCCGCGCCCATGGAATGCACCCTGTCCTCGAATGCCCCCGCCGCCGAGTTGAGGTAGATGTTCGAGGTCTCTTCGATGAAATTGGTCTTGACGATGTCGAGAAGGCCGTCGCCATCGATATCCGCAGCTGCCGACCCCATGCCGGCCTGCACGTGGCCATGCTCGTCGAGCGCCACTCCGGCGAAGACCCCCACATCCGCGAAGGAGCCGTTTCCGTCGTTCTCAAGCAGCATGCTGGGTTGCGAATCTACCGCGACGAACACGTCCGGCCAGCCGTCGAGATTGTAGTCCAGCGACGTGACTGACAGCGAGTAACGTCCCGGGCCATCGGCTACGCCAGATGCCTGCGAGACCTCTTCAAACCGGCTGCCGCCGAGGTTGCGGTACAACTGGTTGGTCTCTCCCGGCAAGCCTCGAGGGCCGCACAGCACAGCCTGCCCCTTCCATCGGCAGGTAGGCGCGCTGCCCTTTGATGGGACGCGGTCCTTGTCGAACACCAAGTAGTTTGCGACGAACAGGTCGAGCAGGCCGTCAAGATCGTAATCGAGGAACGCGCACCCGGTTGACCAGCGCATTTCCCCGCCAAGGCCTGATTCCTGGGTGACGTCTGCGAACCGCCCTTGACGAGTGTTGCGGAACAGTCGGTTCTCGCCGAAGTACGTGACAAACAGGTCATCGAAGCCGTCGTTGTCAACGTCTCCGACACAGACGCCCTGCCCCCATCCGGCGCTTTGCAATCCGGTCGGGTCTGTGACGTCGGCAAAGGTGCCGTCTCCGTTGTTGCGGTATAGGCGGTTGCTGGGAGCCTCGCCGGGAGGGAAGCCCTCGAATGTGGTGGCAGAGACAAAGAATGCGTCGAGCGATCCGTCGCGGTCGTAGTCTAGGAGGGCCAGTCCGGAGCCGATCGCCTCCAAGATGAAGTCCTTGCGGTCGTCTCGACCACTGTGGAAGACATCGTTCAGGCCGACGTCCGCCGCGACATCAACGAATGCGACCTGCCCGGCTTCGGCGGGCGCAGCCCACGCCGAGGCCGCCAGAACGAGAGCGATGGTCAGTCGCGGCACGGGCACGGGAATCCTAGCGCTCGCCGGGCGCAGATCCGGGCGCCTCCTTCTTTCGAAGCCGCTGGATCCTGGCATTACGCGTTCGCCTTGCCTCGTCTTCGTTTCGCTTAAACAGCTGGAACTGCTGCTGCGCCAAGTCGCTCTGCCCGAGTTGACGGTACAGCCGCGCCAGCACGTAGCGCGCGCGGTTCAGCGCCGGATCCAACTCCACTGCCAGCAGATACGCCTGCACAGCGTCCTCCCATCGCTCGAGCAGCTCGTAAGCCCTGCCCAAATCCGACCGAACGTCTGCGTCTTCAGGGTCGGCCGCGGCTGCGGCCGTCAAGTACGGCAGGGCCATTTCGCCCTCGCGCAATTGGACGTGGATTCTCCCCAGCCGCTTCTTGGCGGCTCCCGAATGCGGGTGAATCTCGAGCTCGTCCAGGCACGCTTGCCGCGCTTGGTCGTACTGCGAGTTCCAGAGGTAATAGTCCGCGAGTTCGATGCGGATCTGGGTGTCGAGCGGGCAGGCCTCGATTGCCGCGAGGAACTCGGCTTCAGCCTCGGCCTTTTCCTGTGCCGCGAAGTTCATCGCCCTGACCAGCCGCGCCCGGCACGAGCCGGGGTGCTCGCGCACCAGCGAGTCGAAGTACTCAAGCGCGACTTGCCGGAACACCTCTGCCCTAAATGTCTGGACGGCCTGCAAGGGACTAGCCGAGAGAGACTGATCGTTGGCCGCGAGAGCCGCTGACTTGTAGTCGTCGAGCCAGACGTGAACGGTCATCTTCAGGTATTCGCGCAGCCATTCATCCCCTGTGTCGCTGAGTCGCTCAAGCACCGCGAGGGCATCTTCGAAGCGCCCCTCGATGACCGCTTGGGTGACTTGCGCCCAGTCGGCTGACGCAGAGCCGTCGAGACGCGCGAGCAGCGTTGCATTGATCTCACGACCCACCATTGGCATGGGGGGCAAGCGTTCAGGATCGACAGCAGGCAACGACCGCAGGATGCCCTCGAACTCCACCTTCGTCCCGATCTCGGCGACCTGCTCCTTTGGCAGCATGCTCTTATCGATCGGCATCTTGGGTACGGCAGGGAGCAGGCTCCAATAGCGTTCCAGCGCGAGCCTCGAAGGAACATCGAGCCCCAAGATTGCGAGCATGCGGGCAAGGGGAAAGAATATGGACGCGTTGAACGGGTCCAGTTCCGCTGCTTCGAGATACTTGATCGCCGCCACTTGAAAGACCTGCTGGCTCTCGAACACCCGGGCGGCTGCGAGGTGAGTCTCCTTTGATTCCGGGTGCGACACCGCCTGCTCGTTCGCAATCCTCTCGGCGAGATCGAGGTAGGCCTGTCCAATGGAATAGAGCACGTTAGGAGCCTCGTCCCCGGCCATCGGTAGCGCCCGCCCGAAAGCTTGGATGGCTTCCCCGTAGCGGAGATTGGCAGCGTATGCCTGCCCAAGGTGCAGTGCGGTCTCGAAGGTTTGCTGCAGCCCGTGAGCGGTCTCCAGATGCGGGAGGGCCTCTTCCGGGCGCTCGACATTGAGGTACGAGACGCCCAAGTACAGCCGGCTACCGACCATCGCCCTGTCGATCTCGATACCCGACTCGAAAGCCTCGATTGCATTCAGGTAGTCGCCTTGGTAGTAGTAGACCAACCCCAGGTTGTGATAAACCCTGGGCACTGCCGTCGGGTATCGACGCAGGATCGCGCGGTACTCCGATGCAGCACCTGCAAGTTCCCCCTGCTGTTCGAGACTCTTGGCAGCGCGGAAATGAGTCTCGATGAGCTCGTAGTCAGCTGGCGCGAGGCGAGCTTGCTGCGCACCTGCCACCACCGTTGCAGCTAGCAAGGCAATCGTGAGGCGGCGGGATCCGGGTGATGGCCTTGCCGGCTTGGCGGGACTCAGCCGGATGTCGAGTGCGCGAGCCATAGGGGCTGCTACCTCACGACTCGGATCCAGTGGTCACTGAACAGGGAGTGCCGCATCACGCGTTCTGTCGGCATGTGGCAACTTGCGCAATTCGCCGATGCCACAGGGCAGACTGTGCCATTCTCGCGCACGGCCGTGTCGTGACACGAGAGGCACGACTCGTCGAAGGAGGCCGCCTCGTCCGCAACGTCGTGATGCGGGTCGTGGCACCTCGTGCACGCGAGCTCTCCGAAAGTCTCGTTGAAACAACGGCTTAAGACGATGCGCTGGCTGGGGAAGCGGACGCTGTGCGGGGTCTGTTCCAGCAGGGCCAAAGCGTCAAAATCATTGTCCCGCGGCGGGTTTCCGTGGCATGCCCCGCACATTTGTGCTTGCTGGAATCCTGACAGCGCGATGGGGTTGAAGATCGATCCGTCCACGGACTCACCATTCATCGCGGCTTCGACGTGTGTCCGGCCCGGGCCGTGGCAGCGCTCGCAGCGAATCCCCATTTCGTCCGCCGAGGGAGCCGGGGAGTGTCCGTCGTATCCGGTTGTGTGGCAGCCGAAGCATTCAACCACCTCCTCGGTGGTCAGTCCCCGCCCGAGGCCCTCGACAGCATTCTGCGGGTCGTACTTCGACGCCCCGGTGGTGAAGTCTATCGCACCGAGACTCTCATACCAGGTCAACCGGCTCTCCACCCAGCCGCTGGCGTTGGTGCGGCCAATGGGCGTGATCCCCTTCGTTCCGCTGCCGAAGGCCCACTCGAGCACGGCCCCGCTCGATTCCTCGGCATCGGCCGCTTCGAGCCGGATCGCGCCCCGAGAGTTGTCGGAGAGTGTCAGCGTGAAGCCCGAAACGCGGTCAAATCGACTGAACGGCAGGGAGCTCGCAAGTTCCGGCACCAAGCCAGCCCGCCGAAGGGAGCGAGCGTGGTTGCTCAGGCTCTGGCTGGAATAGATGTCCTGGTGGCAAGCCTTGCAGGCCTGAGAACCGCTGTACTCGGACTCGTGTTGCCAGAATCGCACCGGATCGCTCAGCTGCATTGTCTGTCCGGCTCCGCAGGCTGCCACAAGCCCGGACAACAACGCGCCCCGGAAGGCCAGCCGAATGCATCTGAATCGGACTGCTGCCAGCGCCCTTCGCGCGCGCGCACGCAGCTCCAGCCGCTCACGTTCCGACGACCTGCCATGTGCAGCCACGCAGCGAGCCGGCCCCCTACACGCCGTTCGCGAGCATAAAGGGCAAGTGGGACGATTCGTTCCTGCCGGCACCCTTTGGGTCCACTCCGGCCAGCTTGAGCGCCGTGGAATAGATATGGCCGTGATTCGGCATGATGAACCCGTTCGACGGCTCGCTATAACCGTTCCGGAAATGCCCGTCGCGGTCGTAGCGCGGATCCAGATCCCCGGTCAGCGGGTGGATGGGGATCGGCTGGAACGTCTTCTGCCCGACCCATCCGAACTGTGTGCCACGGCGGACGCGCGGGCCGAGGAACGCGCAAGAATTGACCGGGTTGTGGGCGCTAATGTCTTGGGAGAGGATCTGTGTTCTTTTCTCGGCCTGGTCCAAGTCTGAATTCGCGAGGATACTCTTGATGCTGCCTCCCACGGTCCTTCCGAACTCGCTGGCCAGCACAATGGTCGTGAAGTCGTAATAGGATTTCCCCGTGTTTCTGTACTCGGTCTCCTTGAGTTTTCTCACGAACGTCTTGAGCGGAGTCCAGAGCTCGTTGCGCATCATTTCCCGTTGGTCGAACGGGTAGCCGGAGAGGATCTTCTCGCGGGACCAGTGATGGTCGAATCCTCGGACCAGGCGGTTCTCGAGCCACCCTGCACAGCTCAGGCCCTTGGTCATCATCTCGAACATCATCATGGCCTGCACGTTGATGTTGGGGGTGTACTTGCTGCGCGGCAGGGTCTGGTTGATGAGTTCGAAGTGGATTTCCTCGTCACTTGGGTCGACCCGGAATTCCTCTCTCAGTCCCGGGTCGAGGAACATTGACCGGGTGTCGATGCTTCGGTCGCCGCTCTCGCTGAGCCGCTTGTAGATGTCCAAGGCCGACGCGAAGCTCTGGAGTTCCGGGCTGTTTTGATCGGCGAGCAGGGCACTGCGAGACTGCTCTAGGAAACTCTGGACGGAGTGGTTGCGCTCGTCAGTGCGCATCGAGACCGCCTGTTGGATCATTCGCCGGGTGAACTTCGGTGTCTGCGGGTAGATCATGTGCGCCCAAGGGGGCCCGAGCGCATGGTAAATCCCCGTGCCCTCCGGATAGGCTGCGATGTCGAGCTCGCCATCGGACAGCCACCTGTGCCAGTTCAGGTTGGGCAGCAGGTACGGTCGTCCCGCCTCTGCGCAGAAGGCCTGTAGGACAGTTCGCTCGTCCGGTTCCCGCCTAGCCTTCATATCCACGGCGTACTGGCCGTAGTGGGCCTTGAAACGGTCCCGGGTGTGCCCGCTTCCCGTCAGGGCGCTGGAGAGGATCGCCATCTCCCCGAACAGTTCCCGGCCGTCTTCCGCCAGCGGGCCGTGAAAGATCTCGCCGTAACGGCGGAACTGCTCGGCAGACAGATCCTTGGTGCGGTAAATGTGTTCCGAGAGCACGCCCCAATCGTCTGGATTCCTGGGAAGGTCTGAGAAGTTGGCATCGTTGCGGGCAGGAACGACCGGGCCGAACATGTCATAGCTCATCCAGGCCCCTTCCATGAACCAGTAGACGAGGAAGCGAGGCTGCGACGCCTCTTTGGCATGATCCTTGACCGCGCCTGCCAACGCGGGGCTGACAGAGTCCAGGCCCCCGCTAAGCCAGTAGCTGAGGAAGTCGGTGGCTGCGAGGGCACCGGCCGCGCGGGCGCCTCTGGACAGGAACTTCCTCCGCTTCATTGCTTGTTCGAACCTCAACCCCGCCGGGCGTCGGTTCGATTATAGGCTGGGCGCCCCGCGCGCTCAAGCACCTCCGGGGGGATTGACTGCATGCACGGGGAGTTGACCGTTGCCTGGTGCAGTTCTGAGCGTTCGAGCTTGGATGCGCAGCCGATCGCGGGAGGCAACGGTCGCCAGCGACGGGGTCAGGGGCTGCGCGGCTGGCCTCCGAATCGCATCGTTACCATCCGCTTGACGAGTGGACGGATTCGCAAGTCAGTGGAGACGGCGAAATCGTAGAGCGCCTTGTACTCATCTCTTTGGTCTTGGTATACGCGCAGTGGGCGATGGAACAGCATGTCGTGATGATGGTTGATGAATGCCCGCACGAACCGCTCCTTGCGAACCACTTGGGAGGCGAACGCGCTGAGGCCATCTCCTTTGAACGGATAGTCTGGAACGACGCCCCGGTCGCTGTCGTCAATCGGCTGGTGGTCGTCATCCACGGTGCGGTAGTGCCCGTGGACATCCCAACGCTCTCTCTGATAGGCCAGGGGCGTTAGCAACTTGTGGCAGGAGTAGCAAATGCTGCTGGGATCCGTCGTGCTGACGACTTCGTCGCGGGCATCTTCAACCGCGTCGGACACCTCGAATTGCACGCCCAAGGCGAATGTCAGCACTTGGGCGGGATAGGTGAACTTCGGAAGGCCCGGCTTGCCTTCCAAATAGCCCTCCATCGTCAGGAATCCGGTGGGGCCGTGCACGGGTCGGCGCTCGATCCTGCGCCAATCCGGACCGACCGTGTAGTCGGCGGTAAACAGCTCTCGATAGGACACGTCGTTCGTCGCGATGTAGGTCCAGAGCCGCGCCGGTTCGTCGCTCGCCGGCGTGCCGCGCGACCGGAATACTCCGCGGGCGCGATGGAAGAAAAACTCCCGAAATTCCTCGGACGACAGATAGTCGTCGATCAAGGGCTCGATCTGCCCACCCCTCGAGAAGCGCCGCAGCTCGTCGTTGGTCGGAATTCTCCCCACCAGGTCGAGCGCAATCCGGACGAGCTTCCGTGCAGGCGTCGCGTTCTGGCTGTCGGTCGGCATCACGAACTCGGGATGCTGAAGCAGGGCTTCAATCAGCCCTGCCCAGCCGGGGCGAGGAGATTGCAGCGAGGGCACGGCAAAGCGGGGTGTCGGCGTGGCAGCGCCTTCAATGCGGAGACCGAGGTCGCTGGCGTCGTGGGTCCAGCGGAACGACAGCTGTTTGCCCCCGGGATGGTAGGTCCCGGTGGCATTGAGGAGCGCGGTCTCGCCAACATTGAAAGTCGGCGGCGCCTCCACGAACGCCACGGGAGCAAACGAACTTCCATGAACGTCGAACGGGACCCAATCGGCATGGGTGTGCCCTCCGGGCGTCCACACGTGCACGCTGTACCATCCAGGGCGGTACTCCCCGCCTTGCACGGGCCGGTAGCGGGCCCAGACTCGCTTGGAGGGATCGACAGTCTGATCCTTGATGGGTTCCCCGCTGTTGGCGGGAGGGTAGTGCAAGATATCCTCGCCGTACATCCGGCCCCGGCCTGGCAGGTTGCGCACGAGCTTGTCGGCAGCCCAGCCGCTGGAAGCCTCGAAGGCGTGTTCCGAGGAGTTGTCCACCACTATTTCCTGCCCACCGCCAAGCGGGACAAACTTCACTGCGTCGGCCACGATGACCTTGGACGCGGAATCCACCCCTCGGTTGCTGACTTCGACGAAGTCGCCCGGCCCTTCGAGCAGGACCTTTGCGAGGATCAGTTCCCACTGCGTCTCACCCTTCTCGTCAAGCGTGCTCTCGGACTGGTCCAGGAACGTCGTTGCAAAGCCCGGCGCCCGCCGCCTGTCTTGTGTGCCGGAGCTGGCCGCCACGCTCGCTGAATGAATTTCCACCAGCGCCGAGGTTGCTGCGCGGGGGACCCTCGGCCAGCTCAGGTAGACGTTGTACTCGCCGTCTTCCGGTATTCGCAGCGCGACAGTGGCAGATGCCAAGCGGTTATCCACGGTGCGCCGCTCCAGGTGGTTGCTTCCCACCACATCGAGATCCATGTCGTACTTCTTCTTTGGCTCGCCCGCCCGGCTGCGCTCCCCGTCCTTTGCGACCGGCTCCCACTCGCCGGAAAACGTACATTCGGGGTCGAGATTGTCGAGGACGACCGCCTCATCCGATTCGATGCCGTTGAGGACCCGCACGAATCGCACGGCATCAAAGACCGTTATGTGGTTTCCGGGGCGGGCCACCAGGCGAACGAGGTGATCAGGATTGGAAGACTCGAAGGCGAAGGGGCGGTCTCCCACGCGAACCCACGGACTGCTGTCCGGCTCCGAAGTCTGGTCAATCAAGTAACGCGACACGGAAGCCTTGGCAGAGTCGAGGGCAACGTCGACTTGGCGGCGATCCCGGCGTCCATCGGGATCCTCGACGTTGAGGGTGAAGCGCACGATTCTGCGGTCCTCGGCCCGGCCCTGGAGGTCTCTCACCAAGTGCAAGGCCTGGTCAATCTCAGCCTCGGATGGCTTGGAGAAGAGAATCCGCTGGTAGAGCGTCCGCACGTTGCGGACGGCGGCCCGTCTTGCACGGTCAACGAAGATGTCCGGATCGAATCCTTCGAAGAGGACCCCGCCCGGGGCCGAAACGAAGCGCCGTGCCAGTTCGCGCGCGATTTCTTGCAGGCCGGAGACATAGCTCGCGGTCATCGTGCGGGTCTGGTCGAAACTGCTGCGGAAGTCCGCCCCGCCCAATGCTTGAGCTTTGTTGCTGAACAGGTCGTCCCCGGAGGCGGCGAGCCATTCGGGTCCGAAGAGGGTCTCAACGGACCGCCTGATCTGGAAATAGCTCAGGCGGCGCTGTGCCCGGTCCGACTGTTCCTTTCCGTCGAACGGGAGCAGGAGGCTGCTAGGAAACCGTTCGTCAGGTTGATCGCCGGCACCTAGGCTCTCGCGATCCAGCCTTACAGCTAGGTCTCTGGCAAACCCTGCGATGTTGGCGATCTCGGAGTCGTCCAGAGCGCCGGACTTCGGCATGCGCAGGTCAGGATCCTGACTTCCTACTCGGCTAGGGATCGCCATCGGATCCGAGGGGTCCAGCAATCCCTGTTCCAGCATCAGGCTGAAGGTGGCATTGGGCGACTCGAGAACCTGAAAAGTCTGCGACGCTTGAGCGCTATGGCATAGCTTGCAGCCATTGGCGCTGCGTGCGAGCACGGGATAGATCTCCGTTCGAAAGCGCTCAGCAAGCTGCGCAAGCGAGCTAGTGCGGTCTACAGGCGCGCTAAGGGCCCCCGGGACTGTGGCAAGGAGGGCCAACGTCCAAGCCGCGCCGGTGGCGAGCAAACGCGTCCGAACTTGCATCTGGCCGTGGCTGGCGGGAGCCAGTCCCGACTAGCGTAGCTGCTTCCCACGCCCGGTGTCATCGCCATTCTTGGGCGGGTGCGCACGATTGGCGAGAAGACCCGGTAGGAACTTCGCGCCCGCGACCTAGAATTCGATTACGCTGGGAACAGATGCGAGAGCAGATTCGAAACACGTTGTCCAGGCGTGAAGCGCTTCGCCCGCTGGCATTGTTGCCGTCCATGGCTTTAGCCGGCACTCCGCAAGCAGTCGGCCAGGATCCGAGGCTCAAGACTGCCATCTGTGCCTATTCCTTCCGCAAGGCGCTTGGGGACGGATCGCTGAGCTATCTGGACTTGGTGGACATGGCTGTCGAGCACCGCATCGATGGCATTGATTCGACCGTGTATTGGTTTCCTCGCGAGAACTTGGGCGGGTTTCTCGCTGCTTTCCGCCGCAAAGCCTACCTCGCGGCGGTAGAACTGCCGAGCATTGCGATACGTACCGACCTCTGCCGCCCCGATGCGCGCGCTAAGGACAGGGAAGTGGCGTGGCTGCGGCACTGGGTGGATGTCTCGTACGAACTTGGCTCGAGCCACATCCGCGTGTTTGGCGGCAACGTGCCGCAGGGAAGCTCGGAGGACGAGGCCGCGAAGTGGGTGGCGGAGATCCTCAAGCGGGCCGGAGACTACGCGGCAGGCAAGGGAGTCGTGCTCGGATTGGAGAACCATGGAGGCATCACCGCGCGGGCCGAGCGCATCATCCAGATCGTGCGCGCCGTCGACCACCCGAACGTCGGCATCAATCTCGACACGGGGAATTTCCGCAGCGACCCGTACCCGCAGATTGAGATGTGCCTGCCCTACGCCGTGAATTCGCAGTTCAAGGTCGAAATGCGGGACGAACAGGGCAACCACACACCCTCGGACTGGGATCGCATCGTCCGGATGTTCGCCAACGCGGGATACCGCGGCTACATGGCCTTGGAGTATGAGGCGGCCGAGGATCCGTTCACCGCAGTACCGCGCCACCTTGCCCGACTGCGGAACTTGGCGGCGAAGTACGGCGAAGCTTGAGCGGCCGGGCTAGTCGGGAAAGGGTCGCGACTGCACGGCCTCTAGAAAGGCTGGGTTCTGGCGCCGCAGCTTCAGCGACAGTTCCTTCTCCTCGCGCGCCTTGGCCCGATCGCGCAGCCGGAAATGGACTTGTGAGAGCAGCAGGTGCGGCTGCGGATGGCGCGGCTCCAGCTCCACCGCGGCATCTAGGGCGTCGAGGGCTGCTTCCCAGTCCTTCAGGCCGATGTGTGCGCGGGCCAGGGCGATCCGGGCAGGCATGTAGTCGGACCGGAGTTCGATAGCCCTTTGCAGCGGTGCCAAGGCATCTGCGTACCGCGCCTGCTTGACGAGCCAATCGCCGTAGAAGAAGTGCGGTTCCTCGTAACCCGGGTCGAGTTCCATGGCGCGGCGGAGCAGCGGCAGTGCCTCGTCAAAGCGACCATCCTTTTGCAGGTGCCACGCAAGCTCGAAATTGGCGCGCGCCGAGTCGGGGAATCGCTTGGCGGCCTGCGATGCTAGGCCGAGTCCGTCGCTGAGGTTGCCGGCTTCCCGCAGAGCGTGAATCGTCATGTAGTGCAAGTCTTCGATCCCGGGCTGTAGCCGCAGCGCCCGCGCGGCGACTTCGGCAGCCTCGCGGTGATAGCGCCCCTTGCCGTACTCCACCGCCATGATCTGCATGAGTTTGAAGTGGTCGGGTCTTAGCTCGAGCGCGTTCCGCCAGGCCTGCAGGGCTTCGTCGCCCCGTCCGAGCTTCTGTGCGACCACGCCGCGCAGGTAGTGGGCGTTGAAGTCGTCCGGGTTGGACGCCGTCGCGCGCGCCAGCACTGGCGCGGCCTGTTCGAACTGGCCCGCCGAGAAGTGCATGTAGCCGAGATTGAATAACGCGGGGAAGTAGTCCGGGGACGCCTCTAGCGCTTGCCGCCAGAGCTTGGCCGCCTCTTGTGGCTGGCCGCCTTGAGCGAGAGCGAGCCCGCGGTCGGTCAGTGCGGCCGCGTCACCCGCTTGCGCTAGGGCCGCGATCGGAACGGCCGCCGCGAGAATCCCCGCTAGCGCCGCGACCGCGCGGCAGGGCGCAATTCCGGGCTCGCTGGCTGTCATGGCTGAGCCTTGGCCGCGCCGGAGCCTTCGACGAGCAGCCAGTCGGCATCGGCCTGCACTCCCGGAAACGCCTCTTCTGCGCCGCTGGGCCAGCGGACGAGAATCGACTCGACCGCAGCTGCTTCCCCAAGCCCGAAGTGGGCGCGCAGATCGTTGTGCGAGACATAGCTCGACTGGCTCATCACGGCACGGCTCTGGCTGCTCTCCCCCGCCTTGATGGTGATCAGCGCGCCAATCGCCGAATGGTTGGAGCGAGTGCCTTGGAGCCTGAAGCGCACCCAGTGGCGCTCGGTGCTCAGGTCGTTGCGCAACAACGAGACCGGCGCGGACATGTTCATCACTAGCACGTCCAGATCCCCGTCATTGTCGAAATCGCCGAAAGCGGCGCCTCGGCTGGACCGGATCTGGGCTAGCCCCGGGCCGGCGAGGGCCGTCACGTCCTCGAAGCGCTCCCCGTCAAGATTGCGGTACACCAGATTCGACTGCACGAACGTCTCGGCGATCTTGGTCTGGTGGTCAAGTTCGGGGTAGACGTGGCCGTTGACCTGGAAGATGTCCTGCCAGCCGTCGTTGTCCAGATCGACGAACTCCACGCCCCATCCGACGTACTGCGGATTGGAGGCAAGCCCGGCGCGGACGCAGATGTCCTCGAAGTACAGGCCCTCGTTGTTGCGGTAGAGATTGGGGTAGTCGTCGGCGAAATTCGTCTTCACCAGGTCGAGCCAGCCGTCCCCATCGAAATCGCCGACGCCCACGCCCATGCCGCCCTGCTCGAACCCGTGCTCGTTGAAGGCCACGCCGGTCTCGGTGGCGTAATCGGTGAAGGTGCCATCGCCGTTGTTGAGGAACAGGATGCTGGGCGTGGAATCGCAGGCGATGTAGATGTCCTGCCAGCCGTCCCCGTCAAAGTCCGCCGCCGCCGCCGTGAAGGCGTAATAGTCCCGTACGTCTCGCACCCCGGATGACTCGCTGACGTCCTCGAAGCGGCCGTCGCCGAGATTGCGGTAGAGAGTGACATTGCCGAATGGCAGGCCGCGCGGCCCGCAGTAAACCGGCATTCCCTTCCACTCGCAGTTCGAAGTCTTGCCCGGCGGGGGAGCGGTCTTCGGGTCGAATTGCTGATACTGCGTCACCAGCAAGTCGAGCAGGCCGTCGCGGTCGTAGTCCACGAAAGTGCACCCCGAGCTCCACTGCTGCTGCGACCCCGCTACGCCCGCTTCGGTTGCGATTTCCGAGAAGGTGCCGTCGCCGTCGTTGCGATACAGGGCGTCGGTACCCCAATAGGCCACGAACAGATCGGTCGTCCCGCTGTTGTCAAAATCGCCGGCACACACCGCGCTACCCCAGCCCGAGCGCCGCAGTCCGCTAGAGGCGGTCACATCTTCGAAACCGTCTTCTCCGACATTGCGATAGAGACGGTTCGAGGGGGCGTCCGTATCGGGGAACCCCTCCAAGCGCGAGCCGTTGACCAAGAAGGCGTCCAGCCTAGAGTCGCCGTCGTAGTCGACGAATGCCAGCCCCGAGCCGTTGGATTCGATGATGTAGCGCTTCGCCTCCGTGCCGCCGTAGGTGAACTCCAGATCGAGGCCCAGCTCCCCGGCCGCGTCGCCGAAGCTCGCGTGCCAAGGCAGTCCGGAAGCTTGGACCGCCTTTACGGGCTGGGCATTGGAGCTAGCGACTCCTTGGGCGCGAAGGGCGGTCGGCAGCAGGGCAGCCAAGCAAAGCGGCAGCAACGACAGGCCTCGCATAGTGCAACCGGAAACGGCTCGAATCCTGAGTATGGCACAGCCTTCAGGCGTCAATGTCCGCAGCGAAGCGGTCGCACCTGCTCCGCTTCAGCCCCTTGTCGGGGGATCCCGCTGGCCATGCCGGGCCCCTTGGCTTGCCGCCGCATGCGGTCAAGCGTTAGCCGCTCGCGATTCGATTAGCGGGCGGATGTCGGCGAGGAATTCGGCCGGGGTGCGAGCGCCGGTGTCGCCCTTGCGACGGTGGCGCACCGCCACTAGCCCGCTGTCGGCCTCGCGCTGGCCAACTACCAGCATGTAAGGGACCTTCTGCAACTGCGCCTCGCGGATCTTGAAGCCAATCTTTTCGCTGCGACGGTCCACTTCAACGCGCAGGCCCGCCGTGCGCAATTCGTTGGCTACAGAGTCGGCATACTCGATCTGGCTGTCCGTGATTGGCAGGACGGTGGCTTGCACCGGCGCCAGCCATAGCGGGAACGCGCCGGCGTAGTGTTCGATCAACACGCCGAAGAAACGCTCCACGGAGCCCCACAGCGCGCGATGCACCATCACGGGCTGGTGGGTCTGGCCGTCCGAGCCGACGTATTCCAATTCGAAGCGGCGCGGCAGGTTGAAGTCGAATTGGATGGTGGACAGCTGCCACGAGCGCCCGATCGCATCCACCATCTTGATGTCGATCTTAGGACCATAGAAGGCTGCCTCGTCCGGCATTACTTTCGCCTCGATGTCCCGCTTGCGCAGCGCTTCGAAGAGGCTGTCTTCTGCCAGTTTCCATTCTTCGGGAGTGCCCGCGTACTTCGAGCTGGTCCCGCCGTCCCAAGTTGACAGTTCGACAGTGAAGTCGGAAAAACCGAACACCCGCAATACTTCCATGGCTAGGTCGACACAGCCGATCACCTCGGATTCGACTTGGTCCGGCGTGCAGAAGATGTGTGCATCGTCTTGGGTGAATCCGCGCACGCGCAGCAGGCCGTGCATCACGCCTGAGCGCTCGTAGCGGTAGACGGTCCCCAGCTCGGCCAGCCTCACTGGCAGGTCTCGGTAGCTGCGCAGCGCGTTCTTGTAGATCAGGATGTGGAACGGACAGTTCATCGGCTTGAGCTGGTACAGAGAGTCGTCCAACTCCATGGGCTTGAACATGTCGTCCTGATAGAACTCGGAGTGCCCCGACGTCTCCCACAAGCCGTGGCGCGCCACGTGCGGCGTCGATACGAGCCCGTATCCGCGAGAGACGAGCTGGTCGCGCAGCCAGTCTTCCATCACCCGCCGGACCGTGCCCCCCTTGGGATGCCAGAAGATCAGGCCCGGCCCGGCGAGATCTTGGATGCTGAACAGGTCCAGCTCCTTGCCCAGCTTTCGGTGGTCCCGCCGCTTGGCTTCCTCAAGCCGGTTCAGGTGGGCTGAGAGCGCCTTCTTGGAAAAGAATGCCGTGCCGTAGACGCGCTGCAGGCGCTCGCGTTTCTCGTCGCCCTTCCAGTAGGCCCCGGCCACCGATAGCAGCTTGAACGCCTTGATCCGGCCCATGGACGGGATGTGGGGCCCGCGGCAGAAGTCAGAGAACAGGTTTCCGGTCCTGTAAACGGAAACGCGGGGATCGTCGGTCTTTTCCTCGATCAGCTCGCATTTCATGAACTCGCCTTGCCTCTCGTACTCGGCGAGCGCTTCGTCCCGTGGAATCCAGACGCGTTCGTTCTTGGGGTTCCGCTTGACGATCTCGCCCATGCGAGCTTCGATCTTTTCGAGGTCATCGGGAGTGAATGGCGTCTCCCGGTACATGTCGTAGAAGAAGCCTTGGTCGGTTGGAGGGCCGACGCCGAGCTTGGTTTCCGGGTAGAGCTCCAAGGTCGCCGCGGCCAGCAAATGCGCCGCCGAATGGCGGTACACTTCCAGCGCCTCCTCGTCGCGGTCAGTCAGAAAGCGAACCGCGGAATCTTGCTCCAGCGCAGTGCCCAGGTCTGCCAGTTCGCCATCGATCTTGGCGACCAGCGCGGCGCGCGCCAGTCCCGGGCTGATCTGTTCGGCTACCGCTAAAGCGGTGGTGCCCGCCTCGACCTGCATTTGATTGCCGTCGGGCAGGGTGACTGCGATGTTCGACATGGGTTCGGAAACGCGGCTGGTGACCGCGCTAGGTGTGCAAAGTACTCATTGTAGAACGGTTTGCCGCGATGCGATCCTGCTGGCAGTGCGAGCTGCCGCACGCTGCGCAGTGGCGATTGACTTCCAGTTGGCACGGTCCTTACCGGGACTGATCTTGGCCTGGCAGCTCGAGACCGCACGCAGCGCCGTTTCCGGCCCGGTCGATCCGCTAGGTGGCTCGCCCGCAGTTGGCTCAGTATCGTTCGTACACTTGGCGCTCGTCGGCGATGCCTGCCGCAGTCAGGAGTTCTTGGAGTTGCGCGACTAATTCGCGCTGGCCGCAGAAGTAGGCATCTGGGCTGCTCAGGCCCGCCAGCGCCTCGGCGATGTGGGCCGCCACGCGCCCGCGCCTGCCGTCCCAGCCGGGGTCGTCACCGCTGACGGTCGGTACGAAGCGGAAGCCGGCGTGCCGAGCTGCCAGTGCCTCGAGTTCGTCCCGAAACAGCAATTCGGAAGAGTGCCTGGCACCGAGCAGCAGGACTGCTTCAGCCGCAGGGTTAGCTCGGAGTTGCTCCAGCAGGATGGCGCGCATCGGGGACACGCCCGTGCCGGCGGCGAAGTAAACGGCTGGCCTTGCCGCATCCAATAGGCGCATCTTTCCGCCGGGCTCGCTACATTCCGTTCGATCGCCTCGCCGCAAGCTTCGCAGATGGCTCCCGAACGCGCCCTCGTGTTGCACGCACAACTCGATCCGTCCGCTCGGATCGGGCGGCGAAGCGATGGAGTAGTAGCGCGTCTGCCGGGCCCCGCCGACTGGTGCGCTGAGGGCGACATATTGACCCGCTTCGTGTCGGAAGGGGGCCTGGAAGACGAACCAGCTGACCCGAGGCGTCATCAAAAAGTGCTCGAGCAGTTCTAGGACGGGCATCAGGGGTCCATTGTCCCAGCCCGCAAGCCAGCCTTGCGGCTAGGGTTGCTCGCCATCAGCCAGCAAGGCCCGGGCGCGCGCGGCCAGTATCGCCGCGAGTTCGGGATGGCCGTCCAGCGGCGGTGACGCTTGCAGCGTCAGCTCGGGGTGCTGCGGGCGGATCTGGTCGATCAGCCGAGGTAGGTCCTCGGTCAGGTGGCGGCCCATGGTCAGGAAGTAGGGCGTGATCAGGATTCGTCGTGCGCCTTGTTGCGCGAGTTGCTCGACTGCCTCGCCAAGGCTGGGATGGGCGAGCTCTAGGAACGCCGCCCGGAAAACCGCGATCTGGGCGCGTCGCGCGGCCTCCACCGCGACTGCTTCCACGGCCTCGTTGGCGGCGGCAACTCGGGAGCCGTGGGCGAACACGATCAGCCCGATAGTGTTGGGCAGGCTCAAGGTATACTCTCGGTTTCGATGGATGCCCTCATTATCACTCTCTACTTTGCGGCGGTCTTCGGGGTGGGCTTCTACCACTCGCGGAACAAGAACACCACGACCGAGTATTTTCTCGCTGGCAAGCACATCGGCTGGTTTGCGGTAGGCGCGACGCTGTTCTCCACCAACATCGGCAGCGAGCACGTGATCGGCCTCGCGGGGTCTGGTGCTTCGAGCGGCCTGGCGGTCGGCACCTACGAGTGGTCGGCCAGTTTCTGCTTGCTGCTGCTGGCTTGGATCTTCATCCCTCAATACCTGCGCAGCCGCATCTTCACGATGCCCGAGTTCCTCGAGAAGCGCTTCAGCCCCGGCTGCCGCTGGTACCTGACGACCGTGTCGCTGCTGGCCTACGTGCTGACGAAGATCTCCGTGGCGCTATTCGCGGCGGGGATCCTGGCGCGGGAGATCTTCGGCTGGGACTACATGACAACCGCCGTGCTGCTGGTGATCGCGACCGGGATCTACACCATTACGGGCGGGCTGTCGGCGGTGATCTACACGGACCTGCTGCAGGCTTTCATCATGGTCGGCGGCTCGGGCTACCTGACCTGGCTCGGCCTGAGCGAGGCCGGCGGATTCGGAGCGCTGCGGGAGGCGCTGCCCGATGATTTCTTCCACATCGTCAAAGACATAAACCATCCCGAGTACCCTTGGCTGGGGACCACGCTGGGCACGATGATCCTAGGCACTTGGTATTGGTGCACAGATCAGGTCATCGTCCAGAAAACGCTGAGCGCTCGCAGCCTGCCGCACGCCCGCGGCGGCGCGATCTTCGCCTCGGCGCTGAAGATCACCCCGGTCTTCATCTTGGTGCTGCCCGGCCTGATCGCGAGGGCGCTCTGGCCTGCCGAGGCCACGGGCGATACGGCGTTCCCGTTGCTGGTCGAGCGGCTGCTGCCGCCGGGCTTGTCCGGCCTGATGATCGCTGCGCTATTGGCCGCCCTCATGTCTTCGCTGAGCAGCGTGCTGAACTCCTGCTCCACGCTCGTCACGATGGACATCTACAAGAAGCTTCATCCCGAGGCGAGCGAGAGGCGCCTGGTCTACGTCGGTCGGCTGATCACTGGCGTGGTCGTGCTCGTGAGCATTTTGTGGATTCCGATGATCCGCTATCTGAGCGGGGAGGTCTATCAGTACCTACAGAGCGTGCAGGCGTACATCGGCGCGCCGATCACCGCGACGTTCCTGCTCGGGATTCTGTGGAAAGGCGGCACGTCGCGGGCAGCGATCTCAACGCTGATCTTCGGCGGACTGGCCGGGGGCGGGCGCTTTGCCTTGGACATCCTGTATAAGGCCTACGGCTTCAGCCTCGGGCCGCTCGAGCCGTTGGTGCAGATCCCGTTCCTCAACTACAGCGTCGGGGTATTTGCGGCCTGCCTGGGGCTGTTCTGGGCAGTGAGCAAGCTCGACGAGAAGCCCGTCGCGGCGCGGATCGCCGGACTGACGTTTGATTGGCAGCGACGCTCGAGCGAGGGCGCGGCTGCGGGCACCGAAAAGTTGCTCCACGTGATGACCTCGCTCGTCGGCCTGGCTGTGCTGATGCTGTGGTTCCACTTCCGGTAGTCGACGGCTTTCCACTGGCGTGCGTCGCCCTTGCGGCGGTCGGTCTGGCCGCCACGCTTGCCGGTTGTTCGCCCCGGGATGGCGATGCCATGCCCGCAGTCCCGGAGCTGGCAGCCGAATCCCTTCCGGCACCTGTCGTGCCTAAGGCGCGAAGCCTTATCGATGGCGTGGCCGCGAGCCCGGCTGACCCTTGGGCGAACGGTGATCTGGCGATGTTGCTGCACGCTCACAAGCGTCTGTCGGCGGCGCAGGCCCTGTATCGGCGCGCCGCGACGCTGTCCGGCGGAGAGTTTCGCTGGACGTACCTGCTGGGCATCGCGCAACACGAGAGCGGGCAGCACGCGCAGGCGGCGGGTTCGCTTCGGATGGCCTTGGATATCCGCTCATACGGCCTGGCCTGGATTCGCCTGGGAGAGTCGCTGTCGGCCGGGGGACAGTTGGAAGCAGCTGCGGATGCGCTCCGTGCCGCGTCGAACATGGACGGCAATGCCGCGTACGTCTCCTATGCCTTGGGCAAGGTGCTGCTGGAACTCGGCGAGACTGCCGAAGCGCTTGAATTGCTGGAACGAGCGCTCGCGCTCGCGCCCGACGCGGGTGCCATCCGCCACACCCTGGGCACGGCCTATCGCTCGGCGGGCGAGCACGAGTTGGCGCAGCGCACGCTCGCGCAGATCGGGGCGGCCGCCGACCGGCAGCCGATGCTGGAGGATGCCTTCTACGAAAGCGTGCTCGGCCTTGCGGTGGACGCGCGTCACTTCCTGAATCGGGGCCGAAGCCTCGATTCTGCGGGCCAGACAGCCGAGGCCATCGAGGCGTATCAGCAAGCGATCGAGCTCGATCCCAGCATGGCGCAGGCCCACGCCAACCTGGTCGGCTCATTCGGGCGCACCGGCGAAATCGACCGGGCCGAGGAGCACTACGCCACGGCACTCGCGCTGAATCCGAACCTCGAGGAGCTCCACAACAACTGGGGAGTTGTGCAAGCATCCCGAGGCGACCCCGCCGCGGCCGCGGCCGCGTTTCGCAGAGCCTTGGAACTGAATCCGAACTCGGCGGGTGCCAATGCCAATCTCGGTGTAGCCCTGCTCGAGGCCGGGCAGTTGGACGAGGCTGCGCGACGCTTCCGAGAGGCCGTCAAGAGCGATCCGACGAACCGTCCCGCGCGCATGAACCTGGGCACGCTGGCCTTGGAGGAGGACCGTCCCGGAGAGGCGGTCGAGCACCTCGAAGCCGCCTTGAGGGGTGACGAGGACGGCAGCGAGCCGTTCGTGCGCTATGCCCTCGGGCATGCCTACCAACGCACCGGACGCGCGGCTGATGCGCGGCGGTCTTTCGAGCTGGCCCTGCAGGTGGCGGAGAATCGCGGCCCCGCCGACTTGGCGGCTCAGATTCGCGCGGATCTCGAAGCCCTACCGCAATAGCGGGAATCAGCCGTTGCGGCTGTCTTGTTCGCGGTCTGGTGCCGGGGATCGGTGGAACCGCGGCGGCCAACAGGATATTCTGGACAGCGGCGGGAGGCCCGATTGACATGCGCGTTGCGCGATCCAGAACTGTTCTTGCTCTCGGCCTGCTTGGGCTTCTGATTTGGGGCCTGGCGGCTCAGGATACCGGGACGAGCCGTGCGGACTACCTGACGCCGGAACTTCGCGACCGCGTCGAAGCTCTCAAGCTTGACGCCCCACAGCACTCGTCCGATGTCAGCGTGCTCGCGCAACGGCTGGACACGCTCTGGGAGTGGGCCAACGCGTACTCGCTGACCGGCGGGCCCGTGCCGGGTGGTTTCCCTCAACTCACGGCGAACGCTAACCGGGCGTTGCGGAGGCTGCCGGACGGTGGCGCCCAGCTCCCGGTGGCCGCCATCTCGGGCTTCGTCGAACAATTCACGCGCGAGTTCCAGATCAAGGACGAGACCCCCACTGCGCTGGGCCCGCTCGAACTCTCCTCGCAAGGACCCCATCGCGCGGGCGAGTTCATTACCATTCGCGAGACTTATACGGTTGGGGACATGCCCATGGCGGTCGGCGGCGGAATCGCGGTAGGGCAGGGCCGAGGTGGCGGATTGCAGACCAATGATCCCGGCGCTGCAGGTTATGTCACGGCGACGACCTCGAACCCGGATGCCGTACTGGCAGCGGCCGAGCCTTGGGGTCGCTGGGTCACCTTCGAGACTCGCTCTACGATTGCCTTCCGACTCAGCGGCGCGGAACTGCGCAAGGGTGACACCGTCACTCTCACGTTCGGTGACCGCAGCGGTGGCGGCCCCGGCTTGAAGCTCCAGAATTGGTCAAACGACCTAGTCGTGTTCAAGACCTTCTTGGATTTGGAGGGCAAGGGCTGGCTGCTTAGTCCGCGCTGGCCTTCGATCGAGGTGATCGGCGAGGACCGCGTGCAGTTCGTCAACGCCGTCGCGCCGTCAGTGGTGGAGCCGGGAGAGAAGTTCGTGCTAGCGGTGAGATCGGAGGATCGATTCAGGAACCTGGCTTCTGGGGGTACTCCGGCCTACGAGGTGCTGCTCAATGGCAGCAGGCAGCGAGAGATTCCGGCCGGCGCTGCGGCGTTGCAGGAACTGGACGGCATCGTTCTCGACACGCCGGGCGTCTACCGCTTCGAGGTGCGGTCCGAGGACGGGGCCATTCGGGGAACGAGCAATCCAGTGCGGGTGGAAGCGTCGCCGGACACGAGGATCTTCTGGGGCGAGACCCACGGACACACCGGCTTCGCTGAGGGCCAGGGGTCTCCGGACGGCTACTTTAAGTTCGGCCGGGATGTCGCCCGCCTCGACTTCTTGAGCCTGTCCGAGCATGACATTTGGATGGATGATTTCGAATGGAAGACGCTTCAAGAGATGGTCCACAAGTATCACGTGCCAGGACGATTCACGGCGATCCTCGGCTTCGAGTGGACCTCGCGCCTGCTATACGGCGGCCACCACAACGTGTTCTTCCGCAATACCCCGGGACGTTCGCGCGTGCCAAACCAAAAGGCTCCGTTGCTGGACGAACTGTACGAGGGGTTGAAGCGGGGCAACGACACGGACGACGTGCTGGTCATACCCCATGCCCACCAGCCTGGAGACTGGACCAACAGCGATAGCTCTGTGGAGCGACTGGTCGAGATTCAGTCCGGGCACGGCACGTTCGATTGGTTCGGAGACAAGTACTTGCGGAACGGCTACCGGGTCGGCTTCGTGGGTGCTTCGGACAACCACACCGGCCATCCCGGGTTCAGCGGCATGACCAACCGTCAGCTCGGCGGGCTGGCCGCCGTTCTGGCGGCCGAGAACACGCCCGACCGGATCTTCGACGGACTGCGCAACCGCGCGACGTATGCGACCACTGGCGAGCGGATCATACTGGAGGCCACTTTGAACGGCGCGGGGATCGGGCAGGAACTGGCCCGCGCCGACGAGAGGACGATCAGTTGTACGGTCAACGGGACCGCCGCCGTTGACTCGATTGATGTGATCAAGAACGGGACGGTGGTCTACACGCAGCGCTATCTGCAATCAGAGGTCGGCTCCGAAACACACGTGCAGGTTAGCTTCGAAGCCTCGACGGACGTGCCGGGCGAGCGGAGCGTGCCGCGGGGGGATCGCCCTTGGAAGGGCGTGATCCGCGTCGAAGGGGCGGAGCTGGCGGGTTATGCGGAACCTTGGTACCGGCATCCGAGCACTTACAAGGGCCGGATGGACGGCGGGCAACTCCATTTCGAGATGCACACGCGCGGACGCAGCACCGCTCTCGTGCTGCGCCTGCAGAACGCGAGCGCCAACACGAAAGTCATCGTAGACATGGAGACGACGAGGGAGCGTCTGGGATCGGGCGGGTACCAGCGAACGCCGCAGCGCCTGCCCGCGAGGAGCGAGGCGTTCCGGCTCGGCGACCTCGGCGGAGAGGTTGAGCGCAGGGAGTATCAGGTGCTCGAGCATACGGATGCCCTGTCTGTCCAGCTGGTGCCGTCAAACGGGGCCCTGGACCGACACTTCACCTATACCGACAAAGATTCGCCAGCAGCCTCCGACTACTACTATCTGCGCGTGCGGCAAATCGACGGAGCGGTGGCGTGGTCCAGTCCGTTCTGGGTCGGTCCGGCGACGCAGTCGCCCTAGCCGGCTTGGCTGCACCGGCGGGCCGATCCCGAGCCTCTCGGCGATCCTGTCCAGCCGGACACCCGGCCTAGTCCGAGGCTGCTTTCCCAGCCCGAGCGCCAGTTCCGCAGGCGGCGACACCAGTTCCGGGGCCCCGAGCGCGCTCTCGGGCCGAGCGTCCCGGCTACGGCCGCCGAGCTTCCTAGTCCCCCGCCGGAGGAGAATCACCCTGCACGGATGGAATCGCTTGCAGACTGCCGCGCCTGTCGCCCCGGAAGAGCCGTCGCAACACGCCCCGGATGTCGTCCAGAATCAGATACTGGGCCGGCACCATGACCAAGGTCACAACTGTGGAGAAGAGCACCCCTGAAGCTAGGGCCAGTGCCATCGGAATCAAGAACTGTGCTTGGAGGCTCGTCTCAAGCAGCAGTGGCGTCAAGCCCGCCGCCGTGGTGAGGGAAGTCAGCAGGATCGCGCGGAAGCGCGCCTCTCCTGCGAGCTGCACCGCTGTCTTTAGGGAACCCAGCTTGCGGGAATAATTGCGGATGAACGTGACTAGCACCAAGCCGTCGTTGACCACGATTCCGGCCAGCGCCGCCATTCCGCACACGGAGACGAAGCTGAGTTCTACGCCGCGGATCCAATGCCCCCAGATTGCCCCGACCATTCCAAGGGGAATCGAACTCAGAATGATTGCTGGCAGGATGTAGCTCTTCATGGGAATCGCCAGCATCGCGTACATAACGAAAACCGCGACGAGGAAGCCCTGGGCAAGCCCTCCCATGGACTCGGCGAAGTCTGCCTCGTCGCCCTCGAGCGAGTAGCTCAAGCCCGGATACCGTTCCATCAGTTGCGGCAGGAAGTCCGACTGCAAGGCGCCTATGATCTCGCCGCTGGTTGTGATCGTCTCGTCGACATCGGCCTGAACGTTGATGGTCCGGCTGCGGTCTACGCGAGTGATCGACGCCGGACCGCGTCCGATCGACGCGACAGCCACGGTCGAGAACGGCACTTCGTCGCCCGCAGGGGTCCGGACCCGCATGCGCTCCATGTCTCCGAGAGAGCGCCGGTCCTGGCGGGGATAGCGGACCATCACCCTGAGGTCATCGCGTCCGCGCTGAATGCGCTGGGCCTCCTCGCCGAAGAAGCCCTGTCGGACCTGACGCCCGAGATTCTCCAGTGTCAGTCCGTAGGCTCTGCCCTCGGAGGTCAGTGCCAGCTCAACCTCCGGTTTGCCTCCCCGGTAGGAATCCGTGACCTCGATGACGCCGGGATACTGCGACAGGCGGGCTTTCGTCATCTCCGCCGCTTCTAGGACGGTGGCAATGTCCAACGCGGTGAATTGCAGGTCGATCGCCTTGCCGCCCCCGATCAGATTGTGGGTGATCGTCAGTTCCACCGCTCCGGGAATCTGGCCTACCTTCTCGCGCCAGCGGCCGGCGATCTCGTCCGAACTGATGGCTCGGTCCTCAGATGGAATCAGTTCGATATTGACTTCCCCAAGGTGCTCGCCTTGGAACTCGCCCTCCAGTGCCGTGCCGCGGCTCTGCAGCTCGCGGAACGGATGTTCTCCCACCGAACTGACCATGCGTCGAAACGGGTCTTGACCTAGCTCGGCGGTCAGCTCGCGGCGCAATTCCACGGCGCTTCGCTCGATTCGCGCCACCCTCGCAGCTGTCACTTCGGCCGGGGACTCTTGCGGCATCGTCAGCAGCGCCACCACATCCTCGGAATCGACGGTGGGAAACAGGATCAAACGGACGTGGCCGGCCCCGATCATGCCGGCTGTAACCAAGACGCTGACCACGGCGAGCGCAAGAGTGGCGTATCGCCATTCCAAAGCGGTCCGCAGAATGGGTCTGTAGACACGGCGAATGAACCAGGCCACCGCATTCGAGAACGCATCGAAGAAGGCATTCGTGGTGCGGGCGAGGGCGTTCGGGGAGCTGTGCTCCGCGGGCTTCTTGTAGTGAGACAGGTGGTAGGGAAGGATAAGGTTCGATTCGACGAGAGAGAACAACAGCGTCGGGATGATGATGAGGGGAAACCCGATGATCATCTTGCCCAGCGAACCTGGCACGAAGAGCATCGGGGCGAACGCGGCCATCGTGGTCAGCACGCCGAACGTCACCGGCACCAGAACTTCGCGTGTCCCCTTGATCGCTCCGCTGGCCCCCTTGCCGGTCCGCAGTTGCGTGGCGTGAATGTTCTCGCCGACCACGATCGCATCGTCGACCACAACCCCGAGCACGAGAATGAACGAGTACAGCGAGACCATGTTGATCGACGTACCGTGCAGGGGCATCACCGCGATCGAGCCTAGGAAGGCAACCGGAATGCCGACCGTGACCCAGAATGCCAGCCGCAGCCGCAGGAACAGCGCCAGCACGACGAACACGAGCAGCAGTCCCGTCAGCGCGTTCTCGCCGAGGAGGTCAAGGCGACTCCGCAGCAGGCGGGCGTTGTCCCGCCAAGTCACCATCTCGATTCCGTCGGGCAGGGTGGGTGCCGTGGCGGCGACATAGCTATGCACCACCTCGGCCACCTCATCCGCGCTCTGGTCGCCGATCCGGTATACCTGGACCACCACCGCGGGCTTGCCGTCAAGCATCGCGGAAATTGCGATTTCTTCGAATCCGTCAACGACCGTCGCGACGTCGCTTAGGTAGATCTTGGTGCCATCGGGACGGACCAGCAAGGGGAGACTCTCGTACTGCTCACCCGAATACGCTTGTCCTTCCGTCCGCAAGAGGACTTCCCCGACATCGGTCTTGATGGAGCCCCCCGGCAGATCGACCGAGAAGTTTCGGACCGCGGCGGCGACATCGTCGAATGTCAGGCGCCACCGGCGTAAGGCGTCCTCGGAAACCTCGATCGAGATCTCGTACGGCGGGGCGTTCCGCAGATCCGCTTGGGAGATGTCGGGCAAGGCGGTGAGTTCGTCCCTGACGCGCTCGCCCAGTCGTTTCAGCGTCGCGAGATCGGTCTCCCCGGCGATCGAGACATTGATCGCCTGAAACCGCCGCATCATCTCTCGGATAATCGGCTTGTCCACCTCCTCGGGGAACGTGTCGATCGCATCGACCTTGGTTTTCACGTCCTCCATGAGCGTGCGCACGTCGTATCCGGACTCGACCTCGAGCGCCATCGAGCCCCGGCCCTCGGTGGCTGTCGACGTGATCCGCTTGATCCCTTCGATCCCTTGCACGGCCTCCTCGAGCCGGACGCAAATCGCCTCTTCCACGTCTTCTGGGCCGGCGCCGCGATATTCGACCGCGACCGTTATCACGTCGAGCGCGAATTCTGCATAGACTTCCCGCTTGAGATTCGCCAGGGCGTAGACACCGCTCGCGACGATCACGAGGAGCAGCAGGTTTGCAACGACACCGTTGCGGACAAACCATGCGATCGGCCCCTTCACGAAGACCCTCCCCGTCCGACGCGCCTCTCCGTGTCGTCTTGGCTCGTCCCCGCTGCCGCCTGCAGGGGCAACCTGAAAGAGTCCTCACCGCGCGCGTGGCGTTTCCCCGCTACACGGAACTGCTCTCGTGCCCGCTTCACATGCCTCCGTCCGAATTTCTTCGCCATCTGTGCCGTCGCTCGACCAGGAACAGGGAAGCATGGGCCGCTCCGCTCGCTGCCGATCCTGCTCATTCGGCTAGTCCAAGATATCCCATGTGAGAGTATCTAGCATTCAGGAACAGTCCTTATCGTCGAAGCTGCGCCCGCTTCCGGGCGGAGGAGCTGGGGCAGCCCAGCCTGCCGGGGCTTCAGGCGAAGGCGGCTGAGTGTATCCCCGCGGCCGAGCTGGACGAATTTCGCGGTCGGCCGACTTGCTAAACGATGGCGGGCTGCCTGGGGCTAGAGCTCTTGGAGGTTCGTATTGGTGCCCCCTGGAGCACCTGCTTCCAGACCGCGCCCCGGTCACCTTCATGGGATTGTAATCGCGTTCCCGTCGCGAATCGCCCGGTTCACACAGTGCGACGTTGCCGCGGATTCGACGCCGGCCCGGAGGTGTGCGTTCGGCAGGGCCCTGCTCCGCACGCACGCCAGCCAGTCTCGCAGGTTGTCGAGGGTGCCGGTTCCATCGACCCGCTCGCTCCACGACGAGCTGTCGGAGCGCCGATACCCGTAGGTCGGCTCGGGCAGGTTTACCGCTTCAAGCGGCATCGTGCCCTCTTCGTATATCGCGTAGCCGTCGCGGTTCAGGATCATCATGGCCTTGTCCCCGCGAAACTCGATTCCGCATCCGAGCAGCCCGAAAGTCATGTTGCCTTCGAAGACAGCGGTGTAACCCTCGGGGAAGGCCATTGTGGCGACAACGGTGTCGGGCGCTTCCAGCCAGTGGTTGGTGTACGTTGTGCCGAAAGCGCGGACTTCGCTGACCTGCGCGCTTCCCATGTACCACTGGATGACATCGATCCAATGTGTCATCAGGTCGGTGACGCTTCCGCCGCCGAAGTCCCAGAAGAACCGCCAGAAATGGAAGCGCGTCGCGTCGAAAGGCTGCTGCGGGGCCGGCCCGAGCCAGCCGTCCCAGTCCAATTGGTTCAGATCAATCTCTTCGGTTGCCCGCGCCCTAAACCCAGCGTAGTTCTGTGACCAGTGGCAGCGGACGAACGTAATCTTGCCCAGCGCCCCTTGGGCGACGAGTTCCTTGGCCTCGAGGAAATGGCCCCAACTCCGCTGCTGGGTTCCCGTTGCGACGACCCGATGGGACGAGTCAACCGCTTCGAGCAGCGCTTCGCCCTCGTTCAGGCTGTGCGTGACGGGCTTTTCCACATAGATGTCTTTGCCCGCTTGCAGCGCTTGCAGCGTCATCGGCACGTGCCAGTGATCTGGAGTAGCGATGATGACGGCGTCCACCTCCCGGCTGTCCAAGGCGCGACGGTAGTCCGCGCATGCCTGCACCCGGGAATCGCTGTGAGGGAGGGCTTCCTGCATGCGAAGTCTGTATGCGTCCGACACCGCGCGCAGTTCGGTGCCTTCGATTTGACCCAGATGGGCCGCCAGCCCGCGACCGCGTTCCCCGCAGCCGATCAATGCGATGCCAATGCGGTCATTGGCTCCCAGCACTCCGCGCGCCGCTATGGCGGTCTGGGTAGGTGAGATGGGAACAATGTCCGCACACATGCTGGGAATCCCGGCCGAGCAAGCCCGCCCACGATTGTAGTGGCCTCGGGCGAGTCTGCGAGGCTCTACAGAGGCATCAGAGTGCCCGCGACAAACACGGCGTGCATGTCGCGCAAGTGGTGGATGTTGTCGAGGGGGTTCGCGTTGAGAATTACCACGTCGGCCACTCGGCCCGGCAGGATCGCGCCCGATTCGCGGTCGATCCCCAGCGCCGCCGCGCTGCCGCCGGAGAAGGCTTGGATCACTTCCATCGGAGACAGGCCCGCCTCGGTCATCAACACGGCCTCGCGATACTCCGCGTAACCCTCGAAGCTCAGCGGAAAGCCGGACCCGCTGGCCAGAGCGATGGTCACTCCGGCCTCGGCCAGCTTGCTCAGATTGCGGCGGGCGACATCAAACCGGCGAGACTTGAGCGCCCTGTCCGGGTCGAGGGCCTGCGTCACTTGAACCGGCCCGCGCAGCTGGCCGGAAATCCCCGGAGGGAGCGAGCGTCTCAGATAGCGGTCGTCAATCCACGCCGGGCGGTCTTCGTATGCGAAGCCGGTGGACTCGGCGAACAGGGCGGGTGCGTAGGTGACGCCCAGTGCCACGAATTCGCTGATGAGTTCTGTTCCGACCTCCAAGTCGTGGATGCTCGCGGAGACTACCCTCGCGCCGGCGCGAATGGCCGCGCGGGCAAGCCCCGCCCGATGGGTGACGATGGCCGCCGGGACTCTCCGTCGCTTGGCGCGCTCGACCGTTGCGACGGCCAGTCGCGTGTTCCCGTCGTCGGGGCGGGGAGCGTCCGCGTCACGGAATTCGATGAATCCTGCCCCTGCTCTCACCAGGTTATCCACCGCCCGCCTCGCTGCCTTGGGGGTGCGAACTGTCTCGAACGCCGATTCGAGAGCGCTGCCGCGGAACGCCGCAGGGACAGCGGCGCAGATCGTGCGGACCTGCGTCACGACCCGCGCGGTCTTGGCCGCAGATTGCGCGGCCCGCAGCTGGGCCGGCTGGGGAGCGAGGGTCGCTGTTGTCGTCACGCCGTACGACACATAGCTGGCAAGGTGGCGCAGGATCGAGCCTTGGCTGAAATGGTCTTGGGGCAGGTCGGGGCTGCGCACCAAGCCGGCAAGCCCGCGAATGTTGATGATTCCGGGGATCACGGTTTTGCCGGACGCGTCAACCACCAGCGCGCCTGTGGGTGCTGCGGCCGAGCCGGTTTGGGTGACGCTGGCGATTCGACCCTCCCGGATCAGGATGTCGCTGTGAGGCTGAGGCGGGCGGCCCGTGCCGTCGATCAGCAACGCGTCCCGGATCAGGGTGGCGCCTTCCGCATGCAGGTTGGGGCTGTACGCCAGCAGCGCCGCTGCCGCCAGGCAGCGAGCGGTTCGCCAGCGCTGCCCGGATTGCGCGCCGCTCGCAGCTGTTCCGCCGGATGCCCTGCTAGTGGCCGGTCTGCGACATGCGCGCCGCACTTGCTGATATTAGCCTGCCGAGGCCTTCGAGGCGGCCCCGGCTCGCGGGCAGTCAGTCTTGCCGGTGCGAATCAAGCAGGTCCCAGCGCAGTTCGACTCCGTGCCCCGGACGCTCCGACGCTGTTGCGCAGCCCAGGGACACTTCCAGCGGATTGTCGAGAAACGGGTCGAGTCCGAAACCGTGGACTTCTAGGAACGACGCGTTCGGCACGGCGGCCAACAGGCTCACGTGCAGGTCATGGACTCCGTGCGAGGTGACGGGCAGGTTGTGAGCCTCGGCCAGATGGGCGATCTTCATCCAGGCCGTGACGCCTCCACAGTTCGTCAGATCCGGTTCTGGGAATGCTACCGCACCTGCCGAGATCATCGCTTCGAATTCGGCCAGCGTGTGCAGGTTCTCGCCCGCGGCGACCGGCAGCGCGCCTTCGCGCTGGATGCGCACATGGCCGTCCACGTCGGCCGGATCGGTAGGCTCTTCGAGCCAGTAGACGTCAAAGTCTGCCAGCGCCCGCGATGCCCGGATCGCTTCGGACACGCCCCATTTCATGTTCGCGTCCACCATGAGTGGGCCGTCCGGGCCGAGGATATCTCGGAGAGCCGCGACCCGTTCGAGATCCTCCCTCAGGCGGTCGCCTCCGACCTTCACTTTCAGCGCTCCGAACCCCCGTCTGAGGTTCGATCTGGCTTGGTCCACCAGTTGGTCCAGCGAGAATCCCAGGTCGATCCCCCCGGCGTAGGCGCGAACCTTCGGAGAACTGCCGCCGAGCAGTCTCCAGAGCGGCTCGGAACACGCCTTGGCCTTCGCGTCCCACAAGGCCGTGTCGACAGCCGAGATAGCGAAGCTGGCTGGGCCGCCCCTGCCGACATAGTGCGTCGCTTGCCACATATCCGCCCAGACGGCCTCGGTGCAGCGCAGGTCTCTGCCCGACAGCAGCGGCGCGAGGTCGTGCTTGATCATCGACTCGATGGCGGCCGCACCGACGTTTCCGACCGTATACGTATAGCCAACACCCTCCAGGCCCTTGCGGATCCGAATCCGCACCGTGACAAGCCCGAACTCGCGAATCTCGCCGTGAGTGGCATCGCTGAGCACGTGCGGCAACGGCACCGAGTACCGGGCGACTTCCAATTGATCGAGTCTCATGGTGGTTGTAAAGAGAATATAACAATTGTGCAGAATACGCCACGGTCGTTCGGAATTCGTCCTTCAGGCCGTGAATCAGATTTCGCGCCTTGCAAGCCTCCCGGAATCCAGCCCGACTCGCGGAGCCCCGGCCGGAGCGCAATTGCTTCCGGGGCTGTTTGTACAATGGGGCTTCGTTGTGAGCGCTGCGGAAGTCAAGCTGGCACCGCTGGCCCGCCAGACGTCCGGGCGCATCGAGCGCACCTTCACGGCCCCGCATGCCTCTCGCTCGCGTGCGCTGATCGCCTATCTCACCGCCGGCGACCCGTCGCCGGACAGGACGGTCGGCCTGGTCAAGGCCCTCGAGCGAGGCGGCGTGGATATCTTGGAGTTGGGAGTGCCTTTCTCCGATCCGATCGCTGACGGTCCGGTCATCCAACGAGCCAGCGAGCGCGCGCTTGCAGCGGGCACCAGCGTGGCAACGGTGCTGGCGCTGGTCCGCCAGCTGCGCCGGGATTCAGAACTCCCGTTGGTCGTGTTTAGCTACCTCAATCCCATCCTGCGCTACGGCTTCGAGCGCTTCGCAGACGAAGCCGCCGAAGCGGGTGTGGACGGCGCATTGCTGACTGACATGACCATCGAGGAGGCGGACGGATATGTGGAAGCCATGCGCCAGCGGGGCCTTTGCTGCGTCTTCTTGGTCACTCAGACCACTCCCAGCGCGCGGATCGCGGAGATCGTCAAGCGCTGCAGCGGATTCGTGTATCTCGTTGCGCGCGCCGGCGTGACGGGCGTGAGCGCCAGCGTTTCCAGCGAGGCGGTGCCCCTGCTGGGGCGGACGCGCGAGAGAACCGATCTGCCCTTGGCTCTCGGATTCGGCCTGTCAACGCGCGAGCAGATGCAGCAGATCGCGCCGCATACCGACGCCGCCGCCGTCGGCAGCGCCTTTGTGCGCCTAGTCGCCGAGCATGCGGACGGTCCGGGATTGGAGGGAAAGCTGGAGGCTCTCGCCAGTGACCTAAAGCAGGGCCTGAAGCTGCCCGAGGGGCCGACAAGGATGGCAGCAGTGTAGCGATGAAGAGCTTGAGCGAGTTACGAGACGAGATAGACAGCTTGGACCGGGAGGCGGTCCGGCTGCTCAACCGCCGCGCGGAGTGCGTACTGGCCCTGGCGCCGCTGAAGCGGCAGCAAGGCCGGCCCGTCCACGAGCCAATGCGCGAGCAACTGGTGCTCGGCAATATCCTGGCGTCTAACGTTGGCCCGTTGAAGAACGATTCGCTGGAACGCATCTTCGAGGCAGTAATCAAGGAGATGCGCGAAATGCAGCGGGAGCGGGGCAGCTAGGCCCGTGTCCTCGATCGCCACGGTTACGGTCGCCGGCGTCGGCCTCATCGGCGGCTCCTTCGCAATGGCATTGCGCCGCATCGGCTACCGCGGGCGGATTCTGGGCGTGAGCTCGCCCCAGACCCTGGAAGTCGCCGCGAAGCTCGGCGTAATCGACGATGGCTGCCCGCTCGAGACTGCCCTGCCGCAGTCGGACTTGGTCTACATGGCCCAGCCTGTCGAGCGGATCATCGACCAGCTCGGGGAGGTGCGGGAGCTCGTTCCGGAGCATGCCTTGGTCACTGATGCCGGCAGCACCAAGAGTTCGATCATCGAGCGGGCGCGGGCGCTGTTCGAGGACGGGCCGCACTTTGTGGGCGGGCACCCGATGGCGGGCAAGGAGGGGAGGGGAGTGCGCCTCGCCGAGGCGGAACTGTTCGCGGGCGCCCTATACGCGCTGGTGCCGACCGGCGAGGCGCTTCCCGAGTCACCGGTCGTGGAGGAGTTCTGCGGATGGCTGGACGCCATGGGATGTCGGCGGCGGGTGATGTCGGCCAGCCAGCACGACAAGGTCGTCGCTTGGACATCGCACCTGCCGCAATTGGTTTCCACCGCGCTCGCGGCTGCGATCGGCACTCAGCTGCAGGACGGGCGCGACTTGGAGATTGCCGGCGATGGCTTGCGCGACATGACTAGGCTGGCGGCTAGCCCGCATGCCGTCTGGTCGGGAATCCTGAAGACGAACCCTGGGCCGATTGACGAGGCGCTCGCCGCAGTCGTCCAGGAACTGGAGGGCCTGCGAGACGCGCTTGACGACGGTTCGGCCGAAAAGCACTTTCAGCGCGGCCAGAGCTTGCAGGGCCGGATCGCCGACCGCTAGCGCGCCAGCGCCTCAGGCCGCCACTGGAAGCGGCAGCTTCGGAGCTGCCCTCCACAGCCGTTCCAAGTCGTAGTAGTAGCGCTTGTCACGCGAGAACACGTGCACCACGAAGTCCCCGTAGTCGAGCAGGATCCATTCGGCGTTCTGGTAGCCCTCGATGCGCAGCGGCCTGCGGCCTTGGGCCTTGACGCTCCTCTCGACCGAGTCCGCGATCGCCTGGACCTGTCGCGAGTTCGTGCCGTGGCAGATGACGAACTGTTCGGTGAAGGTGCTGACTTGGCCGATATTTAGCACTATTGTGTCCAAGGCTTTGCGCTCTTGAGCGGCTTGTACGGCAACTTCCCAATCTTCCATAAAGGTCCGTCGGCCCGAATGCGACCAAGCGGCTACCTATTATGACCAGATTTTCTGTGGCGGGCGAGAGGCGGCGTTTCGCGGATCTGCCCCCACTCTGTTGCGGGAGGCAGCTGGGCCGGGGCTCCGCGCCGCCTGCGGGATCGCTCGCGCGGCAAAGCGGGAGTTCTCGGCGCTTAGAATGAATTGCATATGCGGGCGTGTGCTTGGATTGTGGGCGCCGCGATCGGCTTGGCATCCCTGCCCGCGGCGAACGCCCAGGCCGATCCTGAACTGGAGCGGGTGGAGAACTTGGTCCGCGCCGGAGCCCTTCCGAGGCGTGCCCTTGTCGAAGCGCAGACAGAGCGGCTCAAGCGCGGCTATCGCGAGACCTTGAACCGCACGCTGCTCAGCGAAACCCTCGAGAAGAGCGAGCTCAAGCTGATGCTCGACGCCGCAGATGGCTTGGTGCGCATCGCCCGCGAAAACCTTGATCTCGCTACGGCGCGGGTCGAGGCCGGCGTGATTCCGGCGCGGCGCCTCCAAGAAGCCAAGGACGAGCTAGCGGGCGCCGAGCGGCAGGCTGAATTGGCTAACACGCGGGCCGACCTGATCCGGCAGATGGAGCGCATGGTTGCTGCCGAGACCTACTTGGAAGAGCTTGAGGACGAGGACTTGGCGTATCGCTTCGAGGGCTTTGATGACTACGAGCTCGCGATGCTCGAAGAAGTCGGCGACATGTACCGCTACACCTTCGGCAGCAGCCCCCCGGTCAGCGCCGATGGCGACACGGACCTGCACCGCTCGATGGGCCTGGACCACACCGGCCGGATCGACGTGGCGTTGCACCCGGACTCGGACGAGGGGATGTTTCTGATCTACATGCTGGAGAGCTTGGGGATTCCCTATATCGCATTCCGCAGCGCCGTGCCCGGCCAGTCGACAGGGCCGCACATCCACGTCGGCCCGCCCAGCGACCGGATTCAGCCGGACGAAACGGCCCCGGCCAGCTACTGAGGCCGAGCGGCCGGCCGGCCCGCGTGCGAATAATTGGGGAATTATGTACGAAAGTGGCGCTAGGGATGTTATCCTGTAGTCATGAAGCCAAACGGTGAATGTCGGGCGGGAAATGCGGTGAAGACCGTTCCCGGCGGCACGCTAACGTGGGCGGTTGCGCCGTGCGTTGTGCCAGAACCGTGTGCGATGGTGTTTCGCCACTCTCGTACATAATTCCCTTTATAATCAAGGTTCATGCCCAGAGGGTACATTCCCATCCTGATCTTCATCGGAATCGCCATGGCGTTTCCGATCGTGACGCTGATTGCGGCCAAATTGATCCGCCCCAGCGTCCCGGAGAAGACCAAGCTCGAGCCTTACGAATGTGGCATAGCGCCCGAGGACGATACGCGCGGCCGCTACTCGATCCGCTTCTACCTCGTGGCGATCCTATTCGTGATCTTCGATGTCGAGACGATCTTCCTGTTGCCGTGGGCGATCCAGTATGACGTGCTCGGCCTGTTCGGCCTCATCGAGATGCTCGTCTTCTTGGCCATCCTGATCGCCGGCTATATCTGGCTGTTCCGCCAGCGCGCGCTGAAGTGGGCCTGACCGCCCGCGCAAGAGGGCTTGCTTGCCGGCGGGCGGGACCGCTCCGCTGGCGCTACGCCGTCCCGGCGCCTACAGCATGTTGAGGAAGATCGGAGCGCCCGCCTTGTTGTCACGCTTCGGCAAGAAATTCGCGGTGTCGTACATCGTGCTTATGTCGACGCTGCGGGACTTGCCGCCCGGACCGGGGATCTCGGCGTCCACGTAGCACCCCTTCTGGAGCGCCATCATGCGGCCCGAACTGCCGTCGGCGATGCGCTCCACGGCCATGGCCGCGAAGGTCGTCGCCACGAGCCGGTCGATGAAATCGGGAGGCCCGCCGCGCAGGTCGTAGGTCAGGTCGCTGACCACGGTCTCTTCCTTGAGCCGCTGCTTGACCTCTTGGCTCAGCGCCTCGCCGACGCTCATCTTCTTGCGATGCCCGTAGGCATCGGCGTCTCCGTACTCCTGCACCCTGCGGCCTGCCCAAGTGGCCCCTTCGGACAGCACGACCAGGGTGTAATTGCTCGGATTCTCGCGCTTGTCCTGCATCAGTAGCGCCAGCAGCCGGTCCAAGTCGAAGACATGTTCCGGAATGCAGCAGCGGATGCCGGTGACATAGGCCGTGTACAGGGCCGTGAAGCCTGCGTCGCGACCGAAGACGCGAAAGATCCCGACGCGCTCGTGCGAGCCAACCGTCGTGCGCTGGCGGCTGATGTTATCGACCGCGCGCGTGATCGCCGTCGAGAAGCCGATGCAGTACTCGGTGTTCGGCACGTCGTTGTCCATCGTCTTCGGCAGGCAGACGACGGGGAATCCCTCCTCGTGCAGGCGGCGGGCATAGCTGAGGGTGTCGTCGCCGCCGATCGCGATGAGCGAGTCCAGGTTCAGCCTTTCCAGGTTCTCCAGCACGACTGGCGTGAAGTCCACGGTGCCGGGGCTGACTTCGGCCAGCGAGCCCAGCCGGCCTTGGAGATGTTCAGGGCTGTCACCAACCTTCATGCGCGACGGTAGCGTGCGGGTCGAGTGCAGGAAGGTGCCGCCCATGCGGTCGACCGTGCGAGTGTTGGCGCGGTCCAGCGGTAGCAGGTACTCGGGGTCGACCCCATCCACGGGGTTGACGTGAGTGAGGCCCTTCCAGCCCCGCCGGATTCCGACGACCTCGATGCCGCAGTCGCGAGCGTCGTAGACCGCGGCCCTGATCGCAGCGTTGAGGCCCGGCACGTCGCCGCCGCCGGTCAAGATGCCAATGCGTTTTCCAGTCATGTCAGAGTCTCGCTCGGGTGTGGCCGCCTTGCGGCGAATCCGGCCCTGCGCGGCTTCTAGCCAGCGGCCGCGGGAACTTCGTTCGGCTCTAGGTACGGCTCGGCCAGCGCTTCCAGCTCCCATCCGAGATGGTTGATGTAATGCAGCACTAGATCCGGGTCAAAGCGGTCCTTGCAGTGCTCGAAGACGCGCTGCTCCCAGCCATCGGAAAGCTGGCTCGAGTAGTCGCTGTCCTTGTCGAAGAAACCATTGTCATCGTGCTCGATCTCCAGCAGATCCAGCACTTCGACGATCAGCGGAATGTTGGAGACCAGTACTGCTTGCGAGAGATCCCGTGCGAGATCGGCGTCGCCGTCTCGGATCTGCTCCCACATTCGCGGCGCGGCGGCGCGCAGTTTTTGGCGGTTCAGGGTTCGCAGCCTGGAGCGGACCTTGATCGCTTCGTACACGCCGTAGGTTCGCAGCGCGCCGAGTGACACGGACCGGACCAGCCTGCTGGTGCGGTCGCTTCCGAACGCCTCGTAGACCTCCGTCAGTTCCACTTTTCGGAGAATACCACAGGGCTATTTCAGGGCTTCGAGTTCGAAGACCAACACCTTTCCGCGCACCAGGAAGCACAGATAGTACTCCCAGAACTTGCGGAAGATCCGCCATTGATTGACGGCGAACTCGAAGCCCAGCAGCCTCCAGAATCGCAACAGCTTGATCTCCGTCCGCACTTCCCGGAAGCGGCACTGGGAGTAGTAGGCGAAGCCGCCGGCCTCTGTGAAATACCGGAACGAGAAGGAGTTGAGGTGCCAGCGGTGCGTGGGGTCCGTGAACGAGCTCGCGTCCGAATAGTGCGGCGTCTCGATATGGAGGCGCCCGCCGGGCCGGAGCACGCGGTGCGCTTCTTCCACGGCATGCACGACATCGTCGACGTGCTCGATGACGTGGACGAGGCTGACGCTGCTGATCGTTGCCTCCAGGAAGGGCCAGCCCTGATCAATGTCGGCCAGCACGTCCGCGGCCGTGTTGGCGATGCGATCGACACCGATTGCGCCCTGCCGCTTGTTCTGGCCACAGCCGATGTCCAGACTGGGTGCCTCAGTCGCCAACCGAACGATTGTAACTGGCTGCTGCGCGCCACGCTGGGAGCGCCCGGGCGTATGATGGTTCGGCCGGGGCGACTGTGCGAATCCCGCTCACACCTGCTCAGCGTGAACGCTATCACAAGACGGGTTTCTTGTGCCCCATCGACGCCTTGGAGCCGCCCGAGGCAGAGCGCTTCCGCAGAGCGTATTTCGGGGTGGCCGCTGCCTTCGGCGGCGCCCCGAAAGCGGTGCAGATGAGCCAGATCCACCGCTTCTACGGGTGGGCGTGGGAACTGGCGACACACCCCACGGTGCTCGCCGTGGTCGAGAGCGTGCTCGGCGCCGATATCTTGCTCTGGTCCGCATCGGTTTTTCCGAAACCGGCGCGCGATAGCGGCTATGTCAGCATGCACCAAGACGGCACTTACTGGGGCTTGGACGGCGGTGCGGTCACCACCGCTTGGATAGCTCTGACCGACAGCACGCGGGCGAACGGCTGCATGCGTGTGCTGCCGGGCTCGCACCTGCTGGAGATCCAGCCGCACACCGACACGTACGCCGAGGACAACCTGCTCACGCGAGGCCAACAGATCCAGGTCGAGTACGACGAGAGCGACGTGGTGGATATCGAGCTGCGAGCAGGCCAGCTGTCGCTGCACCACGTGCGGGCGATCCACGGCTCGCATGCGAACGGTTCCGACGTGCCGCGGATCGGATTCGCGGCCCGCTACGTCACGCCCGACGCCAAGCCGCTGCTGCCAGGCCAATCGGCGGCCTTGGTCCGAGGCCGCGACCGCTTCGGCCACTGGGACCTGCGCAATCACCCGCCGGAGTATCCGTCCATGGAGAGCGCCGTGCTGGCACACCGGGAAGAGGCGGCCAAGTTCGTCGCGGCGTTGACCTCCGACTAGGAACAGCGCTAGCCGCCGCTCGCATGACACTGGCCGGCTGGATCCTGGCGCTGGGCATCAACGCCGCCATGGTCGCGGCCGGCTGGCTGCGCTCGAGGCGCCCGAGCAGTGTCGCGGACTGGCAGCTCGCTTCTCGCAGCCTGGCCTGGCCGGCCATCGGCTTGTCGCTCCTCGCGACCGCGGTGGACAGCGGGGATTTCGTCGCGGTGGTTGGCGGCGCCTATCAGTACGGCATCGCCTACCTGTCGACGTGGTGGCTGGGTATCCCAATCGGCTGGCTGCTGGCGACGGGCGTCGTGCTGGTGCCGGTATACCGGGCGGGCTTCTTCACCAATGCCGAGTATCTCGAGGCGCGGTTCGGGCCGGCCATGCGCTTGTTTGGAGCCCTGGTCCAGATCCAGCAGCGCACCAATGTGATGGGCAACATGGCCTTTTCCCTGTTCCTTCTGCTGGGTGCAATCACGGGCTGGGGCGGCGGCGCGTGGTGGCTCGTGGTCGGCATGGCGGCGTTGGCGGCGGTTTACACGGCCAGCGGCGGCCTGCGAACGGTGGTAGCGACCGACTCGCTGCAAACCGTCATGATCGTGATCGCGTCGGGCGCGCTGTGGGCCGTGGTCTGGCGCGCGATCGGCGGCTGGGCGGAGCTCCGCAGCCGCCTGGCCGAGGTCGATCCGGGACTGCCGGCGCTGGTGTTGTCCTATGACGGGCTGTCCGGGCCCGGGACGCCCCTTGCGCTGGTGTTGTTCGGCTGGGTCGCGGTGCATGCCGCCTACTGCATCGTCAACCACTCGCAGTCGATGCGCCTGCTGGGCGCGCGGAGTGAATGGGACATGCGGGCGGCTGTCGTGATCGCGTCGGCCGGGCTGATCGCGGTCATGTGGTGCAACGTCTCGCTGGGCATCATGAGCCGCGCGCTCTATCCGGATCTCGATCAGGTCGACGCCGCGTTCCCGCGGGTCTTCGTCGACTTTCTGGACGGCCCGCTTGCGGGCTTGGTGCTCGCTGGCGTGCTGGCCGCCTGCATTTCGACCTACGACTCGATCGGTTCGGCTCTCGGCGCAGTTTTCACGCGCGACGTGTACTGCCGTTTCCTGGCCCCGAATGCGCAGGAGCGCAGCAGCCTGGCCGTTACGCGAATCGCCGCGGTGGCTTGCGTGGCGCTGTCGTTCTTGTACGTTCCGTTCCTTGGCCAGGGCATGGTGGCGTTCTACCTGCGGCTGTCCAGCGTTGCTGTTGTGCCCCTGGCCACTGTGTTCGCGGTCGGCGCGTGGACTCGGGCGCACCCTCGCTCAGGGATCGTCGGCCTGCTTGCCGGGGTTTGCTGCGGACTCGTCTCCATGCTGGGGGACCGCATGGCGTGGCCGTTGCCCGAGCAGCTGACCAGCGTGTGGTGGAGCTACTGGTGGGCGGTGGCCGTGACCGGTGGCGCGATGGCCGCCTGCTCGGCGCTGCTCGGCCCGGCGGACGCCGCAGCGCTGCGCGGGCTAACCCTCGCTAGTTGTCGGCGCGGCGAGCGCTACGGCGGCGCTGGCGACGGTTGGCTCGAAACGTCCCGCGCAGCGGTCGCGAAGGAGTCTGCGGCGGCGCAGCCGGAATCGAGGCGCTGGCGCCCCGAAAGGACCACCTTGCTCTTGATCAGCGCCGCCGCCGCAGTCTTCTTTATCGCATTTCGTTGACCCGCTTGCACTTATCGTTCAGAGCCGGAATTTGGCGGTTCGACGGCACGCGCGGCCGCCTTGGATCGCTGGGCTATAATCGCGGCTTATGAGCGCGCTGACCGAGGTTCGCGTGCCGGCCTCAAGCGCGAATCTGGGACCCGGCTTCGACACGTTAGGGCTGGCCTTAGGCGTCTATCTGCACTGTCGGTTTCGCACTGCCGACGCGGACATGGTGCGGGTCACCGGCCGGGATAGCGCGAGCATCCCGGCCGAATCGGAGAACCTCATCCTCAAGACCGCGCGCGAGGTGGCCGCAGCGCAGGGCCATGCGCTGCCTCCGGTCTATCTGGAGATCGAGAACGAAATCCCGGTCGGGAAGGGACTGGGCTCCAGCGCCGCCGCGCTCGTGGTTGGGGTCGTGCTGGCGGACCGCGTGCTCAGCATGGGCTGGGACGAGCACCGCTTGCTCGACGAGGCGGCTCGCATCGAGGGTCATCCCGACAATGTGTCCGCCGCCGTCCTTGGGTCGGTGACCACTGCGGCCATCGGCGCTGACGGAATCACGCGGGCGGTGCGGCTCGAGGTGCCCAGGGCGTTCTCGGTGGCTGTAGTCTGTCCTGACTATGAGCTGTCCACGCTCAAGATGCGCGCCGCGCTGCCGGACCGCTGCTCCCGCGAGGACGCTGTGTTCAACATCCAGCGCGCCACTCTTCTGGTGGCGGCGCTGCTGAAGGGCAATCGCGAGGCCTTCCCGGTTGCATTCGAGGATCGCTTGCACCAGCCCTACCGGTCGCCGCACGTGCCGGGCTTGGATGCGATCCTCAAGCTGCGCGTGCCTGGGCTGCTGGGCTGCGCGCTGAGCGGGGCCGGCCCGGCCGTGCTGGTGCTGTACGAGACCGGCCGCGAAGACGCCGTCCACGCCGTCGCCCGGGAATTCGAGAAAGCGGGCTGCCAGAGCGAGGTCATGTTCCCGCACCTTGACCGCACCGGGCTGGTAGTGAAGAATGTGTCGCAGCAGTGATGACGAAAACGAGGGAGTCGCTCGCCAGCCTGGGCCTGCCCGCGAATGACCCGATGCCGCCGCCGGACTCGGCAAAGCGTTTCGACGACGGCGCTCAATATCGGATCGAGATTCCCAGCACCGAGGGTCCTGCCGCGTTTGCGGCGGTGATTTCCGAAGCGGATGCGCGCAGCGTGCCGCTGCATCGGGTGAGCCAGGGCAGCGGGATCATGCTGCTCACCGACGACGAGATCCGCGCGATGGTCTCGATGGGCGAGCGCCGGGCCATCGAGGTCAATCTCTTCGTGGGGCCGCGAGCTACGTTCGACATCGGAGCGCAGGCCTACGCTGCGGCGGGCAAGGCGCTTGGCCTGAGCCTGCGCGGCAGCGACCAGCTGGTGTACGCCGTGGAGGACGTGCGCCGGGCGGTGCGGCTCGGTATCCGCAGCGTCTTGGTCTCGGACATCGGCCTGTTGCAGATCTTGGGACGGCTGAAAGGCTCGGGGGACCTGCCGCCCGATCTCATCCTGAAGACGTCGGTGATGATCGCTCCCGCCAACCCGGCATCGGCGCGCGTCCTGGAAGATCTCGGGGCGACCACCATCAACGTGCCGTCGGATCTCACGCTGGCGCAGCTGGCTGCCATCCGCGCCGCCATTGATGCCCCGATCGATCTCTATGTCGAAGCGCCGGACAATATCGGAGGCTTCGTGCGCCACTACGAAGTGCCCGACTTCATTCGCGTCGGCGCGCCGCTCTACGTGAAGCTGGGGCTGCGCAACGCGCCCGATATCTACCCCAGCGGCACCCACATCGAACACACGGCTGTCGCGCTCTCGAAGGAGCGCGTGCGGCGGGCCCGGCTGGTATTGGATCGCATCGCGCAATATGCGCCGGAGCTGGTAATGTCCGCCGCGCGGCCGGCGAACCCGCCGGAGGAGGACTGAGGCCCTGGCACTTCCCTGGCGCACCGATGGCGAGCTGTTCGAACTTGCTTCGAATGAGCTGTTCTCCGCGGTTGTCGGCGACGTGATGGACGAGATCGGGCTGGTCCATCAGTTCCTCCCTCCCGAGATCCGCCCCTTGGATCCCAGCGTGCGCCTGATCGGCCGGGCGATGCCCGTACTGGTGGCGGACCTAGACGATGGCGCCCGCGGGAGCGACTCCCTGCCGCCGTTCGGCAGGATGCTGGAAGCGCTCGATGACCTGCGCGCGGGCGAGGTTTACGTATGCGGCGGCGGGTCTCCCGAGTATGCGCTGTGGGGCGAGCTGATGACGACCCGGGCGCAGGTGCTGGGTGCGGCCGGAGCGGTGCTGGACGGGTACTATCGGGACACGGACGCGATCGCCTCGCTGGGGTTTCCGACGTTCGGCTACGGCTCCTACGCCCAAGACCAGCGGCTACGTGGCCATGTGGTCGAATTCCGCATGCCGATCCAGATCGGGCAGGTGCGGATCGAGCCCGGCGATATCGTAATCGGCGACCGCGACGGGGTGTGCGTCGCTCCCCGCCGCCACGAAGAAGCGATCTTCGTCAAGGCGCTGGAAAAGGCGCGTGCCGAAAAGGTTGTCCAGCGCGAGATCGAATCCGGGATGCCGAGCCAAGAGGCCTTTGCGAAGTACGGCGTCATGTAGCGGCTGCGCTCAGAAGTGGATCCCGAAGATCTCGCCGTCCGGGCCGTCCTCTTCGGAGAGCTTGCGGTAGGAGATCCTGACCAAATAGCCCCGCGTGTTGCACGGCACGGCCCTGGCCCGGAACGGCCGGTTGATCAGCACGGGCGGCCGGTCCGGGTTCTCGCGCAGCACGTAGCGCTTGTAAGGCGAGTGCAAGATCACGGTTCTGGCGTTATTCGAGCAGTCCACCCACGCGACTCTACCGTGCGCAATCCACGCCCCGTGCGGTGCCCAGGCGTGCGGCTGTGGCAAAGGACTCGTCGTCGCGCTGGGAGGCTTCCACGGATCCGGCCTTCCCTCCACGACCGCCGTGCGGGCGAGCAGGTCAGGGACTGGCCCCGGTCTTGCGGCAAGGTCCGGCGACGGCGCCGAGCGGATCGATTGCGCCTTGCGGCGAACGACCTCGGCAGCTTCCTTGGCGGCCCGGCCCGCCCAGCCGTCGAACCGCGACAGCTTGCGCAAAGCGGCGAACGCGCCGTTCCAGTCTCGAAGCAGCATTCGCGCGTGAGCGACGGCTAGCTGGTGGAGGGGTTCGGACGGGTTCGCTGCGAGGGCTCGCGTGGCGGCGAGCAGAGCCGCTTCGGCCCGGGTGCGAGGCATCTCGCTGGGACGCATCAGCAGCAGCGCGTGGCGATAGGATGTCTGCGACCGACGGTCGCCCAGTTCGATTGCCGCGCGGAAATATCTCTCGGCCGAATCAAGTTCTCCTCGGATAAGCAGCATGCTGGCATAGGCGGCCTGGGCCCGGGCGGCGCTTGGGAAGCGCCGGGCGATGGAGCGCAGCTCTTGCTCCGCGGCGTCGTGGAATCCCAGCTCGCGCTCGATCTCGGCCCGGAGGAGGGGCACTTCCCATTCAGCCGCCGCCCTGGTGCTAGCTTCGAGGTCGATCTCGGGCAGGGCGGCGAGCTCCTCGCCCGATCCCTCGCGCAGAGGTGCAAGATGCTCGCGCAGCGTGCTCGTGAGTTGGTCTGGGCCCAGTTCCGATAGCGCTGTGCTGCCGTGGCCGGGCGTCAGGCGGGTCAGCGGCACGCGCTGCGTCGCAAGCCACTGGACGAGCAGCCACGATTGCGCCTGAAACAGCTCGTCGTTGGCAACGGCGCTGTCGTGCTCGGCCCGCAGCAGGGCGCGCCAGTCCAGCCAATCGGAGCGCTCCAGCATCGCGACCAAAGGCACGCGCGTGTCCTGTCCGGAGAGCGTGGCTGTCCGGCGGGCCAGGTAGACGGCCCGCCCCTCGCGAAACCAAGTCGGCCAGCGCGGGCGGTCCAGTTGGTGAGCGTATTCGTGCGCGAGGGTAATCCGCGGGCCGGGGGCCTCGTGCCACGGCACCACCACGTAGTCTCGGTCAAGCCCACCCACCGTGATGCCGCGCGTCCTGGAATCGGGCGGTTCGCGGAGCAACTCGTGCAATTCGAACTTGTTGGGAACTACAAGCACTTCCAGCGGACCGTCGGCCCGCTCGGGCGGGCCGGCCCTGAAGAGGCGGAACTGCTGGCGGATCTGCTCCAGGACGGTCGCCGCCGAGCTGGCGGTAGTCGCATCGATGCCCGGAGCCTCGAGCGCAAGCACGCGGAAGTGCGGGGTTTCTGCCACCCATCCCGGCTGGGCGGACAGACTGTGCGCGAAGGCGAGAGCGGCAGCGATCCGCAGCGACGCAGCAACGCCGAGACCGGATCTGCTACTGCGAGGCAGGCGCATCTTCGTACCTGATTATCCGGCAGTTCCGCCACAGTTGGGAGCATCGGAGGGGTGCGCAGGGCGACACAGGCGTGGCGAATCGCGAGAATGCGTGCCCGCCGAAGCGCTTGGCGCCGGGGTACACTGAAGGCGTCCCCTGATGAGCGCCTTGCCCCTCTTCGGTTCGAAACGGCGCATCCCCAAGTGGTCCGGGCTCGCCCTCGGCGCGGTCCTTTCCGCCCTGCTCATCGCTTCGCTCTTCGGGCAGCAGGCGCTGCCGCAGCCAAGCGGATTCGTCAACGACTACGCGGGCGTGCTCGACGAACGAATGCGAGCCGGCCTCGAGGCGCTAGCCCAAGACTTGCAGGCCAAGACGGGCGCCGAAGTCGCGGTGGCCGTTCTCCAATCGCTCGGCGGTGAATCGCTGGAGGATTATGCGAACCGCGTCGCTGAGCACTGGGGTGTTGGAGATCAAGCCGACCGGGGCGTCTTGCTGCTGCTGGCCATCGAAGAACGCCGCTTGAGGATTGAAGTCGGATACGGCTTGGAGGGCGTCATCCCCGATGGTCTCGCGGGCCAGATCCGCGATGGCATGACGCCCTACCTGCGGCAAGGCGACTACAACGGCGCCGTCGCTGTTGGCGTGAGTGCGGTTGCCACCATCGTCGCGCGGGATTCGGGCGTTACGCTTTCTGGCCAGCCCGCGCGCTCTTCTTCGCGGCGACAGCGCGGCCGTGGCCCCGGCAGCTGGTTGCCCCTGCTAATCCTCGCGCCGCTGCTGCTCACGCGTCGGAGGCGAGTCGGGGGCGCATGGCGCGGGGGTCCGATGACCACGGCTTGGATGCTCGCCGGGATGTCCGCAGGAATGGGGGGCGGATATGCTGGAAGGAGTCTCGGGGGCGGAGGCTTCGGAGGCTTCGGAGGCGGAGGTTTCGGGGGCGGCGGCGCCTCCGGGGGTTGGTAGGCGGCGCGATGCTGGACACGCAACGATTGCTCGACGAACTCGTTCGGCGCCTTTCCGACGCCTTGGGAGAAGACTTGGTCAGCGTGGTGCTGTATGGTTCCGCAGCAGCCGACGACTTCCAAGAGCGTGTCTCGGACCTCAACGTCCTCGCCGTGCTGGCGGAGATTGGCGAGAGGCAGCTCGAGCAGGCCTACGGGCCGGTCAACTGGTGGCTGAACCGAAAGCAGCCCGCGCCCATTGTTCTTTCGGTCGAGGAAATCGAGAACGCCAGCGATGCGTTTGCGATCGAGTTCCTCGACATTCGCGCGGCTTACCGCATCCTGCACGGGGAAGATCTGGTGGGATCGATCGAAATCGAGAGCGCCCACCACCGCCATCAGGTCGAGCACGAACTCCGCTCGCTGCTGCTGCGGCTCCGGGAAAGGTACCTCGGCATGCAAAAGGACACCAAGGCGCTGCGGGCTCTGCTGACGGATTCGTTGCCGAGCTTCAGCACGCTCTTCCGGCATGCGGTGATCCTGGATGGCCGCAAGACCGCCGTGAAGAAGCACGAGGTATTCCAGCAGGCGGCCGAAGCGTTCGGGATCTCCCCGGAACCCTTCGAGACTGTCCTGGCGCTTCGACAGGGAACGCAGCGCGTTGCCAATGCCGACCTCCGGCCTCTGTTTCTCGCTTACCTGACAGAGATCACCAAGATGGCCGGTCATGTCGATCGCATCGACAAGGCAGCGACGGCAGCAGCGGGGTGACTGTGGTATCAAGGGGCATTCCAATGCCGCGCTTGCGGCTCTTAAGAGGGAGGTAGGAGACTCTCATGAAATACGCGCTCATCGCGATCGGCTCGCTGCTCTTGGTCGCGCTGCTCATGGGTGGCTGGTTCACCGGGCACTACAACTCCATGGTCGACCTCCGGGAGAACATCCGCGGTTCCTGGGCACAGGTCGACAACGTCATCCAGCGGCGCGCCGATCTGATCCCCAATCTGGTCAACACGGTCAAGGGTTTCGCGGCCCAAGAGCAGGAAGTGATCGGACAGGTCACCGAGGCGCGCGCCGCCTTGGGCGGCGCGCGGACGCCTTCCGAACGCATCGCCGCGAACGACATGCTGGGCGGGGCGCTGTCGCGCCTGCTGGTCGTCGTGGAGAACTATCCGGATCTGAAGTCCAGTCAGAACTTCATGAGGCTGCAGGACGAATTGGCCGGGACGGAGAACCGGATTGCCGTCGAGCGGCGCAAGTACAACACGTCGGTCCAGGCCTACAACGCCACGATCGCGAAGTTCCCAGCCAACGTCGTCGCCTCGATGACGGGTTTCGCCCGGGAGGATGCCTACTTCGAGACCGACGAGTCCAACCGCGAGGCTCCCCCGACGGTCGATTTCGGCGCGGGCGGCTGAACGGCCGCGTTCCAGGTTGCAACCGGAGGTCCGAGAACGTCAAGAGCTGGAGGCCGCGATGGCGTTCCGGTGCGTGCTGGAGTTCGGCAGGAAACCCTTGGAGGGAGCAATTCGGCCAGCGGAAAGTCCCGTGCTGTGGTATTTCTATAGCATGCGGAGTTTGATTCCAATACTCGTTGGAATTGTTTTGGCTGCTTCCACGGTGGCCCGCGCCGCACCGAGCTTGCGAGCTACCTCGGGCTCGCAGGCCGAGCAGAACCGACTCGCCGACGACGACCACCTGTCGCGCATGCAGGACAAGGCGATGGTCCAGCGCTGGGCCCGCTTGGAATTGCTGGTTCCGGTCAAGGAAAAGACTAGGGACTACTACTTGCACGCCGTGCCCTCCGACTACCGCTACCTGCGGCCGTGGGCGCGCCTGCTGTTGGAGCGGCTAGCCAGCCAGTATCGCGCGCGGTTCGGCCAACCGTTGCGCGTCACAAGCTTGGTGCGGACAGTCAGCTACCAGCGGCAGCTGGCGCGTCGCAACGGCAACGCCGCCGCTGCCACCGGCCCGAAGGCGTCCGCGCATCTCACCGGCGCCTGCCTCGATATCTCGAAGAAGGGCATGACCCGCAGCCAGCAGGCGTGGGTGCGCAATGTCCTGTATCAGCTGCGCTCGAAGAAGTACCTATACGCGATCGAGGAGTTCAGGCAGCCTACGTTCCATGTATTAGTTCACCGGAGCTACGAGGACTATGTCGCGCAGCGCACGAGCGCTGCCAAGCGCTAGGAGCATGCTTGGCAACGGGTGAGCGATGTACCGCCCGGCCCAGCGTGCCAGCGGCATCCGGCCGCCGCAACTGCTGTTGGACATCGAAGAGCCCGCAGGAATCTTCCGGCGGGCGTTCCGGCGATTGAAGCCGCGGACGGCGCCGCCGGAATTCGAGGTGCGCTTCCGCGCCTACGCGAGGCTGAAGTCCAGCATCCGCTTCGATGCCGCAACTGAGACCATTCGGGCAGACGTCTCCGACCTAGTGCAGCAAGCTCCGCCCGAAGTCGTCGAAGCGCTGGCCACGATCCTGCTGTGCAAGCTGTACCGCAAGCGCGTTTCGACTGCAGTGCGCGATCAGTACGAACGCTGGGTGCACACGCCGGAGACTCAGCGGGGGATGTTGGAAATCCGCAAGGATCGGGGCCGAAAGCGGGCGCTGTCGGCGGCCGGTGAAGCCTATGACCTCGACACGCTATTCGATCAGTTGAACGCGAGGCACTTCGCGTCCGAGTTGCACAAGCCGGAGTTGGGCTGGAGTTCCCGGCCCTCGCGGAGGCGGCTCGGCTACTACGATGCCGCTCATGACGCGATCGTCATCAGCCGAATCCTCGATCGCAAAGCGGTGCCGCAACTGGCCCTGGAGTATGTGCTCTATCACGAAATGTTGCACGTCAAGCATCCCGTGCAACTGCGCGAAACTTCGCGCCGTGTGCACACGCCGGAGTTCCTGGCCGATGAGCGGCGTTTTCCCGGCCTGGACCGGGCCAAGCGGATCCTGCAGTCCTTGTAGGCTCGCCCCGTTGATTGCCGGGTTCGTGGCACCGCTCTGCTGTGACAAAATGAACTCGCCATGAGCCGATCCCATCTGGCGCGTCGAACCTTTATCGGCAGTGCCGTCGCTGCGCAAGCCGCCCGCGTCGCCGGCGCCAACGACCGCATCCGGGTCGGAATCATCGGCGTCGGCAATATCGGCACGCGGCACCTGCAGCGGCGGCTGCTGCCCATGATGCGCCGCGACGGAACCATCGACGTGACCGCGGCCAGTGACATCTACGACCGTGCCAAGTTTCGCGCCAAGGAACTCATCGGCTTGGCTGACCGCGATGTGCACCATGCCTACCAAGACCTGCTGGCCCGCGATGACGTCGATGCCGTCGTGATCTGCACGCCCGACCACCTGCACGCCAGGATGGCGATCGACGCCATGCGCGCGGGCAAGGATGTCTACCTCGAAAAGCCCATGTCGCGCACGATCCCAGAGGCCAAGGCCATCGCCGAGACGGCGCGGGAAACAGGCCGGGTCTTGCAGATCGGTAGCCAGTGGGTGTCCGACCCGGCGTATGCTCGCGCCCGGGAGATGGTGCGGAGCGGCCTGGTTGGACCGGTCGTCATGGCCCAGTCGAGTTACTCGTCGAACCACGCGGCCGGCGTCTGGCAGTACTACGTGGACGAGGAGGCCAGTGCGTCGACGGTGGATTGGCAGCGCTTCTTGGGCGGCGCGCCGGAGCAGCCGTTCAGCGGCGAGCGGTTTTTCCGCTGGCGCAAGTACTGGGATTTCTCAGGCGGGATCGGCACCGACTTCCTGTACCACCGGCTCAGTCCGCTGCTGTATGCGCTGGGGCCGCGCTTTCCGCGCCGGGTGAGTGCGCACGGCGGAATCTACCTGTTTCGAAACCGCCAGGTGCCGGACACGTACTCAACCACTGTCGAATACGATGACTTGGTCGTAAACTTGGTCGGCTCGTGCGGCTCCCAGGCTTCGAACACCCTCCACGGCCCTGCCCTCTTCGGCCAGCGTGCCGCGATCTCGATTCTCCCGGGCATGGTTCGGGCGAGGCCCGAACGCCTCTATGCCGAGGAGTTCCGTCGGCAAGCCGGTGCGGACGTCGTCGAAGTCGAAGTTGACAATCGAGATCAGCAGACGGCGCGAACCGCGCACATGCGCAACTTCCTGCAGTGCGTGCGAACCCGCCAGAAGCCGATCTTCGACGCGTGGTTCGGCTACCAAGTGATGGTTGCTATCAGCTTGGGCGTGGAGTCCTACCGGGCCGGCCGCATGATGGGCTTCGATCCGGAGGGCGAACGCGTCCTGGCGAACATCCCGCCACGGCATCCCGGCTACGAGGGTAGCGGCAGCAACAATCCGGACGCTCCGCCGGCCTACCAGAAACGCCCGGTCGGCTGAGGGCAGGGGAAGGCGAACGCGGCTGCCGCGCTAGTCGGCCTGCTGCGCCCTGCGCAGGGCCTCGCCCAGCGAGCCCATCTTGTTGTCCGCAGCTTCCTTTTCCTTGCGCGGCTTGGCCTGCCGTTCCGGCGACCGGCGCCCGCCTCGCTGGCTCTTCGCGTTGCGGCTGCCTTGATTGCGGTCGCGCTCGCCCTTGGGGTGGGCGGCCTTGGCCCGCAGGAGCTTGCCGTCGATCGGAGCGCGGTTGAAGCGACGGATGATGGCGTGCATCTCTTCGTCGTTGGGAGCCTCGACAAAAGCGTAGCCCTTGGATTCTTGCGTCTCAAAGTCTCGGATGACGCGGACAGCGTCGCAGACCAAGTCACTGCTCTCTAGCCACGACTTGATATCGTCCGCCGTGACCCAAGTCGGCAGGTTGCCGAAAAAGATGTTGTGTCCCATATGGGCCGAGTGTTTCCTGTTTGATTTAGAGTCTGGCACCCTAGATGGGTCCTAGGGACAACGTACAAAGTACGCTGGTTGCCCCGCCTCGCCACAGGATACCATAGCTGGCTCTGGCCAATCTCTCGCCCGCGCGCCTCGCACCGATAGAGCGCCGCTGCCCTCAGAGGCGCTTGAACCACTCGCCGAGGACGTGCAGAGCAGGCTTTGCGAGCGGTCGGTGGGATGGATCGAACGGACTGCCGCGGCCATGACTGGGCCATTTCCACCAAAACATCCCCGTCACGTCCGGGGCTTGGGCGAACCTTTCCAGCCAGACCTCATAACAGCGGGATTGCAGCGCGGCATCGAGGGCGCTGCTGTTCTCCTCCCACGGGCGGCTGGCCGCTGTGGCGAGGGCGGGGAAGCCGACCTCCGTGAACAGAACCGGTCTCTGGAAGTTGGATTGCACTTGGCGGATGCGGAGCATGGCGGTGAGAATCTCGGGGGAATCAGGCTGTGGAGGCGCACCCTTTCGAGCGATTGGGAAATAGAAGTTGATACCGATATAGTCCAAGGCATCCCAAAACGCGATCTGCTCGAGTTCTCGCTCCCAGTGCGCCGCGTAGGTCACCGGCCCGCCGTAGATCCGCCGGACTTGCGCAATCAAGGTCCGCCAGGCGTCCTCGTGCATCGTCAGCCCGGCTAGTTCGTTGCCGATGGACAAGACCTCGACACCATGGACCTGCGCGAACCGTGCGTAGTGGAGTATCCAATCTCGGTAGTCCTCGAACCAGGCATCGAATCGGTCCCCGTCGCGAAACGAAATGTCCCCGTGAAATCGGCGTCCTGCCCACAGGTGCGGCTTGAGCATGACGGCGAGCCCGGCTCGCCGGGCTTGCGCGACTGACCTAGACAGCCTTGCATCCGATTCGAGGGTACGGAATCGAATGGTTGCCTCGTCGGGCGCTGCCGTGAAGGCATACGGGACCAGAGCCACGGAGTTTGCGCCCAGATCGCGGATGCGGGCCAACTCCCGGCCAGCCGCCAAGCTGCCGTAGCCGCCATCGCCCCTGCCTTCATGCGAGAACGATATGCCCTTGAGATAGACTGGCGGGCGCATGGGAGGGTCTGCCGGTGGCGTGTTCGTCTCGCAAGGCGGGATGCAGTCCGCACAAAGCCGCAATGATGCCTCCACAGCCTCGCGGTATAGCGCTTCCAGCGCCGAAACTCCGTGCCGTGCCGCGACACTTTCGACCCACGCGCCGCCGATGGCGTCGCGAGCGAGCGGAGAAATCCGGCGGCCTTCCATGCCGAACGCTGCTGAGGCTGTGTAGCGGGCTTCTTGGCAGGCGACTCGGGAGGCCGCTTCCTGCAGGCCCAAGCCCTCGTATTGGCCAATGGCGTAGCGAGCCATCGCCAGAGCCATTGCTCCAGATCCCGGCTCGCCCCAGGCTTCGCGCATGGCCAGCAGCGGCTCCGAGCGTGGATCTTCCGGCAAGAGGTCAGGCGTGCCCATCAGCACGGGGCCGGTGGAGGCGTCGAGAGTGAAGCTGTTGGCGGCGTTGCGCGCGGTGCCCAGACTGCGCATTGCCCTCTCCGAGTCGGTGACGTGGAGGGAGATCGGCCCGCTCGCCGCAGGCAGTCCCAGCCGTTCTCGGTAGAGCGACAATCGCTCATCCGCGCGCTGCAGCCAGAGGCGACGGGCCTCTGGCGTGAATCGAGCCCGGTCGAATCGGATGCTCCAATGGTCGGATGCCGATTCTGCCCAGGAGACCGGCTTATCGCCTGACGGAGGCGGAATCGGCAGAGCTACCGCCAACCCGGCCGCCACGGACAGTATTGCCGCGCTTCGCAAGGAGGGCTTCCGCCAAGTGTGCCAAGGAAGCGATGCGGCCGCCGCGGCTGCAACCGCCAGGGCCACGGGCACGTAGCTCGCACCGAGGCGGGCCAGCAGCCGCGAGTCGACTTGAGAATCCCCGACCAGAAAGTACAGCAGGCAAGCCGGCGCGGCGAATGCGCTCAGCGGCATTAGCTCGGATCGTCTCAGCCCGGAGCGCAGAAGCAGCCCGATTCCGATCCCGAGCAAGACTGCCAGCACTTGCTGCACGAATTCACCGCCCTGCGGTACATCCAAGGACTGCAACAACAGTTCCAACGGCCCGCGGCTGGACCATCCATAGCGCAGCAGCTCGATGCAGATCGAGGCGCCGAGCCAGAAGGCCACGCATGCAGCTGCGAGCGAGGTTGCCAGCTTGGTGCGGCAGGCCAGCCACGCCGCCGCTCCGAAGGCGGCCAAAGTGAGCAGTAGCGGACCAAACTCTTGCAGGGCGTGCAAGATCCAAGGCGCGTTGTGCGGCAGCGCCGCCTGCGATCCGAAGCGACCCTCGAGCAATTCGGCGTCACCGAATGCCCGCAAGATCCATGTGCATGCGGTGGGCAGCGCGTTCACGAGCCACGCCCCGAGCAGGCAGCCGGCCATGCCCGTTACGAAGTCGGCCGCGCGATTCGCGGCCAGCTCAAACGCTCGGTTCATCGTGCCCACCCGTTATAATCTCTGAAACCATGGCACGGACATCAAGAAGGGAATTCGTTGGCAGCGGGTTGGCACTCTCTGCCGGCCTGGCCAGGGCATTGGCCAAGGACTCCTCATCGCACATCCGTTTGGCCGTCACTACCGACGAGATCGACGACGATCTTCAATTCGCGCTCGATTTTCTCGGCCGGTATGGCTTGGACTACTGCGAAATCCGCCATCTGTGGGGCAAGTACAACACCTCGTTGCCGATCGAGAAGATCCGGCACGCGAAGACCCTGCTGGACGACGCCGGCATTCGCCTTGCGATTCTCGACACAGGATTCTTCAAAGTACCGTTGCCGGACAGCAATTCCGCCGATGGCGCCAAGGCGCTGAAGAAGCAGTGGGACTTGCTCGACCGGGCGTTCGAGCGGGCCGAACTCCTGGACACGCGTCTGATTCGAACCTTTGCGTTCACCTACCCCCGCGGCGGCCAGCCGGACCCTGCGGCCTACCCCAGGGTCTTCGAGCTGGTTGGCGAGTCCGCCGAGCGCGCCCACCGCGCGGGCTTCCGCCTTGCCGTCGAAAACGTCGCGGGCAGCTACGTGGAGACGGCGGCGCATGCAGCGGAGATGCTGGCGCAGGTTCGCTCGCCGGGCTTGGGCCTGACGTGGGATCCAAACAACTCCGCCCGCGCCGGGGACGACGAGCCGTTTCCCGCCGGCTACGAATCCCTCGACAGTTCCCGGATCTTCCACGTGCACGTCCGCGACTACCGGCGCACAGCCGAGGGTGAGCTCGAATGGTGCGGGGTCGGCGATGGCGAATTCGATCATGTGGGCCAGTTCAGGGCGCTGCTAGATGATGGTTACGACGGCGTGGTTTCACTGGAAACCCACTACACGATTCAAGGCAGCAAGGCGGCTGCCAGCGAGCATTCCCTGAAGGGGCTGCAGGCTGCGGTCAGGCGTGTCTAGCACGGCTGCGACGATCGCCTCGTGAGCCGAGTGACGCGATTGCTCGCCGGGGCTCCCAGCACAATTCGCAGCGGCGAAACCGCGGCCGTGCTCGCGCATGGGTGACGCATGCAACTGACCGCCGTCGATTGGGCGATCCTGGCGTGCTTCCTCGCTTTCTCGCTGCTGGTCGGGTTACGGGTTGCCAAGAACGCCGGAGGCGACTTCTCGTCGTTCTTCTTGGCTGGCCGCAGACAGCCCTGGTGGCTGCTGGGCGTTTCGATGGTCGCCACGACGTTTTCGACCGACACGCCCAACCTAGTCGCTGACATCGTCCGCCGGGATGGCGTGCTGGGCAATTGGACCTGGTGGGCCTTCTTGCTCTCCGGGATGCTGACGGTGTTCCTGTACGCCAAGCTGTGGCGTCGCTCCGGCGTCGCGACGGACGTCGAGTTCTACGAGCTGCGCTACTCGGGCAAGACGGCGGCCTTCCTGCGGGTCTTCCGGGGCGTCTACCTGGGCTTGGTGTTCAACGTCTTGATCATGGCCGCGGTCTCTCTCGCGGCGGTCAAGATCGGCTCGGTGATGTTCGGCTGGAGCCCCGTTCAGACGCTGGTCGTTGCCGCCAGCGTGACATTGGCCTACAGCGCTCTGGGCGGGCTGCAGGGTGTGCTGCTGACGGATCTGGTCCAGTTCGGCATGGCGATGGTCGGATCGGTGGCCGCGACCGTCTACATCGTCCGGCTGCCCGAGGTCGGCGGGCTGAGCGGCATGCTGGCGCACGAGGCCGTGCGGCAGCGGACGGCGTTCTGGCCCTCGTTCGAGACGATGTCATGGGTTGATCTGGCGCCGGTGTTCCTGATCCCGCTGATGGTGCAGTGGTGGGCTGCGTACTACCCGGGGTCGGAGCCGGGCGGCGGCGGCTACCTCGTCCAACGCATGCTGTCAGCCAAGAACGAGTCGCACGCGCTGGGCGCGACCCTGCTGTTCAATCTGCTGCATTACGGCTTGCGGCCGTGGCCGTGGATCGTTGTGGCCTTGGCTTCGCTGATTGTATTTCCAGACCTCGGCGCCATTCAGGAACGCTTTCCCCATGTGGAGGCCGATGTGGTGCGGAATGACTTGGCGTATCCGGCCATGCTGACATTCCTGCCGCCAGGCCTGCTGGGCTTGGTAGTCACCTCGCTCGCCGCCGCCTACATGTCCACGATGTCGACTTCGTTGAACTGGGGGTCCTCGATCTTGGTCGGAGATGTCTACCGCCGCTTCCTGCGTCCCGCTGCCAGCGAAGCGCAGCTGGTCTGGGCGGGGCGGTGGTTCACTGTCCTGTTGATGGTGCTTGCGTGCGGCGTCTCGTTGACCATTGAGAGCGCCCTGGGTGTGTTCCAGATCCTGTTGCAAATCGGGGCGGGGACGGGACTGCTGTACCTGCTGCGCTGGTTCTGGTGGCGCATCAACGCCGCGACCGAGTTGGCCGCGATGGTCGCATCGTTCTCGGTTGCCTTGGCGATGCCGGCGATAGGCCCGGGCTTGGATGCGTGGCAGCAGCTCGTGATTGGCGTGGCGCTGACCACAGCTTGCTGGCTGCCGTTCGCCTACCTAGGCGCTCCGACTGACGAAGCGACTCTGGTCAGCTTCTATCGCAAGGTTCGTCCAACCGGCCCCGGCTGGAGAGATATAGCCCGCAAGGCCGGCGCGGGGGTGGCCCCGGACCGAGCCGTCAGCCTGACACCGCCCCTGGTTGCCTCGCTGCTCGGTTCGATTGCAATCTACGCTCTGATGTTCTCGACCGGATACCTGTTGTACGGAGAGGCCGCCCATGCGCTGGCGGCCGCCTGCGTGGCCGGACTCAGCGGTTTGGGCTTGGTCCGTGTTTGGCAGCGCAATGCCGAGTGCTTCTAGCCGAGCGGAATCGACGTGGAGAGTCCCGAGGCCAGCCGCGACAGCTATGTCGCGCTGCTGCGCGGAATCAATGTCGGCGGACGGAACCGCCTGCCGATGGACGAGCTTGCTCGCTTGTTCGAGCATGCCGGGTGCGCTTCGGTGAGAACCTATATCCAAAGCGGGAACGTCGTGTTCGCGGCGGCACCGTCGATCGCGCTTGGCGCCCGGGAATCCGTCGCGGCGACAGTTTCCGCCCGGATGGGAACCGACATCCCGATCGTCCTGCGGTCTGTCGGCGAGTTGGCCCGCGTGGTCGGCGAGAACCCGTTTGTTGGCGAATCGCAGGATCCCCGCGCGCTGCACGTAGGCTTCCTGTCCGGCCGGCCATTGCCAGAGCGAGTCTCGAGCCTCGACCCGGATCGGTCTCCGCCGGACGAGTTCGTTGTGCGCGGAAGAGAGATCTATCTGCGCCTGCCGAACGGCATGTCACGAACTCGCCTGACTGTCAGCTACTTGGAAAGAGTGCTTGCGACGCCAGCTACCTTCCGCAACTGGAGAACCGTCGTGAACCTGTTGAAAATGGCAAGCGGATAGGCTCCCAGTGACTCCGGGGACCGCCGCTCATGCTACGGTCTAGTCCTAGTCGCCGATGCTGCTCGTGCGGTCCGGCGCAGGGCGACAGGATGGCACGAAGGATCAGAACGGTTCAGCGCAGTCTGCGAAGCCGACCGACACGGCGGGAATTGATCGCCGCATCGGCAGCCGGCGTGCCCTTGGCAGCGTGCGCCGACGCTGTGCCTGAAGATCCATCCGGGCCCACGACCGCAGACCTCGATGCCGCCGCGGCGCGTCCCGTGCTCGACGTGTCGCAGCTGGATACCCCTCTGATCATCGACTCCATCCGCCTGTTGGAGAGGGACGGCGAGCAGTTCGTCCATGTGCGTTCGAAAGACGGGGCCGAAGGGGTGTCGTTGACCAACGGTCGCCGCTATCTCAGGCCGATTCTTCAAGAACTTGTGATCCCGTTCTTTCTCGGCAAGGACGCCCGCACGCTAGAGTCCGACCTACTCTTCGAGCTGTATCGGCATCGCAGCAACTACAAGCTCCAGGGCCTCGCGCTGTGGTCGGCGCAGGCATGGGTCGAATTCGCATTGCTCGACATGCTGGGCCGCGCCTGCGGCAAGTCGATCGGTGACCTGCTGGGCGGGACGCTTCGCGGCGAGATCGACTTCTACGTGGCCAGCGGCCGCCGGGACTCGACTCCGGAGGAGGAAGTCGAGTACCTGCAGTCCTTGGTGGACGAGACCGGTGCGAAAGCGGTGAAGTTCCGGCTGGGCGGGCGCATGAGCCGCAACCTCGATGCTTCCCCGGGGCGGTCGGAGTCCCTGATTCCGCTAGCGCGCAAGGCGCTGGGAGACGCGATCGACTTACACGGCGACGCGAATAGCTCGTACGACCCCGAGCACGCGTTGCCGATCGGACGCCTGCTCGAGGAGGTTGGAGCCGTCTACTTCGAAGAGCCCTGCCCGTTCGACCATCTCGAGGACACCAAGGTCGTGGCAGACTCGCTGTCCCTGCCGGTTTCCGGAGGCGAGCAAGAGTACAGCGAGCGCAGGTTCCGCTGGATGATTGCCAATCGGGGCGTGGACATTGTGCAGCCCGACCTGCATTACTACGGGGGCATGATCCGCTCGGCCCGGGTGGCCAACATGGCCGAGCTGGCCCACATGCCGACGACGGTCCATATTTCCGGAGGCTTCGGCTTCGTCTACATGCTGCACTTCGCGTCTCGGACGAAGGACATCGGACGGTACCAGGAGTACAAGCGGAATATCGAGCGGTACGCGGACTGGTTTGATCCGGCGCTCTCTATCCGAGACGGCAAGCTGGCCGTGCCGACCGGCCCGGGCGTTGGGATCCGGGACATCGCGGCGGTGATTCGGGGCGCGCGCGAAGTCGCGTGAAGGCCGAAGGACCCTCGTCATTGGTTCACCGGCTCACGCTCCGGCCGTCGCGCTTGTAGCGATCCAGCAATCGTCGCATGCTGATCACCCGCTCCGGTGCATCTGCCGCGAGATTGGTGGTCTGCCCAGGATCCTCCCGCAGATTGAACAGCTCGACATCTTGGTCATGGGCTCTTGCAAGGCGCTGTTGCCGGAACCACTTGGGCTCGCGGTTCGCTCCGCCGTTGTTGTCGCCGGTCGGGTGGTCTATGAGCACCCAATCTCCCTGGCGGATTCCGAACCAGCCCCTGGAGCCGTGATGGACCGTGGCCTCGCGCACGGGCGAGTCGCCGTCGGCACCGAAGAGCGCCTCGCTCATGTCGTAACTGTCCTCCGCCGCGTCGCTCGGCAGCTGGAAACCGACGATTGCCGCCACCGTTGCCATCACGTCGGTCAGGCACAGCACCTCGTCCTGCACGCTGCCTGCCGGGATCTTGCTTGGCCAGCGCGCCAGAAACGGCACGCGATGACCGCCCTCCCAAAGGTCCCGCTTCAGGCCCCGCAGCGTGGCCATGCTGGCGTGGCGGTACTCCAAGATCCGCCGGTACGCGTCAACCTCCGGGCCATTGTCGCTGGTCACGATGACCAGCGTGTTGTTGGCCTGACCGCTTCTTTCGATTGCCGCCAGCACCTCGCCGACCGACCAGTCCACTTCCGCGACGAAATCCCCGTAGAGGCCGGCCGCGCTCTGATCTTTGAAGTCCTTGTTGGGCACGACGGGGCGGTGCGGGGCCAGCGGCGCGAAGTAGAGGAACCATGGCTGCGCCTTCTCGGCCGCCCTCGCGATGAAGCCCACCGCTTCCTCCGTGAAGCGAGGCAGCATGCGCTCGAATTCGAAGCCGGGCGACTTCGTTCCGCGGTTGTTGTTGCCTCCCATGAGATAGACAGGCAAGTGCGTCAGGTCGAACGCCAGCGTTGGTCGCGCCAGCACTTTGCCGTTCTCAACGAACCCCCAAGCAGGCTTGGCAAGCCCGAAGGAGTACGTGAAGCCGTGCTGGGCTGGGCCGTTGATCACGGGCTTCGACCAGTCGATGTTCTTCACGATCTGGTCTCGCGAGTCATCGAGCAAGTGCCAGCGACGCCCGAGGTGCCACTTGCCGACCATGCCGGTCTCGTAGCCCTGCTGGCGAAGCATGTCGGCTAGGGTCAGTCGCTCAGGCTCGATGAGAGGAGGAGACGATCCGTTCAACACCCCGCGCTTCAACCACGTGCGCCACGCGTAGCGGCCAGTCAGAAGTCCATAGCGTGTTGGAGTACAGACGCCGTCCGGAGCGTGATCGTCCGTGAAGCGGATGCCCTCGGCGGCGAGCCCGTCGAGGTTCGGAGTCGGAATCTTGGACGCCGAGTTATAGGCTCCAACGTCCCCGTAGCCAAGATCGTCGGCCAAGATCACGACGACATTGGGATTCGCGAGGGCTGGAACCGCCGAGCCCAGCAAGACGGCAAGACCTAGTGCGAGTCGCATCGGACACAGGATAGAGCATCCCAGGCGCCACCGGCCCCGTTGCTCGATCAAGTCCTTGGATGCAGGGAAGTTTGAACTGGCCGAATCTGCGATTTGATCGCAGTTCGGACGACTCGCTCTGCAAATTGCAACATAACTCGCCATAATGAGTCGAATAATGGCGATTGAGAGGAGATTCTTTCGCCTTCCTGCGGGGCATTCCTTCCTGTTCGGGCTGCGGGGGACGGGAAAGAGCACATGGCTACACAGCGCCCTTCCGAATGCTGTCTGGATCGACTTTCTCTCTCCGGCCCAGCAGCGCCTCTATGCCGCCCGTCCGGAGCGCTTGCGAGAACTAGTCGCCGCCAACCCCGATACGGATGACGTTGTGATTGATGAAGTGCAACGGGTGCCAGAGCTGTTGACGGTCGTGCATCAGCTGATCGAGCAGCCTGAGTGCCCGCGCTTCGTGCTGACAGGCTCCAGTTCTAGGAAGCTCAAGCGAGCCGGCGTCGATCTGTTGGCAGGTCGTGCGGCGCTCCGCCTCATGCATCCGTTCATCGCCGCAGAACTCGGGCCGAGATTCCGTCTGGATGCGGCTCTTGAGGTTGGGCTGCTGCCCATCGTCTGGGCCGCGCGAGACGCTGCGGACACCCTGAGCTCATATGTTGGGCTGTCTGTGCAGCAAGAGGTGCAGGCGCACGGCCTTGTCCGGAACACCGGGGCGTTCTATCGCTTTCTCGAAGCGATCAGCTTTGCCCACGGGGCGATTCTCAACGTAAGCGAGGTCGCCCGCGAATGCGCGGTTAGCCGCAAGACAGTCGAGGGATACGTGGAGATCCTAGAAGACTTGTTTCTTGCGTTCCGTGTGCCTGTCTTCACGAAGCGTGCGAAACGGCACATGGCTGTTCATCCCAGATTCTTCTTTGCCGACGCAGGCGTGTTCCGGTCGCTTCGTCCCGCCGGCCCGCTGGACCGCCCCGAAGAGGCTCGCGGAGCGGCCCTCGAAGGGCTGGTGGCGCAACATCTGAGGGCTTGGCTCAGCTACTCTCGATCATCCGCCAGCCTGTACTACTGGAGGACTCGCGCTGGCAGCGAGGTTGACTTCGTGGTCTACGGAAAGGACGAATTCTGGGCACTGGAAGTCAAGTACTCCCGGCGGGTGCGGCCAGCCGACCTCCGTCACCTGAAGCGGTTCCGCGAAGATTTCCCGCAGGCCCGTCTACGCCTTGCGTACGGAGGGGATGAGCGGCTCGAGATCGATGGAATCCTGTGCTTGCCGGCGGAAGAACTGCTCCGCGAGATCATGCCGGTCCGGCCGCTGCCATGAAGCACCTGCTGACTTCCGGCGGGCATCGACAAGGGAGGGGAGCACAGATCAACTCGGGCCCTTCTGAAGCATCCGCACTCTCGCTACCATGCGGGAATGCGACGCCGCTCAAATCGACCGTCCCTGCACCGTACTCCCCACGGGCCATACGAAACAGCACAACACTACATCGGTGATCTGATCTATGGCACGAATGACGGCCTCCTGACCAGTTACGCGATCGTTGCCGGAGTTTCCGGAGGGGCCCTGTCATCTACCGCGGTACTCATCGTCGGAATCGCCAATCTGTTCGCGGACGGATTATCGATGGGTGTGGGCAACTTTCTGAGCATTCGCGCTCGGGAGAGCGCTAGAGAAAGACAGAACCTGCCCGAGGAGGAGGCGTACCCGGCCCGACACGGATCGGCTACGTTCTTGGCGTTCGTTGTGGCTGGCGCAATTCCTCTCGTGCCTTATGTCGTTCCTGAATTGGGGCACCGCTTCCTGCTGGCGTCAGCGCTGGCACTCATCGCGCAATTTGCGGTCGGTGCCCTACGCGCCCTCGTCACGGCCAGCCGGTGGTGGGTTAGCGGTCTTGAAATGCTTGGGCTGGGCGTCTTGGTAGCGGTCGTCGCATATGCGACGGGCGCCGGTGTCGCTGCGATTGTCTAGGGCGAAGCCTGCTCTGCAGGACCCACCGTCGTTTCTGTGGGTTCAGCGGGATTGAGATGCTGCGATTGGATTTCTCCGTTGCATCAAATCCGCGGCTTGCTCGTGCGGCTCGCCACGATCCTGTCTCGGTGGCGCGCCCCACCGCCCACTTACAATGGTGGCGATTCAACATGCCCCTACGACCCCGCTTGCCCATGACCGCCGGCATGCTGTTCGCTCTGGCCGGTACATGCCAGTTCTTGTGCGCCGCCGAGCTGCCGGCACCCGCTGATCGCAAGATCGACTTCATGCGCGACGTCGATCCGATCTTCGTCCAGCACTGCTACGCCTGCCATGGCGACGATGCCGCGATGAACGGCTACAGTCTGTGGCGGAGAAAGTCCGCCGAGCGCGGCGGCTACTCTGGCCAGCCCGGATTTGTCAGGGGCGATAGCGCGAACAGCCGCTTGATCCATTTGGTCGCCGGACTGGAAGAGAATCTGATCATGCCGCCAGCCGGCGGCCCTCTGACTGACGAACAGATCGGAATCCTGCGCGCCTGGATCGACCAAGGCGCGCCGTTCGCTAGCACGCGCTTCGACGACAGCACCAAGCGCGAAGAACAGCCTTGGGTCCACATGGACTATGGCCCGGTGATCTCGGCCAGCGTAACGGTGAAGGAGCCGGAAGATCCCCGGGCGGACAAGCAGCCGGGAGACAACGTCAGCTACAAGTCGCACGCCGTCATGCTCGGGGCCGAACGCCGCTCCGGGGTCATCTTTGATACCGAGCTGTTGCGGATGTCGGCAGGATGGAACGGTCCGCAATACGTTTTGACGGGCACGGTCTATGACTGGAGGCATGGGCCGCACCCGCACTTGGATGGCAAGCCCGTGTTCGAGACCCCGGTCGCCCCGGGCTGGGCTCGTGACGGCAGCTTCGCCGATCCCCGCGCCGAGAGATTTGGTCCGCTGCCAGCGGATTGGGCCAGGTACAAGGGGCGCTACATGTTCGGCGACAGGGTGGTGCTCGAGTACAGCGTGGGCGATGCCAACGTGCTGGAAATGCCGGGCTTAGAGACCGATTGGGGAGTTGAGGCACTGACTCGCACCATCGAAGTCGGCCCTTCGCGCGAGCCGCTCTTGCTAGAGGTGGCCGCCGTGCAGGGTGGGCAGGTCCGTCAGCTTTCGCTCAAGAACCTCAACCAAGGAAACGGGCCGGCGATTGAACACCTTGTGTATCTCGGCGGCGATGAAGGCACGGCTGTCGGTGTCGCCGGTCTGGGCAAGAGGGCCAGATGGGACCTGTCGGCGGCGGGCGAGGTGCGCTTGAGCATTCCTCGGTCTGGCGAGGAACAGCGTTTCACTCTTTACTACGCCGACGTGCGCTCCCAGCGTCTAGGTGCGTTTGCCGGTGCGTTGCGGCAAGCCCCGCGGCCCGAGCGGCTCGAGCCCTACACCCGGGGCGGGCCGCGAACCTACCGCAAGACGGTCGAAACGCAGGGGCGGCTTGGCGGTGGCGGCGGCGCGTGGACCGTGGACGAGATCACTTTGCCCTTCGACAACCCTTGGGAATCTTGGTTCCGGCCGACTGACTTCGCCTTCTTCGACGATGATCGAGCGGCCGTCGCAACTTGGTCAGGCGACATCTGGATCGTCGACGGCGTGGACGAGGACTTGGACAAGCTGACGTGGAGTCGCTACGCGGTCGGCTTCCACATGCCCCAGGGCTTGGAAGTTGTGGACGGTAAGGTGTATGTGTTGGATCGCGACCAGATCACGATCCTGCACGATCTGAACCGGGACGGCCAAGCGGACTACTACGAGAACTTCAACAACGAGTTCCACGTCACCCACCATTTCCACGAATTCACCTTCGATCTCGACCGCGACAGCGCCGGCAACTTTTACTTCGCGAAGGCCGCGCGTCACGCCTTGCCCGCCAAGGTGAAGCACCATGGCGTCATCTTCAAGATGGACCCTGACGGCAAGAACCTTGAGGTCGTCTGCACGGGCTTCCGCGTGCCCAACGGAGTCGCCGTCGGACCGAACGGAGAGATCACCACCTCCGACCAAGAAGGCCACTGGATTCCCTCCACTCGCGTGAACCTGTGCTCGCCGGGCAGCTTCCATGGCTACATGTGGGGCGGCAGCATCGGCGATCGGACAACGTATGACAATCCGATCACTTGGCTTCCGATCTCCGTAGACAACTCCGGCGCTGGCCAGGCGTGGATCGGGACCGATAAATGGGGGCCGTTCAAGGGACACTTGGTGCACTCGTCGTTCGGGCGGGGCAAGATCTTCTTGGTGCTGATGGAGAACATCGGCGACGGAGTGCAGGGCGGCGCCGTAGAACTGCCCGTTGATTTCGATTCCGGCCTAATGCGTCCAGACTTCCGCAAGAGCGATGGCAACCTCTACTTGGTGGGCCTGTATGGCTGGGGCACTAAGCGCAAGGCCGTGGGCGGCTTTTATCGCGCGCGATTCACAGGCGGCAAAGTGCTGGTCCCGAGCGAGCTGCATGTCAGCAAGAAGGGCATTGACGTGTCCTTCCTGCACGAGCTGGACCCGGCGAGCGCCGAAGATCCGGCCAACTACAGCGCGAAGCGCTGGAATTACAAGTGGCTCAGCCGCTACGGCTCTGATCGCTGGAAGCTGAACGGTGACCAAGGAGTCGAGGTGATGACGGTGCAATCCGCCACGCTGCTGCCCGATCGCAAGACCGTCCGGATCGTTGTGGACGATCTCAGGCCGGTCATGCAGATGATGACTGGCATCAGTATCCAGACGGCTGCCGGTGATCGCATCAACACCGAGATCAGTCACTCGATTCATGTGCTCGTCGACGAGCCGGGCGCGCCGTTCGTGGCCAAGTACGAATAGTGCTTGTCGCCGTCCATCAGCAGCGCGCGACCCTTGGCGTGCGCCTACAGGGCGTGCCCGGGTAGCATCCGGCGAATCTTCTCAACGGTTCGTTTCGGCCGTCTCCACCAATTGCATGACGAGGCACAGGCAAGCCGATATCGCGTCGCGGCAACTGTCTCCTTGCCCGTGGTGGCCCAAATGCGTATGCAGCCGAGACGACGCTTCGCGCCTCACCCGCGTCGAGCCCTTCGCCGTGTCGGGAGACGCCGCCGTCTATTTCGGTCGGCTGAAGGACCTCGTGCTCTGCATGCCACGCACGGAGGTCGTCACGGACACGAACGACTATTTCCATGTCGTGCGCCGGACCCGGTTCGGATATCCCGACGACATGGAGTTTCGTCTGTTTCGAGCCGAGCGCGTGATCCACGTGCGCGCTGCCTCACGGATAGCACCATTCTGGGATTTTGGAGTCAACCGCCGACGCGTTGAGAGGCTCCGGCAACAGCTCGAGAGCGGGCCGAAGATGTGACAATGCTCGATCGGCTATCCTACCGCACCAGATTCCCCGCGCGGAATCGAATGCCTCTCGATGGACGCCGGATCGGGCCTGCGACGCAGCCGATCGCACGAGCCGCGCCATAGCACCGGAAGCACTGTCTGAACGTGATTTCGAGACGCCGGGCAATCGGAGTGCGGCACGAGCGGCGACCATTGCGTTTGGCGCTCATCTGGGACGGTCCAGGCTGTTTCCCCGCCATTGGGCGTGACCGCTCGATCAGTCCTCAGCCGCCCTGCTCCGCCAATGCCGACGGTCGCGACCCGCGATGATCCCGGTGCTAGACTCTATGCGATGAAACTGCCCCTACTCGCCTGTCTGCTCGCCTTGGCCAGTGTCGCCGCTTTCGCACAGCAGCGCGAATTCAAGCCCGACAAGGAGATCGTATTCAAGCAGTTCGAAAAGGATCCGCTGGAGCTACACGTTTTCCTGCCCGAAGGCTGGAAGTCCAGCGACAAGCGCGCGGCTGCGGTCTTCTTCTTCGGCGGGGGCTGGGTTGGCGGCACTCCAACCCAGTTCTTCCCGCACAGCCGCTATCTGGCTTCGCGCGGCATGGTCGCCATCAGTGCCCAGTACCGCACGCGCGGCAGCCATGGCACGATGCCCCAACAGTGTGTCGCAGATGGCAAGTCCGCGGTGCGCTGGGTTCGCAAGCATGCTGCGGAACTGGGTGTGGACCCCAACCGGATTGCGGCAGGCGGCGGATCCGCCGGCGGCCACGTAGCGGCCACCACCGGGGTGATTGACGGGCTTGAAGAGAAGGGCGAGGACGCGTCCGTTAGCTCCAAGCCCGACGCGCTGCTCTTGTTCAATCCGGTCACGGACCTCTCCGGAAGAATCGGGCGCTGGGGCGAGGATCCAGAGGCGGGCTCGCCACTACACCATGTAGACGCGGGCGATCCGCCGACGATCGTCTTCCACGGCAAGGCTGACACAACAGTTGCGTTCGAGACCGCCGAGGCCTTTTGCGATGCGATGACGAAGGCTGGCAACCGCTGCGAACTGGTCGGCTACGAGGGCCGGCCGCACGGCTTCTTCAACTACAGCCGCAGCCGTGCCGCGTACACCAGCACGGTCTGGCACATGGACCGTTTCTTGGCGTCTCTCGGATACGTTGAAGGTCAGCCGGTGGTTGGCCGGCCGGGCGATCCAACTTGGTAGCGCCGGCTTTCGAATTCGCGGAGTGCCGGTTAGTGCCGGCTCGAGTCCTAGGAGTTCGTTCCTTGCGGAGGCGGCGGGTGATTGCGTTGACGCGCCTGGCCGCACTGCTTTTGCTTCTCTGCGCGGCCGCGATGCCGCAGCAGTGGCCGCCCGAGCGTGAGGTTCCGGCCGGGCCGGCCGACACGCTTTACTACAACGGCAAGATCATCACCATGTGGGAAGAGCGCCCCGTGGTCGAATCCATGACCGTCGCCTCCGGGCGCGTCTTGGACGTCGGCACGACCCAGATCGTGGGTCGCAAGACCGGGCCTCGGACGCGCCAGGTGAACCTGCAGGGCAGAACGGTGCTGCCCGGATTGATCGACAGCCATGTCCACCCCATCAAGGCGGCCCTGGCTGAAGCAGACGGCGAGATTCCCGTCTTGCGGAGTTTCGAGGCCGTGCGTCGACACATCGAAGCGCAGCCCGCTGGCGAGGACTTGATCTTCGTCCCGAAGGTGTATTCCACCCGCCTTCGGGAGCGTCGCTATCCGGATCGCTGGGAGATTGACGAGTATGCCAGCGACCGTCCAGTCTTGCTCGACAACGGTTATGCCGCGGTGCTGAACTCGGCGGCCCTGGAACTGGCGGGCGTTTCGGCCGACACCCCCGATCCGGCCAACGGAAAGCTGGTGCGGAACGACGCCGGCGAACCCACCGGGCTGATCGTCGGAGCGCGGCAGCTCGTGGCGCCGCTGCTGGAGGCGCGCACCTATAGCCACGCCGAAATGGTCGGTGCCTTGGCCGCCATGCAGAGCGCGTACAGCATGGCCGGGCTGACGAGCGTCATTGATCGCAGCCAGACCGCTGCTGGGTTTCGCGCCTACCAGGACCTGTGGGAGCAGCGCAAGTTGCAAGTGCGGACATCGGTCACCCGCGTCGTCAACGCGGAACGGCCGGTCGAGCAGGTCCTGCGGGAGATCGAGGGGATCACAGCCGTCACCGGCCACGGCGACGAAATGTTCCGCGTGGGCTCGCTGAAGGTCGTGCTGGACGGCGGCATCTTGCTCGGTACGGCTTTCATGCGGGCGCCCTACGGCCAGAACACGCAGGTCTATGGATTCGAGGATCCCGAGTACCGCGGCGAGTTGCGCATCCGTCCCCGCGATCTCGAGCGGATCGTGACATTGGCTGCTCGTCTCGGCTGGCAAATGACCGCCCACACGACCGGCGGCGGATCGACCGACGCTCTGCTGGATGCGTATGAAGCGGTCAATCGCGAGGTACCGATTACGGACCGTCGATTCACCCTCACTCACGCCAACTTTCTCAGCGGGGACGCGATTCGCCGCGCCGCCGCGCTGGGCGTCGTGGCCGACATGCAGCCGGCGTGGTACCACTTCGACGGGCCGGCCCTGGCCGGAGTGCTCGGGCCGGATCGCATGGCCACCTTGCAGCCGTATCGCTCGATCATTGACGCGGGCGTCGTCGTTGCCGGGGGGTCGGATCACATGATCAAGTTCGACGCCCGGGAATCCGTCAATCCGTTCGATCCGTTCCTTGGCATGTGGATTGCCGTCACGCGCATGACCGCTGACGATTCGGTGCACAACCCCGAGCAGCGCATCACCCGCCAAGAGGCGTTGCGGATGTGGACACTCAATGCGGCCTATCTGACGTTCGAGGAAGATGTCAAGGGATCGCTGGAGCCGGGCAAGTACGCCGACTTCGTCATCGTCGACCGCGACATCCTGACCTGCGCCGTGGACGAGCTGCGCGACGCGCGAGTCTTGGGAACGGTGTTGGGCGGTCGCGACGTGTACTCGACCGCGCTACGGACCTTGCCCGAGTAGACGTCAGTCGCCTGCCGCTGCCGCGGCGGCTGGCCGCTCCGCTGTCGGCTGGATCTGCATCAAGACGTTCTGGGCGTCTTCCGCGGTGAAGTCCGCCACCCTCGAGGACACGTTCATCGAGCAGAAGCTCGGCCCGCACATCGAGCAGAAGCGGGCGGACTTGTAGCCTTCCTCCGGCAGGGTCTCGTCGTGCATGCTGCGCGCGGTCTCCGGATCCAGCGCCAGGTCGAACTGGCGATTCCAGTCGAACTCGAAGCGCGCCTTCGACAGGGAGTCGTCCCAAGCGCGGGCGCCCGGCCTGTGGCGCGCAACGTCCGCGGCGTGCGCCGCGATCTTGTAGGCGATCATGCCCTGCTTCACGTCTTCCTTGTTGGGCAGGCCGAGGTGTTCCTTGGGCGTGACATAGCAGAGCATCGATGCGCCGTGCCAGCCGATCATCGCTGCCCCGATCGCCGAGGTGATGTGGTCGTAGCCCGGGGCGATATCTGTCACTAGCGGGCCGAGCGTGTAGAACGGCGCTTCGTGGCAGATTTCCCGCTCCTTGTCGACTTGCAGCTGGATCTCGTCCATCGGGATGTGCCCGGGCCCTTCGATCATCACCTGCACGTCGTACTCCCAGGCTTTCTTGGTGAGTTCGCCCAGCGTCTCGAGTTCGGCGAACTGGGCTTCGTCGGAAGCATCTGCGATGGAGCCGGGCCGCAGGCCGTCGCCGAGCGAGAAGCTCACGTCATACTTCTGGAAGATCTTGCAGATCTCCTCGAAGTTCTCGTAGAGCATGTTCTGCTGGTGATGCCCGACCATCCATTCGGCGAGCAGCGAGCCGCCGCGGCTGACGATGCCGGTCACGCGCTGTACCGCCATGGGAACGTACTGAATGAGCACGCCGGCGTGAATCGTCATATAGTCCACGCCCTGTTCCGCCTGCTCCTCGATCACGTCGCGCATGATCGGCCACGTGAGGTCCTCGATCCTGCCGTTGACGCGGGTGAGGGCCTCGTAGATCGGCACAGTGCCGATCGGAACCGGTGACTCGCGAATTATCGTCTTGCGGATTCGCGGAATGTCCCCGCCGGTGGAGAGGTCCATCACGGTGTCGGCACCGTAGTTGATGGAGTAGCGCAGCTTCTCGACTTCCGCCTCGATCTCGGACGTGGTGGCCGAGTTGCCGATGTTGGAATTGACCTTGCAGCGCGATGCGACTCCGATACACATCGGCTCGAGGTTCTCGTGGCGTATGTTGGCAGGAATGATCATCCGGCCGCGAGCCACTTCGTCCCTGACGGTCTCGGCCGGGAGCTGCTCGCGCTTGGCTACGTACTCCATCTCCTCGGTCACGATCCCGCGGCGAGCGTAGTGCATCTGTGTCCGCACGGGATCTCCGAGGCGCTTGGTTACCCATTCTGATCTCATCATGTTGTTGCCCTCGACTCCTGTCCGGCCAGCTGCCGCACTCATTATCTTACTTCCACCGAATTGCGCTGTGACCAAAACCATTCGGTGGTTTCGAAGCTGAGCGCTCCCAGCGGAGCACCGCCGCCCAGGGGAACCGCCTCCAGCTCAAGCTCTTGGCACCGCATCGACAGCGCTGCCGCTTGTTCGGATTGCCTGCGAAGGGAGTGGCGCGAACGTTCCGCGCTGTGCGCGACATCGCCCAGGGCTTTTCAATGTCAGATAGCGAGGGGCGGATTGCATAAGGAGTTAGGAGAGGGGCTGGACAAACGCGCGGTGGTTGTGCGATAACTCGCAGAGTGGGACCGCAGCACATCCCGTTAGGCGAGGTCCGGGTCCG
>JAJDTX010000030.1 GCA_022826925.1 Bryobacterales bacterium
AACCGCGACTGCCGCAGTGCTCCACCCCGAACACCACTTGCACATCGGGCTGCAGCCGAAGCTTGCTGTTGCCGCGCTGGTAGTACACCACCAGTTCCATGGCCACCAGCACGTCCGCACGCTCCCGGAAGTAGTAGTCCAGGGCCGTGGCGGCCTGCCGCACGGCGTCCCCGTGCCCCACGCTTTGCGCGATCCAATGCCCTTCCGGGTACTCGACGTCGTCGGGCTCCGGCGCCACTGCGGTGGCGCCGGGCGATGTCAGGGCGGGAAGTTCTGTCTGCGTGGTAGCCATCGTCGCCCTACACTACGCGAACGCGCGTGAACGCCAATGCTCTTGATTATAGAGCCGCCGTAGTAGGCCGGGACCGCCCAGCAAGTGACAGGATGGTGTTGCCGGCAATGGTCGGCCTCGCCCGGACGCGGGCGGCGCCAGCGGCACCGAGACCTGCAGCAAGAGTCCACGTTGCAGGGCAGCAAGGGGTCTAGCCACGCTTCGCCTCAACCGGGCGAGAGCGGCACTTCGGCGTCGAGACTTGACCTAATCGTCAGCCTTACGCCTAGACAAGGAGTCTAGTGCGCCCGCAGCTTCGGCGGAGCGAAGCCGGGTCTCCGGTGGGCCGGGCCGTGCTCTAGTACCGCGAGACGCGGTTGGGCCCGACATCCGTCGCTGTGGCCAGCGCGTCGAAATTCATAACCATGTGATCGTGACGCACCTGCGCTAGGCGCGGGTCGTCCCAGAGATTGTCAAACTCGCCCGGATCGGCTTCTAGGTCGAAGAGCTCGCCCAAGCCGTGACCGTGGTAGGTGACCTGCTTGAAGCGCTCGCTGCGCACCATCGTGCCGAAGCTCTGCACTCCCGCCAAGGCGCGGTAGTACTCGCTGCGCACGAACTCTCGGTGATGTCCGGGTGCTGCCTTGCCTTCCAGCACGGAAGCCAGCGACTTGCCGTGCATCGTGCTCGGCACGCTGAGCCCGGCCGCCTCCAGCAGCGTCGGAGCGAGATCCGTCAGTTCCACCAGCGCTTCGCTGCGCAGTCCTTGCCGGAAACGCCCCGGCCACGAAATCACGAGCGGGACGTGCACCAAGCTCTCGTAGAAGCGGCAGCCCTTCAGCAAGAGGCCGTGATCTCCGAGCGTCTCGCCGTGGTCGCTGGTGAAGATGACCATCGTGTTGGCCAGTTGGCCGCTGTCCTGCAAGGCGTCCAGCATTCTGCCAACGTTGTGATCGATCAGTTCGATCATGGCGAAGTATTTCGCTTGGTACGACCTTGCGTTGAAGTCCTCCGGCCGCCGCGCCGGTGTCTGGAAGTTGACAGCCTCGAGCCGTTGCTGGGCCTCCAGATCCGACTCGCGGAACAGCGGGCCGGGCATGTCCGCTGCAGGGTAGTGCTCCAGCCACTCCTGTGGCGGGTCGAACGGCGAGTGCGGGTCGAAGCAGTTCAGGCTGAACAGCCAAGGCCCGGAGCGCTCTTCGCGCATGAAGTCGATGGCTCGGTCGGCGCACCAGGTAGTTTGGTGAAACTCGCTGGGAATGTAGCCGAGCCGCCCGTAAATCGAATCGTAGTCCTTGCCCAGCGAGCGCAGCCACTCGATATAGGCGTGCCCCTCGGGCCAGTCGTCGCTGGGATGATGGCTCCAGTCAAACAGCCGGTATCCGTCATCAACGCGCGGTTCGATCCGGCCTTGTGCGCCCGAGAGGTGAAACTTGCCGGCCAGGCCGCAGTCGTATCCGGCGTCAGCGAGCGACTTGGTGACCAAGGGCGCTGCGTCGTCCCAAGTCTCGTTCCCGTTCATGCAGCCGTGCACAGCAGATGGATACATGCCGGTCAGGAAGCTTGCCCGACTAGGCGTGCAGATCGGAGATTGGCAATATGCGTTCTCGAACGCGACGCCGCTCGCGACCAAGCGGTCGATGTGCGGAGTGCGGACGTGCCCGTTTCCGAGAGAGCGGATCGTGTCCCAGCGCTGTTGGTCGGTGCATATCCAAAGGATGTTGGGGAGACTGTCTGCGGAACGAGCCTTGGGGCTGGCCAAGGCGGCCCCGCTGGCACCCAGAAAGCCCCTTCTGGTGATGATGGAACCCATGGTGGCCGAAATTATCGCATTCGAGGCGGACTGGGCCAAGAGGCAACTGGCTGGCACGCACCGAGCGAATCTTCTTCCTGGCTTCTTCTTCCCCCGCAGTTAGAAGATCGGTGGTAAAATCCCGAACATGATGAGCGTCTTCAATAAGCCACCTAAGTGCGTAGTTTGGAATAGTGCTGGAATACTGTTTCTTTCAACACTCTTTCTTGCGCCGGTCTTGTTCGGGCAATCGAGCGGTCTGAGCGGAGTGGTCACTGATGAAACTGGTGGCGTCATCCCTGGCGCAGAAATCGACATCATGAATGAAGCCAACGGCTTCCAGCGTTCAGTAGAGTCCAACGAAGAGGGGAACTACACGTTCGCCCAGTTGCCGCCCGGGTCGTATACCCTATCGGCGGTCCAAGAGGGTTTCGCGCCGGTGATCATCGAGGGTGTTTCGCTGCTGGTCAACACCAACGTGACGCTCCCGGTCGTCTTCGGCACCGTCGAGGCGGTTGAGGAAGCGGTCACGGTTTCCGCCTCTGCGGCGCAGCTGAACACGACTGATGCTTCGGTCGGGAACGCCTTCGGCACAAAGCCGATCGTGCAGCTCCCGCTGAACGCCCGCAACCCGGCGGGATTGCTCTCGCTCCAGGCAGGCGTCACCTTCCTGAGCGCCGATCCGCTGGATTCGAAAAAGGTGGGCGACATCCGAAACGGCACCGTGAACGGCGCTCGTAGCGACCAGTCGAACGTGACGCTTGATGGCGTCGATGTGAACGACCAGAACGGGCGCCTGCCCTTCACCAGCGTGCTGCGCAACACCTTGGACTCGATCCAAGAATTCCGGGTTGTCACAACCACTGCGAACGCAGATCAAGGTCGGTCAGCGGGCGCCCAGGTCGCATTGGTAACCCGAAGCGGGACCAATGAGGTCCACGGCTCGTTGTACGAATTCCACCGCAACACCGCTACTGCGGCTAACGAATTCTTCAACAACAGCGCGGGCGTCGACCGCGCGAAGCTGATCCGCAACGTTTTCGGAGCCTCCATTGGCGGTCCAATCAAGCAAAGCCGCTTGTTCTACTTCGCCAACTACGAAGGACGCAGGGACGCTAGCGAGGGCGGCGTGGTGCGCACGGTGCCCAGCGACTCCCTGCGCCAAGGCTTCGTCAAGTACAGGGGAGTCGGGGGAGCGGTGCAGGAACTCGACCCGGCATTTATCCAGTCCCAGATCGATCCTCTGAAAATGGGTCCCAGCCCGGCCGCGCTCCAGTACTTCAGTGCCTTCCCGGCCCCGAACGACTCCACCGTCGGCGACGGGCTGAACACTTCCGGCTACAGGTTCACCGCATCGACCCCGCTGGTCTGGAATACAGTCATTTCGAAGGTGGATTGGAACGCCGACGAGAACGGGGCCCACCGCATCTTCGTGCGCGGCAATTTCCAGCACGATCACATCGGCGGCTTGCCCCAGTTTCCTGGCCAGGATCCGAACAGCGAGACCGATGACAGGAGCCGCGGCTTGGCAATTGGGTACACCGGGTTGATCGGGCCCGGCATCGTCAGCAACTTCCGCTACGGTTTCACGGGCCAAGATGTGATGCTGTCCGGAGTCCAGAACGAGTCCCGGGTGAGATTGGGGGACAGCCTCTTCGATGACTCCTTCGGCAGCACGACGCCGGAGTCGAACTACCTGCCGGTCCACACCGTGGCCGAAGATATCTCGATTGTGCGCGGCCAGCACTCTTGGCAATTCGGCGGAGTCTTCCGATCCATCCGCAACCGCCGCATGAACTCCAGCAACAGCTTTCACTTCGCCAAGCAGGCCGCGTGGGCATTGACGGACGGCCCGGCCTTGTTCGACACGCCACTTGCCGTCGCCCCCGCGAACCCGGGGACCTACCGCGAGACCATGGCAACGGTGCTGGGCCTGGTCAACTTCTACGACGCGAACTACAACTACGACATCCAGGGCAATCCGCTATCGACGGGAGACCCGGTCAGCCGCACGTTCGGCATGGAAGAGCTGGAGCTGTACTTCCAGGACACTTGGCGCGCCAAGCCGGGCCTGACAATCACGGCGGGACTGCGCTGGTCGTTCATGCCGCCCGTGAGAGAGGTCAACGGGGTGCAGGTCCGCATCACCCCGAGGTTGGACAACTACATCGCGACCCGCGTGGACCTGGCGGAGAGCGGCCGGCCTACCCATGAGGCGGGGCCCATCGGTTTCGTGGGGATCGACGACCCCAACGGCGGACCGCTTTGGGCGACGCACTCGAGGAACTTCTCGCCGCGGCTCGCCGTCGCGTTCTCGCCGCAGGCTCGCGACGGTTTTCTGGGCAAGCTTTTCGGCGGTCCCGGCAAGACATCGATCCGGGCGGGCGCGGGGCTGTTCTACGACATTTTCGGCATGGGCATGATCCAGATGCTCGACCGCAACGCTTTCGGCCTGACGAGCAGGGTGACTACCCAGAACTTCACGGTTTCGAACTCGCCCCGCTTCGAGGGGCAGACGAATATTCCCTCCCGCGGGATCGCGCCGCCGCCGCCAGGCGGTCCCGGCACGCCCAACCCCAGGGGACTGGCTTGGAGCCAGGGCGTCGATTCGAGCGTGCTGCCGCCGTACAGCATCAACCCCACCGTGACCGTTTCCCGCGAGCTCGGAGGCGGCTTCATGATGGAGGTTGGCTATATCGGAAGGCTCAGCCGCAGGCAGCTGATCAACGACACGGCCGTTGCCCAGTACACCAACTTCAAGGATCCGGCATCCGGCCAGTACCTGCTTGACGCCCTCCAAGAGCTCGAGCTGATGGCGCGCGGCGGCTGGTCGACCCGGTCCGTGCCAACGGTCGCGTTCTTCGAAAACCAGTTTTCCGGCGCGGCGACGCGGGACCTTACCGCGACCCAGCGAGTGTACGACGTCATCAGATCCAACAGCCCCGACACCGGCACCGCGATGTACTACCTGGACTACGCCTGCGCCCCTGTCTGCAGCGATGCGGGTCCGGGCCTTTCGATGAATCCGCAGTTCTGGGGCTTCGACGCGTTGCGCTCCTACGGGACGGCGACCTACCACTCGATGCAGGTTTCGCTGCGCAAGGGATTCAGCAAGGGGTACCAGTTTGACCTGAACTACACCCTGTCCGAATCCACGGACTTGACCTCGGTCGGCACGCGGCGCAGCCAGGGTGAGCGGTTCGGTCAGATCCCGGGCGACACCTACTGGTCCGCGTTCGGTGTCATCAACTCCTGGGATAGAGAGGCGCAGCGGGCATTCTCGGATTTCGACATGCGCCACCAGTTCAATGCGAACTGGGTCGTGGAACTGCCGTTCGGAAGGGGCAAGCCGTACCTGGCCGGCATGGGGCCGGCCGGACAGGCAGTGCTTGGCGGCTGGCAGGTCAGCGGCTTGGGGCGCTACACGTCGGGCATGCCGCTCAGCATCCTGAACGGCCTAGCTTGGCCGACTTGCTACTGCTACCAGCATTTCGCCGAACCGATCGGGCCGATACCTGCACAGACCAACACGGCCAGCGCGGCGCTGATCGGAGGCGGCACGGGACCGAACGTGTTCAGCAACCCGGCCGCCGCTCTGTCGTCGTTCCGGCAGGTCGTGGTCGGCGGAATCGGGCAGCGGAACAACCTGCGCGGCCACGGGATCTTCTCGATTGACATGGCTGTCGGAAAACGCTTCCAGCTGCCCATGGAAGGGCACAGCCTGCAATTCCGGGCCGAGGCGTTCAATCTGACGAACAGCGTGCGCTTCAACGCGGACGCTTGGGAGACGCTGTCGTATACCTTCACCGGGAGCTTCGGAAACTACTCCAGGGTGCTGATTCCGCCCAGGGTCCTGCAATTCGGATTGCGGTACGAGTTCTAGGCTCGGGCGTTCCGTGTGGCCCCCGGGGCAGCCTTCCATAAGCGCTAGTTTCTGAGTCCCCGCTTAATTTGCGGATCGGCAAAGGCAGGCTGATTTCGGGGCCGAATGCGAACGGACGACGAACTTTCGGCAGCTGAAGGGCCAACTTTCCATGGCGGGCCGCGGCTGTACCCTGCCGCTAGATGGTGCCGGAAGCGGGAATGGGATTCCGCGGCGCACGATTCGCACTCCAGAGCCGCTAGCGGCCACAGTCAGAGTGATACGCGACGCCGCCAATTTGAGGTACGCCGGTAAACTCCTGATGCCGCCGATAGCGCGTGTACGAAGCACAGGCACCACGGACGAAACTCAGTGCCTATGAATAGCCGTGGTCGATGCCGCGATCCTGCCGCTGTGGGACAGGAAGCAATCATTGCGAAGATCGAAAGCAGCTATCGGATGCCAATTCTGCTTCGTCGGTTCACTGTCGCCGTCAGTCTCCGGAAGCGGTCGCGTCCGCCGGGCGGAACAGGCCCGAGCCCTCGATCAGGCCCTCCAGCCGCGCCACCCGCTCCCCGAGCCGCCGCAACTCGGCTTCGAGCAAGTCGAGCCGCTTGTCAGTCCGGGCTTGCAAGACAAGCACCAAGCTGCCTAGGCCAACCAGCAGCGTCGCGCCCACAGCCAAGATGCCGATCAGTTCTGCGCTCATGGTCGCAGTCGCAGTATAGCACCGAGATAGTAAGTAGCATGGCAGACTCTGGCAGCGCTTATGGGCGGAATGCCCTCAGTGTGGCCGCCGGGTCTTGCTCCCGTTTCGGCGAGAAATTCCGCGAAGCTTCCGAGCGTCAGCTCCGAGATCGTCCCGGCGTAGCGCTCGCTGATGTGCGCCCGGCCGCTGATCGTGGTCGGCGGCGAAGACTGGACCGCAAGCGCCCCGCCTCGGCCAGGCGGGGCTGCTTCCTCCGGCCGGATGCCTGCAGGAGCCCTTCATGGCTTGCAGACAGACTCGTGCCGTCTGGCCGCTCTAGTCGCCCGTCGCAAGGCTGGCGGGGGCCGTAGGAATGCTTTCCCGGCGCAAGAGCCAGCGGAAGCCGTGCCGAAGATCCTCCACGATCATGTACAGCGACGGCATCAGCACCAACGTCACGCCTGTTGCGAAGAGCACGCCGGCGGCCAGCGCTACCGCCATGGGAATCAGGAACTGCGCCTGCAGGCTCGATTCGAGCATGATCGGCGTGACCCCGGCCGCGGTGGTCAGCGAGGTCAGAACGATCGGTCGGAAGCGAGCCTCGCCGGCCAACTGCACAGCCTGGGCGAGGCTTCCGGTCTTGCGGCCGTACGAGCTGATGAATGACGCCAGCACCAGCCCGTCGTTGACCACGACCCCCGCCAGCGCGACCATCCCGCACATCGACAGGAAGCTGACTGGAAGCCCCAGCAGCCAGTGGCCCCAGATCGCGCCCACCATGCCGAAGGGCACGGAACTGAGGATGATGAACGGACGCACGTAGCTCTTGAGCGGAATCGCCAGCATCGCGTACATGACGAACAGCGCCGCTCCAAAGCCTTGGAACAGGCCGTCCATGGATTCCGCGAACTGGACCTCTTCGCCTTCAAACGAGTACGTGAGGCCGGGATAGCGCTCGACGAGCGCGGGCAAGAAGTCGGCCTGCAGCGCATCGACCAGAGTCTCGCTGGTGGTGACGCTCTCGTCGATGTCGGCTTGGACATTGATCGCACGCCGGCGGTCGACCCGCCTGATCGTGGCCGCACCGCGGCCCATTGTGGCAACCGCAACCGTCGAGAAGGGAACTTCGTCCCCGCCCGGCGTGCGCACGCGCATTTGCTCGAGGCTTGCGAGAGAGCGCCGATCTTGCGACGGGTAGCGCACCATCACGCGGACGTCGTCCCGGCCTCGCTGGATCCGCTGCGATTCCTCGCCGAAAAAGGCTTGGCGCACTTGCCTGCCCAGGGCTTGCAGGGTAAAGCCCAGATTGGCCCCCTCCTCGGTCAGGGCGAGCTGGATCTCGGGCTTGCCGCCGCGATGGGTGTCGGTGACGCCAACCACTCCCGGGTAGCCCGCCAGCTGGGCGCTCGTCAGTTCGACGATTTCCACCAGCGTGTCAGTGTCGGGATAGCTGTACTGCAGGTCGATCGCCTTGCCGCTGCCGAGCAGGTCGTGGGTGATCGTCACTTCGACCGCACCCGGGATCTGGCCGATCTCTTCCCGCCACCGGTTCGCCAATTCCGCAGCGGAGATCAGCCGATACTCCGACTGCACCAGTTCTAGGTTGATCTCGCCCAGATGTTCGTCTCGAGCGTTCCGCACATCAGCCATCGGACCCGATTGCATCCTCCGGAAGGGCTGCTCTCCGATCGAGCTGACGATGTGCCTGATCTGATCCTGGCCCAGCTCGGCCGCTACCTCGCTCCGCACGGCCACGGCACCCTCCAAGATGCGATCCAAGGCCTTGGCCGTGACCTCCGCCGGCGAATCTTGCGGCATGGTCAGATAGGCCACCACGTTGTCCGCGTCAACATCGGGAAAGAGGACCATGCGGATCTTTCCCGCGCCGGCCATGCCCGCGGTCAGCAGCACCGCGAACAGCCCGATCGACGCGGTTGCGTAGCGCCATTGCACGGCCTTGCGGATCACGCGCCGGTAGATCGCCCGAATGAACCACTCCATCGATCCGGCGAAGGCTCCGAAGAAAGCATCGACGGAGCGCTGGAAGGCATTCTTCGCGACTCGCGGCGGGGCAGGCTTGGAGTGCGAAAGATGTCGCGGCAGGATGAGATTGGACTCCACCAGCGAGAAGAACAGGGTCGGCAGGATGATCAGCGGGAAACCGACCGTGATCTTGCCCATGACGCCGGGCACGAACAGCATCGGCGCGAACGCAGCCATGGTCGTCAACACGCCGAACGTGACCGGCACCAGCACTTGAAGCGTTCCGCGCACGGCGGCGCTGGTCCGCTTGCCCGTGCGCACCTGCGTGGTGTGGATGTTCTCGCCCACCACGATGGCGTCATCCACCACGATGCCGAGCACCAAGATGAATGAAAACAGCGAGATCATGTTGATCGACTGGTCGAACAGCCCCATGCAGGCGATCGCGCCCAAGAACGAAACCGGAATGCCGAGCGTGACCCAGAACGCCAGGCGCAGGCGCAGAAACAGGGCCAGCACGACGAAGACCAGCACCAGCCCGGAGAAACCGTTCTTGACCAGCAGGTTGATGCGGCTCTCAAGCAGCGCCGCGCTGTCCTGCCAAGTGTCCATCGTGATGCCGTCGGGCATCGTCTGCGCCGCTCGCGCTACGTAGTCCTGGACCGCTTTCGAAACGGAGATCGCGCTTTGGTCGCCGATGCGATAGACCTGCACCTCGACCTTGGGCAGGCCGTCGAGCTTTCCCGCGACGGTCACGTCTTCAAACCCATCTACGACCGTTGCCACGTCGCTCAGCAGGATGCTGGTACCGTCGGGGCGCGTCAGCAGGGGCAGCCGCGCGTACTCGTCGCCGGAGTAGGCTTGCCCCTCGGTGCGCAGCAGCACCTCGCCAATCTCGGTCTTGACAGATCCGCCGGGAAGGTCGACCGAGTACCGGCGCACCGCGTTGGCGATGTCGTCGAAAGTCAGGCCCCAGCGTCGCAATGCCTCTTCGGACACCTCGATCGAGATCTCGTACGGCGGCGCGTTGAACAGCTCGGCCTGCGAGATCTCAGGCAGCGCGATGAGTTCGTCTCTGACCCTCTCGCCGAGCCTCTTCAGCATGGCGAGCTCCGCGTTGCCCGCTATGGCCACGTTGATGACTTGGAAGCGTGACGTGAGTTCGCTGATGACCGGCTTCTCGACATCCTCTGGAAACGTGTCTATCGCGTCGACCTTGGTCTTCACATCCGTGAGGACTTCGCGCACGTCGTAGCCGGCGTGGACTTCGATCGTGACGGACCCGCGGCCTTCCATGGCTCGGGAACTGATCTCCTTGATGCCTTCGAGGTCTTGGATTGCCTCTTCCACCCGGACGCAGATCGCCTCTTCGACTTCCTGGGGCGCTGCACCGCGGTACTCCGCGGTCACCGTGACGATGTCGAGCGAGTATTCGGGAAAAACCTCTTGCTTGAGGTTTCCCACCGTGAGCAGGCCTGCCGCTGCGATGACAACCAGCAGGAGGTTCGCGACAACGCCGTTGCGCGCGAACCAATAGATGACGCCCTTCATGCGCCGGTCGCCGGGTCCTCGTCCGTGATGCGGACTCTCATGCCGTCGACCGCGGCCTCGAGCGGAGAGGTGCAGACCCGCTCGCCGGACTCAAGCCCGTCGCGGATCAATACGGTCTCGCGCTCGCTCCGGAATACGTCGATCGTCCGGAAGCGCAGCGTGCCGTCGCCTTCAACGACGTACACGGTGTCCTCGCCGCGCAGCACGGAGCGCGGCAGGCGCACCATGTCGCGCACGCGCTTGCCTTGGATCTCTGCGCGGACGAACATGCCCACCGCCAGCGGCGGCTGCGCGGAACCCCGCTCCCGCCCGTACGGATCCTTCACCTGCGCGATGGCATTGATCATGCGGGTGCGTGCGTCGATCTCGCCTTCGGTCCGCACGATGCGTCCGTCCCACGCGTAGTCTGCGCCCCCGAAACGCGCCGTCAGGCGCACTCGCGGCCCGGACGGGGCGGAGTCCGCGTCCCGGAATCCCAGAGGCAGGTTGCAATACTGCAGCTCCGCGTTCGGGATCGGCAGCCGCACTTCGGCCACGTCCACCGGGTAGACCTGCCCCAGGTTCATGCCGCGCTGCACGAACTGGCCGAGATCGACCTGCTTTGACCTCACGCGGCCGGCGAACGGTGCCCGCAGGGCCGTGCGCTCCAAGTTGTCCCGGGCCTGCTCGAGCACCGCTTCGGCCGCGACGAGACTGGCCTTCGCTTCGGCGATCTGCGGCTCGCGAAACAGAAGCGGGGACGGCTCTCCCTCGCCAGCCTCTTCCCACTCGCTCTTGGCCACTTCGGCTTGCTGTTGCTCCAGTGCCACCCGCAGCTTGCCTTGCTCTACGGCGGCCAGGGCTTGCGTGATCGCCAGTTCATAGTCGCGAGGGTCTACCCGCAGCAGCACCTCGTCCTTGGCGAAGAATCCCCCTGGAACGAGCGCGGCCGATATCTCGACGACCTTGCCGGAGACCTCCGGGATCAGCTGCGCCTCGGAACGCGGCGCGACCGTGCCCTCGGTGGTCACGACCAGCGTCATGGACTCCGGCTCCGCCGGAATCACACGCACGAGCGGCGGCTCGACGACCAACGGCTGGGGCGTGGGTTCCTCGTACGAATCGATCAGGGCCTTGGCAATCAGGCCCCCAAGCGCGAGGATGGCGATTGGCAGGATGCCCATCAGGGCTGTTCGTGGATTGATCATCAGCTTGTCCGTCAGGGTGTTGGTTGCGCGGACCCGGGGTCGGCCTTGCCGGGGTCGCCGTCAAAGCCGCCCCCCAGCGCGAGGTGGAGGTCAACGCGGTTGTCGATCTGCGCGCGCTGCAGCCCGAGCATCACGCTCTCGTTCTCCAAGGTCGCCCTGCGCAGATTGAGCACCGAGAAGACCTCTCCCAAGGCTGCTCGGTAGCGCCGTTCGGCGACCTTGACCGCCGTGCGGGTCTTGGCGTGGGACGCACGCAGGGAGGTCTCTTGGTCGCGCAGCGCCGCTTCCGCGGCCAAGGCGGTCTCGATCTCCCTGTAGGCGGTCCAGACGCGCGCTTGGTAGAGCGCTTCCTGCTCGAGCGCCCGCTCTTCGGTGATCCTCACGTTGGCCTTGAGGCGGCCGCGGTTGAAGATCGGCTGGGCCAGGCCGAGGGCGTAGTTCCAGACTTGCAGGTTGGGATTGACCAGGTCGGCCAGGGTGTTGCTCGACGTGCCGAGGCCTGAAGTCAGCGCGAAGCTCGGGCGCAAGGTCGCCCGGGCCTGCACGATCCGGGCGTCGGCTGCCAGCAAGGCCTGTTCGGCGGCGATCAGATCCGGGCGGCGGTGGACGAGTTCGGACGGCAATCCGGCGGGCACCTGTTCCGGCAAGGCGGCCAGTTCGGCGGTCACCGAGAGTTCGCCGGCCGGATATTGGCAGGTCAGTGTCTCGGTCTGGCGCACGAAGGCGTCGCGCGCCTGGCGGCGCTGCCGCAGCGCCGAGCTGGCCCGGGCGACGTCGGCCTCGGCCAGCCGGACGTCCGTGAGCGAGCCGGTGCCGGCTTGGAAGCGGGCCTGCCGCCGCTCGGCGATAGTCTGCAGATTCGCGAGCACCTGCTCGGCGAGGACGATCTGGCGCTGGGCCTCGACCGCGGCGAACCAAGCCTTCGCCACCTGCGCGCTCAGGGACAGGCGCGCACCGAGCAGTTCCGCTTCGCGCATGCGGGCGTTGGCCTCGGCGGCGAGCTTGTCCGCCGCGATGCGGTTCCAAATGTCAGCCTCCCAGGCGACGTTGAACGACAGCCCGGCATTGCTGAACGTGTTGCTCAGCACGCGGTCCCTAAGGCCTGGAAATGGCAGGCCGACAAAATTCTGGCGCTGGCGGATGCGGTTGATCCCGAGGCTCAATTCAGGCCTGTCAGCGGCGCCGGCGATGACTCGCTCCTGGGACGCCACCCGGATCCGCGCCGACGCTGCTCGCAGGTCCTCGCTGCACGCCAAGGCCCGCTCGATGGCTGCGTCCAGTCCCGGGTCGCCGAAGTACGCCCACCATTTCGCGGAGGCGGCCGGGGCGGTCGTCTCGGCGGCGTGCCACTGGTCCGGCACCGGCACCCGCAGGTCGTGCACGGGGATCGGCACTGGCTTGGAGCATGCGCCCAGCGCCAGCCCGACGGCCACGAATAGGTGCGGAGCGCGCGTCATTGGGCGACCTCCGCATGAGCGGAAAGTGCCGCGACCGCACCGGCCGGGAACTGCGCTGCGGGCGCGCTTCGCATTCCGGCTGCCACGAATCGCACCATGGCATCTAGCGTAGCCTTGTCGCTGTCGCTGGCCTGGGGACCAAGTCTGGGCAAGCAGGTTCTCGTCGGATTGAGCAAGGTATGCACCATCACGCCGATCGCGAAGTGCAGCCGCAGGCCCACCTCCTCCTCGCCGAGTTCGGGTAAGGCGCGCTGGAACGCCTCGTGGAAGCGGGACAGGACTTGCGAGAACTCCTCGCGGAATGTCGACTCCAGGTATTCCGCCGGCTCGGAGTAGAACCGAGCGCAGAGGCGCATGAAATCGTAGCCGCGCTGGGGCTCTCGCGCCAGCCGCAGGGCGGGCGCAAAGAAGGCGGTGAGCAGCTCTTCGACGGATGGCTGCCCGTGTTCTTGGTACGTATCTAGAAGCTGGATGCGCTCCCGGTTGACAGGCCGGATGCGCCGAGCGAAGACCGCTTTGGCGACCTCCTCCTTGGAGCCGAAATGGTAGTGCGCCGCGGCGATGTTCACGCCCGCCGCCGCCGTTAGCGAACGCAGGGACACGCCATCGACGCCCTTCTCGCTGAAGAGCTTCTCGGCGGTGTCAAGGATCAATTCCTTGGTCTCCCTAGCGTTCGGCATGGATTCAATCAAACGTTTGAATTAATCCTACCCTTAGAGCGCTGCGGCTGTCAAGCGCCGCGGTTGAGAGAGCCTCGCGAAGCCGACGGCAGATTCGTGCGAATGATCGCCGAGCGGCTCTGACGTCCTCCCGAGCTCTGCCTGTCTCCGTACGCAAGCCGGGAAACGGCGAGTCTCGGCTTTGCCGGCTCGTTTGGGGACAGGACCGCCGAAGGGCTGGCCCGAAGGATGACCACCAGAGGAACGGGCCGCCTCAGCTTCCGGATAGATCGTGGTTGATTTGCCAGTTCACGCCGAACCTGTCGGTGAGAGATCCGAAATAGGAGCCCCAGAAAGTGTCCTGCAGGGGCATCGTCACCGATCCGCCGTCCGACAGCCTCGCGAACGTGCTGTCGGCCTCTTCCCGGCTGTCCGCGTGGAGAGTGATGGAAAAGTTGTTGCCGATCACGGCGGGCGGCCCGAAGGCCGGGGCAGTATCGCTGCCCATCAGGACGCTGGAGCCGACAGGCAGCGAGACGTGCATGACGCGGTCCAGATATTCCTCCGGCACGCCCATCTCCGGCGGGCCGTCCCTGAACGTCTGGACTATCCGAAAGTCGCCCCCGAGGGCCGAGCGATAGAACTCGAAGGCCTCGCGGCAGTTGCCGTCGAACTTGAGATAAGTGTCGAGCTTCATGGTTGCTTCCATCGTCGCATGTGCCGCTCTAGCCTCTTGCGCGGGCCACGGGCGTCATGCGGATCCTTGCTCGGGGGGCAGCCCGGGATGGGCGGGAATTCCTTCCGGCAGCGAACCGGAGGAACACACGAACGTCTCCGGTGCCCGATTACGCGCGGCTACCTAGCCTTCTTGTGCTTCGACGGCAGGCCCGCGAGCGGCTGAGATCCCTGCTTCCGGAAGTGGACCACGCGTGCGCGGCGCTGGGGCGGGGCATCACTCCGCGCGCGCATCCGCCCTGTCCTCCGCCCGGGCGCCGCTCAGAGCGTTCACCATCGCGTAGTTCCCCTCGTGACAGGCGTACTCGTAAATCTTGTAGTCGGTCAGGCGCGGCATGGACCGCACGGCGCTCCAAGGCTGCGTATAGGTTGCAGGATCATCGATGGAGAATTCGTTGAGGATCGTGTCTTCAGCGACCCGCGTGAAGCGTTCCACCGCTCGCAAGTCCTTGGACGACGGGAACCGGTGGTGCGTCTTGTCGCTGAAGTTGCCGGTCTCCACAACCAGCGTGTCACCCTCCCAGCGACCGCGCGAATCCCCGTTCCACTGGCGGATGTGTTCGTCCAGGCGCGGCCGCCCGTCGAGCGGGATGATGCGCACGTCGTGGATGTTCTCGACCAAGATCGCCACGTAGTCTGGCGTCTGGACGATCAGATAGGTGTTGTTGTATCCGGTGGACACCGGCGGTACGCCGTGGTACGTGATGCAACGCATCCAAGGGGTGAAGTTGAGCCACGAGTCGGGCCGCCCGCTATAGCGACGCGACCTGTCGGCGGCTCGCGCCTTCCCTTGCGGCGTTAGCGGGGGCAGGCGTCCGTTGGGCGGATCGACGATCAGCGAGGTCCGCGAACTCGGGTCCACGCGCCCCTTGTCGAACCAGTGCGCGTTGTAGGAGCCGATCACCCCGGGAACATGCGGGCGCTCCGCATGGGCCGCCTCGTTGCGGGCGACGGCCTGTTCCGCGGTGAAGAACTCCTCGTCGCGAAACTGGGTCGGCCGCTGGAGCGGCGTGAGCGAGGCGTAGGACCAAGTGCCTCGCAGGTCCGGGTCGCCCCACGCAGTGCGCGGCAGCTCCCATGCCTCGCGGCTTGCCTCATCTCCGGCTGCGGGCGCCGGCTCGGCCGCGGCGGATTGAGCGCCTAGAGGTGCGGCCGCCAGCCAAGTCGCCAAGACGGGCAGCAAGAAGGCGCGGTGTGCGGCAGAGGGAAGGCTATTCATGGGATCCTGCCAGATTGCATCCAGAGTTTCGCACCAGCGGAGGCGAGTTTGCAAGGGCTTGAGAGCAACCCAGCAAGATCGAACTGTCCGCGCCGGGCCACTGGCGCGATGTCGGAATGATGGCAGCCGATCGGCTGTCCCAGCGATGCTACGCAGCCGGAGCCGCGGGAGGGGCTGCCTTGGTACTGCGGCTGCCCGACGCTGCCCCATCCTCCGCGGGCCCGATGACCAGCACGAATTCGCCCTTTTGTGACGGCCGGGCCGACAGCGCCTCGAGAACGGAGGCGGCCGGCCCTCGCAGGACTTCCTCGTGCAGCTTGGTCAGCTCCCGGGCTATGGCGATCCTGCGCGAGCCCCCCAGCAGCTCGCAGGTGTCGGCCACCGCCGCGAGGATGCGGTGCGGTGCTTCGTAGAAGACGGTCGAGCTGTCGGATCGTTCCAGCGATCGGATCGCCGCTCTGCGCTTCGCGCTCTTCGATGGCAGAAAGCCCTTGAACGCGAAGTCGTGAGAGGGCAGCCCCGAGACGGAGAGCGCCGCCACGGCGGCGCTGGGACCTGGAACGGGCACGACCCGGACCCCGCGATCGATGGCGGCCCGGACTACCCGAAAACCCGGATCCGCGATCAGGGGCGTGCCCGCGTCGCTGACCAGCGCGATCGATTCTCCGGCCGCGGCGCGTTCGGCCAATTCGGTCGCGCGCCGGGCCTCGTTGTGATCGTGGCAGCTGACCAGCGGCTTGCTGATCTGGAAGTGCTTCAACAGGCGGCCGGTGCGGCGCGTGTCCTCGCAGGCGACGAGGCTGACTTCGCCCAGGATCCGCAGCGCGCGCAAGGTGATGTCTTCGAGGTTGCCGAGCGGCGTGGCGACCAAGTAGATCACGCCCGCTGCGGCGGCTCCCCCGCTCTGCCCTGCGTCGAGATCGTTCACGGCCTTGCGGACAGCGAGTGGGAGAAGAGCCACTGCAGCATTTCGGGTTCTGCGTCGCAGCGGTCGCTGCTGCACTTGGTGCTGCCGTTGTCGCCGCCGGAGACCATCTTTCCTCCCACGCTATGGGCATCCCCGACCCAGGTTGTCAGCTTGAAGTTGCCGCCGAGCTGCGTCATCGTGGCGAACAGCTTCTCCGCGCGTTCGTACGGGGCAACGGTGTCGCCGTCCCCGTGAAACGCCCAGATCGGCACGTCCTTGATCAGGGACGCGTCGATGAATTCATCGTGCTCACCGCGGCCTGTCCCCGCCGAAGGTGCCGCCGCGGCGAAGTAGGCGGGATCGAGCTGCAGCAGGATAAACGATCCGTGCCCGCCCATCGAATGCCCCAGCAGGTAGATCCTGTCAAGATCGGCAGCAGGCAGCGAGGCGACGATCGCCTTGATCTTCTCCAAGTGCGCGGCATCCCAGATTCGCGTTGACTGCGGGGCGATCACATAGCTCGGGTATTGCTTCCGCTTCGCCTCGTCGGCTAGGAGCCTGGTCCAGACCCGCAGCTGTCTGCGGTTGTCCGTGCCCCTGCCGGCGCCGCCGTGCAACGACACGATGACCGGATAGAGCTTGCCGTCGTCGACCGTGAGTGGCCGCATGAGGCGGTACGGCATCTCCTCGTCAGCGTGAGGCTCGTAATTGTCGATCCAAGCCGCCGCGCCCGCGTCCGCCGGTGCCTGCGCGCTCGCGAGCGAGGCGCTCGCTGCGAGAGAGGCGGCTACCGCAGCCGAGAAGACTCGGATCAAAATCTGATCGTGCATGTGGGGCTCCTAGGCGCGCTTGGCCCAATCATACGCTTGGTCGGGGCCTTTGACCTCTACATATATGGCGGGCGGCCCCGGTGACTGTAGGCGCTGCCGGCAAGTCCGGCGGGCGTTCCCGCTGCGCGGCTGCACCGGTCGGCCATGCCGGATCGGCCCCGTCCCGGGCCTACCCTTCAAATCCCCCGGCCTGCTCAAATGCGTGGCCGAGGTTCAGCATCGTCTGCTCTTGGAAGTGATTGGTCAGGATCTGCATGCCGACCGGCAGCCCTTCCTGGGTCGTGCCGCAAGGCACGCTCATCCCGGCGATGCCTGCCAGGCTGCCCGTGATGGTATAGATGTCCGACAGGTACATTTGCAGCGGGTCGCTGGTCTTCTCGCCGAGCTTGAACGCGGGAAACGGCGACACGGGCGTGACGATCGCGTCGACCGTCTCGAACGCTTCCGCGAAATCCCGCGCGATCAGCGCGCGAACTTCCTGCGCCTTGCGGTAGTAGGCGTCGTAGTAGCCGGAACTGAGCACGTACGTGCCGAGGATGATCCGGCGCGTCACCTCCGGGCCAAAGCCCTCGGCCCGGGAGTTGCGGTACATCTCGCGCAGCGTGCCGGAGCCCTCCGAACGGCGCGAGTACCGCACGCCGTCGTAGCGCGCCAGGTTGGAACTCGCCTCGGCCGTGCAAATTAGGTAATAGCTCGCGATCGCGTACCGGGTGTGGGGCAGGCTGATCTCTACGGGCTCGCAGCCCAGGCCTCGCAGCAGGTCCACGCCGGCCTGCACCTTGGTCCCCACCGCGTGCTCTAGGCCTTCGCCGTAGTACTCCTTCGGAATGCCGATCTTCAGCCCCCGCACCTGCGCGTTCAGTTCGCCCGCGTAATCAGGCACCGGCGCGCTGGCTGCCGTCGAATCCAAGGGGTCCGGGCCGGCAATGGTCCCCAGCAGCAGGGCCGAGTCCTTGACGGTCCGGGAAAACGGACCGATGTGGTCCAGCGAGCTTGCGAACGCCACCAAGCCGTAGCGCGACACGCGGCCGTAGGTGGGCATGATGCCCACGGCTCCGCAGAACGATGCCGGCTGGCGGATCGAGCCGCCGGTGTCGGAGCCGAGCGAGATCGGCGCGTAGCCGCCCGCGACAGCGGCCGCCGACCCGCCGCTCGAACCGCCTGGAACGCGATCCGGCGCGGCCGGATTGCGCACGGGAAAGAAAGCAGAGTTCTCATTCGACGAGCCCATTGCGAACTCGTCGCAGTTCGTCTTGCCGACGATCACGGCCCCGGCTCGCTCGACCCGTTCGACCGCCGTGGCGTCGTACGGCGCCACGAATCGCTCCAGCGCCCGCGACGCACAGGTGGTCTTCTCGCCCCGGGTCATGATCACGTCCTTGACCGCAAGCGGCACGCCGGCCAGGGGACCGATCTCCGCTCCGGCGGCAAGCTCGGCGTCGACCCTGTCAGCGGCTGCCAGGGCACGCTCCGGGGTGAAGCTGAGGTACACCCCCGAGGCTCGGTTCTCGGCTTCGGCCACGCGCAGGGCCTCGCGCGCGAGCTCGCGCGCGCTGAAGCGCTTGGCCCGCAGCCCGGCCCCGATCGAGTCGACGGTCAGTTGCTTGAAGTCGTCCATCTCGGCCCTCAGCGCTCGATCACGCGCGGCACCTTGAAGTGGCCCTCGCCCGGCAGGGGCGCGCACCGCAGGGCGGTCTGTTGGTCGAAGCTCCGGCCTTGCTCGTCCGTCCGCAGCTGCGCGGCGTTGCCCTCGTGCAGGACTTGGGCCATCGGCTCGACTCCGCTGGTGTCCAGCTCGTTGAGCTGGTCGACGTACGAGAGGATCTCTTCGAGGTCCCGGGTGTAGCGCTCGATGTCGGCCCCGCTGAGGCGCAGGTTGGCCAGCGCGGCGATGTGTTGGACTTCTTCCGGTGTGATCTTCATGACTTGCGTCGGCGCCCCACTGTGCCCTTCGGCGGACGCCGGGAGATTGGCTTGCGCGGGCGCGCGGGCTTTTCGGGTTCCTCCAGCTGGAACTCGATCCGGGTCACTGCCCTGGATCCCGTTTCCTGCTGGAGCAGCGAAACGATCTGCCGCTGCATCGGTCCGAACTCTTCCAGCCAGGCCGCGTCCGAGACCTGCACGAACAGGGTGGGGGGCCGCACTCGGACCGGCTCGGAGTGGCTCGCCAGCAGCGGGCCGACCGCCTCGGGCCAGTAGGCCCTGATCAAGTCCAGCTGCCAGCGGACGGTGTCGGGCGTGCCTTGGAACAATCGGGGAAGGATGCTCTTGGCCTGCTCCATCCGCGCCTGCTAGGCCATCATATGGGAATTATGTACGAAAGTGGCGAAACACCATCGCACACGGTTCTGGCACAACGCACGGCGCAACCGCCCGCGTTAGCGTGCCGCCGGGAACGGTCTTCACCGCATTTCCCGCCCGACATTCACCGTTTGGCTTCATGACTACAGGATAACATCCCTAGCGCCACTTTCGTACATGATTCCCCACTCTATCGCAGCCTTTGCCGCGCCGCCTCGAAGGCCGCAGGGCGCGGAGCGGATTCTGCGCGCCGGGCGACTTCCGTATAATGAAAGGGCCAGCCGGGCGAAACCCTCGGTTTTGCTTGGCCGTTCGCCATGAAACTGCATTCTTGGAGTCAGGTTGCGTCGGAGGATCTCAGCGCGACGGTCGCGCGGCGCGTCATTCACAGCGAGCGCATGACCACCGCGCGGATCCGTTTGAAGAAAGGTGCCGTGGTGCCGCGTCACAGCCACGAGAACGAGCAGATCAGCCATGTCCTCGAGGGATCGGTGCTGTTCCAGTTCGATGATCGCGAGATCACGGCTAGGGCCGGAGACGTGGTGGAGATCGCTTCTCACGAGCCTCACCGCGTGGAGGCGCTGGAGGACTCGCTGGCGATGGATGTCTTCCAGCCCGTGCGGCAGGACTGGATCCAAGGCGACGATGGCTACCTCAGGAATCCATCAGGTTCCTGATCGCGTAATTCAGTAAGGACTGCGGAAACTCAGCGCCCCTGCCGCCTCAGTCGCGGCCGCATAGATCGCGCGGCGATTGCAACAACGAAGCTATGGACTTGGGAATTCAGGATCGGGTGGCGGTCGTCACCGCCGCCAGCCGCGGCATGGGCAAGGCGATCGCGGAAGCGCTCGCGGCCGAGGGCTGCAAGTTGGCCATCTGCTCGCGTGATTCGAGCGCTATCGCCGCAGCCGCCGAGGAGATTCGCGGCGGGCACGGCACGGCGGTCTTCCACAAGGCCGTTGACGTGAGCGACATCGATGCGCTGCGGGCCTTCGTGGCCGAGGCGCGGGAGGCCTTGGGGCCGATCAGCATAGCCGTCGCCAATGCCGGCGGGCCGCCCGGCGGCCGCTTCGAGAATTTCGGCGCCGAGGACTGGCAGGCCGCCTTCCGGCTCAATTTCCTGAGCACCTGGGCCCTAATCGAGTCCGTCCTGCCCGACATGCGGGCCCAGCGCTGGGGACGCGTGGTCTCGCTGACCTCGACGTCGGTGCGGCAGCCGATCGAGGGCTTGATCCTGTCCAACGGAGTGCGCGCCAGCGTGGTCGGCATGCTCAAGACCCTTGCCGCTGAATACGGACCCGAGAACATCCTCTTCAACAACGCGGGTCCCGGATTGATCGCCACCGACCGCCTGCTCAGCATCGCGCAGCGGCGGGCTGACGCCGCCGGGATCGGCCGGGACGAGATGATCGAGCGGCTCGCCAGCCAGACGGCGCTGCGCAGGGTCGGCCAGCCGCAAGAGTTCGCCGCCGCGGTGGCGTTTCTGTGCTCGGAGCGGGCGAGCTATGTCACGGGTTCGTCCTTGATGATCGATGGCGGCCTGGTGAAGGCGGTCTGAGGCGGGGCGGGATGAGCGCGGAGCGATTCAAGGTGCGGTTCTTGGCTGCGCTGGCGGGCGCCTTGGCGCTGGCACTGGCTTTGGCGCCGGGTCAGGTTCCGGTCCAGATCAGCGCCAGCGGGCCGCAGTGGGTGAACAACCACGGCGCGCGGCTGATCATCGGCCAGAAGAGCTTCACCCGCCAGGATCCGATCTCCAGCCGCGAGGTGCTCGGGGCGGCGCAAGGTGTCGCGTACGTGGGCAACCGGCTCTTCGTGGCCGATGGCAACCGGCTCGGCGCGCGCCCGGTCAACAACCGCATCCTGATCTACAACAACGTCAACGGCTTCGTGCCGGAGCCCGACGTGCTGCTGCCCCAAGACTCGCTCTGCCCGGCTTGCGTCGGGCTCCCGGACATCGTGCTGGGACAGCCCGACTTCGACACCACCGCGTCTTCGGACTTGCCGGACGTGGCCGGCCTCAACAATCCATCCGCCGTGCACAGCGACGGAGTCGTCTTGGCGGTCGCCGACACCAACAACAACCGCGTACTGCTGTGGAACCCGATCCCGGCTGTCAACGGCGCGCCTCCGGACGTCGTGCTCGGCCAGTCCGATTTCAGCGGCTTTTCTCCGGAAACCTCGGCCAGCGGCATGCGCGGGCCGCAGGGCGTTTGGCTCGATGGCGGCCGCCTGTTCGTGGCCGACACCCAAAACAGCCGGATCCTGATCTGGAACACGATCCCGACCTCAAACGGCCAGGCGCCGGACCTCGTCCTAGGCCAGCCCGACCTGGACACGCGGCACGAGGCGGACCTCACCCAGGGCGTCTACGAGCCGGACGACAAGCACCTGCTCGACCCGGTGAGCGTGACAGTCTCGCGGGGGCGCCTGTTCGTTGCCGATCTGGGCTTCAACCGGATCATGATCTATAACGCGGTGCCGACGCAGAGCTTTGCCAGCGCGGACGTGGTGATCGGGCAGCCCGACTTCGCCTCCAGCGAGCCCAACAACGCCGCGGCGCTGTGCGATCCGATCGGGCTGCTCGACGACGACGGAAGTCGCAGCGAAAACGAGACGCCACCGACCAACGTGCCGCTGGTGATCCCGCTGCCGCCCCGGCGCCCGGAGCTGGATCCCGACGAGGTGCGCTACCCGCGCCGGTGCGCCGGGACGCTGAACTTCCCGCGCTTCGCGCTGGAGGTGGACGAGCGTCTGTTCGTGGCCGATGCGGGCAACGACCGCATCTTGGTCTACAACCAGATCCCAACAGCGCATGGCGTCAAGGCCGACTTGGTCATCGGCCAGCCGAACTTCGTCCAGCTCACCGAGTCCGAGGGGCCGGGGAGCATCCGCTCGCCGGCGGCGATGGCCTATGACGGCCAGAATCTGTTCGTCGCCGACCCGTTCACGCGCCGCGTCTTGGTCTTCACGCCGGGCGAGGACATGATCGATCTCAACGGCGTTCGCAACTCTGCGGCCGTCAGCATCCGCAGCCGCGGACACCTGGAATTCGACCAGAACCTGCCGGTGGACATTTCCGACACGCCCGAGGACGAGTCCCGCCAGGCGCCCGTGCTGCCGGGCGGCGAGGAGATCAAGATCACCCTGGACGGCTCGGAACTTTTCTATACGACTGTCGAGGGCGAGACGGCCGAGAATGTCCGCGACAAGATCGTGAGCATGATCAACGCTGACCCGGACCTAGCGGTGACGGCAGCGCCCGCGCTGGGCGTTGGACGCCACGCCACGGGCGAGATCCGTTTCGGGGGCGAGGCGCGCGCTGGCGACGAGGTGACCCTCGACATCAACGGCCGCAAGTACTCCTACATCGTTCCCGAGGGCGACATCCCGGAGCGATTCGTCGACCGGCTGAACTACTTGGTGGATAACGCGGACGACCCCGAGGTGATCGTCGAGCGTCGGATCGACCAGATCGAGACGCTGGAGATCGTCCATCGGGAGGTGGGCCCGATCGGAAACAGCCTTCCGTTCTCGATCAGCATCACGCCCGATTCGCCCACGACGGCCGAGGTGACCGGTCCCACGCTTTCTCGCGGCACGGTCAGCTATCGTGCAAGCCTGCGCGCCAAGCGCGAGGGTCCGACCGGCAACTGGATCAGCGTGGAGGTGCGCAACGCCGGCAGCGAGCTGCAGACCACTACCTCGGGATCCCGGCTGACCGGCGGATCGGACGCCCGGGACATGCCGCCCGGGACGATTGCGTCGATCTTCGGGAGGGACTTGGCGAGCGAGACCGCCAGCGTCTGGGCGCGCACCTCGCTGCCGGCCCGGCCCGAACAGGGCCTTCCTACCGATCTAGCCGGCGTGCAGGTACTCGCTAACGGCCGTCTGGCGCCGCTGCTGATGGTGTCGCCGACGCAGATCAATTTCCAGATTCCGTGGGAACTGGAGGGCACGGGCCACAGCTTCTACGTGCGGCGCGCCATGCCTGGCGGCAGCGTGCGCGTCTCGGCCGCCAAGGCCACGCAGGCCGTGCGCGCCGGGCCGGGATTGTTCGCGATTGAGGGCCCGGAGCCGCGCCACGGCATCGCCGTCCACGCAACTGGCGTTGCGGAGGGCTCGATTGCAGTGACGGTGCCCGACCGGCCCCGCGACGACGATCCGAACAACGACGCCACCGAGAACCGCCAGCTGACCCAGGAGGGCGCGGACGGTCGGATCGTCATCAATGGCCGCGAGTACTACTACCGCTCGCCCGGGGACGAGAGCCCCGAGACCATGCGCGACAAGTTCATCGAGCTGATCAATGCAGGCGACGGCGATCCGGACGTGATCGCCGAAGCGGGCACGAGAAGCTTCTTCTCCGCCCGCGCCGATTTGGAGTTCGAGGGCGAGCCCAAGGCGGGCGACACGGTGTCGGTCACGGTGCGGGACCGCACCTACAGCTATACGCTCACCGAGCAGGACGTTGAAGATCCGGAAATCGCGCTCTTGATCATGCGCAACATCCTGGTGCGCTCGATCAATTCCGGCGTCGGGGACCCGGAAGTGACATCGCGCGTGCTGCAGGAAGTGGGATCGGTGAAGTTGCAGATCGTGGCGCGCTCGCTCGGCGTCGATGGCAACGAGATTCCGTACAGCTACGAGGTCGTCTCCGATGGCGGCATCGAGGTCAGCACGAACCGCGAGAACGGCTTCTTGGAAGATGGCAACACGCCGCCGGTGGTAGTCATCAAGGCCAGGGAGGCGGGCAAGCAGGGCAACGCGATCACCTACGCCGCGCAGGGCACGGAGGTGCCGGACGACGATCCGACCACCCCGGACACGAACGAGCGCACCGAGGCCGAGGTCTTCCTGACGCTCTCGGCGCGCGGCTCGCACCTGTGCTGCGGCAACGAGCCGATGTCCCTGATCACGGAGGACAACCCGCTGGTGCCGGGCGAGGAGATCATCGTCTTCGCCACCGGGCTCGGCCTGACCGACAACCAGGACGCGATCGCCACCGGCCAGCCCACCCCTGCCGGGACCTTGGCCAAAGTGCCGCTGGTGGCGGACGATTTCGTCTCCTCGCAGTTCGGCGGACGCACGGCCCAGGTGGAGTTCGTCGGCTTGATGGAGGGCACGGTCGGCGTCTATCAGGTCAACCTGCTCACCAACACGGACTTGGCTGACAATCCGGCGACGCCGCTGTGGATCGCCCAGCAGTTGTTCATCAGCAACGTGATCACGCTGCCGGTGAAGAACCTGGTACCACGCCCGCCGCCGGCCTTCTAGCCGCCAGGCATCGGCGCGATCATATGCGTCGGGCTCCGTCCCGGGATCAGAAGACGAGCCGCAGGCCGAGCTGGCCCTGGAACTGACCGCTGGGGATGACGCCCCGCGCCTGGTTGGCGCTGGAGGAGCGCTGGTTGCCGTTGAAGTTCACGAGGTTGGCCCGGTTGCCAACGTTGTACATCTCCCACATCACGTCCGCCCTGATGTCCTCGCTGATCACGAACTTCTTCGTCAGCCGCACGTCCCACCGGAAGAAGTTCCCGCCACGGCCTGCCCAGGCGCCGACTCCCGCCGGACGGTCGTTGCGCAGGAAGTCGAAGTTGTCGTCGTTGCCGGTCGTGATGTCGTAGGGCGGTGCGCTATTCGCTGTGAGGATCGACGACAGCTGCACGTCGCGGGGCAGCCGGTAGATGAAGTTGCCCGTGAAACGGTGCCGGACGTCGTTCTCGGTCGGGCCGAAATTGGCCTCGCCGTGCTTGATGTGCGGCGAGGTCCAGTCGAAGTCCTTTGCCGAGCCGAGCGTGTAGCCGGCTAGGAAGCCGAAGTCCTGCGTGAGGCGCTTCTCGAGCCGGAAACTCAAGCTGTTGATGTGCAGCCGGTTGGTGAAGTCGGCGACTTGGATCCGCAGGCAGCCCGCGCTGTTGGAACGCAGGTTGGCCGCCGTTGCCGGCAGCCCCAACTGGGCAACGATCTGGCGGGCGAACGGGCACACCCGCTCCGACGCCGATGTGGCCCCTGGCAGCGGCGCGTTCGGCTCCCATGGGGTCGACAGGCCCGATCCCCAGTCGTAGTTCAGGCCCAGTATGTGCACGAAGTCGACCGAAGCGGCCAGGTCCCGCTTGATCCCGTACTGGAATCCCGCGTGGAACTGCTGGGTGTAGGGCGTGTTCATCCGCGGCGAAGGCGCATCGGGTGTCCCGCCGACGCTGGCGCCTCCCGGCAGCAGCGACGTCGCGGTCCGGTTCGGGAAGCTCCCTTCGATGAGCGCCCTCTGCGCCGCATTCGAGGCGTCCAGCTGCGTTCCGGAAGTCAACAGCCCGTTGTAGCTCAGGACCCGGCTGCGGAGCGTGCTCGTGTTGACCCGGTCGTGGAAGACGCCATAGCTGGCCCGGGCCACCGCGTGACCTTTTCCGGTCAAGTCCCAGGAGAAACCGAACCGCGGCGACAGGTCCAGCGCATCCTCCACCCCCGGACGCCAGTCCCTCACCGGCAAGGCGCCACGCCCGCCCAGCGCCACCGCTACCCAGACATCCTCCGGCCGGTCCCGCGAGAAACCCGGCTGTTCGAACGCGTCCGGTCCGCCGATAGACGCCACGCCGTCCACATCCAGATAGGTCCGCTTGTCCCAGCGCAGCCCCATGTTGATCGTGAAGCGTGGCGTCACGCGCCACGCGTCGTTGATGAACGCGGCGTAGGAGGCCACGTCTCGGCGGATGCTGATGAACCGCGGCTGCGTTGAACTGCCGTTCTCGAACGGCAGGTTGAAGTTCGCCGTGTAGCGGTCCGGCAGCGTCGCCGTATCGGATGGGAACCGGTAGACCCCCTGGAAATCCACGTTCGCGTCGGCCGTGGCCAGGACCCGGTTCGATTCCCCGCCCCACTTCAACGAGTGATTGCCCCGCTCCCAGCTCATCGTGTCAGAGAAGATCCAGTTCGCTTGGACCCGGCCCTGCGGGACGTCGCCAGCCGTTCCGAGGTCGACCGAGGGAAAGTCCAGCGTCGGCAGGAACCGTCCGCTCGCACTGGCCTGCAAGTCTCGGAACAGCCGCTGGATCGAGCGGTTCGCCCGGAATTCGTTGACGATTCTGCTGCCGATGAGCGACGTCAGGCTCGCCGTTGCGTAATAGGAGCTGCGCACGTCGTCGAACCCGTGATCGGCTCCGTTGGCCTGCCCGGTCCGCTTGTTGGTGAACTCCCGGTCGTCGTACAGGTACATGACGTTCAATGTGTGCCGCGGATGCAGGTTGAACGTGAACTTGCCCAACGCGTTCCGCTCGTCCACCGACAGCGGCAGCGCGCTGGACGTGTCGTAGCCAGCGTTCAGGGAATCCACGAACGCCTTCACCGGATCTGGAATCGTCACGTGCGTGCTGTTCTCGTCCGTGCGGCGTTCGATCGATCCGAAGTAGAACGCCTTCTGCCGCACGAACGGGCCGCCAACAGTGAAGCCGTACTGCTGCGTCCGGAACGGCGGCGGGTTGGCGTCCGGCACTGCTTCGCCGCGGACCACCCGGAAGGGATCCTTGTCGAAAGCGTCGTCGCGGATGAAGTAAAAGCCGCTGCCGTGGATGTCGTTGCCTCCCGACTTCACCACGACATTGATCGCCCCCGAGCCGGTCCGGCCGAACTCGGCCGAATAGCCCGCCGACAACACCTGGAACTCTTGGATCGCTTCCTGCCCCAATCGCGTCCGAGTCGCCTCGGAAAGGTCCGAACCGCCCATCGTTACCTCGTCGTTGAAGTCCACGCCTTCCAGCCACACCGACTTGTTCCGTTCGTCCATGCCGTAGAAGCTGACCGAATCGCTGTTGCCGCTGCTGGCTGAGCTCTGGTCCACGGTCACGCCCGGCGACAGCAGCATCAGATCCATGAAGTCGCGGCTCTTGGTCGGCAGTTCCTGCACTCGCTGGTTGGCCACCACAACCTGGATCGTGTTCTCCGTCGGCTGCACCAGCGGCACTGCCCCGGTCACCGTGATCGAATCGGAGGCCGGCCCCACATCCAGCTCGAAATCGACTTTCGTCGTGCCGCCCACGGCCAGCGCCACCGACGGCCGCGTCACGGTCTGAAAGCCGGGAAACTCCACCGTCACTGAGTAGTTTGACGGCGGCAGCCCCGTGAACCGGAACGCCCCCACTTCGTTGGTCGACGTCTCCCGCGTCGCGCCGGTTGCGTTGTTACTCACGCTCACGGTCGCTCCCGGCACGAACGCTCCCGATCGGTCCGCCACGTCACCCAGGATCGACCCCGATGTGGACTGCGCAGTTGCCGAGGGCATCGCCAACGGGACAACGCACAATACCGTAGCCATGCGTATCCGTTGTCCTAGCCTATTCAACCCTATTCAACTCCATCAGCTAACCTTGCGAGCATAGCACTCCGATCCAGCGATCTGCGTCGACCGCCATGCGTATCCGCTGTCCGCGATCAGCTTGTCGCTGTGCTCCCGGATCCGTCTCGTCAACGCCGCGCTGCGTTGGAGGGCCGCTTGCAGGCTGCCGAAACAGCCGATCAGCGGGATATCACCTGTCAGGATCGCCTTCTCGATTCGGGCGAATTCCCGGAGGGTCGAAGGGGGGCGGCCTCGATTGCAGCAACGCAGGCTGGCCGGCGCCCGCGAGGCTGGCCTAGAAGCGAGCGCAAGCTCCGCCTAGATGTGCCACTCGATGCGATCGCGGTTGAAACGAGTGCGCACCTTGCGGGCGCCTTCGCGCGGCTCGGCCTTGTCCCGCTCCCAGTCCTTGAAGGCTTGCTCCAGCTCCTCGGCGACCGCTTGGTGGTCAGACGAAAGATCCTTCGATTCCGCAGGGTCTTTGTCCACATCGTACAGGCGCGTCAGGCCTCCGGCCATCAGCAGCTTCCAGGAGCCGCGCCGCACGGCGGCGTTCGGGCCCGACCGCCAGACTAGGTGCTCGTGAGGCGCGCCGGCTGCCGCCCCCTCGAGGAATGGCAGCAGATCCACGCCGTCGAGCGCCGGCGGGGCGGGGGTGCCGGCGGCCGCCAACGCCGTGGGGACGATGTCCAGCGAGCTGACCGGATGCTCGAAGCGGATGCCGGCGCCGAGCCGCCGGGGCCATTGCAAGACGTACGGCACGCGGATGCCGCCTTCGTACAAATTGCGCTTGTGCCCGATCAGAGGGTGGTTGCGCCTGCCGTCGACATCGCTTTGCTCGGCCGCGCCATTGTCGCTGATGAAGACCACGAGGGTGTTCTCCCCCAGGCCGTGCTCGCGCAACTTGGCCAGCACGGCCCCGACCCAGTCGTCAAGCGCGCTGATCATCGCGGCATAGATCCGCGCCGTCTCGTTCTCGATCTCGGGGAAGCGACTGTAGTATTTGTCGATCGTCTGGATCGGGCCGTGCGGAGCGTGGAACGCAAGGTAGAGGAAGAACGGCTCGTCTTTGTGAGCCTCGACGAACTCGACTCCCGCGCGTCCCAGCCGATCCGTCAAGTACTCCTCGAAGGGGAGCGGATCCCTTCCTAGGAACAATGAGCGCGCCCGCCCGGATCCATCTGGCTCGCCAGCGTCCTCGTGGCCGGGAGCGATCCTGGCGTTCGGCCAATCCGGATCCACGAAGCGCGAGCCGGACGGCATGCCGAGGAAGTAGTCGAAGCCGCGGTCCAGCGGGTGATACCCGTCGGACATGCCAAGCTGCCATTTGCCTACCGCCCCGGTGGCGTAGCCGGCCTGCTTCAGAGCTGTTGCCAGCGACGTCTCGCTCTTGGGCAGCGACTTGGGGGGGGCGTTGACGGGCGGCACGGTCTGGGAGTTGAGTTCCTTGCCCCAGCGCTGCTGGTAGCGCCCGCTAAGCAGAGCGGGCCGCGAGGGGTTGCAAACCGGCGCCGTGACATAGCCCGATGTGAAGCCGACGCCGTTGGCGGCGATGGAGTCGATGTTCGGAGTCGGGATGTCGCCGCCATACCACGAAACGCTGCCGTAGCCGAGGTCATCGGCGAACAACACGACGATGTTGGGAGGTCGCTCCGGTGCAGCAGCTTCGGGGGGCGCGCAGCCCCACGCCGAGAGCGCCACCGCCAGCGCTGCCGCGACAACCGCAGTCGTTTCGGCGTTGCGTTCCTTGAGCACGGCTGAGCTATGGTAGCGCACGCCGCCCGCGTCCGCAGTGGGATTCGGTGCTTGGAGCGAATCGCGCGGCCGAATCGGCGTTACCCAGCGGTTTGCGGTCCCGCGAGCAGCTCGCTCCACCGCATGACAGCGGCCGGAGGCGGTACACTTGCGGGTGCGGGCGCGCCAGGGCGTCGAGCTGGTTCCCGGACGTGACGGATCGGTGTGCCCGGTGCCATCTCTTTCGGGGAGCGGTCGGAAATGACAATGCGCTTGGTAGCTGCACTTCTACTTGCCTGTGGGGTCGCTCCGGCCGCCGAGCGCGTCGAGTTCAATCGCGATGTGCGACCGATTCTCTCGGAGAACTGTTTCGCGTGCCACGGCCCCGACGGCAATGCCAGGCAGGCCGATCTGCGCCTGGACCGGCGCGAGGACGCCATGGCGCGAGGGGTGCTCCAGCCGGGCGACGCTGCGGCCAGTCGGCTGGTTCAGCGAATCCACCAAGAGAATCTGGCGTTGGTGATGCCCCCGGTGGCGACAGACAAGAAGCTCACTGGCGAGCAAAAGGAAATCCTTTCAGAATGGATCGCGCAAGGAGCGGAATATCAGGAACATTGGGCGTACCTGAAGCCGCAGCGTCCCTCCGCCCCGCCGGGGCCGTCGGGAATCGATCACCTCGTCGACCTCCGGCTCGAGGAGCGCGGCCTGCGGCCCGTCGCCGAGGCCGGGCGGCGGACGCTGGCCAGGCGGCTGAGTTTCGACCTCACCGGCCTGCCGCCTGACCCGTCCTTGGTGGACGCCTTCGTGGGCGACGCGGCGCCCGGTGCGTACGAGCGGCTGCTGGACACTTTGCTCGATTCCCCGCACTACGGCGAGCGGATGGCAGTCCACTGGCTGGACTTGGTGCGCTACGCGGACACGGTCGGCTATCACGGCGACACGGCCGTGAACGTGTATCCGTTCCGCGACTACGTCGTGCGCTCGTTCAACGAGAACAAGCCGTTCGATGAGATGACGCTGGAGCAGCTTGCGGGTGATCTGCTGGACGAGCCCACGCCCTGGCAGCTCGTGGCCAGCGGGTACAACCGCCTGAGCCGCATGACCAACGAGGGGGGCTCGCAGGCCAAGGAGTACCTGGCCAAGTACGCCTCCGACAGGGTCCGCAACATCTCTACCGTCTGGCTGGGGTCGACGCTGGGCTGCGCCGAGTGCCACGACCACAAGTTCGACCCGTTCTTGGCCAAGGACTTCTACTCGATGGCGGCCTTCTTCGCCGACATCCAGGAAGAGGGCGTATTCTCGGGCCACGGCAACTGGGGATCGAGCGTCCGCGTGCTGGCGCCCGCCGCCCGCCGCGAGATGGACCGGGTCGAGCAGCGGCTGGCAGAGCTGAAGCCGGCCGCGGATCCTCCGCCCGAGGTCTCGGAGCGAGCCTTGGGAGAGTTCGCCGCCTACCTTCGGGAGGATCTATTGCGCTGGAAGGTGCTCGATCCCGAGCGTGTCTGGGCAGACTGCACGCACCCCGATTTCGACCAGTGCGGGCGGTTCGCGCTAGAAGAAGAGGCCGACGGGGTCGTGCGCGTCACGCTCTCCGGCGACAAGAAACCCAGCAAGTCCATCCACCGCGCCGAAATTGCCCTCTCGCCGGGGACACTGACCGCGGTCGCATTGGAACTCTACCCGACCGGCGACTACAGCTCCTTCTACTTGAGCGAGTTCGAAGTGCGGCTGCTCGGGCGCGAGCGCTGGCCCGTGAGGGTCTCGCTCGCCGGCTTGGTCCCGGATCGCGAAGAGCCGGGCTCGATGCTGCGCGACACGCTGGACGACAACTATCACACCGGCTGGAGCGGCAAGTGGGAGGACGACTCTTCCCGGAGCGCCCTGTTCGCGTTCGAAGCGCCGCTGCGGACGCGGGCCGGCGAGCGCCTGCAAGTCACGCTGATCGGATACGAGCAGGGCGGGCTGGGCCTGCCGTCGCGGTTCCGCCTGCTGGGGACGGACGCGGCGTTTCCCGAACAGCCCGCGACCGGGGCCTTGCGCTCGGCCGTGCTGGCCGACGGGGAGCTCAGCGACCCGCAGCGGGCGGCCCTGCTGGAGGCCTACAACAGCTTCGGCGCGTTTCGGCCGGACTGGCGGGAGATGCGCGCCTTGGAGCGCAGCAAGAAGGTGCTGCTGGACGCCGCCGGCGTGTCGCTCGTGGCCAAGGCCGTCGACGAGCCGCGCCCGATGCGGATCCTTCCGCGCGGGAACTGGATGGACGATTCCGGCGAGGCGGTCGAGCCGCAGGTGCCGCAGTTCATGGGCCCGCTTGCCGCCGACGGCCGGCGGCTGAGCCGCTTGGACTTGGCTCGCTGGGTGACGGATCCTGACAATCCGCTCACCGCCCGCGTGTTCGTCAACCGCCTTTGGAAGATGTTCTTCGGCACGGGCCTGTCGAAGGTTCTGGACGACCTCGGCTCGCAGGGCGAGCCGCCGGCGAACCAAGAGCTGCTCGACTGGCTGGCCGTCGAGTTCGTGGAGAGCGGCTGGGACGTGCGCCACATTGTCAAGACGATGCTGCTCTCGGATGCCTATCGGCGTTCGAGCGAGCCCTCCGACGAGCTTCTCGCCGAGGACCCGTACAACCGCCTGCACGGGCGCCAGACCATGTCGCGGCTGGATGCCGAGTTCGTGCGGGACAACGCCCTCGCCGTGAGCGGCCTGCTCAACCGCGCCATGGGCGGCCCGAGTGTCAAGCCGTACCAGCCGGAGGGGTATTACAAGGAGCTCAACTTCCCCAAGCGCGTGTACGAGGCGGACTTCAACACCAACCAGTTCCGGCGCGGCCTCTACACCCACTGGCAGCGGCAGTACCTGCATCCCGCGCTAATGGCCTTTGACGCGCCGGCGCGCGAGGAGTGCGCCGCCGAGCGCGGTGTGTCCAATACGCCGCTGCAGTCGCTGGTGCTGCTGAACGACCCCAGCTACGTCGAAGCCGCCCGGGCGTTCGCGGCCAGGATCGTGCGCGATGGCGGCAGGAGCGTCGCCAAGCGGATCGATTTCGCCTTTCGCGAGGCCTTTTCACGGCCGCCTCTGGCCGCCGAGCGCGCGGTACTGCTTAGCCTGCTGGAGCGGCATCGCAAGGAGTTCCAGGCGGATCCCGATAGCGCCGAGCAGCTGCTCGCGACCGGCATTTCGCGACTTCCCGCCGGAGTCTCGGTGCCGGAACTGGCGGCGTGGACGAGTGTGGCGCGGGCGCTGTACAACAAGCACGAGTTCTTGATGCGGTACTGAGTGATGACCACGTTCAAACCAGCCTTCGACTTGCAGCAGACGCGCCGGGCGTTTCTCGGCCGCGCCTCGATGGGCCTCGGCTCGGTCGCCCTCGCGTCCCTGCTCAAGCCCGACCTGCTCGGGATCCAGCCGGGCCTGAGCGGGTTCCCCAACGCCCCGGCCAAGGTCAAGCGGGTGATCTTCCTGTGCATGGCCGGAGGGCCCGCGCATCTGGAACTGCTCGACTACAAGCCGGAACTGGCCAAGCGCAGCGGCGAGCCGATGCCGGAGTCGTTCACGAAGGGCCAGCAGATCGCCCAGTTGCAGGGCAAGGAGCTGCGCATGCTCGGCCCGCAGCATCCCTTCAAGCACTACGGCCGCAGCGGCCAGCACATGACTTCGCTGCTGCCCCACATCGGCAGCATCGCCGACGACATCTGCATCGTGCGCTCGATGCAGACCGAGCAGATCAACCACGACACCGCGCACACCTTCATGAACACGGGCTTCCGGCTGCCCGGCCGGCCGAGCATGGGGTCGTGGCTGCTGTACGGGCTCGGCAGCGAGTCGGAGGACCTGCCCGGCTTTGTCGTGCTGACTTCGGAGGGCGGATCGCAGAGCCAGCCGATCGCGGCCCGGCAGTGGAATAGCGGCTTTCTGCCGAGCATCTACCAAGGAGTGAAGTTCAACTCGACCGGCGACCCGGTCAACTATGTGCGCAATCCGGCCGGCGTCAGCCGCGAGATGCAGGGTGGCCTGATCGATGCGGTGAGCGAGTTGAACGCCGTGCAGCAGGGTTGGACAAGGGATCCTGAGATCGCGACGCGGATCGCGCAGTACGAGCTGGCCTTCCGCATGCAGATGAGCGTGCCCGACCTGGTGGATTTCTCGAACGAGCCCCAGCACATTCTGGACATGTACGGCACGCAGGGCGGGGACGGCACGTTCAACGCGAACTGCCTGCTGGCGCGCCGCATGGCCGAGCGCGGGGTGCGCTTCATCCACCTGTACCACCGGGGCTGGGACCACCACAACGAGATCAAGACGCTGTTGCCCAAGAGCTGCGGCTATGTCGACCAGGGCACGGCCGCATTGGTGAAGGACCTGAAGCAGCGGGGCATGTTCGACGACACCCTGATCGTGTGGTGCGGCGAGTTCGGCCGCACGCCGATGTCGCAGGGGGCGAATCCCGACCTGATCGGGCGCGACCACCACATCAAGGGCTTCTCGATGTGGATGGCGGGCGGCGGCATCAAGGGCGGCCACAGCTACGGCGCCACGGACGAGTTGGGCTACAACGCGGTGGAGAACGTGGTGCACGTGCATGACCTGCACGCCACGATGCTGCACCTGTTCGGCATTGACCACACCAAGCTCACGTACCGCTTCCAAGGGCGAAACTTCCGGCTCACCGATGTCCACGGCAGGGTCGTGAACGACGTCCTCACGTAGCCAAGCGGCTTCGCCCGGAGCCGGGGTCAGTTTCCGGATATCGGTCGGCCGGACCGATTCAGGCCCCGGCGGCCATGTCGCGCTCTGGCTTGCGGGTTAGTGTCCGCGCTCCGGCCAGCTCGAGAGCGATCGGCCGGGTCCGATTGAATCGCTTTCGCGGGCCTGCGAGAACCGCCGCGGCCGGCTGCGCTGCCAGGGGCAGGCTTGACCGATGGCATGGAAATGCAGACCAGCCGCGCGTGTCCGCGCTGTGCCGCCGGCAGCTTCGCGTTCCCCGGCCTTGAGCCGGAGCGGACACTACTGGCGCTTGGATCTGGCGCCTCGCGCCACCTCAGAAACGCTCAGATTAGTCGGTTTCGCCAATATCTACCAAGCTTATGCAATATAACTTGATATAAATAGACTCAACTTTTTTTAGCCAAACGCTTGACATACTCTCTGGGGCGTGTATACTGAGCATGAAAGCGATGCTTTCACCGAGAAAGGAGACAACATGCACATGCTTCAACACACACCGTTCAACCCTTGGAGGCCCGCCTTCCGTCTGTTGGGCGGGGCCGCGGGTCCGTCCAGCTGGCTGCCGGCGTTCGACATCGCCGACACCGACGGCGCAGTCGTTCTGCGCGGCGACCTCCCCGGTATCCCTCAAGAGGACATCGAGGTGCGCATCGAGGACGACGTCTTGACCGTGCGCGGCGAGCGCAAGCGCGCCGAGAAGGCCGAGGGCGTCGCGCGCAGCGAGCGCGCATTCGGCAGGTTCGAGCGCACGTTCCGCTTGGCGGACAGCATTGACGCCGATGGCGTCAAGGCGTCCTTCACCAACGGCGTGCTCGAGCTGACCTTGCCCAAGCGCGAGCCTGCGGACTCCAGCCGCCTGATCCCGATCAACTGATCCGCAGCCACAAGGCGGGGCGGGCGCGGGGGCTGTCCCCGGCCCGCCCCGCCCCGCGGCGCGAGCCAAGAGCGTCGAGCCAGGTCCGATAGAGGGTACAAGCCATGATTCCATTCGAGCGGTTCACCCAGAAAGCCCAGGAAGCCGTCCGGCAGACACAGCTGCTTGCCGCAGAGGCCGATCACCAGACCTTGCAGCCCGCGCACCTGCTTGCGGCGCTCGCAGCGGAAGAGAACGGCATCGTTCAAGCCGTCTTGGCCAAGCTCGGCATCTCCGCCGACGACACCGCCGCCAAGCTGCGACCCGTCTTGGACGCCATACCCTCCGTGCGCGGCGTCGCCGGCGGGACGCACCTGGACCAGGCGCTGCAGGCGGTCTTCGCGCGGGCGGAGAAAGAGGCGCGCCAGTTCAAGGACGACTATGTCTCCACCGAGCATCTGCTGCTGGCCGTCAGCGTTCAGAAGCGCGACCCCGCAGGCAAGCTGCTGGAGGAACTGGGGGCGACCCACGAGGCCATCCTGCAAGCGCTGGCCTCCATCCGCGGGACCCAGCGGGTCAGCGACCAGAACCCCGAGGACAAGTACCAGGCTCTCGAGCGCTACGCCCTCGACCTTACCGAGCAAGCCCGGCAAGGCAAGCTCGACCCGGTGATCGGGCGCGACGAGGAGATCCGCAGGGTGATCCAAGTGCTCTCGCGCCGCACCAAGAACAATCCCGTCCTCATTGGCGAGCCCGGCGTGGGCAAGACCGCCATCGCGGAAGGCCTCGCCCAGAGGATCGTCAATGGCGACGTGCCCGAATCGCTCAAGGACAAGCGCCTGGTGGCACTGGACCTGCCTTCGATGGTGGCCGGCACGAAGTTCCGGGGCGAGTTCGAGGAGCGCCTGAAGGCCGTGTTGCGCGAGATCGAAGAGGCCAACGGCGCCGTCGTGTGCTTCATTGACGAATTGCACACCCTTGTTGGGGCGGGTGCCGTCGAGGGCTCGATGGACGCGGCCAACATGCTCAAGCCCGCGCTTGCTCGCGGGCAGCTGCGCTGCGTCGGGGCGACCACCCTGAACGAGTACCGCCGGCACGTCGAGAAGGACGCCGCCCTCGAGCGACGCTTCCAGACCGTGTTGGTCGAGCAGCCCTCAGTCGAGGACACCATCGCGATCTTGCGGGGGCTGAAGGAAACCTACGAGATCCACCACTCGGTGCGCTACCGAGACGCCGCGCTGGTGGCCGCAGCGACACTGTCGGATCGCTACATCAGCGACCGCTTCCTGCCGGACAAGGCGATCGACTTGGTCGACGAGGCCGGCGCGACGCTCCGGATGCAGGTGGACTCCGTGCCGGTCGAGGTCGACCGCATGGAGCGCAAGGTGATCCAGCTCGAGATCGAGCGCCAGGCGCTCCAGAAGGAGGGCGACCAGGCTTCGGCCGAGCGCCTCGCGGCCGTCGAGAGCCAGCTGGAAGAGCTGCGCGCCGAGTCGTCGCTGTTGCGTCAGCAGTGGCAGCGCGAGAAGGAGCAGATCAACGAGGTCAAGCGGCTCAAGGAGGAGATCGAGCGGCTGCGCAACGCGCAGGAGGCCGCGGCCCGCGAAGGCAACCTCGCCGCCGCATCCGAGATCCGCTACGGCCAGCTGGTCAAGGCGGAGCAGGAGTTAGGCAGGGCGACTGCCGAGCTCGAGTCGCGGCGCGGCGACAGCGCTCTTTCCCAGGGAGAGGTGGTCGAGGAGGATATCGCCCGCATCGTAGCCAAGTGGACGGGCATTCCCGTGGCCAAGATGCTGCAGGGGGAGGTGGAAAAGCTCGTTCACATGGACGACGCGCTGCGCGCCAAGGTCATCGGGCAAGACAGCGCTGTCAGCTCGGTGTCGAACGCCGTGCGCCGCAGCCGCGCCGGACTGAGCGATCCGGATCGCCCGATCGGGACCTTCGTCTTCTTAGGCCCGACCGGCGTGGGCAAGACCGAGCTGGCGCAGGCGCTGGCGGAGTTCCTGTTCGATTCGCGCAAGGCGATGGTCCGCGTGGACATGTCGGAGTACATGGAAAAGCACTCCGTCTCCCGCATGATCGGCGCCCCGCCGGGCTATGTGGGCCACGACGAGGGGGGCCAGCTGACCGAGCACGTGCGCCGCTCGCCGTACTCGGTCGTCCTGCTCGATGAGATCGAGAAGGCGCACCCAGACGTGTTCAACGTCTTGCTGCAGGTGTTGGAGGACGGCCGGCTCACCGATGGCAAGGGCCGGACAGTCAGCTTCGCCAACACGGTCATCGTCATGACCTCCAATGTCGGCTCCCAAGACATCCTCGGCAGCGGCTCCATAGGCTTCTCGCTGACCGACCGGGCCGGAGGGGATCACGGCGGCATGCGCCGCAGCCTCCTCGACGAGCTGGGGCGGACGTTTCGTCCCGAGTTCCTCAACCGGGTCGACGACATCATCGTTTTCAACAACCTGCGAAAGGAGGATCTCGACACGATCGTCGAATTGCAGCTCGCGCGGGTGAAGGCTTTGCTGGCTGACAAGCGCTTGGCGCTCGAGGTCAGCTCGGCCGCCAAGCAGCTGCTGGTCAGCCAGGGCTATGACCAGCAGTTCGGCGCCAGGCCGATGAAGCGGGCCATCCAGAGGCTCATTCAGGATCCGCTGGCCTTGGCCGTGCTCGAGGGGCGCTTCGGCGCAGGGGACACCGTGAGCGTGGAACGAGACGGTGACTCGATGCGCTTTGCCCTGGTTCCTGCCTTGCAAGCCCTGGCCTCCTGATGCCCCGCACGGCGGGCGCGGGACGGCCGGCACTTGCGGCCTGCGAGCGCCTGTTCGCTGATACCATGGCGGTTTGCGGGATTCGATCTGGAACCGGACGCTTCCGGCGGAGTCCCGCGTTGCGCTGCTGTCGTCGGACCCGCTCCCCGCGACGGCCGATGTCGCCATCATAGGCGCCGGCCTCGTCGGCCTCTGCACCGCGCTGTCGCTCAGTCGCCGGGGTGTCGGCCGGCTCGTGATAATCGATCGCACCAGCGTGTGCGGCGAATCGACAGGTGCTAGCGCCGGCGGGCTGTGGCCGGCGCACGAGTGCCTCAGCTTCGCCAGCCCCGAGATCGTCCGCAGAGCGGCGGCCCAGCACGCCGGGCTGCACGAGCGGTTTCCGTGCGATCACGTGTCCAGCGGATTGCTGGAGCTGCTGGCCGACGAAGAAGCGGCCTGGGCCGCGGACCGGGTGGACCGCACTCGTGCGGCAGGGTTCGAGGCCGAGCTGCTGGCCGGCGCAGAGCTCGCGGAGCGAGAGCCGAGGCTGCGTCATCGTGGTCCGGCGCTGCACTTCCCCGGCGACGGTTCGATACACCCCCTGAAGCTCGCCTCCGGGATCGCTGCGTGGTTGCGCCGGCGCGGCGCCTGCATGTGCCTGGGAGAGGAAGTGCGAGACGTGTCGTCGGACGGTCCCGTCATCACGACCGGCGCGGGCCGGATCAGCGTCGGCAAGGTCGTGTTCGCAGCCGGGGCCTGGACGCCGCTGCTGACACGGATGCTAGGCTGGAGCCCGCCGATCCGACCGTTGCGAGGAACCCTGATCGCAACGGACGGGCAGCCCGCTGAAACCCTTCGAAACGTGGTCATCGGGCGACATTTCTACTATTGGCAACTCGCCAGCGGGCCTCTGGCAGGGGGCGGCTCCGAGGAGGACGTGGGGTTCTGCGAGGGCTTGGACGATGCGGTCGTCGGCGCGATCCGGCAGGAGTGGAGCGGGTTGTTTCCCGCTCTGCGCGACGTGAAGTTCACCAGCGCCTGGACTGGCTTTCGGCCGCACTGCGCTGACATGCACCCTGCCGTCGGCCCCGTGCCCGGCCAAGCGGACATGTTCGTCTCGGCCGGCCACTTCCGCAAGGGCATTCTGCTGGCGCCGCTCAGCGGAGAGCTGCTCGCGGACCAAGTGCTGGAAGGCGCCAGCCCGGAGTGGGCTCGGGCGTTCCGGCCGGATCGTTTCCCAGCCGGCGTTGTGAGGTCCTAGCGGTCGCGCAGTGCGAAGCCGGTCTAGCCTGCGGCCGCGAACCGCGCTGCCACGGCGTTCCAATCGATGACGTTGTAGAACGCCGCGATGTAGTCGGGCCTGCGGTTCTGGTAGTTCAGGTAGTAGGCGTGCTCCCACACATCGATGCCGAGGATGGGCGTGCGGCCATCCATCAGGGGCGTGTCTTGGTTGGGCGTCGATTCGACGGCCAATCCGCCGCCATCCACGCTGAGCCAGGCCCAGCCGCTTCCGAACCGGTTGGCCGCCGCGGCCGAGAACTTCTCCTGGAATCCCGCAAAGCTGCCGAAAGCCGCGTCGATGGCCGCGGCGAGGTCTCCCGATGGCTCCCCGCCGCCCGCGCCGCTCATGACGGTCCAGAACAGCGAGTGGTTCGCGTGGCCGCCGCCGTTGTTGCGAATCGCGGGGTTGGACACCGCGTCGGCATTGGCGACCAGGTCATTGATGTCCATCTCGGCCAGCGGCGTTCCGGCCACGGCGGCGTTGAGCTTGGCCACATAGGCGGCGTGGTGCTTGCCATGGTGGATCTCCATCGTGCGCGCGTCGATGTGCGGCTCGAGCGCGCCGAAATCGTAAGGTAGGTCGGGGACCGAGAAAGCCATGCTTGGATGCTCCTTGAGGTGACGGGAAAGAAGAGACCTATGTTAGCAGGCACCGCAGCAGCGCTTCGGTTTCCCGCCCTGCAACCTGCCCGCGCTCCGGGCGAGGCCGGGCCTTGCCCGGCACCCGGACGGATTCGGCGATGTGCCAGCCGGCGGGGACTAGCCCGCGCGGCTCAGAACTTGTCCAGCCCCTCGGTCAGCTCGATGTAGGTGCCCCACGGATCGGTCAGGAACGCCACGGACAGGCCGGTACTCTCGCTCTTGCGGAACGGGACGTCAAACTTCACGCCTTCGGCTTCGAGCTTCTTGCAGAAGCTCTCCAGATCGTCCACTTCGAAGCCGATGTGATCCACCGCCCGGCCCTTGGTCGGTTCGACCGGTCCGTCGGCCTTGGCGAAGGTCAGCTCGATCCCCGGCACGTCGGCCTTGCGGAACGGTCCGCGCGTGCCGGGCTTGCCTCCGAAGTGCTTGACGTACCACGCTTGTGTGGCTTCGTCGTCGGCAGTGAAGATGTGGATGTGGTGGCTGTCGATGCCGTCCAGCTCCTTGTTCTCCATCAGCTCTACGCGAACGCCGTCCGGTCCCTTGGCAAACGCCATGTACACGTTCTGGCCGGTGTTGTGGTGGACGTCCGAAGTAGCGCCGGCCACGACCTCGGTGGTGACCATCTCGATGCCCGCGGCCTTGAGCCTCGGGACTAGGCCGTGCAGGTCCGGCACCTTGAAGCCAAGGTGGTTGATGGTGCTGCCGTCGCTCTCTCCGGTCGGAGGCTTCTCCCGCAGGAACAGCAGCGTGTTGGGGAGCTTGACCACCTGCGTCTTGCCGAACTTGGCCATCCGTCCGCCGAGCAGCTCTGCCCAGAATCGCTTGTGCGCCTCGACATCGGTGACGTTGAGGTGGTGGCGCCCGACCGCGAGCGGGTTCTCGCGGGCCGCCAGCAGTTGCGCGGACACGGGGGCAGCGAGCACGAGCGCTAGGCTGCAGGTCAGAAGGGCCGGTAGTATGCGGTGCATGACGCCATCGAGTGTAGCAGCGGCCCCGCGGCAGACCCGGCGAAATAATTTCCGCAAAGACTTGCGCGCGGGCGGGTGCGGGTGCTAGGGTGGTTGTTAGACGGCGGCCTGCTGGGGCGTTGGTGCCCTTGGGCCGCTGTTTTGCGCGCGCCGCGAGGCGCGAGCGAGGCTGGCCCGCCGCGGGGACCGGCCGGGGGGGCTCTTCCGGGGGCCTGTCCGGGC